>JADPRS010000006.1 GCA_015686845.1 Lutibacter sp. B2
AGACTATAGTGAGCATGTTCCTGGTACAGGTGATAAATTTTAATCAGTAAAAAAATAATAGGATGGTGTAGATGACAGTTTCTTAATTGAAGCTGTCTTTTTGTATGCAAAGGAGTGTGAAATATTGAAAATATTTAAAAAAATTATATGGATGATTGTTGTACTTGCGCTTACATTTAATTCAATTACAGTATTTGCAGAGGATAATGCAGATAGTGGTTCAGGGAATACAAATAATGCAGCAAAAGATAAAGGCTTTTATCGTGGAAGTGAGTATATGTACAAGGTTTCAGTATATGTGGGATTGTCTGATAAAGCTGATAAAAAGAGTGATTTATCAAGAGATTGGAAGATTATTGGCAGTAGTCCAATATATATAAAGCCAGCAAGTTTTACTTTGGCAACCAACGCAATGGGTGGTTCAAAAAATAAAGTATCCTATTTAAATGGATCATCTTTGAATGCAATCACAATAAGTGCAGGTATAACTGATAATCCACCACCAATCCCAATAACCAATGGTGGAAATATCAATTCTGTAAAATCGTATTTTGGCGATACAGAAACATTAAATAATTTTATTGATGCCTTTGCAAGTCAAAAAGGAACAACCAAAGAAGGCTTGGTATCTAATATTAATTTTACTATAAAAGGAGAAACAAAGAGATACCCTGCTGATGAGATATTACCTATCAAAGTAAATGGAGTATATCAAAATAAAGTACCTTGGCTTATAATCTATGAACCTGTTATTATTTCATACCTAAAAGGTAGAAAAAAGGTATTAGCATTTACAGCAACAGAATATGCATTAGCTCAAAAACGAGGATATTTTAATTTTAAATTCGGTAGTACAGGACAGTATATTTCAGGAATGACACATTCTGATTTACCAAATTCAATTATCTTAGAAGAAAGTTGGTTTGGATATCCTGTAACTTCTGCATTGCCTGACAGAGTTTATTGGAGTGAAGATAGAATTATATCAGGTGGTGGTTGGGGGATGCGAATGTTAAAAGCAAATGCCACCAATGTAGTGGAGAATGACACTACTTATGATTATGAATATAGAGTCAATACAGATGTAATAACCTCAGTAAGAATTTATGCAAGTAAAGATATTACTCCTGATAATAGACATAAAAGCGAGTCAACTTACAAAAATCCTAAAAAGAATACAGCTACAGTGACCATGACTGCTAATGGTTATTCAAAAAGTACAGAAGTCGTTATACCTAGTGGTGGATCTGAATTAGTTTGGATAAAATGGCACACACCATCTACACCTCGAGATGTAGTAATCAATGTAAAGGTAACAGGAAATTCAGCAGCTAAAATAGATGGGAAAAGCAGAAGTGCTACTATCACAGGGAAGGTTGTTGATTTAGGCTTAAATCCTCCACCAAATCCTACAGCTAACGATACGAATAAAGGATTTTTAATTCCAAGTATCCCAGTAAAGGCAGACAAGTCTAGTGCCAATTGGGGAATATACAGTTGTCGTTGGATACCAAATTGGATATGGTATCCAAAATGGGAATGGGAGAGTAATTGGGTGAAAAAAAGCTATAGGTATCATCATAGTGGTGGTTGCAAAGAGAATGGAAGTTGCCCTGGTCATCGTAGAACGAAGTGGGTTGATCGAGGGAAATGGGTAGATAATGGACGATGGGTAGATGAAGGTAACTGGAAGTATGATTTTACCAATTATAAAGCAACTCTTTCAGCCAATATAAATCTTTATCCTGATAGCAAAGCTCCTACTGCAAGAAGTAATACAATGAAATCTGGCTATGGCGTTAATATTGATGTTTCAACAAATCCTTATTCTAATGCACCAAGTAGTCATATTACCTATGCACAAAATGTCATCTCATATTTTCCAGAGTTTAATTATCAAAGCTATTGGCGTTTGTTTGATATGATAAGTTATGGAAACTTTGAATTTAAGAAAAATAAGTATTCAACGTATAATAATAGGGCGCATTTTACGCCTATTTGGTATCCAGATGGTAGATATAAAGTTTATGCAGAAGTAATAGACATGTGGACACCTGATGGAATGCTAAGAGTTAATCTTGATGATGATATAAACATTGATGGGAATTTGTATGAAGATTGGCATATTGGTCCGAAATAGGAGGTGTTCAGATGGCAATAGATCCAGCAACTTTAAAAGTTATAGCAAAAGTTGCCACAACAGCAGTTACTGATGAAAGAGCAAGACGGGTTATTCTAATAGCCTGTCTTGTTCCTTTTATAATCATTTTACTTATACTTAGTTCACCATTTGCAATCTTCTTTTCAATGACAAGCGATGGAACAAATGCAGATGCTATTTCAATATCCGATACAATGGATTCCCTAAAAGAGCAGTTTGAACAAAAAATAAGGGAAGAAAAGGAAGATGACACGGTAGATGAAGTTCGTACAGTGATTATGGGAAGTGAGGACAATAGCATCATAGACAATTCGGCTGATGTTTTAATAGCTTATTCAGTGAAATACAATGTTATCAATGAGAATGCGGAGCAGATGGCAATACTAACAGAAGGTCAAATCAATAAATTAAAGAATGTATTTTGGGATATGAATACAATCACTTCAGAAATAGAAACCTTTACTGAGAAAAAAACTTATACGACAACAGATAAGAATGGTGAAACAGTAACCAAAACGAAAACCATAACAAAAAAGATAAAAACAATCTATATTGATTGTTTAACAGCAGAAGAAATAGCATTAGCATATCACTTTGATAAAACACAACAAAGAGTATTAGAAGAAATGAAAAGAAGTGGATTTGCTGTATTACTTGGCAATAGTAGCATTAATGCCATTTTAGCTAAGGAACAATTAGCAGAAATTAAAGCATATATACCTGATAATTTATCCATAGAAAGAGAGCAGATTGTAAAAATATCTTATAGCATTGTTGGAAAGGTCAATTACTTTTGGGGAGGTAAAAGTTCATCTATTGGTTGGGATAAAAGATGGGGAACACAAATAGAAGTTACTTCAAAAGGCAGTCATACTACAGGAACTAAAAGACCATTTGGACTTGATTGTTCAGGATATATAACATGGGTGTTTATCAATATGGGGCTACCTGTTGATACCATTAATGAAATAATTGGACAGGGGACAACGCAGCAATGGAATTTATCAAGTAGTATACCTGAAAGTTTGGCATTGCCTGGCGATTTAGCTTTTCTTGCAGTTCCTGGAACGAGAAAGGTCAATCATATAGGTATTGTTGTGGGTAAAGATAAGAATGGAAGTTTATTAGTGGCTCATTGTGCATCAGGAGCTAATAATGTTGTTGTGACAACGGCAAAAAGTGTGGGCTTTATGTATTACAGGCGATCAGCAATTCTAATAGAATAAACAAAAATGAGGAGGGATTTAGATGAATCAGATTATACCAATTATAGTCATAGCAATTTGTATTGTTGCAGGGGTTGTAACATTTTTCTTTATAAAAAGAGATAAAAATCAAAAGCAAACAGAATTAAGCAATGAGCAGATAACAGCTAATGAATTTATAAATGTAAAAGATATTAAAGACCGTTTCCTTTATACAAGGGACGGTCAAATTATTATGTATATTAAGATTAATCCAATAAGTATAGATCTGTTTTCAGATACAGAAAAGGATCAGATGTGCAGAGCATTAACAGCCGAATTATCAAGTACACGAAAACCTTTTAAATTCCTTGCAGTATCAAGACCTGTGGATATTTCACCACTGATTAATGAATATACACAATTACTATCTGAAACCAATGATCAAAAACAAAAAGAACTACTAAGAAATGAAATGATGGTCATGAGTAACTATGCTATATCTGGTGATGTAGTGGAAAGGCAGTTTTACATTATGCTTTGGGATCAATATCAAGAGAATATTGAGAAGGATATTTTAAAAGAATGTCGAGAATTTGTAAGCAAATTTGAAAGTGGAAATGTAAGATGTGAAATTTTAAAAGAGAAGGAAATTGTAAGGCTTTGTAATCTTGTGAATAATCCTGTTTATATACAGGTTGAGGATGGCGAATTTGAAAGGACGATTGCTTTGGTGAAGGAGTATTGAAAATTTGTTCAAATCACTGGTAATGTATGGAATTGAGGTGTATTATATAAATTGAGAGTAGAGTGAATATATTGTTTAAAATGTAAAGTTGAAAAAATGAATACTTAATTCATGCGTGAAGGGAATACGATAGTTAAACATAATTACTTTTGTAGAGGTGATAGTAAGATAATGATTAACAATACTTTCAATTGAAATTTTGTTAATTATGGGATAAATTTAAATTTTTCTAATTGGAATGAATCAGACATTAGGAAAGAATTTATAGCTCCACTTTTAAAAATTGTAGGGTATAGTAAGAAGACTGTTAATTATAAATTTAGTAAAGGAACTACAGATAAAAAGAAAAAGCTGTTAAATACTATCAAAAAATAACTATTTCTAACAGCACAGTGACTTTCGTTATTGGAATAGAGCATTGGAAAAATATTGCAGCACATTCAACGGTCTAAGAAAAGAGATGCCTATGGATATTGAAGGTCATTAAGTCAATCCGTTCGTTATATAAATTTTTATTATTAGCAACAAAAACTGATTCAGTTTTTGCAAGGAGTCTGACCCCTTACAAAGTGTGGAATAGAAATGAATAATTTTTGGTACTAATTATTTAAGTAGAATGTTTTTAAGGTGTATGAGGGGGAGAATTATGCCATATAGAAGAACTTTAAGAGAATTACAACAACAATTACTAAATAATGAGAATGATTTATGGTTATTTTTACAAACGAATAATAATATATATTCATTTAGGAGTGAATTAACAACACAACAACAGGTGGATATAATTCATCCTATATGTGATTACCTTAATGATAAAGATTATAATCAATATGATGTATTAGAAAGGAGACCTAATACTATTTATTATATTTTAAATGAGATGCAAGAATATCAATCATTAAATAATATAGTAGAGTTAAATCAACATATTGAGAGTGACGAAGTTGCAAGAGCAACTATTAGAACGATTGAAACTGATAAAATTAAAATGATTATATTTAAAAAAGATAGATTTTTATTTTTGTATAAGTATAATTCAGGAAAGTTATTTAAGCAGGGGTGGAAAGCTAGATTTAATACTGAAGATGCTGTAGTAGAAAAAGAGGATAATGATATATTGGTGCTTTCAAAGACAATACCTGATATTATATTAGATACTAGAGAAAATTTAGCATTTATACTAAATGTTACTCAAGCTGAATACATTTTGCAAATAGACTCATTATTTATAGGAACATTGAATAATGTTTCCAACAATTTGAGAGAATTTAATTTAATGAGAATAGATACTATTGAAAGGTTTATAAATGAAGTATCTGGGAAAAATAATTATATGAGGAAACTTCATAAAATACAAACTACACAATCTTATCAATACTTTTACAATAATATTACTAGAATACCAGAAGTTTTAAGACAGTATAATTTAAATGTTAATTTTGATGAACAGAATAGATGGATTATATTTGATGAAGAAACAGATGTTGGTGATGTACTACATTTATTTGCAGATGATTATGTTAGAAGATATATTAGTGAAAGAGATGATGTGATGAAGTAGTTGAAAAGGAGGAGTATACATGCTTCCTAAAGTAGCTCTATCTATAACTAGTTTTATTCCTTTATATTCATTGATGCTTTATATGTATTCATATGTATACATATATGAAAATATAGGGCAAAATACAAAAAAGTATATAATATTTACGATTGCAGTGATTATAACTATACAATTTATTTGTACTATAGTAGTTAATTTCTATATAAAAAGTAAAGAATCTTTAACAATCTCGGAAAATGAGATTACATTTAACAATATTAAGGAAGATAAAAAAGCATATGTAGATTATATGATGACATATTTACTACCATTATTAACATTTGATTTAGACAAGGTAAATGGGTTTTATATACTATATACAAATATATTAATAATGATATTTATAATTATCAATGCAAGGGCAGAAAATTTTAATTTCAATATTTTTCTATGGATAAAGGGATATTCTATTTATAAAGGTACAAATATTGACGTATGTGACAAAATTTTACTAATAAAGAAAAAAAATTTTTCTAATATTAGAGCTAATTATACTAAATATAAGTTCGTATCTTTTGGGGGAGGTAATGATATTTACTTATGTAAAAAATATAGTGAATAATGTATAAAAAACCGCACTTGCAATTGATTAGATTTTAGTCGAAAATTAGGATAAAGTGTTAATTTTTAGATGTATAATAGTATATCATTATACGATTAATTTCTAATTATCCATAGTATAGAAGGGGATACAGGGATAGGTTCGTTGTCCCTTAGGATACATTTCATTTCTTCCACACTCTTTTTTTCAGTCGATAAAATGTATTCCTTTTCAAGTCAAGTAGTTCTATAGCTTTCGTCCCTGTTATTTCTATAGTTGCGAATTTGTTTGTAAGCAGCTTCCCAATTCTCAGGGAAGTTTATTTTCTTGCGGAATTTATATTTTGATGTGTCTTTAGGTAAAAGTAAAATAATCATTAACTGTCCCCAATTTTTTTTAGTTTTTTACTATTTGACACATGTCAAACCCTTGACTTAGGATAGCAACAAATCAGTATCATAAAGAATACAATTTGATGGGGATATATGTAAATATTTTCTAGAATATATTTACATGGTATAATGTGGATTGGTTTATGTTGATTATGGTAGTATGATGTGAAGTTTGCAGTGTGTGGAAACAATGTTTAAATAAAAAAGTAAAATGAATTACATGATAAGGAGTTTGAAAATATTTCAGGTGAATGCTGGAGATTGCATGAGTATTAGATATAAAGGCTTAGATGAAAAATATCATAATATCTTTATAGATTGCGGGTATAGTGGAACGTTTAATAAAACATTAAATAAAGAGCTAATAATTATTATCTATAAAATTGCAAGAAAATAATGTTTAACCACAGCTCATTCGTTGTGGTTTTTCTATGCTCAAAAGGAGGAAACACAAAAATGAAAAAACAACAAGAACAATCAAAAATCAACAATTCCTTACTCAACATCATCACCCCAATAGGACTAGAAATTAAAAGAAATAGCCTAATCATCGGAGAAAACACAGGCAGAGTCTATGGTATAGTCAAATATCCTCAAAAAGTGGACTTTGGTTGGTTATCAAAAATAACAAACATCCCTGGAACAGTAGTTAGCATTACTTTTATACCTATAGACAATGGTGAATTTATATCAGGACTTTCAAGAAGTGTTATTCAACACCGAAGTGCAGCCGAAACAGCGAAAGATCCATTATCACAACAAAGAGCAGAAAGAGCAGCTGTTGACGGTGAAAAGATCATGCTACAAATTGATCAACATGGGGAAACGGTTGGAACAATAATTATTACTATTATGGTTATGGCAAGAGAGGAAACAACATTTAACAAGATATGCAGAAAAACTGAAAGCGTTATTGCCACTAGTAAATGCAAAATACGAGTCATGGCTAATTTACAAGAGCAATCATTTAAAAGTGTATCTCCTTACCATACTCTTGATGAATCCATAGAAGAAGTATTGAAAAGAATTATTCCAATGAGTAGCTATGTAGGTGGTTTTCCATTTTCCTCTAGTGGATACAATGACGGAACTGGCTATTATTTTGGTCGTGATAATGGTGGTGGATTGGTAATTCTCGATCCATGGAAAAGAGGCAATGACAGAACGAATACTAACTTTACCATCATGGGAGTAGCAGGCGTGGGCAAGAGCACCGTTGTAAAACATATTGCATTATCAGAGTATATGAAAGGAACTAAAATTATCTTTATAGATCCTGAACGTGAAATGAGGGAGCTTTGTGAAGCATTAGATGGTGATTGGATTAATGCAGGCGGTGGAAGTAATGGCAGAATCAATCCACTTCAAATACGTCCAACACCTGTTGATGATGACGACAAGTATTATCAAGATGATGGAAATGGAATGGGGGATATGGCAATATATATTAAGAATTTAGACATATTCTTCAGCTTATATATTCCATCCTTATCAGATAAACAAAAAGCGATACTAAAAGGTATTGTAATAGAACTGTATAATAACTTTGGTATTACATGGGATACTGATATAAATACATTATCAAGCGAAGACTTCCCGATATTCGCAGACCTTTATAAATTGATACAACAAAAATCTAAGGAAAAAGAAAAAACTATTAAAAATAATGAAGTAAATGAATATACTGACTTAGCGTTACTATTACAAGATATTGCTCTTGGTAGTGACGCTTTTTTATGGAATGGAAAAAGTACTATAAAAACAAATACAAGATGCATATGCTTAGATACTCATGATTTGCAAAATACAAGTGACAATATCAAAAGAACGCAGTATTTTAATCTACTAACATGGTGCTGGCAACAAATGAGCGCTGATAGGAATGAGCCTGTACTATTAATATGTGATGAAGCCTATCTAATGATAGATCCAAATGTACCACAGTCACTTGTATTTTTAAGAAATGTAGAGAAAAGAGCAAGGAAATATGAAGCAGGAGTTGCTATCATTTCACATTCTATTGTTGATTTTTTAGATCCTAAAATCAAGATGTATGGACAGGCGCTTTTAGATATTCCATGTTTTAAGATCCTTATGGGGTGTGATGGTAAAAACTTAATTGAAACGAAGGAGCTATATAACCTTACAGATGCAGAGGAAGAGCTTTTAGCACGGAAAAAACGTGGAAATGCTCTTGTGATGATTGGATCAAAGAGACTTCATGTGAACTTTGAAATACCAGAATACAAGTTTAAATTTATGGGAAAAGCAGGGGGAAGATAATATTTTATAAAACAATCTCAAAGGCACTCAATAATTTGGGTGCCTTTTGAACTTTAGAGGGAGGAATAATCTTGAAAAAGAAATTGCTAATAGAGTTAAGCATATATGTAGTGCTTGTAGTAATCGGCATAATACTTCTATTTACCTATGAACCAAAAGAAAAAGAGATTATCATACCGCAAGATTTTAAAATAGAAATGGGAAGAGGTGCAAGCAATGCTACTGTATATTTCTAGTAACGAAAACATAGGTATATTTGATTTTTTATCTAACGAACATGGCATGGTAATTAAAAATCTATCAGGCTCTTTCAGTCTAAATCAGTTTGTTATACATGATATGAGAAGCTTAAATCATTATTCTTACTTTGCTATTGATTTAAAAGCACTTAAAGATACTGAAGATGAAATCATCGAAGCTATTATTGCTTTTAAAAGTATGTTCTCCTCAAGGGTAATCTTATATATTGAGGATATTAAAAACAATGAGAGACTCATAGAGCAGTTAATAGAGCACGGGATTTATAACATCATATCAGCGGATACAGTAGATGATTTAAAAGAAGAAATACAAAGAACTATAAGTGATATAGGAATAAGTAAAAGGGATATTAAACTGAAATTAAATAAAACATACGGTACTGAGAATTGCTACATTCCTGAATATTATTTCGAGAACAAAGATATTAAAATAGCTGTAACTGGTGTATCACATAAAGTCGGAACAACTACAATTGCAATGAACTTATGTAATTATCTTGCAGGCATTGGAGCAAGTGTATGTTATATAGAGGCTAATAATAATGGTCATATTCAAAAATTACCAAGTGTGTATTTAGGTATGACAGTTAAAAGTGATTGTATTATCTATAATGGTGTAAAATATCTATCTTTAAATTCCCATAGTGATGAAGAATATCACTTTGTCATTTATGACATGGGGGTAATTGAAAGAAAAACTATTAAAGCCATTAAGAATAATTTTGATGTATCAATCACTTGTGCTACCGCTAAACCGTATGAAATAGGTGCATATGATAAAGCCATTGATTTACTTGATGATGTGAGAGTCCATACAATATTTTCATTTGTTCAGGATAATGCAAAAACCAAATTACAAGAACAATATGGGAATGTGCTTTTTTCAGAATACACACCTGATTTATTTGATAGCGAAAAGAATAAAGACATTTGGGACCAGATTTTAGATAAATATATTACTAAAAATACGATATAAAGGAGATATTGTAATGATAAAATGGGAAGTGATAAATGCAGTATATAAGTCTGATCTTACAAAAAGGGCAACACTTGTTGTCTTTTATTTAATTAATAGAGCTAATAAGGAGATGACATGTTTCCCAGGTGTTAAGACCATTGCAAAAGAATGTAATATGAGTACTAGGACTGTTCAAAGAGCGTTGAATGATATTGTAGAAACAGGCTTTCTAAAAAAAGAAAGTCGATTTCATAAACAAGGGGGTCAACGCTCTAATCTTTATACACTAACAATAGTAGAAAAAGATTGTGATAATCCTCCTAATGATACAGTTACATTTAATAGTTATGTGAATGACAAAGTAGATAATAAAAAAGAAGAAAGTGTAGAAGAAATAGAAAGTAATAATGAGGATATTTCATCAAAAGGATTTAGTTAATGAAAAGATTTATAACATAATCACAGCTACTACTATATCAGAATTAAATATAAGTAGCTTATTTTCTTCTTGCACAGAGATAGGAAGAACAGATTTAAAGAAATCAGTAGAAAATGAAAATATTAAAGCTTACTTTGTAGACTATTTGCCAAACCTGTTTGATGGAAAAGTAAATGAAAAGATATTTAAGGAGATATTACAGGAATATATCATTGAAATTTAAGAAATGAAGGAGGAGGTTTTTCAATGAAGAAATATGAGGTATTAGAGCAAGTATATAAATCAAATTTACCAAGTAGAGCAAAGCAGGTGATGTTTTATCTTATCAATAGAGCTAATAGTGAGGGAACTTGTTTCCCTTCCATTAAAACCACAGCTAGCGATTGTGGAGTATCTACAAGAACAATTCAAAGAACAATGCAGGTTCTTTTAGAATCTGGCTTTATAAAGAAAGACAGTCGCTTTAGAGAAAAAGGGTCTCAAACTTCTAATTTATATACATTACAATATCCGTCAGTAGTTAATAATGTTGATGAGAAAAAGGTTAAATCAGAAGCCAAGAAGGTTGAATTAAACGAAGAAGAAATGGAAACAGTGAGCTTTGAGGATTGTAAAAAAGATGAAGAAATTACAGAAAATATTGTTGATACCAGTACTGATTGTACAATCAAGAAAAGTGAAAATTTAAATACTAAATTAACTTGCGAGGGTGACACTTCTTTCATACCGATAGAATGTCACTCTAATTTTATGAAATCACATAAGGTGAAAAATGAATTTAGCTTAAATTTAGAACTAGTAAATCATAAATGTCACGGAGAGAGTGACGTTTTGTATCCCCCTTGAACTATACAGTTTAATAGTAATAGGGATATTGAAAGATAAGTATTATATAGAGTAAATATAAAAAAAGTCTTTATCAATATCGATATACCATTTAGTGATCTATCAGAAAAGAACACAGACCAAAGTTACAGTGTATAATTTAGTACAGAAGAAATGTTGAAGAGGCAGACAAAATATATTTTTGTTGCAGCAAAAATTATCAAGACAGTTCGCTATGTGATTATGAAAATGTCGTTTAACTATCCATATAAAGAGGTATATACGAAATGTGTAAAGTAGAATTTACTGAACTATCTATAATTTTAGGCATTTGCGGTACTTAATCCTTTAAGTAATTAGAGGTTTTAAAGATTATGCATCATTTTAATTTGTAAATATATGTTTGTCTTTTTACTTGAAAAAATAATGAAAAGAAGGTGGCTTATATGGTAAAATGTAACAGCAAGACACTAGATTTTTCATAAAATTAATTTGTAGTTAGAAGAAAAATAATTGACGTGGAATTTAGGTAGGTGTTACTTCTGTTATACGAGATTTGTCTATTGCACCTGAATCTTATACTACAATGATGCACTTTTTTTATGTTCATTTATCGAATATAAAAGTGTTAACTAACTAATGGAAAGCCATACCTAAACTCAATAGGTATACTAAAAAGAGAGTAGGTAAAACCTTTGTTTCGCGAGGATCTACAGGCTTCTTAAGTAAACGAACTTTTAACTGTCTAGTATTATAGTATGAAATTTAATAAAAAAGTTTATAGATATGAATACAATTTTTATATTGTTTTAGGAGGGAATTTAGTGACAGAGATATTTATAAAACATAACCCATATAAAATAGAAACTGAATTTAAAATTGATGGAGAAGAGATTTATTCTGATAGCAGATTATTAATTTTTAAAAAAGAAAAACTAGATTTATGGATAAATGAATTAATTACAGTATTAGAAAATGAATTAAATGAAGATAGCTTTAAACTTATTTTTAACGGAGTAGATATACATTATAAAAAGATAAAAGAATTATGCAAATATCATAACAGTAAAAGTGCAGATATAAAGTTAGAATATATTCCGGCAAAGAAGATAGAAGATAAGTTAAAAGATATTAAAAATCTAATTTATTTTATACAACAAGGAGAATTTGAAGAATTAAAAATACAAGATATACAACAAAGTTTTAATAAGGTAATAAGTTGTGTAGATATAAATAAGGATACTTGTATAGATAATGTAAGAGCGATGGTACAGCGTATTGCACAAATTATTCAAGAAGAAACACAAGATATGCTTCAACTTTCAGAACATATCGGTAAAGATGCTAAAGAAAAATTAAAA
Organism: Lutibacter sp. B2; assembly: GCA_015686845.1. Taxonomy (GTDB): domain Bacteria; phylum Bacillota; class Clostridia; order Peptostreptococcales; family Thermotaleaceae; genus JADPRS01. Next base: position 12,753 of record JADPRS010000006.1, read on the forward strand.
TATACACAAAATAAAATAGAAAATATATTAGTAGAAAAACAAGAAATAGATAATCAAATGATTCAAAAAAATAATTTATGTAGTATACAAAAATTTCAACATAATATTCAATTTATTGAACAAAGAACTAATCAAGAAATAGAGAATGAAAAACAAAAACTAAATAATGAAGTATTAAAAATGAAAGAACTTTTTAATAAAGAATATCCTCATATTACATATACTCATCCTTCGCAAATTGAAGAACATATAATTCAAGAAATGGTGCAATATATTATCAATATAGTAGAGCGAAGAATGTCTAATATGATGCTAAAATTTGAAAAAGGTATAAATGATATGATTACAATTTGTAAAAGTTCACTACAATATAATCTTCAAAATGAGAAAGAAAAAGTTTTGGAAAATTTCCAAGTGGGAATTAGAGAATGGGAAAATTATATTCAAGATATTCAAAATGAAAATCAGAAAAAAACTGAATTAATACAACAAAAAATAGATGTTTTATTATTAGATAAAGAAAAAACTAAATATAATCAATACATTCAAAATAAACAAGTTAACTTATCTAAACAAGATAAAATATTAAAAAAGATAGAGAAACTTAAAAAAGAAGCTGATCAAAATATAGAGAATAATAACAAGCAAATGCAAAAAGATATTTATTATGCCAAAGAAAAATATGAAAAAATCATACAAAATATGAAATTAGAGTTTCAACAAAAAATACAAGTTATGAGTGAAAAACCTCAGCAACAGATAGATGAACTTATTTGTAATTTAAAAACATACATATCTAGTCCCTATATTTGTATGAGTATTTCTTTGAAAATAAATGATATATTGAAAAATCTCATATCACAAATTGAAGAAAAGTTGGGGCATTATATAAACCCTTTACTACAATATGCAGAAAGTTGTTTAACAGAATTTTTTAATAAGTATATATTATCGTCGGAATCTTTTGTGGAAAATACAAAAAATATTATTCAAAATAAAGTATATATTGAGGAAATACAAGAGAGATTAGAAACGGTAAGTTTGTACCCAAAAATATTATTAAATGTATTAGAATTGTAAGAGGAAATACAATAAAAGAAAAGAGGGGTTTTGTTGAACAAATTAGAAATAAAAAAAGAAAATAATTTGATACAAAGCTTTGAGTTGGCACAAAATTTTGTAAGAAAAAATTATCTGATAAATTTAACAGATTACGATGTAGTTTCAATTCCTAATGAAATTAAAGATTTAACTATTAGAGATAATATAAGATTATTTAAAATAAATAAAATAGTTTATGATAAAAATGAAAATAGCATAGATAAATTATCCAACGTTTATAATGCTTTAGGAAATATAAATGGATCATTAGTTGTAATCATAAATAGTGATGGAAACAATACAGATATGTACATAGGAACAAGAGTAAATTCTAAAAATAAAGGAATAAACTCTGCAAAAGAAGCACTAGAAAAAAGTTTTAAAGGAAATTTTCCTGGAAGTGAAATAGAAAATTTAAAAAATTCTAAAATAGAAAACCTAGTAGAAGAGATAATGAATCCCGAAATAAGAGAAAGTAACAAAGTTATATCTTGTGTATCAGGAATTCCTTCTTTAAAAGATAATAATAAAGATAAATTTGTTCAAGGAATAGAAAAATTAGTAGATGCTATGAAAGGCGAAAAGTTTTCAGCTGTATTTATAGCAGATCCAATAGATAATTTTAGTATTGAAGATATAAAGTTAGGATATGAAAGTTTATATTCAAGCTTAGTGCCTTTTGGAAGTACAGAATGTGATTTTAGTATAACAAGTAGTGAACAAGTAACACAAGGAATAACAAAAGGTATAACTAATACTATAAATGAAAGTTTAACAAAAACACAAAGCCATACGACTGCTGTTACATCTTCTCAAAGCCATGGACAAAATAGAGCAAATACAAAAAGTCCAACAGGAATTTCGGGATTAGTAGGAATTGGATTAGGTGCACTATTTGGGCCTTTAGGTGCACTAATTGGTGGAGGTATTGGTTCAGGATTAAGTAGTATGATTGGAAGTTCAACGAATGGAGATAATACTACTTTTTCAACTACTGAGAATAATGCTAATACTCAAGCAATGTCAAAGCAAAGAGGAATTTCTAAATCAGATTCTATTCAAGAAAATAAAGCAGTAGCTTCAACGTTGGGAAGTTCTGAAAGTTTACATATAAAATATGAAAATAAAACTATCAAAGGATTATTAGAAAAAATTGATGAACAATTAAAAAGAATTAGTGACTCAGAAAACTTTGGAATGTGGAATTGTGCTTGCTATTTTATAGCAAATGATGTTCAAACTTCTAATGTAGCAGCAAGTACTTTTAAAGCACTTATGAGAGGTGAAAATTCTTGTATTGAAAATTCTTTTATAAATACTTGGGATAACAACAATAAAAGTAATTTAATAGAAGTTTCAAAATACATAGAAAAATTAAGCCACCCTATAATAAATCTAAATGTGGATACTGGAATGAATCTTCCAAATGTAACTCCAACTTCTTTAGTAAGTGGAAAAGAGCTACCTATCCAATTTGGATTACCTAGAAAATCTATAAGTGGGGTTCCAGTTATAGATATGGTTGAGTTTGGTAGAAATATAATAACTTATAGTGACAATTCTAACAATGAAAAAATAAACGTGGGAAAAATTTTTCATATGAGTAATATTGAAAATACAGATGTTGAAATAGATTTAAACAGTCTTTCTATGCATACATTCATAACTGGATCTACAGGATCAGGCAAATCTAATACAATTTATAAAATATTAAGTGAACTAAATAAAAAGAATGTTAATTTCTTAGTTATTGAGCCAGCAAAAGGCGAATATAAAGAAGTTTTTGGTGGAAGAGAAGATGTTTATGTATTTGGAACTAATTCAAAATATAGTGATTTTTTAAAGATTAATCCTTTTAAATTTCCTGAGGATATTCATGTTTTAGAACATATTGATAGACTGATAGAAATATTTAATGCTTGTTGGCCTATGTATGCAGCTATGCCAGCAGTTTTAAAAGAAGCAATTGAAATGGCTTATGAAATAACAGGGTGGGATTTAGATTATTCAATGAATATAAATGAAATTTGTACATATCCAACATTTAAAGATTTACTAGATACACTTTCTATTGTTATAAATAAATCTAGTTATTCACAAGAATTAAAAAGTAATTATTCAGGAGCACTTATAACAAGAATAAAATCTCTTACAAATGGATTATTAGGAAGAATATTTACTGATAATGAAATAGATAATGAAATTTTATTTGATGAAAATGTAATTGTAGATTTAAGCAGAATTGGATCTGTAGAAACAAAATCACTAATTACAGGGATTATATTTATAAAGTTACAAGAATATAGATTTTCTAATAACTCAGGTCAAAACTCAAATTTAAAACATGTAACTGTTTTAGAAGAGGCACATAACCTTTTAAGAAGAACTTCATTTGATCAAAATCAAGAAGGCGCTAATCTTCAAGGAAAATCTGTTGAAATGATATCTAATTCCATTGCTGAGATGAGAACGTATGGAGAAGGATTTATTATATCAGATCAAGCTCCTAATTTATTAGATCAGTCAGTGATAAGAAATACTAATACAAAAATAATATTAAGACTACCTGAGGAATTAGACAGGCAAACAGTTGGAAAATCCGCTAATTTAAATGAAGATCAAATTTGTGAAATACCAAAATTGAAAACAGGAGTAGGAGTAGTATATCAAAATAATTGGATGCAGCCAGTTCTATGTAAGATTGATGAATTTATTGAAAAAATACCTTTGGTGTATAATAAAGATTTAAAATCAGAAATTGAATACAACAAAAAAATGATAGGAAATTTAATGAAGTTACTTTTAAACACTAGAGTAATAGAAGAAAATAAAATAGATTTACAATCTATTAATTTAGAAAAAATTAAGTATTGGTTAAAAGGATTAACAATAAAAAATGACCTGAAAAATATTTTAGAAAAAGATTTACAAAGACTTGAATTAGAAAAAAACATGAACTTATGGGAACAAGAAAACTTTGAGTTGTTATCACAAACAGTAAGTGAATTTATAGATAAAGATAAGTTGATAAGATTTGCTAGGAAGTCAAATGATTTTTCTCGGTGGAATGAAAAATTTTTAATGGGACTTAGAAAATATGTAGATCTAGATGAAAAAGAAGAATATGAAAAAGCTCTTATTCAGTGTTTAATTAGACAAAAGGTAGTAGAAGATGAAACATTTAAAGAGTTTTATTTTAAATGGGTTGAAAAAAATAGAGTAGATGGGAGTAAGTTTAATGATAGAATCTACAGCACTATTTTTTAAAGAAGTGGGAAAAGAGGGATTAAGAAAGAATTCTTTTGATTTACCAAGCTTTGCAGATAAAATTGAATTAGAAAAAATTAATAGTTTCGAAGAATCTGATAAACCATTGTATGAAGAGTGCAGAAATGAGGAATTAAAAGGAGAAAAGCATCCATTGACTAGCATTGATTTTGAAAGAAAAATGATAGAATTACCCAATGGAAGAGAAATAATAGGAGTTTTTCCAGAGTTTGATACTTCTTTTGAAATGAAAATAGATGAAGTTTTATATCAAGAATCAGATAAAAAACAATTTGATATAGCTAACGAGAAACTAAAACAAACTGTAGAAAAGGATGCAGAGTTAAGAAATAAATTTACAGAAGAGCAGATAGAACAAATACTAGAGGGAGAAACACCAGATGGGTATACATGGCATCATAGTGAAGAATCTGGTGTTATGCAATTAGTAGATTCACAGATTCATGCAAAAACAGGACATACAGGAGGAAGATTTATATGGGGAGGAGGAAGTGAGAATAGATAAAATTAATTAAGAAAGAAGGTGTTAGTGGTGAATAACAAAATTGAGTGGAAATTTGTAAAAGACAAACCTAGTTTAGAAGACATTAATAATGTGGAAAATAAGTTTAATGTAAAATTGCCTTTAGATTATATAGAGTGTATTAAAGAAAAAAATGGTGGTAGACCAAGACCAAAAACATTTGACTTTGATGAACATAAGGAAATGGTTTTCAGTTCATTACTTAGTATAATGGAAAAAGATAAGGAAAATGTTATAGATGTTTATGAATGGATTAAAGATAGATTACCTGATAATACATATCCATTTGCAAAGGATTCGTTTGGAAATTACATATGCTTTAAGTATGAAGAAGAAAATACATATATTGTATTTTGGGATCATGAAAAGTCAAATAAAGAAGAATCTAATAAATTTATTTGTGAAACATTTGAAGAATTTTTAAATAAATCATATTAATATTTAAATTTAATGAAGAGACTTAGATGTTAAAAAGCAATCTAAGTCTTTAACTTTTTAAGCTTTTCAAGATAGTTGAGTAACAAAAAATTAGAATATCTATTAGATAGTGTTAGTATATAAGTGTGGACACGAAAAGTTTACCACGATAAAATATCTTTAAATATGAAAGGTGAGTGTTAAGCAAATGTAAAAAAATGGGATTCGATACTCTGATGAATTCAAACAACAAATCTTTGATCTCTATCATGCTGGTACATCAGCACTAGAATTGAGTCGTGAATATGGCGTATCAACTGTAACGATCTACAAATGGATTAAAGCTCTTTCTCCTATTAAGGTTTCAAAGGAAGAAACAATGACTGCGAAAAAATATCAGGCAATGAAAAAACGCATTGCACAGCTTGAAATGGAGAATGAAATCTTAAAAAAAAAGCTACCGTCATAGTGTGTTACCAGTAGTCAACTAAGTTGACTTAACTGTGTAAGAGATGAGGGTGGGCCCCTCAAAATTGCCATGCAGGTGGAGGTTTTAAATCATCCTAAGGTGCTATTGTCAAAAGCAATGGTATTGAGCGTTAGGGAAAAGGCTAACTAGAGTTAGTCAGATGAGTGCTATGAAGATGAATGAAAATGAACCACTGATGACGCTTCGAAATGCTCAGATACTATCAAAAGCAAGTTGGTATGGCTGCTTGTGAAAAGACTTAGAGGAAACCTGTTTACTGTCGAAGTGGTAGTCGGAGTAAAGGTGGAATGAGTATAGCATAGGCTCTTATATGGAACGTGAAAACCTACGATTCTGATGTTAAGGGAAAACTACAAGTAGTCAGAAGCTATAAGAGTGATAGTACCAATGCAGAATATAGGGGCGGAACAATTCGTAGTAGTGAATAAGTTCCTGTAATGGGAATGGAGCAAAGGGATTGTATTATCCAGTTTTAAGAAAATAGGTAACCATTTTTGGGAGGAACTAAATGACGAAAACAAAACCATTTAATATCACGCAAATATGATATTACAAGCATATAAACTTGTAAAAGATAACAAAGGTGCTGGTGGTATTGATGAAGTTAGTTTGGACATATTTGATAGAGATTGGAAAAACAACTTATATAAAATATGGAATAGGATGGCTTCAGGTACATACTTTCCACCACCTGTAAAAGCAGTTCCAATACCTAAGAAAAGCGGTGGAACAAGGATATTAGGAATACCTACAATAGAAGATAGAATTGCGCAAATGGTAGTGAAACTAAGTATAGAAAAAAATATTGAAACATGTTTTCACCAAGACTCATATGGTTATAGACCTAATAAGTCAACCTTAGATGCTATAGAAATAACTAGAAATAGATGTTGGAAATATAATTGGGTACTTGAGTTTGATAGTATAGGATTGTTTGATAATATCAATCATGATTTATTAATGAGGACAGTAGAAAAACATTCTAAAAATTCATGGGAAATACTTTATATTAAAAGATGGATTGTCGCGCCCATAGTATTTCAAGATGGACGATTAGAAGAAAGAATAAGAGGGGTGCCACAAGGTGGTGCCATTAGTCCCCTACTTGCTAATTTATTCTTACATTATGTTTTTGATTGTTGGATGACCCAAAATTATGCTAATAATCCATGGTGTAGATATGCTGATGATGCAATAATACATTGTAAATCGCATAAACAAGCGAAATTCATCAAAGATAAACTTAATGAACGGATGCAAAGTTGTGGATTAGAATTACACGCAACGAAAACCAAGATTGTTTATTGCAAAGATAGTAATCGAAAAGAGTATTATGAAAACTGTAATTTTACTTTCTTAGGCTATGAGTTTAGACCAAGAAAGGCAAAAGGTAAGAAAGGGGTAGTATTTACAAGCTTTTTACCAGCAATTAGTAGTAATGCGAAGAAATCGATAAGGCAATCTATTAAAGAATGGCGCCTGTTATGGATGACGAATCAAAATTTGATAGACATTGCTAAAAGATACAATTCAGTTATTCAAGGATGCCTTAATTATTATGGTAAATATGGAAGGAAAGAATTGGTGAAAGTATTGGAGCATGTTAATAAACATCTCTGTCAATGGTTTAGAAGAAAGTACAAAAGTTATAAACGTAAGAAAGAATTAACGAGAAAAGTTATGACTTCTATAGCAATAAGAGAACAAAATATGTTTGCACATTGGAAGGTAGGTATAACAAAGATGGTTGGATAATAAGAGCCGTATGACGCGAGAGTGTCACGTACGGTTCTGTGAGAGGATTGGGTCAAAGTCCCTTTCCTACTCGACTTCGCAAGAAAACAGTAGATGAAATTGTACAATGCATTAATAAATATCAACATAAATATACGGTGAAACTTATATGTAAAGCCTTAAAGTTCTCTAGAAGTACCTACGCTCTATTTAGAGTGCCTTCAAAGAGACAACTAGAAGCTCAAAAATTAAAAGCAGAGATCAAAGCAATCTACTTAGAAAGTAAAAAACGTTATGGGGCTCCTAAAATCCAAAAGGTTCTAGAAAGTATAGGTAAAATATACAAGTCTTAAGAGAGTACAACGTTTTATGACTTCTATGGAGCTTCGTTCTATTGTTGTAAAGAAATATCGGCATTACTCTTCAAAAACAAATATTTTAGATCGAGAAAACATATTGAATCAAGACTTTAAAAGCTCTACAATCAATGAAAAATGGTGTACAGATATCACATATATACATACGATAAAAGACGGATGGACTTATCTTGCTTCTGTAATGGATATCTATAACAAAAATATTATAGGGTATGCTTACGGCAAATCCATGACAGCAGAATTAGCTTTGAAAGCAGTTTTAGGGGCAGCATAAATAGTTAAACTTTCTGTGTCTACTCTATTGACATAAGTCCAATGTTCTAAAAAAAGAAAATGCTTTTGTTGAAACTAAAATGGGTGGAAATACTATTAAAAATGATATTAAGACGTGTTTAAATATAATAAAAGATGAACCGTATTTTGGGAATTTATTAATAGATTTAGCAAAAAATATCAATAAATCCGATAAACTTTATAAAATAGTAGATGAAAAAATAAAAGAATTTAAAAATGAAAGTGAAGATCAATAATAATCTATTTAACTCTAAACGAGCAAAATAGTAGTAGTTTCTAAAGAAACATAGTGCAGATAAAGGCTTTTAATGTTTTGGATACTACAAAGGCTTTTTCAGACCATGAAAAAACTATAATAGTATTATCAATATCATTCTAAGGCTGCTTAGTATCTATATATCCAGTATTTTGAATTGTTTGATTTGCTCATTTATAGTTAAGTGTATTATTAATTAAGTGAAAATGAAATTCAAGGAAAAATGATGAATTTAAAACTAAAATCATTGTAAAGTTATATTAAAAATAATATAATTCTAATATAAATAAAATATAAAATTAATATAAAGAAAGGTGGACGTTTATTTGGAATTTAAAATGTTTTATAAGAGCCAAGTAGAAGTTGCGACTGCTTTATGTGAATTAATTGATTTGTATTGGGATAATAAAATTAAAGAACAGTTTATGATAGAAAATATTAAAAAGATAGTTGAGAACAATAAAGATAAGGTATTTAAAGATAATGTATATACATCTGTGGTTAAACAGAAATGTGGGAAAAGAAGATTAGATATAATTAGTAAAATAATTTGAGCATTTGAAAGTAATTAGGGGGATGGGATTGATGAAAACATTATTTGAACTATGCAAACCTAGAAAAAGTGTATTCAGTGAAACTACTAGAGAAGATGTATTGAACTTATCAGATTTAATTGAAAATAAAATAAATCCAAATAATTTCTTTGATGAAAACTTCATAACGCAAGGTATGAATATTTTATTTGAAGCTGGATTTAAAAGATTTAAAAGACAAAGCTCGACAGGGGTAATTAAGTTAACACAAGCAATGGGTGGAGGAAAAACTCATAATATGTTAGCTTTAGGATTACTTGCAAAACATCCTGAGTTCAGAGAAAGAATAATAGGAAATGGATATAAGAACGATTATTTAGGAGCAATTAAGGTAGTTGTTTTTACAGGTAGAGAAAGTGATGCCCCTTATGGAATATGGGGTTCTATTGCAGAACAATTAGGAAAGAAGGACATATTCAAAGATTACTATTCTCCACTCGCTGCACCAGGAGAAAATGCTTGGATTAGATTACTTCAAGGAGAACCTTTATTAATACTTTTAGATGAATTACCACCTTATTTAGAAAATGCAAAATCAAAAATGATAGGTAATTCAGATTTATCTGTAGTAACTACAACAGCATTATCTAATCTATTTTCAGCTTTAGGTAAAGAACAACTTTCTAATGTATCTCTTGTTATATCTGACCTTAAAGCAACTTATGAATCAGGTAGTGAATTATTACAATCAACTTTCAAAGAACTTGAAAATGAAGTTAATCGTTCTGCATTAAACGTTGAACCAGTAGGTAGTTCATCAGATGAAGTATATCACATATTAAAAAAAAGATTGTTCGAAAAACTTCCACAAGAAAATGAAATAAATACTGTTGCAATAGCATATAAAAATGCAGTTAATGAAGCAAAACAGATGGGTCTTACTAATGTATCAGCTGATAAATTATATACAACCGCTAAGGATTCTTACCCATTTCATCCATCAATAAAGGATTTATATGCTAGATTTAAAGAAAATCCAGGATTTCAACAAACACGTGGATTAATTAGATTAATGAGACAAATAGTTGCGCAACTATACTCAGGGGATGAGTGTAGATCTAAACAAAAATACATGGTTAATGTTTTTGACTTTGATTTAAATGATAGAAATATGTTAACTACAATAACTCAAATTAAACAGTCTTTAACTAATGCCATATCTCATGATATAACATCTAGCGGTAAGGCTGTAGCAGAACAAATAGATAGTGTTTATGGGCAAAATATAGTTAAAGATGTTGCGAAATTAATTTTAGTTGCATCATTAGCTGATGTACCGCATGCATTATTAGGATTATCTTTATCAGAAATAATTGGAGATTTATGTGAACCAGATAAGGATATTACAGGAATAAAGAAAGCTTTAGAAGAGTTTGAAATGAAAGCTTGGTACTTAGATCACGATAAAGATGGTAGAGTATTTTTCAAAAATACAAAGAATATGATTGCAGAAATGTACTCCTTAGTGGACTCTTATAGTAATGAAAAAGCAAAGAAAGAATTGAAAAAATTCTTAAAGGAAAAATTTGAACCTTCTATTAAGGATTGTTATCAAGAATTACAAGTGTTCCCTGCTATTGATGAAATTAATCTATCAGTAGATAAGGTAACATTAACTATATTTGAACCTTATAGTGGAACGGGGCTTCATCCTGAGTTAAATAAGTTTTATGAATCAACATCATATAAAAACAGAGTAATGTTTTTATCAGGTCAAAGAGATACAATGAATAGACTTTATACAGCAGCAAAAGAACTAAAGGCAATAGAAACTATACTAGCTAATATGGACGATGAAAAAGTATCAAAGGCTAATCAACAATATCAAATTGCTATGGATACACAAACAAAGAAAGTAATCGCAGTTTTAGAAAGTGCTAGACAAACTTTTGTAACGTTATACTTTCCAAATAAAAAAGGGATAACTAGTGCCGATTTTTCAATGCAATTTAAAGGAAATAACTATAATGGTGAAGAACAAATAAGATTAATTTTAAAGGAAAAACAGAAGTTTATTGATGATATTTCTGGAAATTCTCTTGTAGGAAAATGTGAACAAAGATTATTCACAAGAAAAGAAATGATGTGGAATGAAATTAAAGAAAGAGCTGCTACTAATATAGTTTGGCAATGGCATCATCCAAAAGCTTTAGAAACAATAAAAGATGAATGTACTAAGAAAGACATATGGAGAGAGCATGGTGGATATGTAGAAAAAGGACCGTTTGAAAAAGATCCAACAGATGTTAGGGTACAAAAAATAAGAAGTAATAATGAAACTGGGGAAGCTACTCTTAAAATTATACCTGTTTTTGGAGATAAAATATATTATGAAGTTGGTGGAGTTGCTACAACTGCATCTTTAGAAGTGGAAGATTTTAATAACTTTAAAACTAACGAAATAGAGCTTTCATTCATATGTGTAGATAGTACAGATGATCATCCGGCAGGAAAAGCTATGACATGGAAAGATGATGTGAAAGTAAGATATAAATTAAGAGATGTTGCTAATGGAAAAATGCTAAAGCTTGAGTCACACCCACATGTTACTATTAAGTATACAACAGATGGTTCAAACCCAAAAGAAAATGGGGGTATTTACTATGATGAAGTAGAAATTCCTGATGACACTACATTTATACAAATAGTAGCACAATATAATGAACACTATTTTGATGTAGAAACAATAAAAATAGATAAAAAGAAAAAAAGTGGTATAAACATAGATAGTGTAAAGCCACTAAAACTATATAAGTGTATTAACTGTAATGATACTAATGCTACTTACTCAGATATTAAATTATTAAAGAAATATAATGCAAAGATAAAAGATATAGCACTTCAAATTTTAAAAGATGGAGAAGAGGGATGGATAGATTTATCTATAGATAATAGTACAGTTGTTGATTCAGAAAAATTGGAACAAACTATAGATACTTTGAAAACATCTTTTATGGGTGATAGTAGAACTAATATTACATTAGAGTATAATACTATTGAATTTAACAAAGGAGAAGAATTCTTAGATTGGGTGAATGAAAAAGAGTTAAGTTTATCAGAATTTAATGAAAGTGAGATAATACAATAATGGCAGAAAAAAAATCAGCACTTGGATTTGGCTTTATTCCTGAAGAAACGAACCATCATTTCTTAGTCTTTATACCAAAGACTAAGGATGGTAATATCACAATTTATGAAAGATTTGATTGGCATAATAATAGTGATGTACAAAAGATAGATGAATCAAGAGATAGAGCTAAAGCGCAAATATCAAAACACAAATGGAAGCTTATAGAGGAAACTCTTAAGTTAGAATTTAATAATAGATTAAAGCAACACAATACAATCGTTGGAAGATGGAAGTTAGGACAAGTTCCCGTAGAAAGGTTACTAGGAAAAGAGATGCTACTTCTAGTATGGGCAATAGAAGATTCTGATCCATCAGTAATACCTATCGCTATTAGAAATTGGCTAGGGCTTACTCCGGAGGAACGTTGGTGGTTGTTTACAATGACTAACGCTAGCACAGGTGGTTTATATGACAAAAAAGGATGGAGAAAAGCTATTAGATATGCTTTGTCAGAAAATCCTATAGAAGAAAAGAATAAACAAGCTTCATTATTTGAAACATTATTTGAAAACAAATTGAAAGATTAAGGAGAAAATTTATGTCTTATGATAAATCATTTATAGAAGTACAATTTCCAGTATCTAAAATTTCAAAAGAAAGCTATAAGGAAAGAAAAGCTGGAAGTAATCAAACATTAACAGGACTTGGAAAATGGTGGGGGAGAAAACCACTAATATTAGTAAGAGCTACAATAATAGCAGCTCTTTTACCTGCAACTAATAACCCCAAAAAAGACAGAAAAATATTTTTAAAGATATTATCTATGGATGATAGAGGATTAGAACAACGAAAAAACAAGCCTATATCAACAAAAGATTTATTATCTAATGCAACAGCTAAAGAAAAAGAGTTTTATTTTGTATATGATAATGGAGATTATATGGCAAAGTATAATCAAGGAATTAAAAAAGAAGATAAAGCTAAATTGCAGCTTAGTGTATTCAATAGATTCTCTTATGATGCAAAACTTAAATATTGTTTAAGATCGGAACAAATAAATAATGATGCAGTTTATGATTGGAATATAATTAATGAACATTTAGGGACTAATGCTAATAGTTTACAAGAACTTATTAAAGAATTAGGAGTAAAAAGGTTTGGAAACGAACCTAGAGTAGGAGATTGTTTTGCTGGAGGCGGAAGTATTCCTTTTGAAGCAGGAAGAATAGGGTGTCAAGTAAGTGCATCTGATTTAAATCCTATAGCAGGACTATTAAATTGGGCTAACCTGAATATATTAACAAAACAATCGTCAGATGCAGATAATTTAAATAAATTTCAAGAAAAAATTTATGATGAGTTGATAAAGATAATTGAAAACTTTAAAATCGAAGAAAATGAATTAGGATGGAAAGCTAAAACCTATCTATATTGCAATGAAACGATATGTCCAGAATGTGGTGTAAAGGTTCCACTTTTACCGTCAATGGTTATCAGTAAAAAATATAGAGTTATAGCAGAACTGGAATACTGTGACTTCAATAATAATTTCGAAATAAACATTAAATCTGGCGCAAGTAATAAACAAATATCAGAATGTGAAGGAAATAATACTATTGGCAAGCAAGGGCTTATGTGTCCTAATTGTAAAACAACAACAGGTATAAGCGTTATAAGAAAAGATAAAAAAGAAAATGGCATAACAAAATATGGATTAAGAATGTGGGAAAAACAACAAATTACTCCTATAGAGATAGACACTTTTCAAGAACGGTTATATTGTATTAAATATTTCGAGAAGTTTAATAATAAAAGCTGGGAAGAGATAATAAAGAAAAATCCAGCTACGGTAGATAGCGTTTACGGTAAATCTCATTATGTAAAACCTACTGAAATGGATATGGATAGGGAAAGAAAAGTTGTGGAAATTATTAAAGAAAGAATTAATATTTGGCAGGAGAAGGGTTACATACCTGATAGTCTTATTGAAGAAGGATCGAAAACAAATGAACCAATAAGAACAAGAGGGTGGAAGTATTGGCATCATTTGTTTAATCATAGACAGCTATTAACTAATGGTCTTTTCTCAGAAATATCTGATAGATTATCAAAAACAAAGGAAGAAAAAGTTATTTCATTATTGTCTATCAATAAATGTGCAGATTTTAATTCAAGAATTGGAACTTGGGATGCAGGTAGGGACTATGGGGTAAATGTATTTTTAAATCAAGCACTAAATGCAACATATAATTATCCAGTAAAAACATGTTTATCTCTTTATAATTTATGGATGAACAGTATTCAAGGTTTAAATATTAAAATTGATTCAAATGTACATATTGCTGATGCAAGAAAAATAAAAAATAAAGTTGACTTATGGATAACAGACCCACCATATGCTGATGCAATAAATTATCATGAGCTTTCTGAATTTTTTTTAGCATGGGATAAAAAACGAATACAAGAAATATTTGATGATTGGTATTCAGATTCTAAAAGAGTTTTAGCTGTAAAAGGGATAGGAGAAACTTTTAACAATAGTATGGTGGAGGTATATTCAAATTTAAACAAAAACATGTCAGATAATGGTATGCAAATAGTTATGTTTACTCATTCTGATGTTAAAGTTTGGGCAGAACTTGCGATGATACTTTGGTCATCAAGATTGCAAGTTACAGCAGCTTGGAATATTTCAACTGAAACAGAATCAGGTGGATTAAAAAATGGTAACTATGTAAAAGGAACAGTTATTTTAATACTAAGAAAACAAAGTTCAGATGAAACTGTTTATTTAGATGAATTATATGCAGAAATAGAAGATGAAGTAAAATATCAAATTGATTCTATGAGAACATTAGATGATAAAGAAGATCCTAATTTTAGTGATCCAGATTATTTATTAGCAGCTTATGCAGCATCATTAAAGATTTTGACATCCTACAAAAATATTGAAGATATTGATGTGAAATATGAACTTTCAAAGGCTAGAAATACTAGTGAAGTATCTCCAATAGAAAATATAATCAATCAAGCTGTCAAAATAGCTTATGATTATTTAATACCAAGTGAGTTTGATAGTTTTATATGGAAGTCTCTTATACCAGAAGAGAGATTATATTTAAAAGGCATAGAGCTGGAGAAGCACAACTTATATCAATTATCAGCTTATCAAGAGTTAGCTCGGGGTTTTGGTGTTGGAGAATATACAACAATATTAGCTAGTACAAAAGCTAATACAGCAAGACTAAAGACTCCTAAAGAGTTTGCTATGAAGAACTTAAATGATAGTTCTACTTTCGGTAATTCATTACTTAGAAATATACTAGTAGCAATTCATTTAGGATTAAAAGAAGAGGATACATCTAAGGGTAGAAATTGGTTGAAGACAGAGGTTGCAGATTACTGGAGTAAGAGAAGTAGTATTATAGAAATATTAAATTATTTATCTAAAGCAGAGTATATAGATAACATGGATCATTGGAAAGAATGTGCTCATGAAGCATTTATACTTAAAAATCTTGTAGAGAATGATAATATTTAGAAATAAATGGGGGAGTTAGTTTGCTAAGAAGATATTCTTCAAGAAGAGAAAAACTAAACAAATCCTTCCTAAACAATAAACTAAGAGGAGCTAAAGCCTATGACAGAATAGCCGGGTACTTTAGCTCCTCTATTTTAGAATTAGCAAGTGAAGAACTTGAAATCCTGGAAGGTAAAATAAGAGTTGTATGCAATTCTGATTTAAATAAAGAAGATGTAATGACAGCTACACTAGCTAAAAATGTTATGAGAAAAGAATGGTGTGAATTTAAGCCAGAAGAAATTCCTTTTACATCCTCTAATAGATTAGAGAAACTATACAACTTATTAAAAGATAAAAAATTACAAGTTAAAGTTTTACCTAATGAATATTTTGGTTTAATTCATGGAAAGGCAGGAGTTATAACTTTAAAAGATGATTCAAAAACTTCTTTTATAGGAAGTATTAATGAGACTTTTTCAGCTTGGAAATTAAACTATGAATTATTATGGGAAGATGATTCAGAAGATACAATTAAATGGGTTCAAGAAGAATTTGATGCGCTTTGGAATAGTCCTTTTGCAGTACCACTTTCAGATTTTATTATTGAGGATATAGATAGAATATCCAATAGAACAAAAATATCAACAGTAAAAAATTGGAAAGAAGAATCAGATCCAGCATCTGTAATAGTTGAATCGCCTGTTTATAGAAAAGAATGTGGTTTATGGGAACATCAAAAATATTTTGTAAACCTTGTTTTTAATGCTCATAAAAAATCCTATGGGGCTAGGTATATACTAGCTGATATGGTTGGACTAGGAAAGACAATACAGTTAGCAGCATCAGCACAATTAATGGCTTTATACGGTGATAAACCTATATTAATAATTGTTCCTAAAACCCTTATGTGGCAATGGCAGGAAGAAATGAATACCTTATTAGATATGCCCTCAGCAGTTTGGACTGGTAGAGAGTGGATTGATGAAAATGGATTAAAGTATCCATCAGATGGTTCTAAGTCAATAAAGAAATGTCCAAGAAAAGTTGGTATTATATCTCAGGGATTAATAACAGCAAACTCTGAATGTATAGAACACCTATTAGGAATGGATTTTGAATGTATTATTGTAGATGAATGTCATAGAGCTAGAAGAAAAAATTTAGGTGAAGGAAAAGAAAATGATAAACCACAACCTAATAATTTATTAGATTTTTTGCTTAATATATCATGCAATACTAAAAGCATGCTTTTAGCTACAGCTACACCAGTTCAAATGTACCCAATAGAGAGTTGGGATTTGCTTAATATATTATCTCAGAAGAATTCAAGTGTTTTAGGGGATAGGTTTAGCAAGTGGAGAACTAATTCTAAAAAGGCATTAGACTTAGTAATGGGAAGAGATGAACTAGACAGATTTAGCTTAGATAATTGGGAGTGGGTAAGAAATCCATTTCCAGTTAAAGAAGAGGATATGATGACTTTTGGAAGAATAAGAAGAAAACTAAATATGAGTGACGAAGATTTTGTTATTAATCCAGACGTATTGAAAACTTTAAGAGGCACTCCAGAGGAAAGAAAGATTGGGCGTATTATTGAGGGCGGATTTATAGAAAAACATAATCCTTTTATAAGATATATTGTTAGAAGAACAAGAGATTTCTTAGAGAATGAAATTGACCCAGAAACTAATGAGCCTTATTTAAAAAAAGTAGAAGTAAAACTATTAGGTGAAAATGATAATGAAGCTATTTCATTACCTCTTTATCTTCAAGAAGCATATTTATATGCTGAAGAGTTCTCTAAATTACTATCTCAAAGAGTAAAAGGTGGGGGATTTATAAAGACACTACTGCTAAAGAGAGTTGGAAGTACAATGATTGCAGGTGAATCTACGGCTAAGAAGATGTTGCAGTGGGGAGTTATAGCTGATGAGGAAGATGATGATGACAATTCAAATGGTGATAAGGAAGATGGAATAAAGGACTTAACAGATGAAGAAAGAGAATGCCTTGAAAAATTCATAAAAACACTTGAAATAAATAAAGAAAAAGATCCTAAATATCAATTAGTATACGATTTGTTAGTCAAAGAAAATTGGAAAGAAAAAGGCTGTATTATATTTTCTCAATATTTTGATTCAGCATATTGGGTTGCAGAAAGTTTATCTAAAGATATTAAAGGTGAACAAATAGGAATATATGCTGGTGGAGATAAATCAGGAATAATTACTGATGGAATTTATACTAAAAAGACAAAAGAAGAAATAAAAGCTATGGTAAAAAGGTATGAGATAAAGATACTATTAGGAACAGATGCAGCTTCTGAGGGGCTTAATCTTCAAACCTTAGGAACACTTATAAATCTCGATTTACCATGGAATCCAACAAGATTGGAACAAAGAAAGGGACGTATCCAAAGAATAGGACAAGTAAATGATTTAGTTTATCTATACAATATGAGGTATAAAGATTCCGTTGAAGATAGAGTACACTCAATGCTATCAGAGAGATTAGAACATATCCATCATATGTTTGGTCAAATACCAGATGTCCTTGAAGATGTATGGATTCAAGTAGCACTAGACGATATAGAACAAGCAAATAAAATCATTGATGAAGTACCAAAAAGTCATCCATTTAAGTTGAAATATGAAAAAGGTGTAGGTAAAGTAGATTGGGAAAGCTGCACTAAGATATTGGATAATAAAGAAAAGAAAAAATACTTGATGGAATCTTGGTAAAAAAGTAATAACCACCTATTTAATAACAGTCGGTGGTTTTCTTTCATATATTGCCTAAAAAATTAGCCTGTAGTAACTAAAAACCATTCACGTTCTTTCTAGTTTTTTGAAGGACTCCGAGGATGTTTGCAGTTACCTTACAGAAAATAAAATTAACGTTAGTGAATTATGCTTTCTGTTGCTAAAAAAGATGGAATAATAGGCGCGCAATATACAAGAAAAACAGGAGGTAGACCATACGCTAAAGAGATTACTAAGGAAGCAATAGCAGGGCAAGAATCTAAAATAAAAATAGGTAGAACTGTTAAAAAAATTAGATGCTAAAGAAAGACAGGATATTCAAAAAAATAAGAAGCTTAAATGTAGTGGAATTTTCAAATTAATTAGAGAGGTTATTGAAAAATATAGCTTTAAAAATGTAATGGGTTACTTATGCGAATTAGTAGAAGTATTTAGATCAGGCTATTGCAATTACATTAATTTAGGAGATATTAACTTCTCGTTTTTCATACTCAAATGAATTTCTAGTGTTGAGTTATTATAACCTTCCTCATACAAAGTTCTTTTTTATGGAATATTAGATAAATTTCCAACTGTTAATATAGTAATAGTTCTGTGTATTAACATTTCAGCTTCATTTTGTACCTTTGAGAACAAATTTATTTTTGCGGAAGATATAATAACATTTGTATCATTGGTATCAGTGATTAAGTAATCAACTGTTACATATAAATATATCAGCACAATGAGGGGAAATAATGCTTGACACTACTAAATCTCACCTAATTGCATAATATACTCCAATATAGTTCAACATAATCTTAAGAGTAATTGTATACGTAGAACTTAAAATATAAAATTATTAGTTAAATGATAATATTCATTTAGGATGTGGTATTTTGAGAAAAGTAATATCAAATATAGCAGATAGCTATGGTTTACATAGTCTTCATAGAGAATATAGTGAAAATGATCAGTTTAAGTATGTGGAAGAGGAAGTTACTAAACTTAATAGTGATTTTTTGAAATTTTATAATAAACCAATTTTACCGAAAATATATTTTGAAAAAGATAAGATGGAAAATAGTTATGAGAAGGGGGTATTAAAATTTCTAAGTCAAGTGGATAATGGAATCAGCAATAAGCATGCTATATTTTACTATAGCAAGTGTACAGTTACAGACAAGCATATAAATATTATTTTTGTACATGGTTGGAGAGCAAAGGTTTTAAATAGATTAGAGAAAGTATTTTTAGATAGTTTTATTGAAAAAAACTATAACGTGTACAGATATGTTTTACCCTTTCATATGGAAAGATCTCCAAATACATCTCTTTATAGCGGGGAATATTTTGTAAGTGCAGACGTAAGCAGAACTTTAAAATCTGTGCAGCAATCTGTAAGCGATATTAGAGCTTTGATAAGTTATATTAAAGCTGTAGAAAAAGGAAAAGTCATAATTATTGGTTTGAGTTTAGGTGGAATAGTTACTAATTTACTATGTGAAGTTGAAGAAAATATTGACGTACTAATATCTTTGTTTTATGGTAATAATCTATCATTTACAGTTTTTGAAACCGAGGCAGGGAAGTACATAAAAAAAGATTTCTCGGGAAATAATTTTAGTTACAGCTTATTAAGTAAGAGTTGGGAAGTTATCAATCCATGCTTAAGGAAGCCCATATTAGACATTGATAAAATACTTCTTGTATCTGGTGAATATGACAAATATGTTTTGAATAAAGATACTGATGGGTTATGGGAAAAATGGGGAAGACCAGAAAGATACAAGTATAGTTGTGGTCATTCTGGAATTGTACTTTCCAAAGATAGAATTAAAAATGATGTTTTGAAATTTATTGATAAGAGAGTGTAGTAGTATGTTAATTGCATGGTTATTATTATGGACATGGACGGTTATCTTGATTATAAAAGATTATAAAACTGAATCAACTATATGGATGTCGGCAGTTACTTTTTTTACAGGATTGGGGGCTTTTACTGTAGTTTTTGAAGAAATCATTATGAAATATTTTATAGTTGAATATGGTATTAGCCAAGGAACTATACGTTTAATATATTCTATAAATGCTATCATTATGGCTGTTGTATACAGCAGTACACCTTATTGTATGCTACTTTATGGATTATCTTATGCAAAGATAATCCATAAAGATAAAAGGAAAATAATATATACTTTATTATTGATACCTTTAGTTTTGCATTTTATATTTTTGCCAATAAAGAGTAGTTATTTGAAAACACCTGAAGAATTGATATTATATTTTAGACAATTAGCAATATGGACTGTTCCATATATGGCGGGCGGAATTTTATTCTTAGTGTATTCCTACATTAAGGAGAAATCTTATATGATGAAAAGGTATAAGCTTTTAACTATAATTATAGTTGTTCCTTGTTTTAGCTATACGATTTTATCGAATGTTATATTGAGAGCCTTTGGCTTTGAAAATAACTGGAGATATTTTGCTATATTAATTCCTATACAATTTATGGGCTTTTTATATTTTGCATTTAAATATGGAATTTTAGGTGTTAGATTAAAATTTCATAGATATAAGTTTGCATTTGAAAATATACTTGAATTTGTATCAGATTCAATCATTACTTTGGATGAAAGTCTTAATGTTATAGAATTTAATAAAGAGTTTATAAAAAATTTTTTATTAGAAAGCAGAAAATATAAAAATCTCAATGAAATCATAGGTTCTAGTAGAATATCTAAACATAAAAATAGCTTAATAAATATAATAAATGATTCGAAAAATAAGGACATTAAAAGTATGGAAATATTTATAAAGACTAAAGGCGAGGTCAAATATTTTCAAGTGCAGGCAAATCCAATAATATTAAATAGCGAATATCTTGGTGCAGTACTTGTATTTAAAGATATTACTGTTTATAAGAAAAATTTGGAACTTATTAAGCAAAATCAATTTCAACTTATTGAAAAAGAACGGCTCTTATCTTTAAGTCAATTAATAGGGGGTGTAGCACATAATCTGAAAACGCCTTTAATGAGTTCCGCTGGAGGTATACAGATCATTAAGAGAGATACAGCGAAGATCTATGAATATGTACAAAAAAATTGTAGCGAGGTTATTGATATAACAAAATCAGTAGATGAAATTAATGATTGGCAGCAGAGGATAACTGAATATTTAGTATATATGTCTGATGTAATAACCGCAGTAAAAGGGCAGGTAACAGAATATAGTGAAATAGCAGAAGGTTATTTTTCTATAAAAGAACTTGAAGAAAAAATCACATTATTAATGGCTTTTGAAATTAAGAAAAGTAAATGTGTATTTGTTAAAAAATTAGATGTTGATCTAGGACAAAAAATTGAAGGAGATATTAATTCCCTTGTACAAGTTTTAAATAATCTTATAACGAATGCGATAGAAGGGAGCAAAGAGGGAAATATAATAACTTTTGGTGCCTATAAAGAGGAGAAGAAAGTGATCTTTTACATAATGAATTTTGGACAGAAAATCTCTGAGGAAATTCAAAGAAAAATATTTAATAAAATGGTTACTACAAAAGGTAAAAATGGAACTGGACTTGGATTATATATATCTAAATCAATAATAAAAGTGAGATTTAATGGTGATATATACTTTGAGACTAATGATAAAGAAACAACTTTTTTTGTTAAAATACCATTAATAGAGGAGGCATGATATGGATAAAAGCGGTATAAGGATAATGATTATAGATGATGATTCTGGAATAATTGATTCTATAAAAAGTTTTATGGAAGATAAATATTATATTGAGGGATTTACAAGCTCTAGGGAAGGATTGAACCGATTACGTAAGGAAGTGTTTGATATATTAATCTTAGATTATTATATAGATGAGCTTAACGGGAGTGAGGTAATAAATGAAATAAGAAAATATAATAATGATATATATATATTACTTCTTACTGGTTATGGTGAAGAAGTACCTGGTATGAAGTCTTTGGAAACATTAAAAATACAAAATTATTATGAAAAAAGTGCTGATTTTGAAAAGTTAATAATATTTATAGAAGGTATTATTAAGTCATTAGAATTTTTTAATAGAGTAAAGTATACAATAAGTGAAAGACTAAAGAAATTAAGAAAATTGAATAATTTAAGCCAGGATGATGTTGCTAAATATTTAGGGATACAAAGAACAACTATTTCACAGTATGAATCTGGTGACTTGATTCCCCCAACTTTGAATGTCATAAAATTAGCTAGATTATATAACGTTACTACAGACTACATTCTTTGTTATGAACTCAATATAGGAAAAATTAATATTCCAATTTTAAAAAAATAGATTGTATAGATTATACAGTCTATTTTTTTGCTATGTTAGACATTATTTATAATACATGCATATAAAATTAGAATGCCTATTCAAGACCAGTCAATATGTTATTCTTTCTAAACTTTTCTAAAACTCCAGCCAAAATTAATTAATAAAAATCATGTTATTTCTTATCAAATATAAAACATATTAATATTAGAATGCACTTATCTATTTGATATTTACCTATATTTCACATCTGATCATCTTATAAATATATATTTTTACTTAATACAACATAAATTAAGAAATTTGTATATTACCATATATGTCTAAAATAGCCGTTTTCTAACCATTGATGTGTTATTATAACTAACATATAATATAAATATGTTAGTTACAAAGACATATGTGCTGATTTAATTTTGATAAAATGAAAGAAATTCAAAGTAAAGAAAGCTATACCGATCACAATATTACTAGAGGAGGAGTTAAGCGAATATGAAAAGAAATTTAACTTTTGATAAAGAAAAAGCTTATCATAAAACAAAGCTACTTCTTAAAATATACAGAGATGTTATATGGAGTGTTGAAGATAGGGTAGCAGAACTTGAATCGGAATATTATGAAATGGGCAGTAATAGTTTAGTCGAAGCATTAGATTATTTAGATGATTATGATCCTAATATAAACAAAAAAGAACTTGAAGAGGAACTATGTTCTATTTTTAAAAGTAAATTTCTTATTGAAATTGTAGAAAAAGCTTTGTTCAAAGTTAAGAAGTACCCTGATTATGGTGAAATTTATTTTGAAATTATTTATAAACAATACATTCAAAAAAATAAGTATCCTGAAAAGTATATTATTCAAGTTTTAAATTGTGAAAGAACCACCTTTTATAAGAGAAAGAAAGAAGCTATAAAGATAATGGGAGTAGCATTATGGGGATATGTTTTACCAGAACTCAAAGGAGTATGGGTGCATTAATTTGAATTAGATATGAACTAAAAGTGAACAAAGTATCTACAAAAAAAGTACTGTATGTGAATTATTTAAATGCTACACTATTTATAGTGGGAAGTTCTATACTAAAAAGCCCCGATTATCAATCCTTATTTTCAAATAAGGATTGATAATCGGGGCTTTTTTTTATAATCAGAATTCTCAGTTGTTCAATTAAATAACAGGTCTATAAAATGGGGCACAAGATTTTATCTTGTGTCTTTTTTTATTACCAATTTTAAGGAGATGACGAGAATGAAGAAGTATCTAATTCATTTTACACGTGCTCCATAACCTTCAAATTTGAATGTTAGTAACGAAAAAAATCAAATTTGGAGGTAGAGATAATGAGTAAATTAAAAGATGAACAAGTAGATAAAAGAAAGAATTTTTTTATTCCGATAGATGGGAAACTATATGAAACAAGCGAAGAAATCTATAGGAATTATTATAGAATGGATAGACGTGAACGTTATTTAGAAGAACGTAGTAGAAAACATGAATTATCCTATGAGGCTTTAACAGATGTAGATTATCCAATTGAAGAAAAGATGGTTGATCAACCAGAGGGTATTGAGGATGAAGTCATAACATCCATATTAATTGAAAAAATACTTTTGGTAATTTCACAATTATCAGAAGAAGAAAAACAGCTCATTCAGGAGCTGTTTTTTTGTGGGAAAAGTGAAGTTGCATTAGCAAAAGAAATAGGTATTGCAAGGACAACGATTCAATCACGAAAATATAAAATTCTCTCAAAAATAAAAAAACTGCTAAAAAATTAAAAAAAGTTTCGGCATCCCCCCCTCATTTTTCGGCTTAAGAAGTGAGGAGGTATTTCTCATCCTCGTGTTCTTTGATAAATAGCAGAAATTTTTATTCTGCTTATACCCAATATTTTAGGTACGTTACCTTGCGACCGAAAGGAAAGCGACATAAACAGATACGCTGAGACTGTTAATAACAAGAGCGAAAAATATCTGGTTTTAAATTATCTAATGGTATAGATAATTCGCCATAATCCGCAAGGGGAAATTAGAACGATACTTCTGTCAAGTCCTAACTCACAAATGGATGGCAGCTCGCACAGAACGTGACGAGAGAATACAGCCTTAGCCTGGAAGCCAATGGCTTTGGTTGATTTTATGAGGTCACTAACCAATGACCGCCTAAAATATTGCCCTATATTATAGGGGTACAAAGATGATTAGAAATTTTAAAGCCAATATAAAAATACTTAACAGCAGAATCATAATGCAAATCAGGATATTATCATTAATATTTTGCCTTATGATTTTGCTGTTAAGTGAAAAATAATCAACCAAGTTGATTGAAAGTAGAGGAGAAAAAAATGGATAGCATACGAATAAGTTACAACACAGACGTAGTTGTAAAAAAGTTAAAAGGATTAGGTTGGATACTTGATAGTGCAACAGGAGTATTCATGATTAAGGATTGTATTTTAATTCAGGACTATACAGGCAAAACGTACACATATAGAGTTATAAATTTTATGAGTGGAGAAAAACAATACTTATTCCATAGAAAGAATAAAGTAACTCATGATGATTATGAAGCTATTGCTGCAAAAATAATGGTATTACCATTTTATAATATGAAACATTCTAAAGATGGAATGCAGATGATTGATTATATATTTAAAGATGTATTTCCTAAGTATGGATATAAAGTTAGAGAGGAGCAAGTTAACCTTTCGAAGCATATGTTTAATGCTATGAAAGAAGAAAAGATTTTAATGAGCGATATTGCAGTTGGTTTGGGGAAAACTCATGCTTATCTTGTAGCAGCTATTGTATATAATATTTTTGCTAGAAAAAGTACTGGAATAAAGCAAATGCCAATTATTGTATCAACATCAAGCATAGAACTTCAAAGAGCAATTATTCGTGATTATATTCCCGAAATATCCAAAATGCTATATGAAAATGGAATTATATCCATGTCGGTCACTTGTGTTTTAAGAAAAGGCAAAGAAAATTATCTTTGTGAAAATAGATTGATTGATTACTTTAATACACTAGATTCAAATAGGAAAAGAGCTAGTGAGTACAGCGCATTAAAAAGACTAACTGGAAGTATGGATATTGATTTAGATGAAGTTAAAGATATAAGCAATTATGATAAACGAAAGATTTGTGTGAACAGTGCAAACTGTTTTAACTGCAAGAAATACCGAAGTTGTCGTTATCAAAAATTTATGATAAATGCTAGAAAGTCACGTTATCATTTTCAAATCTGTAATCATAATTATTATCTAGCAGATATTCTAAAGCGAAAAAAAGGATTCGTATCATTGCTTCCTGAGTATAAGACGGTAATTGTAGATGAAGCTCATAAATTAACAGGAGCAGCTCAGCAGATGTATGGTGTGTTTATTAAACAAAATGAAGTAAATAGTTTAATGAAAAAGGCGGTTTCAAAAAACGTAAAAACCAAGATAAAGAAAATCAGTAATAGATTATGTAATGAAACTATTACTTACAATAATTTATTTTTTGAAGAACTAATACATCAGATACCTAAAAATTTATATAGTGAGGATATTGAAAAATTTGATACGTTAATTACTTCGAGAGCAAATGTGTTTTTAAAAATACTATTAGAAAATCTTGGAGAATTATTGAAAATCATGCCATATAAAGATAGAAAATTGTTATCTGATATAAAAAGAACAATAGAAGATATGAAGGTATTTACACGTAGTGATATTATCTACTGGATTGAAAAACCTATTGCAAAGGAACAAAGCATTTTATTTTCAATACCCAAAACACTTAGTAAAGAAATGAGCAAAGATCTTTGGTACTTGGATAGGTCAATGCTATTAACATCAGGAACGATTGCTGTTGATGGGGATTTTCATTATATAAAAAAAGAATTAGGACTAAATCTTGTAAATAGAAATAAAATCTTAGAGATTAGTAAGTCATCACCGTTTAATTTTAAGGAAAACTGCATGATATATGTTGCGGATAATATTCCTTTTCCGAATAGTAATGATGAAAAATACATTAAAAGGGTTACTGAAGAAATTTATAAATTGATTAAAGCTTCAAATGGACATGCTCTTGTTTTATTTACATCATATAAACCACTTCGGAAGGTATATAAAAAATTATCGGAACAGATAACAGATATACCACTTATTGAAATGAGTAGAGGTAGAAATAACGCTGTATTGGAATTTAAAAATAGTGAAAAGGGTGTATTATTTGCAACAGGTAGTATGTGGGAAGGCGTTAATATTCCTGGAGACATATTATCGCACTTAATTATTGTAAAATTGCCATTTCCTATACCTGATCCAATTAGTGAATATGAAAAAACACTTTATGATTCTACAGATAAATATAGGAATTCGGTACTTATTCCTAAAATGTTAATAAAATTGAGACAAGGAGTAGGCAGGCTTATAAGAAGTGAAACAGATACAGGTGTTGTTTCTATACTTGATGTAAGAGCAAGTGAAAAAGGAAAATACCATAATGCAGTGATAAATGCACTTCCAAAGTGTAAAGTTACAAAAGCGTTAGGAGATATAACAACATTCATTCAGGAAAAGAAAGATCCTGAGTATTTTTTGGCATTAGACAATCATTAAAGAGCATATATTTAAATAATCCAAAATATAGGGGTTGTTAATATGAAAGATAATTTAGGTAAGAAAACATCGTTAATAGATATAAAGGATATTGACATAAATGAAGATCTACAACCAAGTGAACGGATACAAGATTTTATAAAAAGTGTAAAAAATCCATACCTTTTTAAATGTGAGGGTATGATAGTTGAATCGGTTTTTAGCACCTGCAATCATACTCTTACAGACAGACTAAAACAATATTTTAGGATAGTAGAATAAAAAGTAAAAAAAATCTAACGATAACTGGTCATTTAAATAAAAATATTATATTTTAGTCATAGGGCTAAATTAAAAATAACTATCCTATGTTACTGGGAAAAATATAGGAGGTTTTTTTATGCAAAGAAATATTGAATATAATGCGGCGATATATATACGTCTTTCTAAAGATGATGGAAATAAAAAAGAAAGTAATAGCGTAGTCAACCAAAGAGAGCTAATACATGCTTTTTTAAAAAATGATCCTGCTATTAAGGTGGTTACAGAAAAAGTTGACGACGGATATACTGGTATAAATTATGATAGACCAGCGTTTGAAGAAATGATGAATCTCGTAAATACAGGAGAAGTGAATTGTATTATTGTAAAGGATTTATCCAGATTGGGACGTGATTATTTAGAAACTGGAAGGTATATAGAAAAAGTTTTTCCACTCTTGTCAGTGAGATTTATTGCTATAAATGATAGTTATGATAGTATAAAAAATACTTCTAGCACAGACAGTATTATGATTCCTTTTAAAAATCTAATCAACGATTCTTACAGTAGAGATATTTCTACAAAAGTGAGAAGTAGTATTTTAGTTAGGCAAAAAAAGGGTGATTACACAGGATCTTTTCCCCTTTATGGTTATGTGAAATCTAAAGAAGATAAAAGAAAGCTTACGATAGACGATTTTGCAGCTGATGTTGTAAGAGATATATATAAGATGAGAATTGAAGGATATAGTATAGGGAAAATAGCAGATATTCTTAATAATAATGGTATATTATCACCATATGAATATAAACAGATGTTAGGTTTTTCTTATAAAAATCCTTTTAAAGTAAATAAAATAGCAAAATGGTCAGCTGGTACGGTTGAAAGAATACTAAAAAATGAAATGTATACAGGTGTAATGGTACAAGGGAAAAGTGGGCGAATTAATTATAAACTTAAAAAGCTTGTAAATAAACCAGAAGACCAATGGATACGTGTAGAAGATACACATGATGCTATTATTTTAAAAGAAAGCTTTAATCTTGTTCGTGAAATCTCAAAACTAGATACTCGTAGA
Organism: Lutibacter sp. B2; assembly: GCA_015686845.1. Taxonomy (GTDB): domain Bacteria; phylum Bacillota; class Clostridia; order Peptostreptococcales; family Thermotaleaceae; genus JADPRS01. The sequence goes on from JADPRS010000006.1 coordinate 41,408, forward strand.
AGCGAAGGTAATGATGTGGTGTATCCTTTTTCAGGTGTTTTATACTGTGATAGTTGTAAAAATACTATGGTTAGAAAAATTGTCAGAAGTAAAGGCAAAGAATATGTTTATTATATTTGTTCTACATATAAAACAGATAAAAATAAATGTACTAACCATAGAATAAGCGATAAAGCATTGAAAAAAACTGTTCTAGCGGTAATAAAAAATCAAATAGAGCTGATTGTTAAGCTAGATGAATTATTAAAGCATATAGAAAAAATGCCACTTAACAACACAAGATATGAAAAAGTAGATAGAAGAATAGTTTCTAAAATGGAAGAACTGGAAAAGTATAATAAGCTAAGAGCAGGGCTATACGAGGATTTTAAAGCTGGTATTATAACCAAATCTGATTATATGGAAATGAAAACTGATTTTGAAATAAGATGTAATGAGATAGAAGAAAAATTATTAGATCTTGAAAACCGTGCAAATGAATTAATAACGAGTAAAGGTAAAAGTGAATGGATTACAAAATTTACTCAGACTAAAAATATTACAGAAATTACGAGACCTATTGTGGTGTCATTGATTGAAAAGATAGTAGTAGTAGATAAAAAGAAGATTATCATACATTTTAGGTTTCAAGATGAATATAAAGATGCTATAAATTATGTAGAGAATGCCTTAAAACATACCAAAAGCAGTAAAGGTATAGACAATAAACTAAACAATATAAAGGGTGGTGTTGAGCGTGGCACGTATTAGTAGAAAAAATGTAAAACAATCTAACATCACTCTTAAGTATAATGTAGGTATTTATGCAAGGCTTTCTATAGAAGATAATGTAACTGGTGGCGATTCTATAGAAAATCAGATTCATATTCTAAAAAACTATATAGAAAAAAATGAACAACTTATCTTTAAAAAAACTTATATAGATAATGGGTTTTCAGGAACTAATTTTGATAGAGATGCTTTTAATAATCTAATAGAAGATGTAAAAAAAGGCGTAATCAATACAATTGTTGTAAAAGATTTATCAAGATTTGGTAGAAATTATATTGAATCAGGACATTATATTGAAAAGATTTTTCCTAATATAGGTGTAAGATTTATTGCTGTTAATGATAATTTTGATAGTCTCAATATAAAAGATAATCAGGATCTAGAAATTGCCTTAAAATCAATTATTAATGATAGCTATGCAAAAGATATTTCTAAGAAAATATGCACAGCATTAGATGCAAAGAAAAAAAACGGCAAGTTTTTAGGTAAGTACGCACCATATGGATATAAAAAATCAGCTAAAAACAAATATATACTTGAAGTCAATGAAGAAACAAAAGATGTTGTTACAATGATTTTTGATCTAAGGCTTAAGGGAATGGGTGTGACTGCTATTGCTCATAAGCTTAATAATCTTAATATCCCATCTCAGTATAGATATTTATGGGAGAAGGGTTTAAGAGGTAGTAAGGACGTAGAAGAAAAAGCAATGTGGCGAGGTTCTTCTGTAAAGAGTTTATTAGAAAATCCTAATTATATAGGTGCAATTATCGGGCGTCAATATGATACGGCACTATATAAAGGTAGGCAACATAATAAAAGAAAACTAGAGCAGATTAACATAATAAAAAACATGCATGAACCTATAATAGATGAAGAACTATTTTATAAAGTACAGAGTATGAGTAATGGAAACGGAAAAGAAAAAGCAATAGAAAATAAGGACAACATATTAAAAGGTATGATTATTTGCGGTACATGTAGTGGTAAATTACAGAAAGATAGTGGCTATAAAAAGGTTAGGGAGAAAGAAAAGGCATATACATTCTACTGTCCTAAAAAATATATCAAAGACGGTGGTTGTAATTTTACTGGTATTAAAGAAGATAAGCTTAAAGATATCATTTTTAAAAATCTTAGGTTACAGATTAATATTCTTCTAGATGAAAAAAAGTATAAAGAAACTTACATTAATTCACCACAGTATAAAAGGGAACTGTCTCATTTAGAAAGTAAAAGATCTAAATTAATAGGTGAGAAAAATAAAATCAAAATGCTAAAAGAAGATACTTATAAGGATTTAAAATCGGGATTATTGTCATTTAGTGGATATGAATTTGTAACGAAAAAGTATGAAAAAGAGTATAGCTTATTACTACAACAAATTGATCAATTAAAAGTTGATAAAAACAGTTTATTAGAAACGTTAAAAAATTCTGCTGTTAATAATACTATTCGTTTTAAAGATGAGACTAATTTAACTAGAGAAATGCTTGTATCACTTATTCATAGCATAACTGTTACAGAAAATAAAGTTGTTATAAAGTATAAATTTAAAGATGAATATAAGATTTTTCTTGGGGTGTAGCTTATGAATAAAGATTATGTTATTGGTGTGTACCTTAGAATTTCATCAGAAGACATAAAAATTTCAGATTGTGATAGTAATAGTATAGTATCTCAAAGAGAAAGAATAAATGACTATATATTAAGTCATGAAGAGCTTAAAGAAGCATCTCTTAAAGAATATGTAGATGACGGAATAAGTGGGACAAATTTTGAAAGAGAAGCTGTTAGTACGTTAATAGAAGATGCTAAAAATGGTTTGATTAATTGTGTAATAGTAAAAGATTTTTCGAGATTTGGGCGTAATTATATAGAAACAGGCACCTACATTGATAAAATTTTTCCCTTCTTAGGTATCCGTTTTATTTCTGTTAATGATAATTATGATAGTGGAAAATTATCTAGCCACACAGGCGGTATTGACGTTGCTTTTAAGAATATGATCCATGATTTTTACTCAAAAGATTTATCTAAGAAGATTATAAGCGCAAAGAGAGCTAATGCAGAAAAAGGAAACCATATGACAGCTTATGCTCCATATGGTTTTGTTAAAAACAAGGATAAAAAGCTGGTTGCTGATATTGAAAGTGCTGATGTTGTTAGAAGAATTTTTACCATGAGGTTAAATGGTGAAACCCAAACAGATATTGCAAGAATCCTTAATACAGAAGGTGTATCGTCTCCACTAATGCTAAGAAAGAAAAGAAAGGATAAGTTTCCATGTAATAAATCAAATGATATAACATACTGGAGAGGATCTAGAATACAAGCAATCCTAAAAGACAGAAGGTACGTAGGGGATGCTGTTTATGGAAAAGTTAAGAGAGCTGAAATAGGTAGCAAGAAAGATGTAAAAGTACCTGAAAGCCAATGGATTGTCGTAGAAAATGCACATGAAGGAATTGTAAGTCGTGAAGATTTTGAAAAGGTGCAAAGCATGTTTAAACATTACTCTAAAGGTAGACAAAAGAATATGGAACTGTTTACATCTAAAATCAAGTGTGCTGATTGTAATCATACTTTAATAACCAAGGTGTACAATAATAAATCAGGTAAAACAGTAAGATATGTTTGTAATACCAAAAGCAGTGTAAGTGTATATAAATGTATTAATAAGCAGATAGATGAAATGATTATTTCTAAAGTGATACTTACTATGTTACAGAAATTTAGTCTATTAGTAGATGATGTAAGTCAGGTCAATCGAGGCAAGAAAGATAGTATACAGGAATATGAAAAAGATATTAAAGGCTATAAAAACACCTTGAAAATGCTACAAAATAAAAAGTTCGATAACTATAAGGCATATAAAGCTGGTAGCATTTCACTTGAAGTATTCAAAAAAGAGAAAAGTGGATACGAAAAAAGAGAAAGTGAAATAAATGGTCAGATAGATGTTCTTGAAGAAAAAATGAAGCTATTACGATCTAATGTGGAAGATACTGAGGATACTATTAAAGACTTTACAAAACTTTCGCCCTTTAATAAACTCACAAGAGAGATGGTAAACATATTTATTGACCAGATTGAAATAGACCATATGGGTAAAATGACCGTTGTTTGGAATTTTGAAGATGTCTTTTAGGCAATACTTGAATGTAGGATAATCTTATTTTAGTTTTCAAAACCATAGTTTAACTTTGAAGAATATGGTATACTACAGGTAATTTAGGAGGTGCTTATTACAATGGGAATTTATCATGGTAGTGGAGAGATAATACAATTTCCAGAAATTAGAATAGGAAGATATACCAAAGATTTTTCGTGGGGATTTTACTGTACAAATAACATAGAACAGGCTGAAAAGTGGGCTAAAAAAAATAGAAAAAAGCCAACACTAAATATATATGAATATACACAGAATAAAGATTTAAAGATATTAAAATTCGAGAAAATGACAGATGAATGGTTAGATTTTATAGCTAAGTGTAGAGGCGGATTTATTCATGAGTACGATATTGTAGAAGGACCTATGGCTGATGATACGGTTTGGAATTATGTACAAGATTATTTTTCGGGAGATATTTCTAGAGAAGTATTTTGGCATTTAGCCAAATTTAAATACCCTACACATCAAATTAGTTTCCATACATTAAAAGCACTATCTTGTTTAAAGTTCGAGAGGAGTGAATTTTTAAATGAGTAAAGACGAAAAAAATGATCTGGTATATGTATGTAGTGTTATTGAGTATATTGCTAGAGTTACAAAGAATAAAGTAGCTGATATTGTGAAGATACTTGGTAAGAAAGAGCTAGAGAGACAACTGGATTTAGCAGAAGTAAATCACTGCTTATCCTTTGAACAAGTTTCAGATGAGATTATAGAGGAATACGGTATTAAGCAAGGAGAATTTGATTCTGTTGGCAACTGCATATATAAAGTGCCTAGTCATATAGCCATAGGAAAAGATTATCAAAGGCTTATTGAGGACGTATCAAATGGAAAGAGTATTGTAGATACATTATATGAAGTTATGACATCATTTATATCAGAAGAAATCTCTAATTATAACTCTTCGCTATATTATAGCAGCAGAGAATATCTGAAAGCTTGTTATGAAGCTGGAATGATATTAGACTAACAAAACCATTTATTCAGGTGGAATGATCCCCTGAATATTTTTTTTAGCCCTTACTTGACTGTAGGGTATGTATCTAGAATAGAAAAAAGAGCAATAAAAAAACTAAGTAAAGCATTTGATTCAAAAAATACGATTGATGATTAGAAATAACATAATAACACCTACTATTCTTAAGTAAGAATAGTAGGTGTTATTATGTTTAATATGATTTTAAAAACCATTATATTTATAGCATAGTACAAACTGAAAACATCATACCTTGTAATGGAGGCGGAGATATATAATTATATTAAAATTTATTCCGAGTAGTAAAATAATATAGAAGTAAATTTATTTTTAAATAATATGTAAAGGAGAAGATTTAATGAATAAAGAAATTATAACTTTCTTAAAACAAATCAATGAAACATTAAAAAATATAGATTATACCTTGAAAATAATTTATAAAAAAGAATTACCTGATCATAGTACATTAACTAAAATCGAAAAAAAAATTGAAAATCACACAATTAAATCAGAAATAACCAAAGATGAAAATTATATTTTACATGATTGGGAACATGAAATGCCCTATGAGGAATTAATGGAAAAATACAAGAATAATAAAAAAATTTAAAGGATATTTCTTTTCTATGTAGAAATGCAAAAGAAGAAGGAAGGAGACTGAAAAATGAACATTACAATAATGGCAGTAATTATGGTAATAGCAGGAATATTAATTGGTGGCGGAATATCCTATTTGATTACTGCTAAAAAAGCAAAAAAACGAAAACAACAATTCCAAAATGAAAAGAAAGAAAAAAAGAATAAGAAAAAAAAGAAATAAAAAATCAAAAATTTTGGAGCCCATGGGCTCTTTTTTATTTAGTTTAATGAACAAAGGGAATAAAACCTATTAAAAAGAGGAATAATAAAAAAATATAACTTTAGATAAACTACTGCAAAGGAGAATATCATTTGTATGATGGTAATAAATTTAGAGACACTAATGAAAAAACAAGAAAAACAATTTTATAAATTGTGCGATTTTCATGATTACAGAGCTACTAAAATCGCTTTCACAATAGCTGAACGATGGAATCGCATTAGAAAAGTGGTTGAATATCAAAAAAAATAATTATGCTGATCATCTATAAATAACATATATAAAGGTTATACTATAACTGTGCTGATATTCTTATATTAGGAGGTTTTATAAAATGGGAACATCTGATATCAAATTATCTGAAGTGAAAATAACCGATATATTATCTGAATACGGTAACAATGATTTAAAATCAAAAAAAGATATAAAGCCAAGCAAAGAAAAAGAAAAGGAATGGGTTCCTGAAAAAAATTCAATGATATAAAAATATTTAAAAAACACTCAGAAATGAGTGTTTTTTAAATATAGATTTGTTTATATTCAAAAAAAATGGTATAATTTGTTTATTATTAATAGATTATATAAATAGGTGGGATTAGAATAGATGAGAAAAAAACCCAACGCTATATTTATCACAATTTTCACTATATGTATCATTATATTCGTATGCATCAATGATTCTAGCAAAGCAGATATACAAACTATCGCTATAGAAAATCCGGAAAATATAGTTAAAGAAAAAAATACTGTAGATTCAACTTCAATACAAATCTTAGCAGTTGGAGATATCATGGTACATGGTCCACAATTAAGAGCTCAGTACGATACCACTACACAAGAATACGACTTTTTGAATAATTTTCAATTTGTTAAGCCTTATATCCAAAGAGCAGATGTAGCAGTATGTAATTTGGAAACTACTTTTGGAGGAAATGACAAAAAATATTCTAGTTTTCCTAGATTTAATACGCCGGATTCTTTGGTACATGCATTAAAAGATACTGGATTGGATGTTATTGCTACAGCTAATAATCATTGTCTTGATACAGGTGCGGATGGTGTAATTCGAACCAATCAGATCGTAAAAAATGCAGGGTTAGACGTAATCGGTACAACGATCAATGAAAATGAGGAACCATTTGTTATTAAAAATATAAAAGGTATAAAAGTAGGTTTTATTTCTTATACTTATGAAACTCGTCCATATGGTAAATATAAAACTTTAAATGGATTAAAAATACCTACATCATTTGAAAAAAATATTAATACCTTTAACTATGATCATTTAGATCAAGAATTGCAAAAAATGCATATGAATATTAATGCAATGAAAGAAAAAGGAGCAGAACTAATTATCTTCTATGTCCATTGGGGAAATGAATACCATCGTAATCCTAATGCTTATCAAAAAAAGATGGCCAAAGCATTAGCAAACTTTGATGTAGATCTTATCTTTGGAAGTCATCCTCATGTGGTACAACCTATTGAGTTTATAGAGTCAGATACAGGAAAAAAGGTTATGGTAGTTTATTCAATGGGGAATTTTTTATCGAATCAAAGATACGAAATTATGAAAAATAGATATACAGAAGATGGAATCATGATCAATGCAACTTTTATGAAAACATTTGAAAATAATAAAGTTACATTAAAAGAAGTAACATACATCCCTACTTGGGTACATAAATATTTGAAAAATGGTAGAAGAGTATATGAAATACTACCTCTTACTGATGCCTTGAACAATCATGAAATGTATCAGTTACTAGATAAAAACAGTTTGTGGCGAGCAGAAAATTCACAAAAAAATACATGTATGCAAATGGAATCCGTTCCATATGAAAAAATAAAACTTTCTCCTACTTTTTTAAATATGGAACAAAATGGTAAATAACAACGTATAACATATTATAGACAAAATAGTATTTTATGTATATAATATAATCATAGTAAAGAGGAATTTTGTCCTAATAAAATAGTAGAATATAGAACAGATGAAACACGGATATATTTGGACGCCTATGCCGTGGGGATGTAGTGGTGTAACCGGCTAGCTCTAAATAGAGTTAGCTTTTTTATTTATATTGATATAAAATATAATAAAATAAAATATAAAACAAAAAAGGTGAGTGTTTATGACACAAAAGAAAAAGAGACTCGGAGATTTGCTTACAAACGCTGGTTATATTACATCAGAACAATTAAATGAAGCATTAAAAATCCAAAGAGCTTCTGGAAAGAAACTAGGAGAAGTTTTGATTGATGAAGGCTTTGTACAGGAACAGCAAATGATAGAAGTTCTAGAGTTTCAATTGGGCATTCCACATATGGATATAGAAAAATACTATATAGATCCAGAAATCCCGAGATTAATAAGTGAAAATTTAGCCAAAAGACATATGTTAGTACCTATCAGAATAGACAAAAATAAATTAGTTGTAGCAATGGCTGATCCTCTTAATATTTTTGCTATGGACGATGTGAAAATTGCAACAAATTTAGAAGTGTCACCTGTAATTGCATCAAGACAAGACATTTTAAATGTGATTGATAGATATTATGGAAAAGAAAGTGCAGAAAAGGCTGTTGAAGATTTTAGAAGTCAATATGATGTTGAAGACATTTCAAATTTAGATGAAGAAGTTCTTCATGAAATAAATAATGCACCTGTTGTGAGATTGATTAATTCTATTATCAGACAAGCAGTAAAAGCAAAAGCTAGTGATATACACATAGAACCTTTTGAAAGTAGTATAAGAGTACGATTTAGAATGGATGGACAATTGCAAGAAATTATGTCACCAGAAAAATCTACTCATTCTGCAATTGTAACTAGAATCAAGATTATGGGGAAAATGAATATTGCTGAAAAGAGAATACCACAAGATGGTAGGGTTGAAACAAATATAGATGGAAAAGAAATTGATTTGCGTATTTCAATATTACCTACGGTTTATGGTGAAAAAATTGTTATTCGATTGTTAGATAGAAGCAATTTCTTTATGACCAAAACTCAATTGGGATTCACAAAAAGAAATCTAGAAATTTTTGATAAAGTGATTCAAAATCCTAATGGTCTTATATTAGTTACAGGACCAACGGGTAGTGGTAAAACCACCACTTTATATACCGTTCTTAGAGAATTGAATCAATTAGAGAAAAATATTATAACCGTAGAAGATCCAGTAGAATATAGATTACATGGTATTAATCAAGTGCAAGTAAATACAAAGGCAGATATGACCTTTGCAAATGCTCTAAGATCTATATTAAGACAGGACCCCGATATTATCATGATTGGAGAAATTCGTGATTCAGAAACTGCTCAAATAGCTATTCGAGCATCTATTACTGGTCATCTTGTTCTAAGTACCATGCATACCAATGACTCACCTTCAACGATCGTACGTCTTATGGATATGGGCGTTGAACCTTATCTAGCTTCTTCCGCAGTAGTGGGTGTAATTGCTCAAAGATTAGTACGAAAAATTTGTAACGATTGTAAAAAACCATATATACCAAATACTGCTGAAAAACAATTGTTAAATATTACGGATAATGATGTATTATATAAAGGTGAAGGGTGTAGTTATTGTAATGGGACAGGCTATAAAGGAAGGATCGCTATTCATGAGATTATGTCTGTAACAAAAGATTTAAGGATCAGTATGAATAAAAATAAAAGTATAGATACTTTAAGAAAAATTGCCATAGAGCAAGGTATGGTTACGTTGAAAGAAAGTTGTACCGAATTTGTAGTAGAAGGTATTACAACAATAGAAGAATTAGCAAGGGTAACATATAGCTTGGATTAGGTGGTGTAGAATGAATATATTGAATTTATTAAAACAAGCAATCGAAGCAGATGCATCTGATTTACATATTACAGTGGCGATGCCACCTGTAATAAGGGTTAATGGAAAACTGGAAAGACTTGAAGAAAAATCATTAACCGCTCAAGATACCACTAGTTTAGTCCGTGAACTACTAACAGAACAACTGTTTGTAGATTTAAATGAAAAAGGAGAAATAGATTTATCTTTTTCTTATCCAGGACTAGGAAGATTTAGAGTAAATGTATATAAACAAAGAGGTAGTTATGGAATGGCAATAAGAACTGTAGCACCTACCGTTCCTACCATCGATGAACTTGGGCTACCGCCTATTATAAAAGAGTTGGCTTCTAAAAAAAGGGGACTTGTATTAGTGACAGGGCCAACGGGTAGTGGTAAGTCTACAACCCTAGCATCCATGATTGACTATATTAATAAAGAAAGAAACTGTCATATTTTAACCCTTGAAGATCCAATTGAGTACTTACATAAACATAATAAAAGTATCGTAAACCAAAGAGAAATAGGGAATGACTCTGATAGTTTTTCTAATGCATTAAGAGCGGCACTAAGACAGGATCCAGATGTAATACTTGTTGGAGAGATGAGAGATTTAGAAACAATTAAAATAGCCATTACGGCAGCAGAAACAGGACACTTAGTACTTTCTACCTTGCATACAATAGGCGCTGCAAAAACAATCGATCGTATTATTGATGTTTTTCCAGCACATCAACAACAACAGATAAAAGTGCAATTATCTGCAGTACTAGAAGGAATCATTTCACAACAATTATTAGAAAAAAGCGATGGACAAGGTCGTGTAGCAGCATTAGAGATTATGATCGCAACATCTGCTATAAGAAATCTTATTAGAGAAGGAAAAACCCATCAACTTCAAACTAATATTCAAACTGGTAGTAAATATGGTATGGAAACCATGGATAATGCACTGCTTAAATTATACAATCAGATGCTTATTGACAAAAAAACAGCATTAACCTATGCAATAGACCGTGACAGTTTAGCCAATTATATTAGATAATAAATACATAAAAAAGGGGTGAGTAAATGCCCATTTACAAATATAAAGCCATTAGTAACACTGGTGAAAAATTAGAAGGAACTTATACAGCAAAAGCAAAAGACGAAGTTCTCAGTATGATCAGGCAAAATCAAAGTATGCCCATCAGTGTTGAAGAAGTCATAGAAGGAAAAGATGTATCCACTTTGAACTTTTTTAACAAAGTGAAGATGAAAGATATTGCCATATTTTGTAGACAATTTTATGCAATGCTTAATGCAGGGGTTACAATACTCAATTGTTTGGATATATTAAGACTTCAAACAGAAAATAAAAAACTAAAAAAGGTTGTAGCAGAATCTTATGAGGATGTACAAAAGGGATTGACCTTTTCTGAATCTCTAAAAAAACATAGAGAGATTTTTCCGGATTTATTAATCAATATGGTAGAAGCAGGAGAAGTCAGTGGTACATTAGATACAATCATGGAGCGTATGGCTGTTCATTATGAAAAAGAAAACAAGATTACCAATAAGGTAAAGGGAGCCATGATTTATCCTCTGATCTTGAGTATTGTATCAATTCTTGTAGTTGTATTCTTACTTACATTCGTAATGCCTACCTTTATAGGTATGTTTGAAGGCAGTGGTGTAGAGCTACCACTACCTACGAGGATTTTGCTGACCATCAGTGGGAGTATCACCCAGTACTGGTATATAATTATTGTTGTTTTAATTGTGTTAATTGGTGGTATAAAGAGATATATAGGGACAGACAAAGGACAATTTTTGATAGACCATATAAAATTTAGAATTCCCATTGTAAAGGGAACAACACAAAAGGTCATTACCTCTAGATTTACAAGGACACTATCTACATTATTGTCAAGTGGTATCCCCTTGATTCAGTCATTAGATATTGTTTCAAGGATTGTTGGAAATGTCATTGTAGAGAAGGGAATTTTAAATGCAATAGAAGAAGTAAGAAAGGGCGTAGATTTAGCAACGCCGATTAAAAAGATAGGTGTTTTCCCACCTATGGTAGATTCTATGATTCGCATTGGAGAAGAATCCGGATCATTAGATGATATATTAGATAAAACAGCCAATTTTTATGATGAAGAGGTGGAAGTAGCCATTCAAAAGATGACTACCATGATAGAACCTCTTATGATTGTAGTGATGGCAGTAGTCATTGGAGCAATTGTAATTGCTATGATGCTTCCAATGTTTGATATGATGAATACAATTCAATAGGTATTATTTAAAAGCAGGATACTATTTGAAAGGAGGGTTGGGGGATAAAGGTCTTATTTTCTGGTTTATCATATAAATTAAATGTTAAAAGGAGAGAAAAAAATGATAGGAAAAATTAATAAGAAGTTGAGAAATAGGAAAGGTTTTACTTTAATTGAGTTGATTGTTGTTATTGCTATTCTGGGAATTTTAGCAGGAATTGCAATTCCTAGGTTATCAGGATTCCAAGAAAAAGCAAAAATATCTGCAGATGTGGCAACGCTTGCGACCATTGAAAGATCAATCGCAATAGGAGTTGCAGATGGAAGTTTAATACCAGAACCAAGTAAAACAACAGGTACAGTTATTGCAACTGCTAATGCTAACGGAGCAATCACTTTTAGTGGAACAGCAGTAAAGGCAAGTGATACAGTTAGTGGTGTAATGAGTACTTTAATAGGTGATAACCCTGTTTTTAAAAAATCATCACATGCAGGAATAGTAATAACATGGACTATAGCTGACGATGGTAAAATCACAAAAGTAGTTACTGTGAAATCATGGGAATAAAAAACTAGTGACTTCATTTCACAGAATTTCACAGGTGCCTGCACTTAACTTATTTAAGTAAATGATTTAATCAAAAACAAGGGGGAACAAAATGATATATCTAATATTAACCATAGGCTTATTAATAGGATCATTTTTAAACGTATGCATCTATCGCATACCAGAAAATGAATCTATTGCCTATCCCCCTTCCCATTGCCCCAAGTGCAATACATCTTTAAAATCGTTAGATTTAATTCCAATATTTAGTTATTTATTCAACAAAGGAAAATGTAGATATTGTAGGGAACCTATTGCCCTGCAATATCCCATTGTTGAATTGTTAAATGGAATCATATATTTATTATTATATCTAAAATATGGAATTACGATACATTTTATAAAATATGCAATCCTAGCAAGTCTATTAATCGTAATATCCTTTATAGATTACAAACTACAAATAATACCTGATGAATGCAACCTATTTGGACTTATTGTGTCAGGTATTTTTCTTATATGTAGCAACTTTAGCTTTGCTTCATTAACAGACGCATTTGTAGGATTATTAGTAGGCGGGGGTATATTTTTATTGATTGCACTCATTACAGGCGCTATGGGTGGGGGAGACATTAAATTAATAGGTGTTTTAGGATTTTTCTTTGGATGGAAACATATTCTTTTGATTACACTACTATCCTTTGTGATCGGTGCAATCATTTCAATATGTTTACTAATATCAAAGTTGAAAGGTAGAAAAGATGCCATAGCCTTTGGCCCTTTTATAGCAATAGCAACGTTAGTAACAATATTCTATAAAGCAGAAATCATTGATTGGTATCTAACTCTGGTCATTGGATGAAAATTAAATTTATATTAATGATAACGCTAGATAATATAGTATCGAGGTGAATACTTTGTTTAAAAAAAATATGATATCAATAGATATAGGAACTTATACAACCAAAATTGTGATTGGAAAAATGAAAAACAAGAACATCATCATTGATGATGCTTTTATGGTATCTACACCACCAGAATCCTATGAGGATGGACAAATAAAGAACTTAGAAGTACTAAAAAAAGTCATACATAATGCTTTAATTACAAATAAAGTTAAAGAAAAACAAATGATATGTACGCTACAAAGTACAAAGACCATTACAAGAGAACTGATTTTACCTTATGTAAAAGAAGATGAATTAGAATCTATGGTTTATTTTGAGATCGAACAATACTTACCTATAAGATTAGACGAATATGCAGTTGAATATAAGATATTAGAAGAATTTGAAGAGAATGATATTAAAAAACTAAGAGTCCTTGTAGCAGCACTACCGAAAGAAATGGTAGAAAATCACTTGAAATTAATAAATGGTTTAAATTTAAAACCCATTGCATTAGATATTCATTCAAATACAAATGCAAAAGCTTTTAGTAATGAAATTACTATTAATAATGAAATTTATAGTTTGGATAAAACCATTACATTGATAGATTTAGGATATGAATATATAAATATTACAATTATTGACAAAGGGATTATTCGATTTAATCGATTGATCCATCAAGGAGGAAAGGATATTGATACAAATATTGCAAATTCCTTTAACCTTTCTTTAAATGATGCAGAAGAAAGAAAAATGGAACATGCCAATTTAGATGCATTAAATGAAGACTCTACCTCTATAACCCTTTTGAATGAATCTGTCAAAATGACAATAGATATGTGGATTCGAGAGATACAAAGAATATTTCAATATTATACCAGTCGTTCTAGAGAGAATCGAATTGATGAAATATATTTACATGGAGGAAGTTCCAATATTCAAAACGTTTCGAAATATATTCATGCAAATACAAATATCCCTACTTTTAAGATTGACAAAATAAGTAATATACAGCTTATAAAAATGACGGAAGACATCAATCTAGAAAATTACTTAAATGCTTGTACAGCATTAATAAGAAGGTAGGTGATCATAGATGAGAGATTTTAATTTCTTTTCGCCATATGTAGATGAAAAAAAGACCGTTAAGAAAAAAAATATGTATGTAGTAATTATTATAATGTTTATAGTAATTAGCGTTGGTGGGGTAACAACTACGAATATTTTAATAGAAAAACAATTACAAAAAGAACTATTATCTATGCAAAAACTACTTACTGACAAGGAAATAAAAGATAAATTAAACGATATAGACGAGAAAAAAAGGAAAATTGAAGTACTAACCAAGTATCATGAAATTGCAGGAAAAATTAATCAACAAATAAATAACATTGATGTAATTAACAGCACTTTGCTAGAAAATATTTCATCTTCCTTACCACAGAAGATATTTATTCAGGGTATGGCTATTAACCATAAAGTGTTATCCATCCAAGGGGTATCAAGTAATCGAGTAGCCATTGCTGAATTTGAATACAATCTTAAACAAATCAATATCTTTTATGATGTTCATGTAAATATGATTAATAATGAATCGATGGATAATACAAATAAACAATTTAGTATAGAATGTACCTTCTTTAAGGATGTGAAAAATCATGAAACTGACTAAAAGAGAACAAAAACTTATTATTTTTTTAGGAATAGTTGTATTTATTTTTGTTTATTACCAATTTGTATTAAATCCCCAAATGAATAGAATACATCAATTGAAAGAACAAATAGCAACATTAGGTGGAAAAGTAGATTATAAAAAAGTCAAAATCAAATCTTATGAAAAGGTAGAAAAGGATTATAAAATTGCAAACATCAAAAATAATTATGCTACCAAAAGATTTTTTCCTTTTATTAAACAAGAAAAGTCTATTACTATTTTAAATGATATGATAGATAAAACAGGGCTTGAAGTCTCAAATATAGCATTTTCAAAAACAGAAATTAGTGAAATAGAAAAAAGAGAACAGGAAAAAGAGGAAGAAAATTATCCCCTAAGAACATTAGTTACTTCTTATTATAAAAAAAATAGTAATTCTGATAAAAAAGAAAAGGTTGAAGAACAAGCAGAGAATAAAGAACAAGTAGAAAAAATGAGTGTTAATATTAGTTTCACAAGTGAGTATGACACCATGATGTCATTTATCAAAGAAATTGAATCTTTTGATAAAAAGCTTCTTATAAAAAATGTAACCTTAGCAAGTAATGATGAGAATTTGATGACAGGAAATATTATGTTAGATTTTTATGCTTTACCTAAATTTCATATTGAAGACGAAGAATATTTTAAATGGGATCATGAGGCGGAATATGGAAGAAAAGATCCTTTTATTCCTTTTGATGGATACGAATACCCTACAGATGATATAATGCAAAACAATAAAAAAGAAGAAGGTTCTACGAATACTAATAAAATACTAAAAAAAAGATATGATTTTTATATTGGAGTCCATCCCATTACTGCAGATATTCCCTCTATAATTATTGGACAAGCCAATGATCCTCAGGCAAAAACATATGTATATGCTGATAATCCCAATATTGAAAATGTTGAATTTCAGCTATTAAAAAAAGACAATAAATATTACTATAAATATAAAACGCAACAAGAAAACTATCCACAGAATTATGAAAATTCCATGATAGAATTTGAACCAAATGAAAAAGAAGTTATATTATTTATAGTAAGCAGTAAACGTAAAGATGACAATGATAACAGTGGAATTAATCTGTCTATTACGAATAACTCAGATTTACAATTAAAAGTTAGAGTAGAGCATGATGATCCTAATAGACCAAGGGTAATCATTAAAAAAGAAGGAAAAGTCATTACTAATTAAACTATCTGGAGGAATAGATGTGTTTAATCTATTTAAAAACAAAAAAGGCTTTACATTAATTGAGATTATTGTAAGTATCGCTATATTAGGCATTATAATTGTACCTATTTCTTCACTATTTGTTACTTCAGTGCGTATGAACAAACAATCTGAAGAAATGATGATGGCAAGTCAAAAGGCACAGCAAATTATTGAAGCTTTAAGATCTGATGAAAAACTTAAGGCTGATCCTAACGAAGAACTTAAGGTTGACCCTAACGAAGATAAAAGCTTAAATTATGAGGGATATAAGATATCAAATGAACAATCGAATGAGGATAAAGAATATTATGCAATCATTACACTAGAAGAGGATGAAGAATACAAAGCGAAAACATATTATTTTGATGGTGAAAAACGTAGAAAAGATCCTAATATACCTACTATAGATACAAGTATAGATTCGGTTATTCAGATAAATGTAAAAAATACTATCACTATTAACGGTAATAAAGTAACAGTTGGTGAAAAAAAAAACATGGGAGAACCTGTTAAAATACGTGTTGAATGCTATGGCAGTGCAAATATATCTTTTGAAGTAAAGAATGAACTGAGTGATAATTCAATGTATGATCATGATGATGAAGTGCATCTTCATATAGTAAAAATTATTAAGGATGGAAAAGTAAGTAACAGCAATGTTACTGTAAAAAGCTTAAAAGGAAAAGTGTTTGATATTTCAAATATTTATTATAAGGAAGGTATGCCTTCTGAACAAAATCAATTGAATCAAATTACAGTAAAAATATCAAGGGATGATGATGATGAAAATGAGCTTATTGAAATTAGAACCCTTAAGAAAAAAGAATAAAAATATTTGTGAGTTATTAAAAAAGCAAGATGGGTCAACATTAGTAATGGTTTTAATTTATATGACTATATTATCCATGTTAGGAATTACTATACTATCAGTAAGTCTAACAAATATGAAGATGAAACTAGTGGATCAAAAAGTGAAAAAATCTTTTTATGGTGCCGAAGCAGGGATAGAAGAAGCTCATGCGAGAATTGAAAAGCAAGTAAAAGAAGCTATTGATTATGGAGATAAGGTAGTAGAAAAAAATCTTGAATATTTAAAAGAACATGACTATACGTATGAAAGTAAGAAGTATAAAGATGAAGAAGGAATTATTCAACAAGAGGAATTAAAAGATGATATGGGAACGTGGTTTGAAGAAGCATATAAAGAATTCTTAAATAGTAAAGTTACACCAAAAGATATCTCAATATTAGATATTGATGATAAGAGTTATGAGTATAATTATTTAATTGATATTCTTGCAGCAAATAATTACCAGTTTAGAAATATAGTCACTATTAACGAAGATGATATTACTAAATTTAGTGAAAGTAGTAATACTTTTGATATTATTGTTCATTCTCAAAATTCATCAAGTGATGATATAAAAAAACAAATATCAAAAAAGTTTTCTATTAAAATCCCTAAATATAATCCTACTACAGACGAAACCGTTGATGAATCCTATTATAAACCTGTATATGTTAGTCGCGATACGAAATATTTATATAATCTAGATATGATTGAAGCTAGTGGTTTTACAGATAATGCAGTTACTGCAAAAGGAGATATTATTCTTGAGGAAGGTGCAAAAGTTACTATTCATGATGGACATGTTTATGCGAAAGGAAATATAATTGAAAAAGAATCAACAGAAGAAAAAAAAGGAAATCTTACAGTAAATGGTAACACCATGACTCAAAAGGATATTCTAACAGACGGTGCTTATACGAGTATGAATTTCAATGGTGATGTATATTGTAAAACACTTAAAATCAGTGAAAATTCTTCTCATTCATCTTTACAAGTGGGAACTAAAGCAGATAATATAAATCAAAAGTTTCGAGTTTTTACAGAAGATGATTTAGAGCTAAATGGCGATAATTCTAGTATAGAAATTTATGGAAGCTATTATGGGTTTACAGATGGTAGTCTAGAGACTACAGACTCTGATGATGAAAGTAGTGCGATTGTTATCAATAGTAAAGATATTGGAAAAGGATCAACATTGACTATTACTGGTGAAGAATCTTCTAACAATGAATTTACTGATGGGATTATTATTGGAGGAACGGCCTATCTGAATTTTACCAATAAACCATATCAAACAGGTGAGAGTGTTGCAATACATGGGAATTATTTAGGTTACACAAAAGGAATATTAAACTTAAACAATGAGATTTTTAGCATAGATAAATATAACTATGCATTTAAAGATTACAATTTCAGTGAATATAATTATGTTGACGCAAAAGGTAACAAAATTAATATTGATTTAGCAGATACATATAATGATAGTAAAACTACATTATATGCAAAAGATAAAGGACGAATATTAGGGAAACTAAGTGAAACTAAACCTTTTACTATTCAAACTGGAGGAAAAAATGGAATTGATTTAGGTACAGATACTATAATATATGCTACAGGGGCTTATATAACAAAAGATAAAATGAAAGCAGATAAAATTGCATATGGCGATTATGGTACTCTAAAATACGATTTGAAAAATGAATATGATACTAAGACCACTGATAAAGATATATCATATTCTTCTGAATTTATCAAAGATGAGGCTACCATAAATAAAGAGGACAATGCAATTTGTTATATTAATAATAATGACGTTGCAATTGTTGGTGAAAATGGAAGTGCTCCTAAAGGAATAAGTAATGTATATCGTGTAGGATCTAACTTTAATAGTAATAATATTAAAGGAATTATTATAACTGATGGTAATGTATATATATCAGGGGAGGTTACTTTTAGAGGGATCATTGCTGCAAAAGGGAACATTATATTTACTGACAACAATCAAAAAAATATTTATTTAGACAATAAGGTTGAGATTAAAAAGATTGAAGAAGTAGTAGGGATATCTAATGATGTGAACACATACAGTAAATATTCTAGTTTAATCGAAACCTCTTCTTGGAAAACTGAATAATGTTAATAGAATAGACTCAGAAAGGAGTAGTGTGAAGTGGAAATATGAAAAATATAAAGAAAAATAATCAAGGCTTTACGTTGGTAGAATTATTAGTTGTATTAGGCATTATGGGAATAATCATTAGTGCAATGTTTTCATTTTTCCTATCTAATTATAAAACATTTTATCGAGCAGATGATCAAGTTGAAGCTCAATATGAAGCACAGATAGCTACGAATAAATTAATAGATAATGTAATTGATGCACAAAAGATTGCTTTAGTTCAGCCAACTATTGAAGATGATCAGTGGCATAATATTAATAAAATAATTTTTAAAAAAGGGTTTGTAAATAATAAAGAAAAAGAATGGATTCTCACCACAGATGAATATGATTTAAATATTATACAATTTCAAATCAAGCTATTAGGTCCTTCAAGCTATAGTAAGGGCAATTATGAAGCATGTAAAGGGATTGCCATAAAAATCACTAGTAAAGTAAATGATGCTGAAGTAGATATGAAGAATGAAGTATATTTTAGAAATTGGAAAAAGCCTTAGAGGTAGATTGAAACTTGATGATTTTCGCTATAAGCTACAATCAGAATAATTATTAAAAAGGTAGGTGGAGATATTGAAAAAAATGATAAGTAATGTTTTGCTAGCTTGTATACTTGTTTTAACTATTTTTAATAGTAATGTTTATGCTCAATACAATTCTAAACCAAGTAATTGGGCTAACGAACAGGTTTATAAAGCTATATCGAAAAATTTAGTACCTAATGAAATGCAAGGTAATTATAATAAACCTATTACAAGAACTGAATATACACTATTAGCTTTAAAATTACTTGAGGCTAATGGCGATGAAATTATAATCAAGAACAAAGAACCATTTTCAGATATATCAACTAGTGGATATAGAGATGAATTAATCAAAGCATATAATGCAGGTATTACAAAAGGATATGAAGATGGAACGTTTAAGCCTAATAATAAAATAAAAAGAGAAGAAATTGCAGTACTTATAGTAAATCTTTTGAAGCAATTAAATCAAAATATTAAAATAGAAGTAAAGAATAACTATAATTATGTAGATAAAGATATAATCAGTAATTGGGCTAAAAATTCTATTGACTATTGTTATGATAATGATATTTTAAGTGGGGTAAGTAAACTGGAAATAAATCCGAAAGGAAATGCAACAATAGAGCAATCGATTATTCTACTTTATAGATTATATAATATAAAAGATACAGTTAATACTGTTACAAATAATTCGAAAATCGAAGCTGAATACTACATGAATGGAGAAAAAGTAACCATTGATGATCAAACGATTAATGATTTTCTTAATAATTATGATACTAAAATTATCAATATACTTAAAAAATCTCTAAAAAATGAAAATATTGTGTTAAGTGATATTAGAAATGAAAGTGTGACGATAGCTCTTAAAGATATAGGAATGATAAATATTAATAAATCAAATGATCAAGTAACCATAAATTCTTATGTATCTAAAATAGACAATGATTTATATCAATCTGTATATATTCAATTATTAGATGTATTTAGTGATTCGTCTAAAACAAAACAAGTATTTGAAAAAATAATAACAAAACTTGAAACAGATGAAGAAATTGATTTGAAAGAAAAAATAGGAGAGCAGGGTGAATTCAAAGCTAAGTCAATGAGGATTAATAATAATTCATTTAAATATATTATTGATTATAGAAATAATATATAGAATGTATATAGTTATGTATTTTGCGTTGCTAAAATGAGAGGAGGGTAATTAATGAAGAACAAATTATTAAAAAAGATTCTTTGTATAAAATTAGTCATATTACTGTGCATAGGTATGATGATGCCATACTTGAGCTATGCTGCTATAGATATGAAAGCCCCAGTAAATATGGTAAGAGAATGTACCAATAATCAAGTATTAAAGAATGAAGTCTTTACTGTGAATTATAAATTTCAACCTCAGCCAATTCCGGTTGAAAATATTATTCCAGAGACATATTTAAAGGAAAAAGATATTGTTATAGTAATGGATACATCTGGAAGTATGGACTATAACTTAAATGGAAGTACAAGAATGTCTGTTGCAAAAAATGCTGCAAAATTATTTGTAGACAATTTAAAAGATGATGAAAGAGTGAATATAGCATTAGTAGATTATGATAATTTAGCTCATAGTAAAACTATTAACGGTAACGAATTTGTTAACATAAAGGAAGAAAATAATTATTCGAGTATTAATAATGTGATTGAATCGTTTACCCCAGATGGTGGAACAAATATAGGCGATGGATTAAGAAGAGGTTATTATTTACTGAAAAACAGGGATAATGATTCGAAAAAATATATAATACTTCTTACAGATGGAGAACCCACATATCATAGTTATAAGGAAGAGTGGATAACAAAACAGGTAACGAAATGGAGATGGCGTTGGAGATGGGAATGGAACGGAAATAGCTACTACAAAAAAAATTATAAAGAATATTACGAAGAACCTTATCAAGAATATAATAAAAAACATTATTTAAATGATGGTTATCCTGATGGTTATGAAGGTGGAGGCCATTATGCAACAGATGAAGATATAGAATATTCTTGTAAAGTAGCAGAAGATTTAATAGTAAATGGAGGAGAAAATATTAATTCTTTTATGATTGCTTTTACTAATGATTCAAATGCTAATATTTTAGAAAATATTGCTGATAACGCAAATGGCTATTACAAAAAAGCTCTTACTGCAGAATCTATAAATGAAGTTTATGAACAACTATCAGAACAAATTGCCAGTGATTTACCTATACATGGTATAAATTTCCAAGAAATATTTAATGAAGGACTAGAAATAGTTAGTGTACCAGAAGGGATGAAAATCAACGGTCAAACTGTTACCGGGGATATTGGTAGTATTAATTATAATTTGAATGATAAGGGGACATTTTTTGAAGCAGAACCGTTTGAGTTTTCCATTACTTTAAAATCTAATAATACTGGTACTTATATTTTAGGAGAAAATAATAGTTCGTCTATATCCTATACAGATATTGATGGAACAGAAAATACAGTTGGGTATTTCAACAGTTCTAAAATATCAGTTTATGAAAATGACCCTCCAGAAATTAGTGCAAATATCACAAATAGTATTGATAATCAAAATAACTATAATTTAAACTTCCGTATAAATGAAGCAGCTTCAGAAATAAAAGTATTAAATGCAAATGATCATGAATTATGGACTGGTAGTAGTACTTCTGAGGATTCCTTTCATGTTTCTTTAAATAAGAACGATTTAATTGGTAATTATATTAAAATAATTGCAGTGGATCAATATAACAATGAAGTTAGCGAGTATGTACCATTAATACATATTACATCACTAGAAGTAGAAGATGAATTAAATGAAAATAACAAAAAAAATACTACTATCAATATACAAACAGAAAACAATTCAACAATAACAGAAATTAAAGTCAATAATACAATATTAGAGCAAAATAAATTAACCTCTAATGGGGAATATAGTTCGAAAATTGAGTTACCAGATGAAAATAGTCAAATATATGTAAAAGTTATAAATGGATCTGGAAATACTGCACAACTATACTATAATATTTCTGTTGATTACACACCCCCAAATCCTCCTATTATTGTACAAAATGATGAAATGCTTAATGGTAAAGTTGATGTAACAATAACATCACGAGAAGGTGCTGCCATTGAATATATGATAGAAGGAGATAATAGCTGGCATGACTATTCAGAAGTATTAAAACTTAAACCATTAACAACTATATATGCAAGATGTACTGATGCTGCGGGTAATGTTAGTAGCATATCTATCTTTACAACATTTGACACTACATCAAATGCTATTGTGAGTGTTACAAGAAATTTACCAGATAGAATTGCTCGTGGAAATGAATATAATATGCTATACAGAGTTGATGGAAATAAAATTGGGTATGTGGAAGAGAAGCCAGCTGAGATTGTTTTAATTTTAAATACATCTGCTACAATGAAGAATCATATTGGTAAATTAAAGGAGGCTGCTAAAAACTTCATTGATAGTTTACCTCACGATAAAGATTTAAAAGTTGGTGTTGTGAGATATTATAAATATGGTGAAGTTGTATCTAATTTAGTAGATCTTAGAGATAGTAATGCAGTATTAAACCTGAAAAATAGTATAAATGGCATCAGGACTGATTCGGGTACTAATTTAGGCGAGGGATTAAGATTAGGTTACCAACTATTAGACAATGGCATGGATGCTGATAAGCATTTTGTAATTATGAGCGATGGATATGCTAATACAGCAGTAATAAAAAAAGATGATAATAAAAATAAACATTGGCAAGATGTAACCTATGTAAATAATTTAGAATCATCCATTAATAGTGATATTAAGAACACACAAGGATATTCATTATATGGTCTATCAGGGATAACAACATATAAAGATACAGATACAAATCATGACGGATTAAAAGATCGATTTAATTTGGCACACAAATATGTAACAATAATAGCAAATGAAATTAATAAATCTACTTTAAACATAAATACGCATATGATTCATTTCAAGAGAGTTGAAGGTGAAGGTAATGATGTCGGCGCACGAGCTAATAATAATGAGGTATCAACTCTACTAGGTGTTACAAAAGAAGTGAAACCTGGACAAAAATTTTTCTTAGCTGAAAATTCAGATGAACTTACTATAGCATTTAATAATGTAGCATCTGTTATTGAAGATAGTTTAAGCTTTAATAAATTTGAATTTGATGAAACATTTCCATCTGGTGTACAAATAATAAAATTTCCTAATGGATTAACACTAGATACAAATAATAATAGGTTATACGGTTCAATGAATAGTATTAAAATGATTAAGCAGAATGACGGGTTATATAAAGTAGATGGTGAATTTAATATTAAAATAAGATTTAAAGATAATGCGCCATTAGGAGATATGTATTTTCCAGGTGGAAAAGCAGATTATATTGAACCTTTCGGTAGTGAAAGTGACCTGAAAACAGTAAATATTAATAACGGTAGTGTATATGTTGTTGATGATTCTGAATTAGTAGTGAATAAGGTTACGATTTCTTCAAATAATGAAAATAATACAGGGTATGCTAAAGTAGGAGATCAAGTAACTTTGATAATAGAAACAAATAAAGATATAAACACACCTAATGCAGAGATTTTAGGTGAAACTGCTAGTATAGAGAGTATAAATGGAAGTAAGAGACACTGGCGAATAACTTATACATTGAAATCTAGTGATAAAGAAGGTAAAGTTAATTTTAATATTTCACTTGATGATAAGTATGTAGATAATACTATCACAGTTTCATCAACAACTGATGGAAGTGAAGTAATATTTGACAGAACACCACCCACAGCTACAATAGATTATAATATAACAGAAGAAAGTGTTATAGCTGCGCTTATTCCTAATGAAGAGGTTGAAGTTATAAATAATGATGGTTCTAGACGAAAGACGTTTATTGATAATAAACCCTTTGAATTTATGTTTAAAGATAAGGCTGGCAATATTGGTAGTACTATAGCAAATGTTGATTGGCTATATAATATTATTACAGATGCAACATATGTATCAGGAATTGAGGGAGAAGACTCTATCTTTAGAATTGGAAAAAGAGACATTGAATTTAACTTTGATCTTAATAGAGAGGTTACTGCTATAGCATTTAAACTTAACTATCAGAGCAGTGAATCTCAAAATTTAAGCAAAATAAGTTTTGAACATGCTGCTAACTTACAAGTATTGGACACGAAGGGTAACAAAATTGGTGGATTAAGTGTAGCTGTAGATATACAGAAAATAAAAAATACGGATGAGTTTACGATAACATACGATCAACCTTTAAAGAAAGGGGCATACACTATTTCATTTTCTATTGATGCGAATTATGAGAATCAACAGCCTACATCTTTTAATGTGAATATTACAGACTTTAAAGTGAATGATTTTTCAGAGTATATTCAATTTAATCCTCCTAAAACTTTAAAGATGAATGTTGTAGAATTACCTAAACTATTGTAGATGATATTTAATTAGTTTTGACATAAAAAAGGCACCTAATTTCTTGAATTTAAGAAGTTAAGTGCTTTTTTATTGTTTTAACGAGAAAAATTAGACTACCAGCTTACGGGGAGATATTTTGGATAATAGTAGATTAATATTATTATTATGTATAACTTAACAAAATATTGTAAAATATAATCTTAATTTAAAGAAGAAAATATGTCTAAAGGTAGGTGAGTGATATTAGAATATGAATTATATAAAAAAAAATAATCAAGGTTTTACACTAATAGAGTTGTTAGTTGCATTAGGCATTATGGGGATTGTTATAAGTGCTATTTTTTCATTCTTTATATTTAATTATAAAACATTCCTTCGAGCGGATAAACAAGTTGAAGTTCAATACGAAGCACAAATAGCTATGAATGAATTGATCGATCGTGTTATAGATGTACAAAAGATTGTTAAAATCGAACCTGAAATTGAAGATGAACAATGGCATAACATTAATAAAATAATTTTTAAAACAGAGTATATAGATGATCATAACAAAGAATGGGTTCGATTAATTCAATTTGACTATAATGATAATAGTATTGATAATAAGTTGAATCGTGGACAAAGTAAACGACTTAAAGAATCTAATGAAAATGCTATTATTAGTAGAATGCTTAACAAAATTACTACAAATGAATATGCTTTAAATATTATAAAGTTTCAAGTAAAATTAATTGGTTCTCCATCTTATAGTGGTGAGAATTATAATGAATGCAAAGGGATTTGTGTGAGAATTATTAGTACGGTAAAAAATACTGAAGTTAAACTTGAAAATGAGATTTACTTTAGAAATTGGAAAAAACCTCAAATTTAAAAAAATAGGTGATCACATGTTTAAGCAAAATAACAAAAAAGGATTTACGATAATAGAACTATTAATAACAGTAGCAATACTAGGAATTATAGCTTCTTTATCCATTCCTAAAATAGATCATACAAATCTTCACCTAAAAACCCAAGGAAGATTACTATGTTCAGATTTAAGAGCAATGAGACTTGCAAGTATGACTGAAGGGGAAGGCTATATGCTATATTTAAGAAAAAATTATTATGTCATAAATAATGGACTGAGAAGAATAAAAAAAGTAACATTCGTTCCTAACTACGAAGTATTGCCTGGTAAACAAAGAATCATGTTTAACTACAATGGTTCACCGTCTTATGGTGGAATGACTATTAAGATTATAAATAGGAAAACTAAAAAGTATATAGAAATTACGATTGTACCAGCCAGTGGACGAATTTTACTAAAGGATGAAATACATGAATTTTAATATACTTTTAAATTTTTATGCAGAAATGTGCTATTCGTTGTGTATAATACTAAAGAAAGAATAAATAATTATATTCAAATCAGTAAAATTATGTTATTATATTATATAGTTATGCACAAAAAAATGTCATTTTTTTAGAAAGTGAACGAATAATTTATTATTGGAGTGATTAGATTGTATCGTAGAATTTCTAAATTCAAAGAAATATTGAAAGAAAAAAAATTAGATGGTGGAATTATTTACAAACCTGAAAACAGAAGATATATGAGTGGATTTACTGGAAGTTCAGGATATGTTTTGATTACAGCAGATAAAACATTCTTTATTACAGATTTTCGATATATTGAACAATCTAAAAGTGAATGTAAAGAATATGAAATTATTGAGCATAACGACAAGCATACCATTTATTCTATCTTAAATGATTTAAATCTAAATAGTTTAGGATTTGAAGAAGATTTTGTTACATATAATCAGTATAAGGAATTCAAAGAAAAATTAAATAAAACAAAATTGATACCTCTTGATGGAGCTATAAGTTCTCTAAGAATAATCAAATATGAAGACGAAGTTGCTTCTATAGAAAAAGCTGCATCTATAGCAGATGATGCATTTAAACATATTTGCGGGTATATTAAACCTGGCATCACTGAGAAAGAAGTAGCAATAGAATTAGAATTTTATATGAAAAGAAAAGGGGCATCTGCTACATCCTTTGATACAATCGTAGCTTCTGGTGTACGTTCATCTCTACCTCATGGAATCGCTTCTGATAAAGTTATTCAAAATGGCGATTTTATTACTATGGATTTTGGATGTATCTACAATGGTTATTGTTCTGATATGACTAGAACTGTAGTTTTAGGAAAAGCCAGTGACAAGCAAAAAGAAATTTATAATATTGTATTAGAAGCTCAAACGAAAGCTTTAGAAGCAATTAAACCTGAAAGAGATTGTGTAGAGATTGATAAGGTAGCTAGAGATATTATTAAATCTAAAGGATTTGGAGAATATTTTGGTCATGGACTAGGTCATGGAGTAGGACTTGAAGTACATGAAAACCCAAGATTGTCACCTACTAGTAAGGATTTACTAAAACCAGGCATGGTTGTTACGGATGAACCAGGTATTTATATTCCTGATTTTGGAGGAGTGCGAATTGAAGATTTAGTTTTAGTAACACAAACGAATCATAAAGTACTTTCAAAATCACCTAAAGAATTAATTGAACTATAAAAAACAATATTAATAGATATAATTATCTAATACTAATATAATTATTTTAACATGGAGGGATACAAATGATTTCAGCAGGAGATTTTAGAAAAGGTATTACATTTGAAATAAATGGACATCCATTTGTTATTTTGGATTTTCAACACGTAAAGCCTGGTAAAGGAGCTGCATTTGTTAGAACAAAATACAAAAGTGTATTAACTGGATCTACTCGTGAAGAGGCTTTTAATCCAAATGAAAAATTTAAAAAAGCACTTATTGAAACGAAAGAGATGCAATATCTATATTGTGATGGAGATTTATATTATTTCATGGATAATGAAACATTTGAGCAAATTCCATTAACACTTGAAAACGTAGAAGAAGCAATTAAATATATAAAAGAAAATGATCCAGCTACAGTAAAATTCTTCAATGGAAAAGCTTACCAAGTTGATCCGCCAAATTTTGTAGAATTAGTAATTACATATACTGAACCAGCTATCAAAGGAGCTACTGCTACCAATGTAACAAAACCTGCAACAATTGAAACTGGAGCAACAGTTAATGTGCCAGTTTTCATCAACGAAGGTGATAAAATAAAAATTGATACTAGAACTGGTGATTATTTATCAAGAGCTTAGGCAATACTAACATCGTAGATTAACTAGAAGGAGGGCATACACCATGAATTATCTTTATGAAAAAGTATCCTATTTAAGAGGAATGGCTGAAGGAATGGAAGTAAGTGAATCATCAAAAGAAGGAAAATTAATGCTAAATATTTTAGATCTTCTTGAAGAGTTTGCAGATGTACTAGGTGAAGTACGTGAAGAGGTAAAAGAGTTAGATGAATATGTGGAGAGTATTGACGAAGATTTAGCAGAAGTAGAAGATGAATTATTTGAAGATGATGATGAAGATGATGTTATTGAAGTTGAATGTCCAAATTGCGGTGAAGTTATGTTTGTGGATGATGAAGTATTAGATGATACAGATGATGCCACTGAATTAGTTTGTCCAAGTTGTCATGAAAAAATATATATTGAAGAATCATGTTGTGATTCTGATTGTTGTTCAGATCATCATGAGTAAGATCATAAGAGAAGAACTTAGTATTTAATACTAAGTTCTTTTTTTTATATTATTTTAAATTTTAAGCATAATTTGTCCATTATGAAAATATTAATATTATAAAGGAGGGACAAGGTCATGGATAGTAGTTCATATTTCTTTAATAAAGAAATTCTTGAAGCTTTACCTTTAAATATAAGAGAATTTTTTATAAAAATTCCTTTTAATGAATGTACAGATATTGAAGAAATAAGATTAAGAATATCAAAACCATTAATGATTTATAAGAAAAATAAAGACTATTTTATTAACAAAAATGGAACTATTACCACAGATATAGGGAAAGGTTATATTGTTTCTCAGGACGATATACGAAAATCATATCAATTAATTACAAATTATTCAGTCTATGCTCTTGAAGAAGAGATTAAAAATGGATTTATTACTTTAAAAGGTGGTCATCGTGTAGGTATATGTGGCAAAACTATTTTGGATAAAGACGGAATAAAGAGTATTCAAGATATATCAGGACTAAATATAAGGATAGCAAAACAAAAAGTTGGTATTTCGGATCATCTCATGAAATATTTAATACATGGTTCAGATCAATTTTACAATTCACTTATTGTATCTTCACCTCAATGTGGGAAAACCACATTGTTAAGAGATATCATAAGAAACTTGAGTAATGGTATGACAAATTTGAATTTTAAAGGTGTAAAAGTAGGTGTTGTAGATGAACGTTCAGAAATATGTGGCGTTTGTCATGGAATTGCTCAGAATGATGTGGGTATACGAACAGACGTTCTTGATTCTTGTCCTAAAGCAGATGGTGTTATGATGCTTCTAAGATCAATGTCTCCTCAGGTAATCGCTACAGATGAAATCGGTAAAAAAGAAGATGCCAATGCAATTGAGGAAGCCCTTAATGCTGGCGTAAAATTAATAACAACCGTTCATGGAAATGATATTGAAGACTTAGATAAGAGGCCTTACATAAAACCGTTATTAGCTCAAAAGATATTTGAAAGAATTATCGTGTTATCTAATGATCCAAAGGTAGGAACGATTAAAGAAATTATAGATGGTAAGACCAACAAGGTAATTGTATCCTACCCCAACAAAAATAAGGGGGCATAAGAAATTGATAATAAAAATAGTTCTTTCTATCCTAATTATTATTGCGAGTACCTCTATAGGATATCTTTATTCATATAAACACAATCAGCATTCAAGGCAGTTAAAAAAACTGTATACATCCTTTCAATTATTAGAAACTGAAATGATGTATTCGTCTAGTTCATTGCCTTATGCCCTTAATAAGATCGGTATGAAAAATAAATATGCACTTAAGAATTTATTTGTAGATACGGCAGAATTACTTTCTAATAAGTGTGGATATAGTTTAGAAGAAGCATGGATTTATTCTATAAATAAAAATTTTCATAAAACTTGCTTGAGTGAGAAAGACAAAGAAATATTAATTAGTTTTATTAGAAATTTAGGTTATACAGATAAAGAGCATCAGAAAAAATTTTTCCAATCCTTATATTTGGAACTAGAGCAACAACAAAAATTTGCTGATGATTTTTACCAAAAAAATGGGAGATTATATAAAAATCTAGGTTTATTAACAGGACTTACAATTGTTATTGTATTTATATAGATATTTACTTAAAAAATAATGAGGAGGGTCTATGATGAATGTTAATGTCGATTTAATTTTTAAAATTGCTGCAATTGGAATCTTAGTCGCTGTATTAAATCAGGTACTTATAAGAGCTGGAAGAGAAGAACAAGCAATGATGACTACACTAGCAGGAATTGTGGTTGTATTATTTATGGTTATACAATTGATTAATGAATTATTTACAACAGTGAAAACCATGTTTCAACTATATTAAATAACAAAGGGTGACTGTCATGGAAATTTTTAAAATAGTGGGTATAGGCTTGATTGCTACTGTACTTTCGGTTGTACTTAAAAATCAAAAACCAGAAATATCTTTGCAGATTAGTGTAGTAACAGGGTTAGTAATTTTTATTATGATTATTAGCAAATTAGCTTCTGTAGTTGAACTTTTAAATATGGTTGCAAGAAAAATAGATATGGATTTAATGTATCTAACAACTATTTTGAAAATTGTGGGTATTGCATACATCGCAGAATTTGGCGCACAAGTTTGTAGAGATGCTGGAGAAGGTGCAATTGCTTCTAAAATTGAATTGTCAGGAAAAATATTGATTATGGTACTTGCAATTCCAATTCTAATTGCATTATTAAATATTATTTTGCAACTAATGCCATAGGATGTGAAAAGATGAAACGATTATATATCATACTATTATTAATAATCTTAAGTACAAGTATTTCTTATTCTTCTGAATTAAATAATAAAGAACCTCTAAGTGATAATACAATTATTATGGATCAGCTAAATAATATAGATATGAACGATTTAGAAAAGGTTATTGATAATATGAATAACCAAACACAGGATTATTTTCCTAAATTAGATATTAAATCAATGATTGGTAGTTTGATCAAAGGGGAAGGAAATTATTCTGTAAAAGATTTGCTAAATGGCGTTTTAAAGGTCATTTTTAAAGAAACGGTAGCCAATTCTACAATCTTAATCAAACTAATCATATTATCTATTATTTGTACATTGCTTAGTAATTTATCTAGTGCTTTTGAAAGTGATACTGTATCAAAGTTAGCCTATGCAGTATGCTACCTTGTCATTATTGCATTATCCATAAAAAGTTTTTCCACTGCTATAGCTATT
This sequence comes from Lutibacter sp. B2, assembly GCA_015686845.1. Taxonomy (GTDB): domain Bacteria; phylum Bacillota; class Clostridia; order Peptostreptococcales; family Thermotaleaceae; genus JADPRS01. Next base: position 73,091 of record JADPRS010000006.1, read on the forward strand.
GGAACTGAAGCAATAGATGAAATGGTTTCATTTATACAAGCATTATTACCCATATTGATTACTTTTTTAATGAGTATGGGCGCCATTACTACTGCAGCAATATTTCAACCAATCATTTTTACATCTATAGGAATAATAAGTACATTAATGAAAGATATGATTATGCCAATGGTGTTTTTTTCTGGAATTCTTGCAATCGTAAATAATCTATCTTCTAAAATACAAGTTTCAAAACTATCTTCATTATTGAAACAAAGTGCTGTAGTTCTTATGAGTTTTATTTTAACTATATTTAGCGGCGTAATAACAATTCAAGGAATTGCTGCCTCTACCAGTGATGGTGTTACATTAAGAACAGCTAAATTTGCTACTGAAAATTTCATTCCAATTGTAGGTGGATTTATTTCAGAGGCATTCGATACCATTATAGGATGTTCATTATTACTAAAAAACACCATAGGTATTATTGGTTTAATTACTTTATTTGTGATCGTGATTATGCCACTACTGAAAATATTATCACTAATTATTATATATAAAATTACTGCAGCTGTAATAGAGCCTATCACAGACAGTAAATTGACAAATTGTTTGAATGAGATTAGCAATGCTATGGTTTTAGTTTTTGCAAGCGTAACTTGTGTAGCTATTATGTTCTTTGTAGCAGTCACGATCATAGTAGCAGCAGGAAATGTTACTTTGATGATGAGGTAGGTGGAAAAATGTTTGATTTCTTAAAAGATTGGATAAAAAATATAGTGATTCTAATTATCTTCATAACCATGTTAGAATTATTATTGCCAAACAGTTCTATGAAAAAATATGTAAATATGGTTGTAGGACTACTACTTATTATTGTTATTCTAAATCCTTTGGTACTAATCGTAAACAAAAACATAGATATTGAGAATGAAGTTTTTAAAACATCTGTTGAAATTGATAAAAATGCTGTAGTTCTGACTCATAGTAATCTTGAAAAGACACAAGAAAATCAAATGATTCAAGTATATAAAAGAAAAATAGAACAACATATAAAAGAAAGAGTTTTACATAACAATCCAGTAGATGTAAAAAACGTTTATATGGAAATAGATGAAGATCAAACAAGTGATAATTTTGGAAATATCCAAAATTTAAAAATAGAATTATCACCAAATGTAGAAAAAAAATCAGATAATGAAAACTTACAACCCGTATCTCAAATCCTGGTTGATATTAAAAGTAATAAAGAGAATGATACAGAACATGAACAAATAGATGAACAGATTGTTAATCAAATAAGAGAAGATATGGCTGAATTTTATAGCATAAATTCTAAAAATGTAGTGATTAATGTTAAACAATAGGAGGTCTATTATGAATATCTTTGAAAAATTAAAAGAAATATTGAGTAATAAAGAAGAAAAAAAACTCATTAATAATTTGATGATTATAGTATTAATATGTACAATCGGATTAATAACATGGGATACTTTTTCTTCTCAAAAGAAAATTTCCAATGTGGGTACATCTGATAAAGCACAAGAAGATAGTAATGAATATAATAATGGATATCAATCGCAAACTGAAGCACAACTCAAAAAAATCCTTAGCCAAATTAAAGGGGTTGGCGAAGTCGATGTAATGATCACTTATGAAACAAGTGCTGAAGTGGTTCCAGCAATTAATGTAACAAAATCTAGTCAGTTAACAGAAGAAAAAGATGCACAAGGAGGTGTAAGAACAACAACTCAAGAAGATTCTAGTCAAAATATTGTAACAACAAATCAAAAGAATGATTTAATTGTTATAAAGGAAATTAAACCAGATATAAAAGGGGTAGTAATAGTTGCGAAAGGTGCAAGTGATATAGGGGTTAAAAATGAATTGATAGAAGCAGTTCGTACTATTTTTCAAATACCATCTTTTAAAGTTATGGTCTACGAAAAAGATGAAACAAATTAATCTGTTTAGGGGGAGATTACTATGTTTAATTTAAAAATGAAAAGAAAGAATATTTTTATCATCTCTTTAATTTGTATACTTTGTTGTATTAGTTATTTAAATTATGCAGTTAACAAATATTCATCATTAGATACTTCTAGTGGTTTTAAAGAATATGAGGAGAATGCACTTACTGAAAAAATGAAAGAAGATCAAAACATCACTAAAGATCAAGATAATGAAACACAATCTATAAATTCTGATGAAGATAAAAAAGATTTGGTTGTTGTAGATAGTAATGAAAGTCAAATTGATGGACTTGTTGCTCAAACAAGTAAAAATATAGAAAATACAATGACGAATACAAAGAGCAGTAGTTTTTTTATAGAAGCAAGACTTAATATGAATATGGAACGAGAAAAGATGATTGTGTTACTGAATGAAATTATCAATAATAGTAATACAGACCAAAAAAATATCGTATCAGCAAATGATGAAAAAATGAAATTAATTGATATAATGAATAAGGAAAAAATTGTAGAGAATTTAATAAAATCCAAAGGTTTCGAAGATACAGTTGTATTTATAACGGATTATTCAGTAAATGTCATTGTTGAAACAGAACAATTTACGGATCCAGATATGGCAAAAATTTTTGACATTGTTATGAGAGAAACGAAAGTGCCTGTTGATAATATAAAAATATCAAACAAATTTTAGTTATATTTGTAAAGAGACTCGTATTTTGATATAATGAACGTTAGATATAATTACATAAGGGTAGGAGGTTAATTAAGTGGATACTAATTTCGAGAATATGGAATATGGACAAATAAAAATTGCAGACGAAGTGGTAGGCACTATAGCTGGTTTAGCAGCTACTGAGGTTGCAGGTGTGGCTGGAATGAGTGGTGGTATTGCAGGTGGCATAGCAGAAATGCTAGGTAGAAAAAATTTGTCTACGGGTGTTAAAGTAGAAGTTGGGGAGCAGGAGACTGCAATTGATCTATTTGTAGTCGTAGAATATGGTGTGAAAATACCTGATGTAGCTTGGCAAATACAAGAAAGTGTAAAAAAAGCAATAGAAACAATGACGGGTCTTAATGTAATAGAAGTTAATATACATGTTCAGGGTGTAAATATAGAAAAAAATAATCAAGAAGAACCACAGTTAAGATTAAAATAATGGCGCATTAAATTAACCCTCTGGATTTTCAGGGGGTTAATTCAAATGTTTTTACAGGAGGTTTAGTAAGATGAAATTTATAGATAGAATACTATTATGCATATATAGCGGTTTCATTTTAATGGTCTCTTTAATACTTATTTTCAATACTTTTAATGATCAAACATATATTTTAATAAATAATTTTTTGAAACAGTATGGACAAGCACCTGAATATCTTGTTATCCTAGTAATGTTGTTCTTTATAAGTATTCGTTTTTTAATATCTGGCGTAAAATTAAAGAAAGTTAAAACAGTAGGTATTATAAAATATACTTCTCATGGAGAAATAAACATTTCTATAAGTACGATTGAAGGAATGACAATCAAAGCGATAAAATCAATAATTGGTTTGAAAGAAATAAAAGCAATTGTACACCCATTAGAAGATGGATTACTTATAAAAATTCATACTTCAGTAGCAGGTGATACTAATATTCCAGAAACAGCGAATTTAGTACAACAAAATGTTAAAGATTATATTGAAAAATATACAGAAATTGAAGTGAAAGAAGTGAAGATTTATATAAATAATATTGTTAATAGTACTAAAAAAAGAGTAGAATAAAGATTGAGGGGTATAATTATGAATAAACAAAAACTACTTACCTTTATTTATAAACATCCTGCTAAACTATCAGGAATGTTTATAGGACTTATTTTAAGTATTCTATTTATTTGTATAGGTATGATCAAAACAGTATTTATAATCTTTTGTATATATTTAGGCTTCTTTTTTGGAAATAAAATAGACAATAATGAAAATATAATTGAATTATTAGATAAAATTTTGCCATTTGGAAATAATAAATAAATCATATATAACAAATTGTGGAAGAATAACTATCTAAAATTAATTTCAATAATAATTAGGAGGATTTTATGCTTAGAAAAATGGCACGTGAAATAGCAATGCAATTAATTTTTCAAATGGAGGTTCACAAGGACTTTTCGAATGATATAATAAATAAATTTATTAATAACATTCCTGAAGGTGATAAACAAATTACATATATTAGAGAAGTAGCAACAACTTTTATTGAAAATAAAGATAATGTTGATAGGATGATAGAAGATAAATCTAGAGGTTGGAAAATAGATAGAATAGCAAAGGTAGACTTGAGTATATTAAGAGTATCTATTACAGAAATTTTTCATATGACAGAAATACCTACTAATGTTTCGGTTAACGAGGCTATTGAGTTAGCAAAATTATTTAGTACTGCAGATTCAAGTAGTTTTATAAATGGTATTTTAGGAAGTATTTTAGAAAAAAATTGATTACAATGAAAAGAAGTGATTACAATGAAAAAATGTATTTTAGGTATAGATACAAGTAATTATACCACTTCAATTGCCGTAGTAGATCAAATAGGTAATATTCTAATAGACAACAGAAGAATATTAAATGTAGTAAAAGGAAAGAGGGGATTGAGACAATCAGATGCCCTCTTTCAGCATGTTGTTAATATTCCTGATTTATTTAAAGAATGTTCTAATTTATCCATAGACTATGACATTAAAGCTGTTTGTGCAAGTAGTAAACCTCGGCCAGTAGAAAATTCGTATATGCCTGTTTTTAAAGTATCTCAATCTTTTGGTAAAAGTATAGCTACTATATTAGGTTGTGAGTATATAGAATGTTCTCATCAAGAAAATCATATAGAGGGTGCACTTTATGCAATAGATCATAATTTTAAAGATGAGTTTATTGCTGTACACATTTCGGGAGGAACAACTGAGATTCTTCATGTTAAAAAGAATACTATGATTGGATATGGTATTCAAATAATAGGTGGAACATCTGATATAAGTATTGGACAATTTATTGATCGCATTGGTGTGAAATTAGGATTTAATTTTCCAGCTGGTAAGTATATGGACGAACTAGTTATAGATACGGGAAATAAACATGACTTTGAAAGATTAAAAGTTTCTGTTAAAGATACATATATGAGTTTTTCTGGACCAGAAACAATGACCAATAACCTAATTGATCAAGGAATAGATAAAAAGAATATATCACTTTTAACTTTTGAATGTATTGTTTATGCTTTGAAAAAAGCAATCATAAATAGTTGTAAGGCTACAGGAATAAAAGAAGTACTCTTAATGGGCGGAGTTGCATCTAGTAAATATCTGAGAGCACATTTGGTTCGTGCGCTCGATAAAAAAAATATAGAAGTTCATTTTGGAAATCCAAGCTACTGTACAGATAATGCAGTCGGAACTGCATTATTAGGAAGGAAAAATATTTTTAAAAAGGAGACTCAAACATGACTGCAAAAATATTAGATGGAAGAAAAATTTCTAAAGAAATAAAACAAAACATTATAACTGAAACTGAAAATCTTGAAAAAGAATATGGAATCAAACCAGGATTAGCGGTTGTAATTGTAGGCGAAGACGAAGCCTCTTCTGTATATGTTTCAATGAAAGCTAAAGCATGTAAGAATGTAGGTTTTCATTCAGAAACATATAATTTACCCCAAGATACTTCTCAAAAAGAATTAATTCAACTTATAGGTAAGCTAAATAATGATGCAAAAATACATGGAATTTTAGTACAACTACCACTTCCAAAGGGATTTGATGAAAACCTTGTTAACTCACATATATTACCTAGTAAAGATATTGATGGATTTCATGCAATTAATGCCGGAAATTTAATGTTAGGTGAAGATGGATATATTCCTTGTACACCAAAAGGAATTATTGAATTAATAAAAAGAACGGGAACAGATATTTCTGGAAAACACGCTGTCGTTATTGGAAGAAGTAATATTGTTGGAAAGCCTGTAGGGATTTTATTATTAAGAGAAAATGCTACTGTTACAATATGTCATTCAAGAACAAACAACTTAGCAGAGCATACAAAAAATGCTGATATTATTGTTGCAGCAGTAGGAATCCCTAAATTAATTAAAGGAGATATGATTAAAGAAGGGGCTATTATTATAGATGCAGGAACAAGAAAAGTGGATGAAAAATTAGTTGGAGATGTAGATTATGATGAAGCTGTAAATAAAGCATCTTGGATTACACCTGTTCCAGGAGGCGTAGGACCAATGACTATAACCATGTTATTATTAAACACTTTAGAATCAGCTAAAAAGTCATGCGCATCCGTACGTTAACTGTATCTGAACTTAATAAATATATTAATAAAATACTTACCATTGATCCTATATTGAATCATATAGCATTAAAAGGTGAAATTTCAAATTTTAAATGTCATACAAGTGGTCATTTATATTTTTCATTAAAAGATGAAAAAAGTAAGATTAATTGCGTTATGTTTAAAGGGAATACAAAAAATCTTACTTTTAAACCTACAGACGGCATGAATATAATGATCTATGGATCTGTTTCTACATTTGAAAGAGATGGTCAATATCAACTGTATGTAAATAGTATGCAACCCGTAGGTTTAGGTGATATGTATGTAGCTTTTGAAAAACTTAAATTAACCCTTGAAAAGGAAGGTCTTTTTTCTAAAGAAAGAAAAAAAGCAATTCCTAAATTCCCTAAGAAAATTGCAGTTGTTACTTCACCAACGGGAGCCGCAATACGTGATATTATATCGGTGATAGAAAGAAGAAATAATTGTGTTGATATTTTTATTTTTCCTGTATTGGTTCAAGGGAAAGAAGCTAGCTTACAGATTTCAAATACCATAGATAAAGTAAATAATACTTATGATGATATTGATGTTATAATTATAAGTAGGGGCGGAGGTTCCATTGAGGAATTATGGGCATTTAATGAAGAAATTGTTGCTAGAAGTATTGTAAGGTCTAAAATTCCTATTATCTCCGCTGTAGGACATGAAACTGATTATACTATTTCTGATTTTGTTTCTGATTTAAGAGCTCCTACGCCTTCAGCTGCTGCTGAACTATCAGTTGCAAATATGTCTAATATAAAAAACAGAATAGACAATTTTTATGAAAAATTAAACATTGTTGTTCAAAATAGTCTACAAAATAAAAAAAATAAGGTTCTAAATTTTACTGATAAAAGATTTTTAGCATACATAGAAAATAAGATACAACAAGACAAGCAAGAACTTGATGCTTTACAAGAAAAGGTTTTACTCTATAGTAATTATAGTTTAGAAAAATGTAAAACAAATTTAATAAAAAATGCATCTAAACTGGAATCACTCAATCCTTTAGCTACTGTTTCTAGAGGATATTCTATAGTGTTAGATTCAAAAAAAGAACAAATATTAACGAGTGTGAAAAATATTAAAATGAAAGATCGTTTAGAAATTATTCTTAAAGATGGAAAATTATCTTGTACTGTAAATAGCAAAAGAGAGGAGGAGCTTAATATTGGACAATCCTTCAAGTATTAAGTTTGAAGAAAATGACTCTTTTGAAATTTCACTAGATAAACTTGAAAAAATAGTATCTATATTAGAAGAAGGAAAACAAACATTAGATGAAATGTTATTCCTTTATGAAGAAGGCATTAAACTTTATAGGTATTGTAATAATATAATAGATAAATCAGAACAAAAAATAAAAATCCTAACAGATAACGAAACTTTTAGATCTTTTAGTATAGAAAAATAGAAATTCAAAGGGGGGACAATCATATGGATATTGAAAAAATATTAAAAGAAAAACTTGAAATTATTGAAAAAGCAATGGATCATTATTTGCCTAAAGAAAAAAACTATCAAGATATTATTTTTGAATCCATGAGATATAGTATCTTTGCTGGTGGGAAAAGATTAAGACCGATACTTATGATGGCTGCTTGTGAATTTGTAAATGGAGATATAGATGATGTAATCCCATTTGCGTGTGCAATGGAAATGATTCATTGTTATTCATTAATTCATGATGACTTGCCAGCTATGGATGATGATGATTATAGAAGAGGAAAATTAACAAATCATAAAGTTTATGGAGATGCAATTGCAATTCTTGCAGGAGATGGTTTATTAAACTATGCATATGAATTAATGATTAAATCATCATTAGATAAGAATGAAAATAATAAAAAAATAATAGCGATGAATGAAATAGCATCTTCTGCTGGAATACATGGAATGATAGGTGGTCAAGTAGCTGATCTAATTAGTGAGAATAAAAGCATTGATGAAAAAACATTAGATTTTATTCACAAAAATAAAACAGGCGCTTTAATTATTTCATCTATCAGGACCGGTGCAATACTTGGTGGAGCTACAGAAAAGGAACTGAATGCTTTAAGTGAATATGCTACTAATATAGGGTTAGGTTTTCAAATTACAGATGATATTTTAGATATTATTGGAGATGAAGAAAAAATAGGCAAAAAGGTCGGTAGTGATATACAAAACAATAAAGCCACTTATCCAGTGCTATATGGTTTAGATGAATCTATGAAAAAAGTTCAAGATTTATTTAATCAAAGTGTTGAATCACTTAAATCATTTGGTCAAAAATCAGACTTTTTTATCAACTTAGCAGATTATTTAGTAAAAAGGGATTATTAATTAGGGAGGAACTAATTTGTTCTTTTATCAGCAAATTTTAAAAAATAATATATTATGTGCAGCATTTTTATCTTGGCTAATGGCACAAATTCTAAAAGTAGTTATTACCCTAATTTTGGATAAACGACTTGATTTCTATAGATTTGTTGGTGCTGGTGGAATGCCTAGTTCTCATTCTTCTCTTGTTATGTGTTTATCCACATCAATCGGTTTAAAATGTGGCTGGGACTCAACACAATATGCCATTGCCCTATCTTTTGCAATCATTATTATGTATGATGCTTCAGGTGTTAGAAGATCCGTTGGAAAACAAGCAATGATACTCAATCAGATCATTGAAGATAGACAAAATCATAGACCTATTGGTGAAGAAAAATTAAAAGAATTAATTGGACATACACCTGTGGAAGTTATTGCAGGAGCAATATTAGGTATTCTTGTAGCCAACATTATAATTTGATATTACAATAATGATATGATATAATACAGTTTACAAAAATTTATAGGTGGTGCAGTATTCTAGTCAGATCTGTCATTTCTGAAGGCGGGGCTAAAAATTCGTCAAAGGGCACATCGATGAAGTTCCTGGTATTTGCTGCTGACGCCCAGTCGGGGGTTCATGCTGGGAGTAAGAAGAAGGGGGCGATCCACAATGGCATGTGGGCGATGACCCTCTCTTCGCGGAGACCTCATAGAGGAATTCTATCTATCTGTGAGGATAAACCTACAATTGTGGTACAATTTGTGCTACGTGTAGCGTAGCCTGCCTTGAGTGGGGTAAGGTGGATAATATGTTCAGGTATTATATTATAATACTCTTGCAATTCGAAACCTATTCTGCAAAAGAGGCTAGGAAATGATTTGACTGTAGAGGAAAACTCCTAGACTGTTTGAAAGAAGCATATTGAGGATTACAGTGTAGATTAAGTGGTAATCTAGTCATATTTATGGCAACAGAATATAAAAAGATTTGAAGGGGAACTGCTGATTTGGCGACAAACCAGTATCTTTTTGGGAAATCCTACTAGACCTAAACTACAAAATTTACTTAATATGTTACCACTTTATGAATTATATATAAGATTTTAGGTGATTAATATGTCAAAAGTATCAAATGAAGCTACAAATAAAAAAATAAAAAGAATATTCAGATTAAAGAATAAAAAATGGGTAATACTCATTTCTATATGGACCTTTTTTTTTGCTATTATTATGACTTTCATATCTAATATGTTATTAAAAAATGTAAATCTTATTATTGCATTTTTAATTCTTATGATAATTATTTTAATTGGAATAATATCTGATTTAATAGGTATTGCTGTAACAGCAGCTAGAGAAAAGCCTTTTCATTCTATGGCAGCGAAAAAAATTGAAGGGGCTCGTTTTGCTGTAAAATTAGTACGCAACGCTGGAGAAGTATCTAATTTTTGTAGTGATGTAATAGGAGATATATGTGGAATAGTAAGTGGTGCCACCGGCGCAATTCTAGTGGTTAAATTTAGTAAAATCTCCTCTATTCCTACTAGTATATTAAGTATATTTTTAGGAGGATTCATAGCATCAATTACTGTAGGCGGAAAAGCCATAGGTAAAGAAATAGCGCTTAAAAATTCAAAAGAGATTGTATTTTATGTAGGTAAATCACTATATCATATTCATAAAAAATTAGGTATTAATTTTTTGTCTAAATAAAAAATATTTCCTGTCGATATAGAGAAATACTAGACACTACGAGAAAGAGAGATGGATGAGGTGAATAAATTGCTAACAGATATAAAATCTCCAGATATATGTAAAAATATAAATGATAAAGAATTGAAGTTATTAGGGGAGGATATTAGGACTTTTCTTCTAGAGAATGTTTCTAAAACAGGAGGACATCTTGCATCGAATTTGGGCGTTGTTGAATTAAGCTTAGCAATACATAGTATTTTCGATAGTTCAAAGGATCGTATTATATGGGATGTAGGACATCAAACATATGTACATAAAATATTAACAGGAAGAGCGAATCGTTTTGAATCTTTAAGAAAATATAAAGGATTAAGCGGTTTTCCAAAGAGATCTGAAAGTGAACATGATCACTTTGATACAGGCCACAGTAGTACATCTATATCTGCAGGTTTAGGAATGGCAAAAGCACGAGATTTAAAAAAAGAAAACCATTCTGTTATATCTGTCATTGGTGATGGTGCACTTACAGGAGGAATGGCTTTTGAAGCATTAAATCATGCAGGACATACAAATACAGAGTTAATTGTTATACTAAATGATAATGAAATGTCTATATCTCAAAATGTTGGTGCATTATCTAAATATTTAAATAGATTAAGAACCGATCCAAAATATTTTAAAGTTAAAGATGATGTAGAACATTTACTTGCTAAGATTCCAGCTTTAGGAAAAGCTGTATACAAAACTGCTGAGAAAGCAAAAGATAGTTTGAAATATCTGCTTGTCCCTGGAGCTCTTTTTCATGAATTAGGATTTACTTATCTAGGACCTGTAGATGGACATGATATTAAAGAATTAAAACTTGTACTTAAAAGAGCTAAAAATATTAAAGGGCCAACTTTAATACATGTTATTACTCGAAAAGGTAAGGGTTATAAATATGCAGAAAAAAATCCGGATAAGTTTCATGGAATTGCTCCTTTTGACTTAGAAACTGGAAAAGTAATAACAACTGGAAAGAAAACCACTGGATATTCTTCTGTATTTGGCGAATCTATAATGGATTTAGCTAAAAAAGATGATAAGGTACTTGCTATTACTGCTGCAATGCCTGATGGAACAGGTTTAATGGAATTTGCAAATACCTATCCTAAACGTTTTTTTGATGTTGGAATAGCAGAACAACATGCAGTTACCTTTGCTGCTGGATTAGCAGCTAATGGATTCAAACCTTATTTTGCTGTATACTCAACGTTCTTACAAAGAGCATATGATCAAATAATCCATGATGTATGCTTACAAAATTTACCAGTCGTTTTTTGTATTGATCGTAGCGGATTAGTAGGTAATGATGGTGAAACACATCACGGAGTGTTTGATTTATCATTTTTAATGCATATGCCTAATATGACAATTATGGCTCCAAAGGATGGAAAAGAACTACAATCCATGTTGAATTTTGCGAATACGTTAGATACGCCTGTGGCAATTAGATATCCTAGAGGTAGTAGTGATGATTTTACTTCTATAAGCAATGATTATGATGTAGCAAGCAAGACAGCGGAAGTTCTTACTAAAGGAAAGGATGTTTGTATTATTGCATTAGGTAAAATGGTAAGAATTGCTTATGAAGTAAGAATGAAATTATTAGATAAAAATATTCATTGTACTATAATTAATGCTAGATTTGCTAAACCGGTAGATGAGAAGACGATTGTTTCAGAATGTAATAATATAAAAAATATTATAACCTTAGAAGATAACGTTATAAAAGGCGGATTTGGATATGAAATCTTAAATTTATTAAATAAGTATAAACTGAATTGTAAAAATGTAAAATTATTAGGATTGCCAGATGATTTTATAGAACATGGAAACACAGATGTACTTATGAAAGCTTATGGTTTAGATGTTGAAGGTGTAACAAAATCTATAGAAGAAATGTTGAATCAATAGGAGAGATTATATGGGCGTAAAAAATAGATTAGATATAATGCTAACAGAAAAAGGATTTTTTTCATCAAGAGAAAAAGCCAAGGGTGCGATCATGGCTGGAATTGTTTTTGTGGATGATCAAAGAATTGATAAAGCAGGTACACAAATTGATGAAGAGCAAAAAATTGAAATCAAAGGGAAAACTATGCCTTATGTAAGTAGGGGTGGTCTAAAATTAGAAAAAGCAATGAAAACTTTTAATATAGATTTATCTAATAAAATAGCTATGGATATAGGTGCCTCTACCGGTGGGTTTACTGATTGTATGCTAAAAAATGGTGCTTCTAAGGTATATGCTGTAGATGTAGGGTATGGTCAATTGGCATGGGAATTAAGACAAGATGAGCGTGTGGTAGTTATGGAGAGAACAAATATTAGATATATTGAAAAAGATAAAGTTACAGATATATTAGACTTTGCTTCAATTGATGTGTCCTTTATTTCTTTAAAATTAGTATTACCTGTAGCAAAAGACTTAATTAAATTAGGTGGAGAAATTGTATGTTTAATTAAGCCACAATTTGAAGCAGGTAGAGAAAAGGTTGGAAAAAAAGGCGTAGTGCGAGATATTGAAGTACATAAAGAAGTAATTGAAAATATACTAGTATTTGCAATAGAAAATGATTTTACTATAAAGGGAGTATCTTTTTCTCCAGTAAAAGGACCTGAGGGCAATATTGAATATTTAGCCTATTTAAAAAATATCAAATCAGAAGATCTGACGGATATTAATGCTTTAATTGAAGATGTAGTTTTAGATTCTTATAATATTCTAAATAAAAGATAACCTAAAATGGTTATCTTTTATTTAGAATATTATAAACCAATAAAAGTACGAAAGGAAAAAATTGAAAAAGTGTAGAATATGAATATATGAAATAAAGATATAATAGGAGGGTTAAAATGAAATATTCCAGACATGCTAAAATTTTAGAAATTATAGAAAATAATGAAATTGAAACGCAAGAAGAACTTGCAGAAATGCTTAAGAAAAATAATATTAAAGTAACACAAGCAACCGTATCAAGAGATATTAAGGAGTTAAGATTAATAAAAGTATTATCAAAAAATGGGACATACAAATATGCAGCTATAAAGCAACAAGAAAACACTGCATCTGAAAGATTGGTAAAAGTATTTAAAAATGCTATATTGTCCATTGATCATGCAGGAAATATTGTAGTATTAAGAACTTTAACTGGAGCTGGAAATGCAGCATGTGCAGCAATAGATGCATTAGGAATCAAAAATATAGTAGGTACAATTGCGGGAGATGATACAATTTTCATACTTGCGAGAACTGAAAATGATATAAATGAAATAGTTAATAAATTTGAAGAATTGATAAAGTAAATCGGAGGTATTAATATGCTCTTACAGCTAATCATAAATAATTTTGTATTGATAGATAAATTGGATATTCGGTTTTACCAAGGACTAAATATTCTTACAGGTGAAACGGGTGCTGGTAAATCCATTATTATAAATGCAGTAAACATGGCTCTTGGAGAACGAGCTGATAAAAATTTGGTACGAGCTGATGCAGAAAAAGCAACGATTCAAATGGTTTTTAGTACGCAAAATTTAAACCTAATAGAACAATTACGTGAACAAGGAATAGAATTAATTGATAATGATGTATTAATTATTGTGAGGGAAATTTTTAGCAATGGCAGAAGTTTATGCAGAATTAATGATAGAATGGTTACCGCTTCTTTACTTAAAGACATTAGTAAATATTTAATTGATATACATGGCCAACATTCACATCAATCACTATTATATCCAGAAAATCATATTGAAATATTAGATTCCTTTAATGAGGTCAAGATAGATGACTTAAAAAAAGCAGTTAAAAATAACTATACAGAACTAAAAAATTTGAAAAAGAAAGTAAATTCTTTACATGGCGATGAAAATGAAAGAGAAAGAATAAAAGATTTATTAAAATTTCAAATTGATGAAATTAATAATGCCAATTTAAAACTAGGTGAAGATGAAAAATTATTATCAGAATATAACCTTTTATCTAATATGGAAAAAATATCAAATGTTATGATGCAGTCTTATGAACAATTATATAATGGAGATAATACTACAATGTCCATTATTGATAGCGTTTCACATATTTCAAATAAGTTAGACTCTATTAAAGAACTAGATTCACCTATTTTAAATATGTATAACACCTTACAAGATTGTTTATTTACAATAGAAGATGTAGCTAGAGACATTAGAGATTATAACGAAAGAATAGAATTTAGCCCCTCTAGATTAAAAGAAATTGAAAATCGTATAGATATGATAGATAATTTAAAAAGAAAGTATGGAAAAACCATAGAAGAAGTAACTTCTTATGGAGATAAAATTTGTATACAATTAGAGGAAATTAACAATAGCGAAACCATTATATGTGAATTGAAAGAAAATATAGATAAAAAGAGTAAAGAATTACTTGATTTATCTTTAGAACTAAGTAAAATCAGAAAATCTATCGCTGTAGAACTTGAGCAAAAAATGGAGAATGAATTGAATAGCCTGAACATGAATAACACTAACTTTAAAGTGTATTTTACTGAAAATATTCATGATGAATCCTATGATTTCACAGAAAATGGTATAGACAAGGTTGAATTTTTAGTTTCTACAAATAAAGGTGAAGTTCCTAAGCCAGTAGCTAAAACTGCTTCTGGTGGAGAACTATCAAGAATCATGTTAGCATTTAAAACTATTTTTGCAGATGCGGATAATGCACTAACATTAATATTTGATGAAATAGATACAGGGATCAGTGGTCGTACTGCTGATATTGTAGGTGAAAAATTAGCTGTTATTTCTAGAAATCATCAAATTTTATGTATCACACATCTTTCTCAAATCGCAAAAATGGCAGATCATCATTTCTATATTGAAAAAGTTTTACAGGATGACAAAACAATAACGAATATAAAAGAATTAGTTATTGAAGAAAAAATTGTAGAATTAGGAAGATTATTAGGAGGAAATTCACTGACGCAATTAACGTTAGAACATTCAAAGGAAATGATTTCCATAGGAAACAAATTTAAAAGAAGTTTAAAATAGAAAATTATAAAAAAATAGGTGATAAAAACCTATTTTTTTTATTTATAATTATATATTACAATTTTTATAAAGAATAATTGATCAACAAAAAGGCCACATTAATATATATATCACTAAACTATTTTGAACAATTGTATGAATGACTTAAGGGGAAAATAGGAGTGATGTTATTTGAGACGGAATAAAAATATTAATTTTTTGTTGCTGTTTTTTATTGTAGGTACATCGTTGTTACTATTTTCATCCAGTTTGTTTCAGATTTTTGCTTTTCCTAATAAAATCCACATCTTTAAGGATCAGAAACAAATAATAAATATAGGTTTTCCCTTCCAACTTGATTTAAATAACGAAAAAGATCATGTATTAAACTTATCAAAAAGTATAGAAAAAAACAAAAATAACGCAGTGTGTATTAATCCATTAAAATTAGGAAAAACAAACATCAATTTCAAATTACTAGGTTTATTGCCTATTCGTAGTATTAAAGTAGATGTTATTCCTAAAATCAAAGTTATTCCTGGAGGACAATCAGTAGGTGTTAAATTAAATACAAAAGGTGTTTTAGTTGTAGGATTAGAAGAGATTAAAGGGATAGATGGTAAGAAGTATAATCCTGCAATTGAAGCGGGATTAGCAATAGGAGATAGTATATTAGAAATGAATGGACTCAAAATTAAAGATGCTGAACACGTAATTTCTCTAATTAACCAAAATAAGCATCAAACAATGAAAGTTAAAGTTAAACGAAATGAAAAAATCTTTTACTGTAATATTATTCCTGCCAAATCTATGGATCAAGGAGAATATAAAATTGGATTATGGGTTAGAGATAAAACGGCAGGAATTGGAACTTTAACTTTTTATCACCCTGAGAGTAAGAAATTTGGAGCTTTAGGTCATGCAATTACAGATATTGATACAGGACTACTACTAACAGTAGAAAATGGAGAAGTTATAAAATCTAAAGTAGCTTCTGTAAAACAAGGAAAAAGAGGGCAACCTGGAGAAATTAAAGGTATATTCTACGAAACCAGTAAGCCGATAGGAACTTTAGAAAAGAATACACATTTTGGTATATATGGACGTATGAATAAATGTATAAATAATGATGTTTATAATAAACCTATTGACATAGCATATCAAAATCAAATCAAAGTGGGAAAAGCAACTATTCTTACGACCATAGATAATAATAAAATTGAAGAATATGAAGTTTATATCGAAAAGATAAATAGACAACATAATGCTAACACTAAAAGCATGATTATAAGAGTAACTGATAAAAGATTGTTGAAAAAAACTGGAGGAATTGTGCAAGGAATGAGCGGGAGTCCAATTATACAAAATGGAAAACTAGTTGGTGCAGTAACTCATGTATTTGTAAATAATCCTTCAAAAGGATATGGATTATTTATTGAATGGATGATTAAAGAAGCTAAAATTGATTTATAATACAAAATCAAAATTGTAAACAAATAAGGCTAAAAGAATGCTCAATTATACTTGAGCATTCTTTTTTCGTATATAAAATAAAAATATATATGAATATTTACAATATAAGAAGGAAATGACTTATAATTGTCGAACTTATTTAGTAATGATTAATGTACTATATAATTTGTAATAATTTATGGGGGGATAATTTCATGGATAAAGTAAAAGTTCTAATTGCAGATGACAATAAAGATTTTTGTGACATTTTATGTGAATATTTAAGTAAACAAGAGGATTTGGATATAATTGGTATTGCGAAGGATGGTTTAGAGGCACTTGATTTAGTAGCGGAAAAAATACCAGATGTACTAGTTTTAGATATAATAATGCCACATCTTGATGGACTTGCCGTACTTGAAAGACTGTCTTCGATGAATTTGTCTAAAATGCCTAAAGTTATTGTTTTATCAGCGGTTGGACAGGATACAATTACACAAAGGGCCATTGCTTTAGGTGCAGACTATTATGTAGTTAAACCTTTTGATTTTGAGATATTTATCAAGAGAATTCGCCAATTAATGGGTAGTGATATTTTACCAGTGGAGAAAAAAAATACTTATAAAAATTTATTAATTAATCCTGCAAATATGGGTGGTCGTAAACAACAAAGCTTAGAAGCTGAAATTACAAATATTATTCATGAGATTGGTGTTCCGGCTCATATTAAAGGATACTTGTATTTAAGAGAAGCTATTACTATGGTTGTAGAAAATATCGAAATGCTTAGTGCGGTTACAAAAGAATTGTATCCATCTATTGCCAAGAAATTTAATACTACACCAAGTAGAGTAGAAAGAGCAATTAGACATGCTATAGAAGTTGCATGGAGCAGAGGCAAAGTAGATACTATTAATAAATTATTTGGCTATACAGTACATAATGATAAGGGTAAACCAACAAATAGTGAATTCATTGCAATGGTAGCAGATAAATTAAGAATTGAGAGAGCGGCTGTTTAATATATCTGATTGTAATGTATGGGATCGTTAGTTAAGAATTTAACACCAATTTTGGTAATATAATCAGATTTTGAAATACCTCTTATTGATTTTTGATCAATAAGAGGTATTTTTTATGAAAAAGAATAAGTCTAGAATTACATATTTATAATAATAAAAATTGTATACATAAAATTATTATCGTAAACTAATACGTGTGTAAAGAACGTATGTTCTGCAAGGTTGAAAATAGCACTTTTCTTTTTACTATTTCTAAAATAAAAAGAGTAATATTTCTATTTCTTAAAATAATATGATATAATTTAAAAATATCGATATTAAGTTAAATTTTTATTACCATTATTGTTCAAGTTTACATAATGTTTTTATGGTCAATTAATTATATTTACTAAAGAAAGGTGAAATTAATGGCAGATATAGAAGATGTACTATGTGATTTTTTATCAAGATTCCAAAAAGAAAAAACGAAAATAGATTACAAAAGAGATTTGTATAATTTTTATAGGTATATAGATAAAAAATTTTTAGAAGTCTCTTATGATGATTGTAAGATGTATATCAATTTTTTAAAACATAAAATAGAGAAAAAAGAAATAGCTATTTCTACAGGTGAAAAACTTTATAGTCAATTGTATAGTTTTTTCCATTATCTAGAACAACATCTATACATAGAATATAATCATTTCAAGAAAATAACCAAACCAAAAGCATCAAGGCTGATTTCAAAAGATCGGATTATATCTTGGGAAGAATTAGATCAACTTATCAGTGTATTAAAAACTTACAATATAAGAGATTTCTCAATATTGATGTTGATTTTCACATCTGGTTTAACACTACAAGATGCTGTTGATTTAAAATGGAACCAATTTGTTGTTGATAATCAAGAAAATATTGGTATTCAATTTGAAACAACAAAAGGAATAAGGTACGTTAAAGTGCATAAGGATATATGGGATTTGATACAAGAATATAAAGAAAAATCAAATGAAATACATCTTCCTGAACACTATGTTTTTCTAAACAATAGAGGACAAAAAATTTCTGGAAGATGGATGAGAACTGTGATTAGAAAAGCGTGTAATGAGGCAGGATTTAAAAAAGCATATACACCTAGAGAGCTTAGACATACTTTAGCAGCCTACGCGCTCAAAAAAGGTGCTACTGCTGAACAAGTAAAAGAACAACTCGGATGGAGCCAAGCTGCTCTAGCTGAACGATATTTATATACAATACAAGAATTAAATGATAATGCAATCGATTATTTGAATTTTAGTTTAAAAAAAGAATGATTTTAAAAAATGCGCATCTATAAGTACTCATAGATGCGCATTTTTTTTTGATGAAAATTTCGTTTTTATGCGACACTCATGTTTCGATTTTAAGCGATTTTTTTTACGCGTTAATGCAAACTATCGCATATTAAAAATAAATCTGCCTATGACTACATGTGACATTTTTCGAAATTTCATGCAGTAAATATCATGTCTACCGCTAACGAAAGTAACACAATAGCCATTGTGTTACTTTCGTGATCATCGTGTTCATATTGGTTTTTCAACGATTCACCCTATACGCAAATAACCAAAGTAACATAACACCTTGCATTGTAACATTAAATGTACTATAATTTAATGGTGGGGTTTTAAGTAAAAGGGGGTAGGAAATAGGTGAAATTTGTACAACCGATAAGGGATAAATATAAAATAGAAGAGATGAAAAATGAACTTTTAAAATCAGGATACAAGAATTATTTATTGTTTATATGCGGAATAAATACAGGCCTTCGGATAAGTGATTTGTTGAGATTGAAAGTACATCACGTAAGAGATCGAAGCCATATTATTATTCAAGAAAAAAAGACTAGTAAAGAAAAAAGATTTCTAATCAATAACCAACTAAAAAAGGATTTTGATAAATATATTAAACGTATGGATGATGATGCATACCTTTTTGTAAGTAGAAAAGGGACTAATAATCCTATTTCAAGAATCCAAGCTTATAGGATACTAAATGCAGCGGCGGAAGAAATTGGAATTACAGAAATAGGCACCCACACCTTACGTAAGACGTTCGGTTATTGGCATTATCAAATTTATAAAGATGTAGCGGTTCTTCAGGATATTTTTAATCATTCATCTCCAAGTGTAACTTTGCGATATATAGGAATAAACCAAGATATGAAAGATAAGACGATTGAAGATTTCTACTTATAGGTTACCATAATAGCATTATGTACACTACAATAAGTTGATCTTTTAAAGTATACATATGAAAGAATTTTTATTATTTTCTTGATCTTCAAATATGTAAAAATATAACAAAATAATTTCGAACAAGTAATAAAAAACGACCTCTCATTTTCAAATATAAGACACAAAAATACATTCTTATACCTATAGATAGTTCGAGCGCAAAAATATGCTTAAAAGCAAAATAATTAATTTTTCCGCAAAATGGTATACATATTAAAATTACGGTAAACCAAATGATTATAAATCAGAAATTTTCATGTGCTTTAAACTAAAATATGTCTTATTTAACCTCTAAGAACGTATGTTCGAACAAGGAGGATAAGGCATATTTTAATAGAACTTAAAAATGATTGATATAATAGTTTACTATAGATAGGTTACGTTAAGTTGAAAATCCTTACAACTTATGGATCATAAAATCTTATATAAGAAAATATCAAAATTTAATTACTTACTATTGTTAATGGGTAAAAATAATTATATCTATGAAATTGACACTAATATAAATGATATGAAATTTCCATACACAACTATTAAAAAGAAGTGGCTACGAATGCTCATGTACCAAATTCAACTATTCTTTAAATGTATATTTAGGGAATAGTTGAATTTGATCTTAACCACTTCTATTAATTATATACATATTTCATATCATACACATGTATAAACAAATAGCAAACTCTACATATACATGTAGAGTTTATCTAAAGAAACTAATTTGATTTTCTTTGTTGTAATAACCATTCATATATTTGAGGATTATTATATGTTTGTGTCCATGAATCATGTCCTACATTTGGATATACTGTTAACTGTACATTTTCATTATGATTTTTCAATTCATCTACCAATTCTTCAGACATTTTTAGAGGTACTACATCATCTGCATCTCCGTGAAACGCCCAAACAGGTATATCTTTTAATACTCTAATTCTTTCTGGAAATCCCATAAAGGGAACGGCTCCACCGCAAATCGGAATAATTGCCGCAAATAAATTTGGATAAGCTTCTGCTAAATGCCATGTTCCAATTCCACCCATACTTAGACCTGTTAAATAGACTCGCGAAGCATCCACATTCTGTTCTTTTATTATTTTATTAATTAAAAAATAAAGAGCATCTAATTCTATAGGCCATAAAGAATTTGTGGGACATTGTGGTGCTACAACAATAAATGGTAATTCTTCGTTTTCTTCAATCATTTTAGGAATACCATTTTTCTTCACGATTTCAATATCCTCTCCCCTTGATCCAATCCCATGTAAAAATACAATCAAAGGCCACTTCTTTCTTTCGTTTGAATGATAATTCTTTGGTAAATATAATAAATATTTCAAAGATAGTTTTTTTTCAATTTTTGTAGAAAAGGAATTTTTTAACTGTTTCAACGTTTTAACCTCCTATCAATTGAAAAATGTATTTTCAAGTTTACTATAACTATATTATGTTAACCTTCCTTATGTTTCAAACATACAAGTGTCTTTTACTTAATCTAATTCAATTGATTTTATAACAATTCCTTCCAAATCTTTGATTTGAAACAATTCTCCTTCTAAAATACCATAAGAATTAGGATTATTTTCTTTAGGTAATGAAATGGAACCAGGATTGATTAAATATATGGAATCTAACTTTTCAGCTACTGGAATATGCGTATGCCCATGAATCAAAATATCGCCTTTAGATAAATTTGGTAAGTTATCTTCGTTATATATATGACCATGCGTTAAAAACATCTTCCTATTATTATTAAGAATAATAGAATAGTCCCCTAGCATTGGATAGTTTATAATCATTTGATCTACTTCACTATCACAATTTCCTCTAACTGCAATAATCTTATCCTTATATTCATTTAATAAATTAGCCACTTCTTTTGGATTATATTCCTTAGGCAATGAATTCCTTGGTCCATGATATAGTGCATCTCCTAAAATAACTATATGATCCGCTTCTTCTTTTTTGAAACAATCCAATGCTTTTTTTAAATAATAATGAGAACCATGAATGTCTGATATAAAAAATATTTTCATATATATTACCTCTTTCTACTAATTTTCCTACAGTATACCACAACCTAATCGTTTTTCAAATATATATATAGCCTCATCTGCTTTTTTAAGTTATACTAATTGCATTGGTTTGTATTATAATATCAGATTTTGTCATTTTCAGACCATTATAACAACAAGGAGTGATTAAATGAGTTTTCAATTACCATCATACAAAGCACCTAATTTTTCAGATACAAAATTTAAAAATGCACCTAACGTTGTGCTAAAAATTGTAGACAAGGATGGAATTGCTCCAGAAAACTATCATGCTATGTCAATTTATCCTGAATACTTTAAAATCCATGATAAATGGTACTTAGCAAATGAAAGTCGTATGGATGGTGTTCCTGTATTCATACCTAATAAAGGTATTGAAGTTATAGAATTTAGAAATTTAAAAAAAGATGATTTAGTAGTTGTAGGTCGTACAGAAAATGCATCTGAAGGAATTTATGTTCATTATAATGGTTTTATTGCCAAAGAAAATCAAACTGATACATTTTCTTTCCGCTCAAATAGAAGTCGTGAAACTGCTTTTTCTAAAGACTATGATCACCTATATGAACTATTAAAGCACGAAAAAGAAAATGGATATATCGTTTGGGTTTTAGGTCCTGCAGTTTCTTTTGATTATGATGCTAGAAATGCGGTAGCATCTTTAGCCAGAAAAGGGTATGTAAATGCTCTTTTAGCAGGAAATGCACTTGCTACCCATGACTTAGAAGCTGGTCTTTTAAAGACTGCATTAGGACAAGACATATATTCTCAAGTATCATATCCTAATGGTCATTACAATCATTTAGATTTATTAAACAAGGTAAGACGTTCTGGTTCTATTAAGCAATTTATTGAAGACTACAATATAACAGATGGAATTATTCAATCTTTAGAACAATGCAATATTCCTTATGTTCTTGCAGGTTCTATTAGAGATGACGGTCCATTACCTCCCGTATATGGTAATGTTTATAAATCACAAGATGCAATGCGTAAACATGCTAGAAAAGCTACTACGATTATTTGTTTAGCTACACAACTCCACACGATCGCAACAGGTAATATGACACCTGCTTATACTCAAATAAATGGGGAAATTCGCCCTGTATATATTTATAGTGTAGACATTTCAGAATTTGTGGTAAATAAATTAAAAGATCGTGGGTCCCTAGAAACAACAGCCATCGTAACGAATGTTCAAGATTTTGTAGTTAACTTAGATAAAAATGTAAAGTAATGATTTTTTATTGAATCATAAAGCATCTACTCTGAACGTGGATGCTTTATGATTCACGATAAATTTTCTGAATATTAAGTATTATAATACTATCATATTTTACATATTAAGTAATAATAAATGTTAATAAGACTATTTTTATAAAGATTTTTTACCTATTATGCATACATTCATTACAATTACTCGTATTGACACTATTACCTCGGAAATAGATTTAATATTTGACTTATCATACTATAAACATTATACTTTATATAAATTAACAATAATTTCCTATGAATAAGCTTTTAGGAGTGATTATAATGAATACACCAATGTTTAAAATACATAATAAATCTGATAAACCAGATAACATTGTTCACAAAGAAAATGAAATCATAGAAAAATGTATATCAACAGAAAATCAACTTCCTTGTTTTATGAAAGATTTCTTTATTTATTTAAAAAATGGGATTGCACTATCTACTAGACAAGCTTACCTACAAGATATATTGTTTTTTTGTAATTATATAATCAAAGAAACAAACTTCTCCAATTCTAAAGATACAAAAAAAATTTCAATCGAAGTGTTTAATCAGTTAAAGGCACGAGATATTAATAGATTTTTAGGAGACTATTGCAATAGATATACATTAGTAAATAATGATTCTGTAATAATAATGGAAAATCATAATCGTGCCCTTGCAAGAAAAAAATCCTCTTTGACTGTATTATTTAAATTTTTATATAGAGATGAACTCATTTCCAATAATATTACAGATGGATTTAATCCAATTAGACTTCCAAAACCTCAACCGGATGCTATTAAACGATTAGAAATTGATGAAGTTGCAAAAATGTTAGATGTAGTTGAAACTGGAAATGGATTAACTAAAAAAGAATTGATTTACTGGGAAAAAACTAAATTGCGTGACAAGGCAATATTAGTCTTATTTATAACATATGGTCTTAGACTTAAAGAATTACATCAACTAAACATATCTTCTTTCAATTTTGGAAGAGGTGATTTTAAAATTTATAGAAAACGAAGTAAAGAGGTTAATATGCCTCTTAATCATTCAGTAGAAAAGGTAATACTAAATTATATAAAAACCGAAAGATCATCCGAGGATCAAATTCCTATACAGTATAAAGATGCCCTGTTTCTATCCTTGCAAAAAACAAGAATGACAGAAAAAGCAATTAGACAACTGGTTAAAAAATATACTGCATTAGCCTTAGGAACTACCAAGAATAATGGTTATAGTCCTCATAAATTAAGAGCAACTGCTGCTACTTCTTTAATCCAAAATGATTTTTCCATATACGACGTTCAAAATTTATTAGATCATGATAATGTCACAACTACTCAATTATATGCCGCTCATAAGAAAAACGTAAAAAGAGACATTGTAAAAAGATTTGAATGGTTAGATGAATTTGATAAATAAATGCCTCTTTAAAAAACTATAGTCAACATTATTCATACTATCTCCCCTCCTCTTTTAGAACCTATGTTCTCACTGTATTTTACCAGAACACAAGTTCAATGCAAAACCTAAATATGCATAAAACAGAACAAATGTTTGATATACCAAATATTCTATGTTATAATTAATAAAAAATATTGAGAGGTGTTCCTCATGAATCCAAATATTACGAAACAACAAAAAAAGATTCTTGATTGTATAAAGTATAATGTTAAAGAAAAAGGCTATCCCCCTTCTGTAAGAGAAATTTGTGTAGATGTAGGATTAAAGTCTACTTCTACTGTTCATAATCATTTATCAAAACTCGAAAAAAATGGTTACATTAGACGTGATCCAACCAAACCAAGAGCAATTGAAATTCTAAAAGACGATTCAATTACATCTTTGATGCACAAGAAAATTGCTCAAATACCTGTTGTTGGAAAAGTTACAGCAGGTGCACCTATTTTAGCTGTAGAAAATATTGAAGATACATTCCCTATTCCTGTTGACTTTATAGATAACAGTACTCATTTTATGTTAACTATAAAAGGCACTAGTATGATTAATGCAGGTATATTAGATGGAGATTATGTCCTTATAAAACAACAGCCATCAGCTATGAATGGGGATATTGTTGTAGCAATGATTGATGAAGAAGCAACTGTTAAAAGATTTTTCAAAGAAAAAGATTATATTAGACTTCAACCAGAAAACTCCGCTATGGAACCTATTATTTCAAAAGATGTTAAAATTTTAGGATTAGTAAAAGGTGTGTTTAGAAAACTTTAATAACAAGGTCTGTATGATAAAATATACAGGCTTTTTATTTTATACCAGAAAATCGATAGTAATGTTTTACCTACATAAAATTACCTTCAATAACACACACTGTATATATACTAAAATTGGAGGTAATTACATTGAGATCAACAAGAAAAACACAAAATAATACGACACTAGGAGGAATCTTAATAAGACTATTAGTATCAATGGTAGTCTTGAAAATTGTTGCTATTTTCACACCATTTTTTTCTACAAGCGGTTTTTCTGCTTTATTTATGCTGGCTTTATCCATCAGTATAATAGATTACGCAATAGAAAAATTTACGGGCTTTGATGCCAGTCCTTTTGGTAGAGGTATTACAGGATTCATTATTTCTGCACTTATGATCTATTTAGCAGGTCATTTTATCCAAGGTGTAAAAGTAAATATTATAGGTTCACTTTTAGCCGCACTCGCAATAGGGATTATAAATATGATTATTCCTGGACGAACTGTACTCTAACGATAATAAAGACTTTGCAAGAATTACTATAAAAATATTTCTAGTAATTGATAATCATGGTATAATGTTAATTACTATACTAATAATTTTATATTTACTTATCGGAGGAATGAATATGGAAAATAACATTAAAAACACAAAATTAGTAATGAGTCAAGTTATGATGCCTCATCAAGCAAACGTAGCAGGAAATATTCATGGTGGAGAAATTATGAAATTTATGGATTCTGCTGCCTATGCATTAGCAAGAAAATACGCAAAATCTAATGTTGTAACTGCTAGAGTTGATGAATTAGAATTTCATTTACCTATTTTCGTTGGAGAATTAGTAACGTGTACCGCTAAAATTGCTTTTGCAGGAAGGTCATCTATGGAAGTAGGCGTAACAGTTGAAGTAGAAGATTTAGAACAAAATAGTCCTCCACAAAAAGCTTTATCAGCATATTTTACTATGGTAGCTTTAGATAAAAAAGGAAGACCCAAATTAGTACCAAAATTAATTTTAAATACAGAAGAAGAAAAAGCGCTTTTTGAAGAAGGTAAAAAAAGACATGCATCCTATAAGTTAAAAAAACAAAAAAGTAAATAAATGTGTAAAGAACAGGGTATTTCACCCTGTTCTTTACACATTTATCTGATTAACAATTGACAGGTAAACAATAACAAGATAAAATCAAGAAGGTTACAGTTTAATATCGTGTTAATGATTATTAATAATTTAAGATAAAGGAAGATGAAAAATGTCTGAAGAAAATTTAAGCTTTATTGATGAGGTTCGTAGAAGAAGAACCTTTGCAATCATTTCCCATCCTGATGCTGGAAAAACAACATTGACAGAAAAATTTCTATTATATGGTGGTGCTATTCATTTAGCAGGATCCGTTAAATCAAGAAGAACACAAAAGCATGCAGTATCTGATTGGATGGAAATTGAAAAACAAAGAGGGATTTCAGTTACTTCTAGTGTACTTCAATTTGATTATAACAACTTTTGTATTAACATTCTTGATACACCAGGTCATCAAGATTTCAGTGAGGATACTTATCGAACGCTAATGGCTGCAGACAGTGCTGTAATGGTTATTGATTGCGCAAAAGGTGTTGAGCCTCAAACAAAGAAACTATTTCAAGTTTGTAAAATGAGAGGAGTTCCAATTTTTACATTTGTAAATAAGTTAGATCGTTCTGGAAAAAATCCATTCGAACTAATGGATGAAATTGAAACTGTTTTAGGAATTCGTTCTTATCCGATGAATTGGCCAATTGGAACAGATGGTAATTTTAAAGGTGTTTATAACCGTCAGAAGAAACAAATCGAACTTTTCGATGATGGAAACCATGGACAGTCTATTGTTAAAACTACATCAGGCGATGTTTCCGATGAAAAGTTTAAAAGTTTACTGGGAGATCATCTTCATCAACAATTACTAGAGGATATTGAACTATTAGATATCGCAGGCGATGATTTTGATATAGAACAAGTATTAACAGGAGAATTAACACCCGTTTTCTTTGGAAGTGCTCTTACTAACTTTGGTGTAGAACCATTTTTAGGATCTTTCTTAGATATAACCCCACCTCCAAAACCTCGTAATAGTAATTTAGGCCCCATAAACCCTGAAGACGACAATTTTTCTGGCTTTATTTTTAAAATACAAGCAAATATGAATCCTGCTCATAGGGATAGAATCGCATTCTTAAGAATTTGCTCTGGTAAATTTGAAAAAGGAATGACAGTAAATCATGTACAAGAAAATAAAAAAGTAAGATTAGCACAACCCCAGCAATTTTTGGCCCAAGAACGTGTCATAGTAGACTCAGCTTATCCGGGTGACATTATCGGTATCCATGATCCTGGAATATTTAAAATCGGCGATAGCCTATGTCAAAATCAATCAAAATTACAATACGAAGGTATACCCGTATTTGCACCTGAACATTTCGCAAAAGTATATGCAAAAAATTCTCTCAAGAGAAAACAATTCTTAAAGGGTATCACACAATTAGCTGAAGAAGGTTCCTTACAGGTATACAAACGACCTAATATTGGTGTAGAGGAATTAATTGTTGGTGTAGTTGGATCCCTTCAATTCGAGGTATTAGAATATCGTTTAAAAAATGAATATGGTGTTGATATTCTAATAGAAAAGCAGCCTTATCGTTATATTCGTTGGGTTGAAATGGATAAATTTGATCCAAATACCTTCTCTATCACAATGGATACAATGATTGTTGAAGATGAAGATAAACATCCTGTATTATTATTTCAAAATGAATGGTCTATTGGACAAGTAAAAGACCGAAATAAAGAAGCTATATTAAAAGAAATTTCATTAAGAAAATAAGTGATAAAAATCAAGGGATTAAAAAGATATTTTACATGTCTTTTTAATCCCCTATAATTTTTTCTAACACTTAAAAATCTGTATAACATACAGGCTTTTGATTACAATAAAAGGCTCTATCTAATGCATCTAAAAATTCATCCTTATCCAATTCTAATAACCCTAAATCAAATAATCCTTTTAAACTTATACATCCTAAGAACAATGATGAAAATTCAGCTATATCGATTTTAATAGTTGCTACAAACTCTTTAGAATCTAAAATCGCCCTACCCTTTTCAAATTTTATAATTACTTCTTCTTTTATTTCTTTATTAAAACTATCACTAATTAAAAATCTCACATTTATATTCGCATTATTATAATTTCTATGCGCACATAGGGCAAAAGCTTTTGTCACATCAAATAGCTTATACATAATACCAACCGCTTGTGTATTTGTTTCTAAATATCCATAAGGTATATAGTTTAAAGAATCATTTCTCGGATCATTAAATAAGTGATGGAAATTTTCATCTTCTGTATTTAAAATCACCAAATGTACTTGATCTTCTTGTTTTCTTAGAAATCCTAAAAGCTTTTTAAGAACTTCCGTATTTTCATAAGTCAATTCCTTTATAGCTATATTATTGATTGTATAATTTCCATATTTTCCATTTTCGAATTTATAAACTGAGTATCCATTAATATTTCCATCCTGATCATAACTTCCAACAACACGATTACAATCATCCCCAAATATTGCGTTTATCTCGTCATTAACTTTTCTCATCATACCATGTGTTTTATGAACAACTCTATTATGACAATCCATTAACTTGTGTAGCTCACTTTCATTTATATATCTAATATCACTTTCTCCATAATAAGCAGGAATTCTTGAGGTTGCTATCCTATATTGATTCATTTTTGTACCAAATCCATAGCCCATCTTTTTGTAAAAATCTGGTCTAAATGGAAGTAAAAGTCCAAAGGGAAGTCCCTTGCTTTTATAATGTTCTTCATAAAATTTCAGCATATCCCGTGCTGCTTTTTTCTTCTTATGCATTAAATGCACAGCCAAGAATCCAAGTCCAGATACAGGAATGATCTTACCAAAGCAATTCATCTCAAAATCAAAAAGACGCATCACTGCAATTAATTTATCATTTTCAAACAATCCATAAAAAGTAACACTATTATCATTTTTTATAATGTCTACGATATCTTTCTTATACGCTTCAACTGCTTCCTTAGTAAAATCTCTTAAACTAGGATACGCATTATACGTAATTTCAGTATATTCATCTATATGAATTTCACTAAGTCGTCTAATCTCCCTCATTGTACACCCTCCCAATCATTTTTTAATCTACTTTAAAAATCCAAGTATTATATAAATTTCTACATAATACTTGGATTTCCCTTTATTTGTATTCAATTATTAAAATTAACTAAATTCATAGTATAAACATAGCCACAATAACAGTTGCAATCATCCCTATTAGTACTGGCAGTAGATTCTTTTTAACCAACTCCAGCGGACTAACATTACATATTGCCGCAATAGGAATAACGCCCCACGGTATAATCGTTCCTCCACCAACCCATATAGCAACAAGTTGTCCTAGAGCTGCAAGACCTGCTTTGTTTATTTCAACAAGACTTGAAAATGTGGAGGAAAGTGTTCCTACTAATGGTAGTGCAGAAAAG
Organism: Lutibacter sp. B2; assembly: GCA_015686845.1. Taxonomy (GTDB): domain Bacteria; phylum Bacillota; class Clostridia; order Peptostreptococcales; family Thermotaleaceae; genus JADPRS01. The sequence continues at coordinate 103,256 of JADPRS010000006.1, forward strand.
CCTGATCCTCCAAGTCCTGAAATACCCGAAATAATCGTTTGCATAATAATAACAGGTGCTTTAGATAAAGCCACTTTATTTGATAAAAACAAACCAATATCACTCAAATAACCCCTAGCCTCACTTCCTAGTATTTTTTTTGCTGTTTCTTCGTTTCCTAGGAAAAAGAAGGCTCCAATAATAAGAACAGGCGCAAATGTTTTTATACCAAATAAAAATCCATCTTTAATATATATGCCCATATTTTCAAAAAGGTTTTTAAATCCATCTTTTGCAATTACAGCTATGGTTAAAATAATAACTGAAGTTCCTGAAATGAGTGCAGCAGCGTCTCCACCTCTCAGCTCATTTTTATACATTGAAAATATATTCATAGCAAAAACGAAAAGTGTGAAAAAAGCAATCCCCTTCGCCCTAAAAGAAAGTTTGACATTCTCATTATGCTCTTCTGTATTTTTGTCAAATTCAGTATTTTCAAAAGAACGTTTCTTTAGATCATATTTCATCATAAAAAAAGAAGTTACACTTGTGACAATACTCATAGTCAACCATAGAGGGACTTGAGCCTTCATAATATCAAATGAATTATTCAATCCAGCAGCTTTTGCTGTAATCCCAGGTGCACCTTGTATAAAGAAATCCCCTGACAATGCAATGCCGTTTCCAAAGATATTCATTGCTACAGCCGCCCAAATCCTAGGAAGATCCGCTTTTATTGCAGCGGGCAATAATATAGCTCCAACAAGTGCAACTGCTGGCGATGGCCATAATATAAAAGAGGTAAACATCATCACGATTCCAAGCATCCAAAATGCTGAATTTGTATTTTTTATAAATTTATTGATTGGATTTATAATAATAACATCTGCCCCAATATCTTGTAACCCTTTTGACATGGCAATAATAAAAGAAATAATTACTATAATATTCCAAAATTCTGTTCCAGAAACAATTACACCATTATAGATTGTTTGAATCCCTTTCAATATACTACCCGAATAGATGGTACCCATAACAAAGAGCCCAATCATACTTGGTAGAACAATATCTTTTTTCATGATCATAAACAAGACAATAATAAGGATCGTAATAGCATATACATAATGGATTATATTCAATTGTAGCACAATGCACCTCCTGACCTATCAAAATTTAAGATACCCATTAAAACATATATATATACTTCACCATATCTCTCAATATATTATTTTATAAAAAAATAAGAATGACAGTTAACTGTCACTCCTAAATTTCAATTTTAATATAATTTAATTTTCTTCGCTCTCATTTAAAAGTTTTATAGTGACTTTCGGAAGAATCATATCCTTAAGTATAGAGTACCAAGGATAGTCCTTGTATATATGATCACTTGCTTCTAACTTAAGTTTTTTTCCTAAAGGGACCTCTTCCAATTCATTCAAGCTTCTGATCACATTCCAAAAATTCTTATCAGAAAATACTTCATCTATAGAGGTACACAATGTTTTATTATATCTATTGTAAATATCCACAAGTACTGCATTTAAGAACAAAGGCATACGCTGATTTGCATTATCTTCCATTTGATGATAATACTTTGTTTGGTATAGACCTTTACGATAATTAACATTTTGCATCTGTACATAATCTATTTGGTACATTTTATCTATTATTTCATTGAGGAAGGTTAAACCTTCAAGGATAGATTTCTTATACTCCCTCGTTATTTCTAAATCATAAACCCAATTCTCTAGTTTATCATTATAGGAAGCAAGTACTTTATCATTGGTCTGAAATACACAATTACCTACTAATGACGTTTTTTCCATGGGTATATCTTTATATTTACTGTGATCTATTGATATCATATACTGTCTCTTTATTTTGTGCTTATATATCTTCCCCGTAGAAAACGCCGTACATAGTTTATGGCTCTCATAAGATAGCTCGTTTATAGCTGTAAATGTGCCTACTTCTTTATATAAAACCTTATTAAATGAATTAATATTCATACATCCTCTCACCACCTATATTCATATTGTACCAAATTTTTTAAATCATCGTCAATAAAACATCTATAGAAATAATTCTGGTTCTCTTCGATCAGCAAATTCTATCTCTAATTCATTTTTATGTCTTAAATAATTTTGATCATCATAATACTTTGCATGAGTAGGACATTTTTTAATACAGGCACCACATTTTATACAAATTCCATTTAATTTAGATACATCTTTAGAATCAATAGAACCCATAGGACATACATTTGTACAAAGTTTACAATCAATACAATTGCCATTTGTTTTTGGAATAACCTTTCTAATATCCGCAGGTTCACCATCTTTATTTTTAGGTATATAATATTTTCTATAGGGTTTATGTCCATTTACAACTACGGTTTGAATGGTATCTTGCATTGCAATTTTTTTATATATTAAATCAGCAAAATCACTTACTATAATCATATCTTTTTCATCCGGTCTATTTTTGGCAAGAGTCTTAGAAAATGAATGTTCCCCTATAAACGCTCCCCCTGCAATCACATTAAAACCATTTAATTGAAGAATATCTTTTAATTCTATTAAAGCATCATCATAATTTCTGTTTCCATAAAGAACTACAGGAATTGCTAATGCTCCATTGCCTATAATAGAATTTAAATATTTTAATAATACATTAGGAACTCTTCCAGCATAAACTGGAACGCCTATAATAACAATATCTTCTTCTGTAAGGCATACGGGTTCTTTTCTGACTTTTGGTAATGTAAAATCAATATTATTTATCGTTATTTCTCTATCAATATGCTCTGATATTTTTTTTGCTATTCCCGATACTACTTTTTTAGTTGTATCTGTAGCACTAAAATACATTGTACTAATTTTCATATTCATAATCAAACCTCCAGTATATGTTTTACCCTATTGCTTATTTTTTCCTCGGTTACTTTACTTGCTACATACAAATTCACTAAGGAGAGTGAAGCTGCTAAAAAGAATATATATTGTGGCCCCCATAAACTCCAAACAACGCCACCTAAGTACGCACAAATAATTGAAACGATATGATCTAAACTAAGTCCTAAAGATAATGTAGGCGTAATATCAGATGTCTTTAGGGCTATAGATCGCAAATAAATGGTTCGTATCATACCCATTTGAGTAGACATTCTATCAAATACAAACAATATATAAGCTAAAAATACAGGAATACCAATGGTAGCTAATTTGCCAGTTGAAAATCCAGCACTTAATAATCCATAAATCACATAAACAAAAATAAAGGATAATGCATCCGCATAAAGTAACTTCTTAATTCCAAATCGATCAATCCACTTACCCACTGCAGGAATAAAGAACACACCTATAAATGAACCAATAATACCTAGAATAGCTAAAGTATCAGCTTTCTTATTTAATATATCAATCAGTACCCAAGGACCATAAACAAGCATGATCTGTTTTTGTACTCCCCACATAACGACTAAAGTATAATAATACTTATATTCTTTTCTAAAAACAAAATTCACCTTTTTGCTACTTTTTATTGGTTCTCCAATTAATTTTTCTAACACAAAAAATAAAATAAATACCAAAATTAAAATGAATGCGGATATAATAAATATCCACTTAATTTTACTTGTAAAGCTAAAAAAACCAACTCTAAATCCAATAAAAACCAACATCCCCGCTAACATAGTGAAAATCATTGAGACTCCTTTATACTGTCCCATTTTCTTACCAATATCATCATCCTTAATTAATGACATACCTATACTATCTCGTAGAGGTATAAACATATGCATTCCTGTAGAATTGATGCACATAAAAATTAGCATAATTGTAAAAGATGGTGTGAAAAAACCTAATACCCCTATCCCTATAATACTCAACAATTGTGCTACCATAGTAATACGTATGTCTGAAAATACGGATAATGACGCAATAATAAATATAACAAGTACGCCTGGTAATTCTCTTGGAAATTCTATAAGTCCTCGTTGATATGCACTAACTTGGTAAGCATCTTTAAAATAGTTAGAAATCACATCATTACTAAGGCCTAAGCCAAGTGCCGTGAGTGCAATAATAGAAAAGTAAATCAATTGAACTTTGTTCATGTTTTCAAGCTTTTTAAACATCCTGTCATACCCTTTCTTTTCATATACTTATAATAGTGTTTTAGCATTATAAGTATACGTTTTTCTTCTGCACTTTTAAAACTACTAGTTTTTTTAATTTTTGTCAATAATTCTACACAAAGAATATAACAAATAGTTAAAAATATAGCTAAGAGCATTTAGAAATGAATTCTAAACATCTTAGCATTTTGGTAATATATGTATTATTTATTTTCATTTGTGATTTTTATCATGAAAACCAAATAGAAATTTCTCTCTCAGCAGAATCTTTTGAATCAGAAGCATGTACTATGTTTTCAGTAACAGAATTTGCAAATTCACCTCTTATTGTACCTACTTCTGCCTCTAAAGGATTTGTTTTTCCATGGAGTTTTCTAATTATTTGTATTGCATTACTCCCTTCAATGATCATAACAAATACTTTTCCTCTCGTCATATAGATAATCAAATCTTCATAAAAAGACTTTCCTTTATGTTCAACGTAATGCCTTTTAAGTGTTTCTTTATCTGCTTCTATCATTTTGCAATCCGCTATTTTAAGCCCTTTCTTTTCATATCTGCTAATAATCTCACCCATCAAACCTCGTTCAATACCATCTGGCTTTATAATAACTAATGTTTTCTCCAAGCGTCTTCCTCCTTCTCGTAATATTTAATACTTTATTTTTTCTGTATTAATATTTTCTATTCATACATTTTCTTCACAAAATTATTACATCTCATTTATTGATAGTATCTATATTACTCATTTCTTTTTTCAATAAATCTATGGGATATGCATATCCAAGTGTTCCACACATCAAATGTCCTGCCCATTTATTTAATTCAACTAAGTTTATATTATCACTTGGTATATGCTCTTCGATTTGCCATGATATAGCAATAAGAAAATCATTAATTTGACCTAAAATACTTCTATCATGCGTCTTTGTATAAATAACATCCCCACAATTAGCAATATATTTGTCTACTTTATCTTCCAAAAAACCTTCTGTAAGAAATGTTTCCTTTATAGCTGACAAAACAATGCTATCAAACTTTTTGAAATGTTCAGCTTTTAATCCGTACAAAATAATGCAGTACCTAATTTGGTTATTCATTAAAATTACACCTTTTCTTCTACCAAACATAAACAAATTAGCGTGCCATTCATAAAATGGATCTCGTTTAATAAACATAATATCATTTAACTCTATTTTCATAGAATTAGATAATTTTTTAGTACATTCCATCAACATAAAATCACCTCGTACTTTCACTTGAAAATATAGCTAAGATCATTTAGAAATTAATTCTAAATATCTTATCCTCTTGATAATATATGAGTTGTATTATATCATCTATTTAAATCTAATGCCACATTTCTTACAATGCGTAAGCGCTATGTTGTACTTGCCTAAAAATGCTCCGCACTTTGGACATCGCCTTAACAACACAGTAACAATAGGTGTTATTAAAATTAAAACTAATATTATTATTTCTACACTTTGTTGAATTTCTAATTTATAGAATTTAACAAAATAAAAAGAAATCATAAGAAGAGGTGATAGAAAAATAATTATAGCAGTAAGTATCGTATTTATTGTTTGTTGTCTCTTGAACTTTTCTATTACTATTACCCTATTTTTATCTTTTCCATAATGCTTCTTTAAAGCCATTGTCTCTGATACGTTCATCTTTTATTGCCTCCTATTGTTCATATTCTTCTATTAAACAATAGCATACCTATCTTACAAAATAAGCTAAGTTTTAATCTTTTCCCCATTTGATAAAACTGAGAGTCTATCTGTAAAGAAAGAAATCTTTTCAAGTTTCTCAACAAAGCCTTCCCTCACATTCATTTGTTTCAAAAAATAATAGTTACTTAACAGTAATAGAAAATACATACTAACTAATGCGACGATTAAGATACTCACTAGCTTTTTTATGATAGGATCTTTTCTTAAAATCATCTACTAACACACCTTTCTATCCAAACACCACCTACGTTAAAGCGCAATTAAATTTTTAAAAAACCCACAGGATTTTCATAATCCTATAGGTTTTTTTCTGAAATTTTATACGATTTTTTTAAAGGGTATATAGTGACTTACTACTTGTTCTACATTATGATATTCTTCCTTAAGAATAATTTCCTTATTACTAAATGATTTTTTTACATCAATAATTCTTTGATTCTCAGAACCTCTAAATCTTAACAGTAGATTTTTCTTTTCAAGTACAAAGGGACCATCCACAAGGACATCAATATAATCTAAGAATTCTTTCCATCCCTCTTTATAGTTTATATCCTTTTCATTTGTTAGCTTTTCAAATGTATATCCTGTATAACACCAAACATCCAGTCCTAATTGTTTGGCAATCTTTGCTATTTCCATACACGCTAAAGACTGTTCAAAAGGTTCTCCCCCAGAAAAAGTAATGCCCTTTTGCAACTTTAAACTTTTTAACGTCTCTTCTATATTCTGAATCTCCATTAAAAATCCGCCCTTTAAGTCATGTGTAGAAAGATTGTGACAGCCCTTACAATTATGTTTACACCCTTGGGTCCAAATAACTGCTCTAAGACCAGGCCCATCTACAATACTATCTTTTGTTATTTCATTTGATAAACGAATAAACATATCTTAATCTCCTTTATAGATTATGCTTTACCCTATCTTTTACTTCTGCTTGCTTTGCATTGTTAAATCGATCAACTGTTCCCACTAAATATCCTGTAATTCTTCTTATTCTTTCAAATTTTATACCATCCGCTTCCGTTCTTCCGCAACCCGGACATGCGTCATCAATTAACCCATTAAATCCACATACTGGATCTCTATCTACCGGGTGGTTGATAGAACCATAACCAATTCCTGCATCATGCATAGCTCTTATGATGGTTTCAAAGGCTTCTAAATTATCTGATGGTTTTCCATCTAATTCTACATACGTAATATGTCCCGCATTGGTTAGCTCATGATAGGGTGCTTCTAATTGAATTTTATCATATGCATTTGTCTTATGATATACAGGAACATGGAAAGAATTTGTATAGTAGTCTCTATCTGTAACACCCTCTAATATACCAAATTTCTTCTTATCTAATTTTGTAAATCTTCCAGAAAGCCCTTCTGCTGGTGTTGCGATTAATGAAAAGTTAAGTTTCGTTTCTTTTGAAGCTTTCTCTAGTTTTCCACTCATAAATCTTACAATTTTCAGTCCTAGAGCCTGTGCTTCTTCACTTTCTCCATGATGTTTTCCTATTAAAGCCTTTAAACTTTCTGCAAGTCCTATAAAACCAACCGTCAATGTGCCGTGTTTTACGATTTCACTCAAATCATCTTCCCAATCTAAATCATCTGCATCTAGCCATACGCCTTGTCCCATAAGGAATGGGAAATTTTTTACTTTTTTACTCTTTTGAACTTCCATTCTTTCTAATAATTGATCCATCACCAAATCGATTTTTTCATCTAATGCTTTAAAGAATCCATCTAAATCTGTTTTTCCATTTAATATTTGACCATGTTCTATTGCTAGTCTTGGAAGATTAATAGAAGTAAAGGATAAATTTCCTCTTCCCGTTACAATTTCTCTAGATGAATCATATGCATTTCCCACAACTCTTGTTCTACATCCCATATAAGTTGCTTCCGTCTCTGGGCGATTCTTTACATAATATTTTAAATTAAACGGTGCATCAATGAAACTAAAATTAGGAAACAGTCTTTTTGCAGATACTCTGCAAGCTAATTTAAACAAATCATAATTAGGATCTTCTTCATTATAATTGATTCCTTCTTTGACTTTAAAAATGGATATAGGGAATATGGCCGTTTCTCCATTGCCAAGACCTGCTTCTGTAGCTAGCATTAAATTTTTAGAAACCATTCTTCCTTCTTCTGAAGTATCTGTTCCAAAATTAATACTACTAAATGGTACTTGTGCCCCAGCTCTTGAATGCATAGTATTTAAATTGTGTACAAAAGCTTCCATAGCTTGATATGTTTTCTTATTTGTTTCTTTATTCGTATGTTTTTCTACAAATCTCTGAATCTTTTCCGCTTGATTCTTATGGATTTTAAAATGATTCATCAACAGATTGATTACAGTTTCATATACTTCAGTTGCTTTTAAAGTTAATTCTTTATTCGCCTCTTTTTCGGCTTTATTCGTCATTTGTACTGCTAAAATTTCTGTTTCTTCATCATCCAAGTCAAAATGAAGTACCAATGCTTTTGCTAAATTGGATTGATAAATCTTTTTATATGTTTTTTTCACACCTGGCGCTAATCCATAATCAAAAAATGGAATGCTTTGTCCACCATGCTGATCATTTTGATTTGATTGTATAGCAATTGCTGCTAATGCTGAATAACTTGCTATATCTTGAGGTTCTCTTAAAAATCCATGTCCTGTAGAAAAACCATCCTTAAATAACTTTAAAATATCAATTTGTGCACAAGTTAATGTTCCCATATTGAAAAAATCCATATCGTGAATATGAATATCTCCCTGATCATGACCTATCGCATGTTCTTCCTTTAATAAATGAGTCTTACAAAATTCCTTAGATACCGTACTTCCATATTGAAGCATTGTTCCCATTGCTGTGTTTCCATCTATGTTTGCATTTTCTCTTTTTGTATCACTATCTTCTGCATCCTTTAGGGTAATCTTATGTATGGTTTTCATCAGTCTTGTTTTTGATTCCCTACATTTTGTTCTTTCGGATCTATATAGTATATATGCTTCACTTGTCTTTGCATGTCCCTTTTCAATCAATACTTTTACGATTAAATCTTGTACTTGCTCAACCGTTGGAATTTCATTCGTATATTTTCTATTTAAAAGAGCTACAACATCATCTGTTAGCCTTTCTGCAATTTCATAAGAGGCTTCTTTACCTTCCTTCTTTGCCATTTCTTGAGCAGCTTTAAAGATTGCTGCAGTAATTTTATGAGGTGCGAAACCGATCGTTCTACCATCTCTTTTTCTAATTTCATAAATCATTTATAATTCCTCCATTTTTCTATATATTGTGTTTTTTATTTCTAATCACACTATATATAGGCATGTGCGACACAAAAAATACCCTTATCCTCTTGAAAAGGGTTTATTCGATTTAATATTTTTGTTTAAGTTTTTCATTCATATCCTTATACTAAAAATATTAAATGAAATAGAGTGATATGTCAAGAATCATCACAATAAAAAATTCTAATAACATATTTCCTATATCCATCTAAAAAGTCGTATGGATGTTCTTCTCTCATATATTAGAGGTATAAGAACAATCCATACGACTTTAAAATAAATTATGTTAACTTTTCTACTTGTACATTCATTTCTTCTTTAATCTCCCGTCTTATAGTGTCTTCAAATGTTTCACCTAATTACATATATAGTTTCGTTCCAATTCTTCTATCATATTCTGACCAACTATTAGGTTCTGTAATATTTCTCACCTGCTCTATTTTATTTAACATTGCGTCAACATAGTCTGCATAATGTACTATAAATGCTTCCTCTGTTCTCGGAACTTTAGGAGAACCATATTCCAGTTTGCCATGATGCTGAATTATACAGCTTTTAATTCTCATTTTAAACTCTTCACTATAAATATCTCCACCAGAACGAAAAGCCTCTTCCAACATCATGACGCCCATAACTATATGGCCCTCCATATCTCCACGCATTGTTACAGAGAAAGGTCCATCAATTTTATATTCTTCAATTTTTCCAATATCATGAAGCTTAGCTCCAAGAATTGCTATTTCCTTATATCTACAATTATATCTATCGGTCATCATCTTTGCCAAATACATAGAATTTAAAGTATGTTCTGCAAGGCCGCCTAAATAATTATGATGTTGGCTAAGTCCTCCAATACCTTTCTTGAATTTTTCTAGAAAGTTTTTATCATTGAAAAAATATTCATCTAAAGCCCTACACTCGTCACTCTTAAACTCCTCTTTAGATATCTTACCTATTTCATCCATAATATCTACAATTGGTCTTTCAACACCAGGAAGAAAATCTTCTATATCAAATATCTCTTCCTTTTCAAATTCCTGTACATTAAGCACGTGGTCTTTAGTTGCTTTAACTAAAATCACATCTCCTATATCGAGAACATTCATACTATCAGGAATATAAGCCTTTACATCCCCCGTTTTATCTCCAATAAAAGCAATAAGTTTACCTTCTTTTCTAGCAAGCTTCTTTATTATCATAAAACTTGACTTAAAGCTTTCATTTTCCTTTATATCCTTAACAAAAGTGTTTTTCATATTTTCTTCCTTTCTATAAGAAATTTTAAATGTAATATTATTTTTTTACTATATATACTTTTTATTCTTTATAACCGTATAGTCTGATCTAATGCTTCTATATTAGGTACCACAAAAGGTTCGGTAAGGGCGGGTTGATGGTGAAGGCAGTGTGGAGTAATCAGCCTGTTCGGGTGAGTGGGCATAGGGGCTTGAAAGAACATCAAGAAGCCGATCCATCACGCTGTAGTCGCCTTTCTTCACGGCGGCTTCTAGTGCCTCTTCTACCCTGTGGTTTCGAGGGATTAGTGCGGGATTGTAGTTTCGCATCAACTGATAGGAGGCGTCTGTTGATTCCTTCTGTCTGCCTAGTCTCTCCTGCCACTGCTCATGCCACTGAGCAAATTGCGTTGTGCCAAACAGGGCCGTATCCTCCGGTTTATCAAAAGTTAATGCCTGGAAGGTATTTGTATAATCCGCACGATACTTCTCCATCATACTAAGGAGGCCTTCAATAAGGGATTCATCCTGTAGTTCTTCGTTAAATATCCCCAGTTTTGCTCTCATTCCCGCGAGCCAATTACAGTGATACAACTCCGTAAAATCTGCAATCGCATCCTCAGCCAATTTGACAGCTTGCTCCTGGTTGACATGAAGCAGCGGTAATAGGGTTTCAGCAAATCTTGCCAGGTTCCACGCGGCAATATGGGGCTGATTGCCATAGGCATAGCGGCCATGAATGTCAATGGAACTGAATACCGTTGAGGGATCATAGGCATCCATGAAGGCGCAAGGACCATAATCAATGGTTTCTCCACTAATGGTCATGTTGTCAGTATTCATCACTCCGTGAATAAATCCAACCAATTGCCATTTAGCAATCAATATTGCCTGACCCTTAATCACTTCCTGAAGTAGGAAAAGATAGGGGTTCATATTAGCGTCAACATCTGGAAAATGTCTTTGCAATGTGTAATCAGCCAGGGCCCGAAGCTCCTCAACAGTACCCCATTTTGAAACGTATTGAAAGGTGCCGACGCGCAGATGACTGGCAGCCACGCGAGTCATAATGGAACCAGTTTTCTCTGTCTCGCGTATTATTGACTCACCCGTCGTCACCACTGCTAGACTGCGAGTGGTAGGAATACCCAGTGCATGCATTGCTTCGCTGATGATATATTCGCGTAGCATCGGTCCAAGTGCCGCTCGTCCATCTCCTCCACGGGAGTATGGTGTTTTACCTGAACCCTTAAGGTGAATATCAACTCTATTACCTAAGGGCGTAATCTGTTCGCCAAGTAGCATAGCCCGACCATCCCCCAACAAGGTAAAATGCCCGAATTGATGCCCTGCATAAGCTTGAGCAAGAGGCAAAGCGTCTTCGGGAATCTGATTGCCAGCAAGGAGTCCTATACCCTCATTGCTTTGTAGCGCCTGAACGTTCAACCCCAAAGATGTTGCCAATGGATGATTGAGAATGATCAACTTCGGTGAGGGTACAGAGGTTGGGTTGAGTCTAGTAAAAAATGATTTCGGCAGACGAGCATAACTGTTGTCTAAATTCCATCCTGTTTCTATTATTCCTTTTTTCTCTGTCATCATATCTCCTTCCCTTATTATATATTTTTATATCCTACCTTTTTTTAGTTATCTACTTTCTATATGAACATAATGTAGACCCTTTTAGTATCTGCTTCTGCCACTTTATTATACCCTTTCTACACAAAGAGGGTTCCATTTATATCCTACATATAAGTACCGCTCAAGGCAACATTCACCTCAACCGGTACTTGTATGTAGGACACTCCATCTCTCCATTCTTTGCATCTTTAAAAAGTGCATCACAAATAGCCATACATCCACCACATACATATCTTTCTGGTTACTTTAGTTGATTCTTAATGTTTTGTGTATATTTAGTCGCGCCAATTGATCATAGTAAAGCAATTCCAAATTTTACTGTTATTTAATGTGTACATGAAAAGGTTGTGTTTCCAGTTAAGAAAAACACAACCTTTTTTAGTATTAAGAATTCTATAATTTATACATAATCAAAATCATCTGGCGCATCAAACCATTTATTACGTCCTGAATGAAGGATAAAAGCAATGACTGCCATAGTTAAGTAACCTATCATAAATGGGGATTTAGGGAACAAACCTAATGACGCACTATGAATAAATCCAAATAGTGAAAGTGCCGCCCCTGCCAATGCTGTAATTCCCACCTTGTCTAAACGTCTGTCAATAATAAATACCGTTAAGGTTCCAAGAATAATACCTATGATAATGGCACCTGACTTTACTTCTGGAACGCCATTCCACATAACCCCGGATGCTCCTAATCTTTGTGTTACTTCTGTCCCATAGCCCACAACTCCCGAAGGCAATGTCTCTGTCCATATATTCGAAAGCCCAACAGCTCCAGTAACCTGAGTAAATAAGAAGTCTGCAATAGGAGGTACCATTGCAATACCTATTCCAGCATAATGCTTTTTATCGCACACTGCAAATGATTGAGATAGCATAATAATTGAACACCATAAATATGTAATTGCTGCAATGGCTGGTGGAATTAGTGCACTGAAGAATGTAAAGAGTCCAAATATACCTGCAAGAGCAAGTAAGATTCCTCCCACCCATGAAAAACCTATATTTGCACCTGATTTTTTAAGTCCCGCATGTCCAAGCCAAACAGTATTTGGTACAACACCACCAAACAATGCCGAAATCATAGTACATATACCATCTGCAAATTGTGCCTCTCGTACACTGTAATTATCTCCTGCAGCATTTGCTGCTTCTACATTATCCATTGTTTCAATAAAATTGTAAATTTCAATTGGAATTATAATGGTTAAATAGGGTAGTACCACTGCAAAACCATTAATAAGTGCTTCTATAGCATTTACAGGATTTGGTACATAGAATCCAATGCCTGAGAAATCAACATGCGTACGTCCGATGAGCAAAGCATAAATAATTCCTCCTACAATAGCTACAGCAAATGGTGGAATTTTTTTAGGAAACAAATACCCTCCAAAGACACCAACCATTCCTACAAGTAAAACAGGAAGCCCTACGATCGGGTCGCTAAACAAATCAAAAACACCTTGTGTAGCCATCCAGATAAAACCAATCCCTGCTACCGTTCCCAAAAGCGCGGCCCGTGGAATACGCTTTTTCAACCAAGGTCCTATAAAACCACCAACAAACTCAATCATTCCTCCTATAAAACATGCTGCAACAGCTGCAGACCATGCAATTTCTGGGTCATTAAGTGAGTAGTGTAATGGCATTATAACACCATACAAAACAACAAACATGGCTGGTGTAGATACCCCCGATGGTAACGCAGTTACATCTGTTCTTCCTTCTTTTTTAGATAATTTATAAGCTATATAAGCATAGTATAAGCCACTTGCTAAAAGTCCCATGGACATGCCAGGAATAACTCGTCCATAAACAATTTCATCTGGCCAACCTAGTACCCCTGATAGGGTCGCTATAATTATAATGTAGTTAACAATATTATTTGCAAGGATATAAGTTAACCCACCTATATCTCCTCTATTGAAGAATGTTAACCTCTTTTCAGTTTTTGTCATAGATATACGCTCCTCTAATGTATTTTAAAAGTTTTTACGCTTCAATCGTTATAAATTCAAATTTTGTAACGTCGAACAATCCCATATCTGTAAGCTTTATTTCTGGAATAACCGGTAAAGACATAAAACAAAGTGTCATTACAGGTTCCACCTCTTGGTTGATGTTAAGAGTCTCGTGTGCGATTTTGTGAATATGAGTCAGTTTTTCATCGACCCACTCGCCACTTTGATCACTCATAAGACCTGCTATTGGCATAGGCATACGCTCTAATATTTTTTCATCTTTTACAAGGACAATTCCACCGCCTTGTTTAATAAGCTCCTCTACCGCAAATGCCATATCTGTATCATTTACACCAACCACAATTATATTATGGGAATCATGGGCCACAGAAAGTGCAACTGCCCCTTCTTTAATACCATATCCCTTTAATAAAGCTACGGCCACATTCCCTGTATTTTGGTGACGTTCAACCACTGCAACTTTAACGATATCTACAGATGAGTCGTATATAAATTCATTATTTTCATCACGTTTAATTTCTGCCACTTCTTTGCTGGTAACCACACCACCTGGCAAAATATTAATGATATGTGCCTTGTGGGAGTTAATCGTTAATCGTAATTTTTCTTTAGAAAAATCTTTTACGTGAAAGCTTCCTTTTGTTTCTGAAATATCATAACGATTAACGGGTAATTTATAATTTCCTTTTAATGCTGCTTCCTGCCCTGCAATAAACACCCTTTGTACATTAAAATCCTTAAGATTATCCATAAGTACAATATCGGCCCTTAACCCCGGTACTATAGCACCTCTATCCTCTAGACCAAAACACTCAGCCGCATTAAGGCTAGCCATTTGAATAGCAACAATCGGATCAATGCCTTCTTCTACACACATACGCAAGTGGTTATCAAGATGTCCTATACTTAAAATCGTCTTTGGCTGACAATCATCTGCACAAAGAATACAACGTCTACTATTAAGTAGCGTAACCCCTTTAAGCAATTCCTTAAGATTATGACAAGCTGAGCCCTGACGAAGTAATACATACATACCTCTAGAAATTCTATCATGCATTTCTTCTACAGTAGCGCATTCATGATCTGTATGAATTCTAGCTGCTGCATAAGCATTAAGGGCATTACCTGTTACGCCCGGGCTATGCC
>JADPRS010000054.1 GCA_015686845.1 Lutibacter sp. B2
TTCTTGTTGCCTAACCCTCTTTTTTTAAAGTGTCCTTGACAAGGGTACCATTTTACATTGCTATCCCTCCATCTCCTTTTGCTTTTTCAATTGTTTTTTTCTTACGGTTATTAGGCCACCTATTCTTCCTGTTTCCTTCGCAGTTAATCCACCCCAACCTAATTCCTCTATTTTATCATTTAGTCCTAATTGTTCTGCAATTTCATATTTCCACTGATCCTCAATGGTTTCAATTATTTTCTTTTTATTTTTCATACTATTTTGCTTTGACATGTATACCCCTCCCCTATCTACTATTATTGGTAAGGGGTACTTTTTTTATACTTCTATTTTTACAATTTATATTTCTGTAATACATATTCCTATTAATCCTGGTCCTGTATGTACTCCTAATACTGGACTTATTTGACCAAACAAAGTTTCATCGACAGCTGCGATTTCTTTGAACGGATTTATTAAATTTTTAGCTTCCTCTTCTGCATCACCATGTAACACTGCCACACTATAATTTTTGTCCTTTATTTTTTCTTTTACTATATCATACAGCTTTTTTATAGATTTTTTCCTTCCTCTAACTTTAGAATGAGCATAATATTTCCCCTGATCATCTATAGAAATAATAGGTTTTATTCCAAGTATTTCTCCAACCGCCCCTTCAACAAGTCCTATTCTTCCACCTTTTCTCAGGTAATCTAATGTATTTATTACATAAAATACATCCGTTTTCTCTACTGCTTCATTTGCTTTTTTCAAAACTTTAGAAAAGTCATTAGAGATCAATGCTTCATTAGCTGTCTCCAACACTATAAATCCTAGTCCAACAGATAAACTTTTAGAATCCACAACTTCTATTTTCAATGCGTCAAATGTATCCGCTACATTTTTAACCATGTTATAAGTTCCACTTAATCCACTAGACATCAACACAGCTACTACATGTGTATAACCTTCCTCACTTAATTGTTTAAATAATCTCATTGCATCTGCGGGAAGTGGTAAAGACGTCTTTGGAATCTCTTTATCTAAATTTGCATACACTTCTTCAGCCGTAATTTCTATTCGATCTCTAAATTCTCTATTCTCATAAATAATTCTAAGCGGAAGTATTTTTATATCATATTTTTGTAAAATTTCATCTGGTAAATCACAAGATGAATCCGTAATAACTGCAATTTTATCCATAATTAACACCCCTTTAATTCTTCACAACCAGTTTGCCTTCTATCTCAACTGCAAATACACCACAAACATATATATAATAGTGGATACAAAAATTGGTATAAATGAAACAAAAGATGATTTTTCTGAAAGGATTATATTTTCATTTGCTACAGATTTAGAAACCAGCTTCATTAATCCATATACACATATTCCAGCGATCACTGCAATAATTCCCATACCAATTGTAACGCCTACTAATTCCATTGTATTTGGCATTTTCTCTGTTGCTTTCATATTTTGTTGAATATATTGATTTTTATTGGCTAAATTCAATAATAATCCAAGGGTTACTGCTATTCCATTGTTGGTAATATGCCCAATGATCCCTGCAAATATAGAATCTGTTCTATCCACTAAATATCCAAAAATCAAACCTAATACAACGGGTCCTGCAAAATTTTGTATATTAAAATGAAATAACCCAAATAAAACAGCAGAAAAAATAATGGCTTTTCGTTTCCCTATTTTTTCATATCCTCTAAGCATAAGGCCTCTGAAAAAGAATTCTTCACAGATCCCTGCCGATACAGCTACTACAAACATTAAAATAATATATTCTCCAAAATCATTCGCTGTAGGAACAGGAGGTTTTATTATA
Organism: Lutibacter sp. B2; assembly: GCA_015686845.1. Lineage (GTDB taxonomy): Bacteria > Bacillota > Clostridia > Peptostreptococcales > Thermotaleaceae > JADPRS01. Next base: position 1,820 of record JADPRS010000054.1, read on the forward strand.
GGATGAACCATGCTTATAAAAATCATGAATACTAGATTAAAAAACAATGCTATAGGATAGGTACATATTGTAATAATTACGACCAAAATAGCATCTTTTATTTTCAATCTTTTCAATCTAAAAAATTGTATTATATTCACTTTTTTTATTTTAGCATAAATGAGTGGAGGTAATAATATTAAAATAAACTCTGTAATAATGAGTCCACTTTTAATATTTTTGCTTTGAACATATCCTCCTATTGTTAAAAGTATGATTGCTGTTACCAAATATACTATATTAACGCCTAAAATTTCTTTTTTAGCACTACTTTTCACCTTTTCCCCTCCCCTGAATAATTTCAAGATGCTTATTTACCAAACATATGCTCCAATTTTCTTTAGCATATCTAAATAAATTTGAATCCCTACGAGCAATATCTTCTCATCAAAAGTAAACTTAGAATTATGAAGAGAATTTACATATCCCTTTTCTTCATTTCTTGTTCCCAAAAAGAAAAATAAACCAGGTATCTTCCTTTGAAAATATGAGAAATCTTCTGAAATCATCTGGGGCTTGATCCATTCCACGTTCTCGCCACCAACTACTTCTACAAGCTGATCAACTAAATCATCATCATTTACTACAGCTGGATACATATCTCTAAATACAATATCAATAGTACAATTATATGTCTTTTCCATCCCTTTTGCAATTTCTACCATTCTATTTTTTATTTTATTATATACATCTTCATTAAACACTCTTATAGTTCCTTCTAAGGAAGCTTCTTGCGCTATAATATTTCTTCTCTCTCCAGCCCACACCTTTCCAATCGTAAGCACACCACCTTCAATAGGATCTATATTTCTGCTTATTATTGTTTGATATGTACTAATAATATTAGACATAATAATAATGGCATCATTTCCTTCATGAGGACGTGCACCGTGGGCCCCTTTACCATTAATACTTATATCGAATTCTCCTGCTTGCGCCATCATAGGCCCCTTTTTACAACCAATTTTCCCTTGCTGCAGCTCAGGAAAAACATGAAGCCCCATAATTTGTTTAATATTAAATTTTTCTATAATTCCCTCCTCAATCATAGGTTCTGCTCCCCCTGGCCCTTCTTCTGCTGGTTGAAATATAAAGGCTATGTTTTCCTTTAATCTTTCACTATTCTCTGATAAAAATTTGGCAAATCCTAACAAAATAGTCATATGCCCATCATGACCACATGCATGCATATTCCCTTTATGAATAGACTTAAAATCTAAATCTGTTTTTTCTTCTACATTTAACGCATCCATGTCCGCACGAAAAGCAATTGTATTTTTAGCATCTTTCACCTTTAAAAATCCAACAACTCCTGTTTTTGCAATGTTTTTATAAACATCTATCCCGTATTGTTCTAATTTTTTAACAATAAACCCACTCGTTTTATATTCTTCATACGCTAGCTCTGGAATTTGATGCAAATTCCTTCTGATATCTATAACCTCTTGATTTAAATTAAAAATTTCTTCCCTAATTTCAATCATAAAAACAACTCCTTTTTTAAAAATTCACTCATTAGTATTGTATCTTTTTTTAATTCAATAGAAAAGATTTATTTTTTTCTATTTACTATTTGACAAACTACTCATAAACATGTTATTATACATGAAAATTAATATGGTTAATATATGCGTTGTGTTTTAGAGGTTGCGATTATAAAAATTACTTTAAAATAGGTTTAGGGAACTTTACGTTTAAAGGAAAGGTGTAATCGCCGAAGCATATTTCTATTCCCTTTAGAAATATTGCTGGGACTATGTTGAATAAGCATAGTACTGTCATCACTAGATCTCCAATCTATTGATGATGCGCTACTCACACGGGTGGAAGTTATATTTCGTTTCTAACGGCAGGTAAACTTTTACTCTTTGCCGTTTTTTTGTATTCAAAAATAACAAATAGCAAACAATATATAATAAAGGTAACCAAAAGTTCACAAATGTAGTATACTATTATTAGCAAAAAACTAGCACATATTCACCATCAATGTATCAGTAGGAGGACTCTATTTTGATTATAGAAGCTCGAAAAAAACATATTGTAGAATTAATCGAAAAACAAGGAATTGTAACACTACAACAATTATCAGATACATTTGAGGTATCTATATACACCATCAGAAGAGATTTAACGACACTTGAAAAAAAAGGACTTATTCAAAAAACCCATGGTGGTGCTAGAAAAATAGAAAAATCTAAATGGTTACCATCTTTTCAAGAAGGAAGCTTAGAAGCGATAGAACAAAAAAAAGCAATTGCATTAAAAGCATCAACACTCGTAGAACAAGGAGATACAATCTTCCTTATGGGAAGTATGATTAGTCTTCTCATGATTCCATTAATAAAAGATTTACATATCACCATTGTAACCAATTCTTTAGATGTTGCAAAAGAACTATCCATCATTAATAATATAGAAACAATTCTTATTGGTGGGAAAATTAAAAATGAAAAAGGAAATATATTAGGCGCTACAGCCGTTGAACACCTTTCTAATTTTCATTTAGATAAAGCATTTATTCCTTGTGCAGGAATACATCATGATATAGGTATAAGCACTTCTACCATAGATAGCTCTGCATTTTTAAAAGCCCTTATATCTTGTAGTAGACAAAATATAGTTGTTGCTGATTATCGAAAATTCAGAAGAATTACTTTTGCAAAGGTATGTAATTTCGAAAAAATTCATATGATTATTACAGATAAAAAAGCAAATAAAGATGAATTAAAACGATTAGAAGAAAATCATGTTCACATAGAAATCGCTCATACGTAATATATATTTTAGGAGGTTTTATTATGAAAAAAGTTAATCTTGCAATAGTAGGTGCAACAGGAATGGTTGGCAGAACTTTTCTCAAAGTTCTAGAAGAAAGAAATTTTCCATTTAATGAATTATACCTATTTGCCTCAAAAAACTCTGCTGGTCAAAAGATTACCTGTAAAGGAAAAGAATTTATCGTTGAAGAACTTACAGCCGAATCTTTCGATAAAGACATCCACATTGCACTCTTCTCTGCGGGAGGAGAAATCAGTAAAAAATTCGCGCCTATTGCCGCTTCAAAAGGCGTTACCGTTGTAGATAATAGCAGTGCATGGAGAATGGATGAAACGGTTCCGTTGATCGTTCCTGAAGTAAATCCAGAAGATCTATTATGGCATAAAGGAATTATAGCAAATCCTAATTGTTCTACGATTCAAGCTGTAGTAGCACTAAAACCACTTCATGATCAATATAATATTAAAAGAATTGTTTATTCTACTTATCAGGCTGTTTCTGGTTCAGGCGTAAAGGGAATAAAGGATTTAGAAGAAGGAATAAAAGGAAACGACCCTTGCAATGCTTATCCTCACCCTATTTTTAATAATTGTTTACCACATATCGATGTGTTCTTAGACAATGGTTACACAAAAGAAGAAATGAAAATGATTAATGAAACAAAAAAAATCCTAAAGGACGATGGCTTAAAAATCACTGCAACAACCGTACGTGTCCCTGTAATGTATAGCCACAGTGAATCCATCAACATAGAATTTGAAAAACCTTTTGTTTTAGATGAAGTTAAAACATTATTTGCAAATTTACCAGGTATCATCCTTCAAGATGATATTCATTCTAACACCTATCCTTTGGCTAACTATGTTTCAGGAAAAGATGAAGTATTCGTTGGCAGAATAAGAAGAGATTTTAGCATTGAAAACGGACTTAATTTATGGGTTGTAGCTGACAACATAAGAAAAGGTGCAGCAACAAATACAGTACAAATTGCAGAATTATTACTTAAATAATAAAATTCAAAAGGAGATGAGTAATCGTATGACTTTATTTACAGGTTCTGGTGTAGCCATCATAACTCCGTTTAAGGATGATCAAGTTGATTTTTATAAATTAGAAGAACTTCTTAATTGGCATGTAGAACAAGGTACAGATGCAATTGTGGTTTGTGGAACTACTGGAGAGGCATCTACAATGACAGAAACAGAACAAAAAGAAACGATAAAATTTACGGTTGAAAAAATAAATGGCCGCATTCCCGTTATTGCAGGAACTGGAAGCAATTGTACAAAACATGCTATTGAAATGAGTAAATATGCAGAAAAAGTTGGCGTTGATGGCTTACTTGTCATTACACCCTATTATAATAAGACCACCCAAAGAGGATTAATTGCACATTTTAACGCAATTGCAGATGCAGTCAATATCCCCATCATTCTTTATAATGTACCTGGAAGAACGGGTGTAAATATTCATCCAAATACATTAGCTACATTAACGAAACATCCTCATATAAAAGCGATAAAAGAAGCAAGTGGAGACATATCTCAAGTTGCTGAAATGGCGAGAGTAGTCCCTAAGGATTTTCATATCTACTCTGGTAATGATGATATGATCGTTCCACTACTGTCTCTAGGAGGTTCTGGTGTGATTTCTGTAGTAGCCAATATAGCACCTAAAGATACACACCATATTGTGCAAAAATTTATTGATGGAGATATTAAAGGATCTCGTGATTTACAACTAAAAATGAAACCTTTGATTGATGCCTTGTTTATTGAAGTAAATCCAATTCCAGTTAAAACTGCTATGAATCTCATAGGTTTTAAAGTTGGTAATTTAAGACTTCCTCTTATAGACATGTCTGACGAAAATCTAAATATCTTAAAAGATGAAATGACAAAATACAATTTACTTTAGGAGGGATTATAGTGATCAATGTAATTGTTCATGGACTTAACGGTAAAATGGGAAAAGTTTTAGCGCGCTTACTACAAGAAGATACAGAAACAAAAATCATCGCTGGTATTGATAAAAATATAGATTCAAATGCTTATTCTTTCCCTGTATACGAGAAAGCTTCAGAATGTATTGAAAAAGGAGATGTAGTAATAGACTTTTCACATCATAGTGCCCTTAAAGACATCGTAAACTATTGTGTGAATACGAAAACAAGTTTGGTTACTGCTACAACAGGATTAAGCGGAGAGGATACATCTATTCTTTTAGATGCTTCAAAAAAGATACCTGTATTTCACAGTGGCAACATGTCATTAGGAATAAATGTATTAATCGACTTAGCCAAATCAGCTTCAAAAGCTTTTGGAGACAACTTCGATATAGAAATTATAGAAAAACATCATAATCAAAAAGTAGATTCTCCTAGTGGTACTGCTTATATGATTGCGAATGAAATCAATGACGTGTTTAACAATAACAAAGACTTTGTATATGGAAGACACGGAAAGAATGACAACAGGAAAAATACAGATATAGGAATCCATGCAATCAGAGGTGGTAGTATTTCAGGTGAACATACTGTATTATTTGCTGGAAAAGATGAAATAATAGAGATTAAGCATACAGCTCTTTCTAAAGATATATTTGCTTTAGGTGCCATAAAAGCGGCAAAATTCTTGTCAAAACAACAAAATGGTTTTTATAACATGAATGACATGATAAAATAAAAACATACTACTATACCTTACCAAAGAGAGGATTGATTATACTAATGGAAATACTACAAGAAAAAGTAGATTTAACAGATCCATATGCAATAGCAAAATTCATAAAGAATGCAGAAAAATCCACACCCGTAAAAGCATACATCAAAGGAGATCTTAAAGATATCTCTACTGATTCTGTTAAAAAATTCGGTCATGAAAACTTTTGGATTCTAGTTGGAGAATATTCAAATATTGAAACTTTTTTAGAAGAGCACAAGGAAAAAATTCAAGATT
>JADPRS010000055.1 GCA_015686845.1 Lutibacter sp. B2
ACTACTTAAAGAAATTTAGATAAAAGGGGTGAGTCCACCAGAGTATGAATGATTCAAAACTAAATACAGAATGAGAAAGACAACTCTACTAAGATAAATAAAAGAGTTGTCTTTTTGTGTTTTTGTTTGAATTCAATAGACTTCCCATTTCGTTGCCCTGCTGCGTAATAAAAAGATGATGCGAAGTAGATACTTACCTACACGCTATTTGTATTTTCTTGTTTTTTGCCATAAGTTTATGAAAAATCAATCGTTCTACTAATCTTTCTAAGTAAGTGATTTTGTGGAACGAGATCATCGTGTTTCTAATTCTTTCTTTGTGTTTTTTCTCAGCATTTCACTTCTCCTAACGAGGGCATTGTCAATATTTTTGATAAAATCTATGATTTAGCCACACTAGAAAAGAGTCCAAAAATTTGTCGAAACATGAATAAATAGATTAATAATGCATAGAAATACATTAGCAAATTCAACATCAATGGACGCTGCTAGTTGAATTTGCTAGTGTTAAGGCACTTCTTATGTAAGTTACACAATCCCTTTTATGATACATTCAAGGTTGTAATCCTAATCGTAAAAAAAATAAGAACTAGATTTTATCTAATTCCTATTTTACCGTAAAACATTTAGTTTTTTCACCAAGCCCTATTATTGTGTTGCATTCAGTTGATAGCTCAAATTAGATAATTCGTCTCATTTCCACTTTATTGAAAAAATGTTAGAATTAATCTTGTTATTTTAAATCATCAAAGATGTGATGAGTGAAAAAAGGAGCAAAACTTAGATGGATAAATTATATGAGTTAAAGATAGTTAAAAAACAAATATCAGAATTAAGAAATAAAATGCATGATCTTATTAATAAAAAAAATAATCTTATTGATTATGAAATATTAGATATAAGCCAAGCCTTAGATAGGTTATTGAATAGATATTACAAAATAAAATCATCTATAGGTTGATTTGGCATACCGACGAGATACGTGTAAAAAGTATTAGTTTTTTTAAGAATTTTACAATAATTATTATGTGTATTGATTTTTCAACGTTTAACTAACTTACTCTTTGAACGAATATAAAGGTATACATACATTATTAAACGTTCACAAAAGCAATTTAATATATTTATGAACTCAAAAAAGTCACTATTATCTATGATCACAAAGGTATACCTTATTGAACGGTAAGGAAATCAAAAGCTACAGCTTTTTGAAATTATAAGTATTTTATAAAACCCAACACTTTTTACAGGTATCTCGACGGTACCTCTATTATGGCTGCTTTTTACATGAATCGTTGCCGTACCCCATATCCACTTTATGCTTCTAAAGCAACTTCTTCTTCTTCTTCTTCTTCTTTCTTAGCAAATTTATCATAAAAGCCTTTGTTGACAATAAAGGCAATGACAGTACCTGCTAATATAAAACTTATTCTCATAGGTACTGACACAGACATATCATATAATATCATGGCAGCTCCTAATGAATTCATAGTTATAAACACTATTTGTACCTTATATTCCTTAATAAATGTATAGATGTAGCTTAAAAATAAAAGTACATAGGTGCTTAAGTTTTTTGGTACTAAGAAATTAAATAATGCTACAAAAATTAAAGATCCTAAAATAGTTCCAAATACTCTATACTTAATTCTTTGCTTAGTTTGATGAAGATGTGGCTGTGTCAGTGACATAACCGTAATACTTATCCACATAGATTTTTGAAAACTAAAATAATTTCCCACAAGCATAGCCACAGCTATCCCTACTGCCATCCTAAGAGCAAAATTAAACTGTAAGGAACTCTTCTGTATTGATGTTAACTGCTCAAATAAACTATTATATGCAAACTCTTGTTTCTTCTTATGAGTTATATAATAAGCTAAGGCAATAAGTATTCCCCCTACCACAGTTGCTACTATTCTAAGAGGTAGCTTTTCTATAGTCGCTGGATTACCCGCTAAAAATACATAGCATAGTATGAAAGGAAGAAAAGTTTTCGTGTCCATTCTATTAGTAAATATATATATTATAAAAAATACTGTTATAAAATCAATAAATATACTTGCTAAAGGACTTAATCTACTTAAATAAGCTGAAAAACCCATAATTATTAAAGATACTATAATGGCTATGGCGGAATCCTTAATAGGTAGATCAATGTCTATAACAGCACACATAAGAATGGCAGTTACCACGCCAACGCCTAACAAGCTATTCTCCACCCCAAAAAAATTTGAGAATAGTTCTACAAATATTATTATCCCAATTATCAATATTAAATTTCCAAATAACAACTTAAAGCTTAAATTTTTAATTTTTTCCATTAAACATTTACCTCCGTTCTTACGATATAATTATAGGCACGTTACAATCATATCATGATTGTAACATATTAAGGTTAATAGATATAAGCTTTAGTATTAATAAGGGGTATCAAAACGCAGAAGTTATACTTTAAGGCCCAATACCAGCATCCGTGTTCTGTACTGAAAAGTAAACTGGAAGCCTTTAAAATTACTTAATTATAGTCCTATAACTCATCTATCATTTTATATTCATGGACTTTGATTTTAAGATGAGTTTTAAGACTGTTTTTTGAGATATTTGGACTTAAAATGCTGATATTTACTATGATTTATGAACTGAATGTTAGAAATACTATGTAGTAATAAAAAATTTAAAAGTTTCTTTGACAAAAGAGTAAATTAACGCTTTTTTAGATTAATTTGTATCTACATTTCCTACTTTTTTCATGCGAAAGTTAAATTGCTTATATCATTATCAAAAATAAGGAGGCACATTATGAAACTTAATCTTTTAAACAACATGAGTCAAATCAAAGACAACAAAGCCAGTAAGACACAGCAAAACAACTGTATCCAAAACACGAAATTTACTGAGCTAAAGAAATTAAATCCGAATGACATTAAACAGTCAAATCAAACGGACCAATATAGTCAATATAGTAATCTCTTAAATGATCAATATAATGTATATGATAAAAAAGGTCTTTATACTGTCAGTAATTCGCAAGTTCTTCCTATTGGTTCTTCCTTTGACAAAGGAACGGCATCACAAACAACGGTTTACGTTAATCGTAGTGCATATGATCAAATTCTTAGTTCCACTACTTTTGGCGAAATGAAGTGGGACGAGATGGGTGTTGATGATGAAAAGAGATGGGTTGTTGTCAATGGACAGCGTTTTGAATGCGAGCATTCACCAGAAGAAAAAGCTATGCGTAAAAGGGCTCAAATGACATTGATGGATTATATTTTAGAAGAAGATGAGAAGAAAAAAGAGGAAAACAAAGGCAAAGACAATGGATTAGGTAAACCAAGAGGGAATATTGAAGCACTATCAAGTAATGTAGAAGTAATGAAATTGCTGAGTGAAATTTTTAAAACTAATACACCTGAAGTGATTTTAAGTAAGTTATCATAGGGAGAATAGGCGTATGCGTAGTAACGGAACAGAAAATCACAGCACTTTTTTTATTTAATGGTATATGGATTTAAAATACAGTGTACATAGATATTTAAGATAATTTTTACGACACTTTATATTATCGCACATTTATATTGAATTTGTAAGCGTTACACATAGTCAGCTAAATATTAATTGTAAGTACATGGTTACTTGTTGTAATTTTCTGTTCTGTTACTACAGAGACCCCATATATCAAAAGTTCCTGACGATTTAGGGGTTTTGTTATGTAACTAAATGTTATTTGTGTTGCATAGCAGCAATCCATATTTTTTATAAAAAAAACTGTTTCAATAAAATTTTCGTGGGTAAATATAGAATATACAAAACAAAGGGAGATGATAAAAACTAGAAGTTATAGAGTTTTAAAAATCAAACTACTTAAAGAAATTTAGATAAAAGGGGTGAGTCCACCAGAGCATGATTGATTCAAAACTAAATACAGAGTAAAAAAGACAACTCTACTAAGATTAGTAAAAGAGTTGTCTTTTTATTTGCGGTATATTCTCTAAAAGTAACTAGATCTATGGTTCTCGCCAATTCGAGGATTAATAAATATAAAAGCTGACATATTGTAGTCGCCTTTATATTACTAATCTTTCAAACGACGATAGTGAACTTCGTAAGTCAGAGCACCTACAGGAGATTTAAACGGTCCATGTTTCATTCCTGGTGGCCGAACTGCAACCATTCCCTTAGTAAATACTTGGTCGCCGCAAATCAACCCACCTTCAATAATATAAACTTCTTCCCAACACTCGTGAGTCAGAATATTTGTTGTCTCTGTTCCTGGCTCAAATTTTAAAAGTCTAGTAAATTCACTCGTCTTTTTATCCTCAGTAACGATTAGTTCTAATACTCCCTCTGGATAACCTTCTGGCCGATGCCAGCTTAACGTATTAGGATTAAAAAACTCTTTTTCTTCTTTCGGCATGATATTCACTCCTTTCATGTATCTCAATTACTATTCTCTAGCTGTTGGTACATATTCTAACAATAATGATTAAGTGTAAATAGTTGGATTATCGTGGTGGGTTTACGCTTTGCAATCATTGCCCCATCATTAGTTTAAATTATAGATCATCTAGAATTATTTTAACATTATTTGGTAAATATTCATATAGCCATATATCTCTATTTAAATTTTAACTATTCCTCAAATATATGCTTAGGAATTAGTTAATCTCCTGGATCATTACACCATGATCTATTTTATTGTAAGTGCGTAACTTTTTAAAACCTTCAAATCTCATAGAACATCAAAGCAATCCCCAAGGTTCTCTACATAGTCGCCACACACTATTCAATTATGGTTTTGTATTTCGAGGGCCCTTCCGCCACACCCGGAAGCCATTGCCTTGATGTTCTATTTGTAATTTTTCATAATATTTATTTTTTAAAATATAAACATTTATATTTGTAAATATATTCACACACCGGCTTTCGGGCGTGGCGGGAACTCTTGGGAATGACTGGAGCGGAGGGAATGGACAAGTGTTCCAGGGAGGTGTGTGATTAAAAGTATGCATTGCAAAATTAATTTTTTAACTTTCTATATTATTTGCATTATCTAATTCACCAACTCTAAAAAATAGCAATATCTGGTACATAATGGTATAATTCATTTATAAATTGTTACGCAATTGTAGAATATTGTGCATTAAAGATTTATATTAGAGGGTGAATTTAAATGAAACGATTTACTATTTTAGAAGTGGTAATTTTACTTTCCATTATTTTATCTGCTTGTTCTTCTCAACCTTCATTACAACTCATAAATTCAAATGTTAGTATTGTTAATGATAAAGGTAAACTTGGTTCGATAATAATAACTGAAGGGAATAAAAAGGGTCAGGAACTTGTCCCAACAGCATTGTACTATGAATTTACAATTAAAAATGTTGGGAATAAAAGTATTGGAGGTTTAGAAAACAATAAAGGCTTAGAAATAAGAATTGTACCTAATACCAAGTTAGAAACTACATCTAAAGAAGTAGTTGGCTTCAATATTTTTAATCCATCTTCATATGTACAAACAGGAGTAGGTTATGGGTTTTCTGTTACTTCGAAACTTGAATCTGGTCAAAAAGGAAATTTCGTTCTTTATTATGAATTAGGCGTAAGTGAAGAATACCTTCAAGTACCCCTTAAATCTCCACCAACTGATAGACTAAAAATACTTGAGAATGATGCTTTTGATGCTTCTTTAGTAATAATTTCAGAAGGTACAGAAATTGCCAGCTTTGATTTAAAAAGAAATTATAAATAATAATATAGAGCAGATTTTATGATCATTCTATTTCGTAAAATTCATAAAATGTGTCACAGGAAATGTTACTATTCAAACAAAAAAGCTGGCTCTATAAAAGTAACAGTGATATGAATCCATAAGCGAACTGTATGTTTTTACAATACAAGTAAATAAATAACAAAAGTAACACAAGGGTACTTTTGTTACTTCTTACTATTTATTTAATATATGGATAATTCTATGATAAAAAAGAGCCTTTCTAGGCTCTTTTTCCATAATATGTATGATATTTTGTGATTTTTAGCTCATACATATTTCTATAATTTACCAAAATGTTTTTGTGTCGCATACACTGACTTTCTTTTTCTGTTTTTAGTTTTTTCTTTCAAAAAACTATATGATATGATCAATTTTCTCATGTTACATATGAAATTTTAAATAAAAATATATAATTATATTCATCCTTACCAAATAATGTTAAACTAAATTCATACGCTAACCTAATGGTTAATCTAATTTAAATTTAAAATCGAAAGGCGTTGATTATATGAAAATAACATATAAACTTACGAAAGATGACATTCAGAACTACTTCAAATATCTTTGTAGCAACGAACGTGAACTTAAACTACAGCGCAACATGGGATTTATCTGTGCTTTTCTAACAGCTCCACTTATGTTTTTTTTAGTTCATTCATTAATACTAGCTATCATTACTGCAACTCTTAGCTTGTTAGTTATTTGTTGTATAAGAAATTTTTCCTCCAAAAGAATAATCTCAAGGCGCATAAAAAATAATCCAGGTATGCTAGATGAAAGAAACATAGAGATAAGAGAAGAAGGTATCTCAATAACAACTAAAAGCGAAAACAATCTCTATAAGTGGACAGGTTTATATTCAATAAAAAGAACAGATGAATATTTGTTTATTTTTTTTGATCCAATGAAAGGCACGCCTATTCCCATAAGATCCTTTCAATCAGAAGATGAAGCTATTGAATTCTACAACACTGTAACTCTACTTTCAAAAAAAGAAACTCAAAAGTAAAAATATACCCCACTCAACTTCTTACAGTAGTTGAAGTGAGGTATATTTTTTTGTGATTTAAATCAATTCTCTGAACTTTTAAATGATCGCACCTGCACTTGTCAGTAATGTAAGCGGAACTCCTCCAAGCACAATTCTTCTCTAAAGGAAAGTTTAGTCTATGATCTTATATTTTAAGACTTATCCTACTGACCAGTTTTGCTTTACAGTATATATATTAGATGACTTGCAAAAAAGTAAACTAAAATTGAAAATTTTTTAAAACTTATTTTTTGCATAAAAATAGAAGACTATATTTAGCCTTCTATTCTATAATTTGTCTTAATTTGTGCTACCGCTTTGCCATAATCATTTTCCAATGCTTTTTTAAGCCATGCGAATTTATTTCTTGCTGTTTTTTTCTTTTGCATTTCTTCATAATTTATACGGATATAATCATGTATATCTACATCTATGTTTTCTGCTTTTAAAACTGCTATTTCGCACAATTCTATAATCTGTTTTATATTGAAATTTTCTTTTGTAAGCCCTGATTTCATCTTGATTTCTTCAATTTTTTCTTTTGGATATAACTTGTCCAAAAATACTATGTCTTCATCAGCGTTCTCTG
>JADPRS010000007.1 GCA_015686845.1 Lutibacter sp. B2
TGTCTACAAGATTCATAAGTAACGTCTTAAGAACCTCAACAACCCCTTCTGGAGGCGTTACATTTTCAACTCCAGCTACCAATGTTAATGATACTGGGAATATAAAACTCGCCATAACTGCAACAAGTGCAGCTAAAAATGTTCCTACAAGGTAAAGTGTAATAATTGTCTTCATATTCGTTTTTTGACCACTACTATGTTGAGAAATGGCAGCCATAACTAAAAAGAATACGAGTATTGGTGCAACAGCTTTTAATCCACCTACAAATAACGAACCCAAAATAACAATTGGTTTTGCAGCATTGGGAATAGTAAGAGCTAAGATGATACCAACGATCAAACCTACGATGATACGCTTAACTAAGCTTATTTGATTCCATTTGTTAATTAAATTTTTCATTGTCTTTTGCCTCCTATGATTTTAAAATAATTGCATTTCTCTTCTAAAAGTTATTCTAATAATAAATCATTTTTTTAGAAATTACAATACTTTTCCGTAAATTCGTTTGCACTTTATATACATTCGTTCATTACATAAGGACTTTTTTCCTTTTTATTGTTATATATGTATTATTTTTCACATATATATTGCATACATTTTACATTTTCTTCAAATCACTTCATTTATCATCTTTCGTATAGTATACTATTAACTTTTTTCTATAATTAGTATACTATAGTATACATATTCAAATAATGATACCAGCTAAATACTATAAATACGGAGGTTTTATTATGAGTGTACATATTGGTGCAAAAAATGGAGAAATAGCAGAAACAATTTTATTACCAGGAGACCCCTTGAGAGCAAAATTTATTGCAGAAAATTTTTTAGAAAATCCAAAATGCTATAATGAAATAAGAGGTATGTATGGTTTTACAGGAACATACAAAGGAAAAAGAGTATCTGTTCAAGGAACAGGCATGGGCATTCCATCTATTTCAATATATGTAAATGAATTGATTACAAGCTATCATGTAAAAAATTTAATCAGAATTGGCACTTGTGGTTCATTGCAAGAAGATATTAAAATCCGAGATGTGGTTTTAGCAATGAGTGCTTCTACGGATTCAGCTATTAACAATGTTCGTTTTGGCGGTAGAAACTATGCTCCTACCGCAGATTTCAACCTATTTAAAAAAGCAGTAGCTATAGCGGAGTTGAAAGGAATCAATATAAAAGCTGGAAATGTTTTGACGAGTGATACGTTTTATAATGATAACCCTGATTCTTGGAAATATTGGGCGGAATTCGGTGTTTTAGCAGTTGAAATGGAAACTGCTGCACTCTATACACTCGCTTCTAAATTTGGTGTAAATGCATTATCAATTCTTACAATTAGTGATAGCTTAGTAACAGGAGAAGAAACTACCTCTGAAGAACGTCAAAAAACCTTCTCTCAAATGATTGAAATGGCATTAGAATTAGCTTAATACCAAAAAGACAGCATCTACTAAAAATTAGTAGATGCTGTCTTTTTTAAGGCAATATAACAATATTATTTACTACAGGTCTTTCTCTTCCATCAGAAGGCTTATTTAATATTTTGCCATCATAATACATCGCACTAGAACCGCCACCATCTAAATTATATGCATCTTTTACACCTAGTTCCAATAACTTATCTTGTAGTCTCTCTAATGTAATACCAACACTCCAATTTCCTTTTCTTCCATCTATTACAATCATAATCAAGTCATCATTCGCATATTTACCAATAATCGTTCTAGGCTGATTTGTCTTTTTCCATTTAGTTGGAATTTTTATTTTCTTACTATCTTTTAATAGCACTGGCAAGAAACTTACACCTTGATAGGGGTCAAGATTCATAATATCCGCTTCTGTATGTGGTACATTTCCAATCACTTGTCCCTTTTTATTTGTTCCAACAAAAAACAGATCCCCTGGATAACCATTAAATGGTTCTATTAATTTCCCATTTATTACTGTATTCCCTATCAACTGAGCATAGGATTTACCATTTCTTTTCTCTGTATAGAATCCGCCTCCATTAATAGCAAGAATAGCATTTGTTCTTTTGGCTGCTTTTGATGTTATTTCTAATTCTCCAAGCTGATCTTTTCCTAATACTACTTTAAATGCAGTCGGATCAAATAGTTTTATTTTTGCAATATACCCTCTATAGCCTAACTCTGCTAACTTAAAAATCTTAATTTCTGTACGATCACTAACATGGGTTTTTACTGCTGGACCTAGCATTTTTAATATTTTCTGTTCATAAATATCATCAGATAACATTCTTTGTGTATCACTAAGTTTTGACAATTCGTTTATTTGTTCATCTTGCTCGTTAAAAACTGCTTTTTGATTTTCTATAACCATTCCCATGTTTACAATACAATCTTCTAAGCCATCTACTTCTTCATATAGTTTTTCTACTTTTTCTTCAATCCTATTTGTTGAAAATTTTAACCATTGACTATCATGTTTAAAGTCTGAACTAACAAGAAACAAACCGATAAATGGTGCAATCAAAAAGAATATAAATATATTAATTCTGACCATTTGGTGCCTCCTTTAGTATTTTTAAACTTTTTTCTAATGTTCCCAATTGGTTATCTAAAGCCTTCAATTTTTCATCGATTTTTTCTTGGACAATTGTAGAACCAGCAATCGTATCATCTGTATTATCAATACTATTTTTTAAATTTCTTATCTCATTACTAAGCAATTCAATTTTTCCACTTAATGCTTGAATATTCAATGCATTTTCTTGTTGAACATTTTTTATAGATCTATCAATATAGTTTTTAGAATAGGTGTATCCATAATATACTACCGTACTCCAAATCCCTACACTTATACAAAGAATCAACACATTAATCCATATTTTATTTTTTTTCTTCGTTGTTCTTTTTACATGTTCTTCTTCTTGTATAATTTCTTCTAATGTACTATTTTTTCCCATAATCTCATCCTTTCTGATATTATTCCCATAAAAATATGCTAACTTAAATGTCAAGATTTATCAAGAAGAATAAATTAACATAATAATAAACCACCGATTTTCATCGGCGGTTTGTTATTATATATTAAATTTTTGTATAGATTTTTGTAGTTCATTAGAAAGATTTGCAAGTTGTTCTGATGATGCTGAAATCTCTTCTATGGCAGCTGTTTGCTCTTCTGTAGAAGCGGCTACTTCTTCCGTTCCAGCAGCATTTTCCTGTGTGACACTGGCAATATTTTCAATATTTTCACCTACTGCTGCTGAATTCTTAATTAAATTTTTACATTCAAATGTAACTTCTTTTATATTGTTAGTAACATTTCCAACGGATTCTTTTATATGATCAAATACATTTACCGTTTGCTTAACAGCAGATTCTTGCTCACCTAGAATAACATTTGCCCTACCCATTTCTTTAACAGCTTTTTCTACCCCATTTTGTATTTCAGTTATAAGTTCACTTATATTTTGAGTTGACTTACTTGATTCTTCAGCTAACTTTCTTACTTCGTCAGCAACAACAGCAAAGCCTCTTCCCTGTTCTCCAGCTCTTGCTGCTTCGATGGCTGCATTCAGTGCAAGTAAATTGGTTTGTTCTGCAATGCTGCTTATTAGCTCTACTATCTGCCCAATTTGTTGTGATTTTTCTGATAGTGCAAATATTTCATTCCCAACATTCTCAGCTGATTGTTTATTTTCTAATGTCTTCTTCTTTTGATATTCTACTATTTGAATTCCTGAATCTACCGTTTCCATTGCATTGATTGTAAGCTTTTCTGCGTTATTAATATTCTCTGATATCTTAGAAACGCCTTCTATTAATTCATTTACCATAGTGCTTCCATTCTGTGTAGCTTCAGCCTGTTCTGAAGCACCTCTCGCCATCTCTGATATAGTCTCTGCCACTTGTTCTGAAACTCTGCCAGCTTCCTGCGTTGAAGTTAACATTTGATCTGATGTGGATGCTACTGTCATGCCCATCTCATTCATCTCTGTTAATAATGCTCTCATATTTTCAATCATATGATTAAAATTATTAGCAAGAATTCCGATCTCATCATCACTATTTACATCGACTTTAACCTTAAGGTTTCCTGAAGCTACTTCCTTTGTAATATCAGCCATCTTTAAAATAGGTTTTACAGCTCTATGAACGAGTACATATATGATCATCCCAATTATAATGATCATGATAAATCCAATCATAGCCATCATATTTCTAAAATTTGACACACCCTGAGATAATTCACTGTAGTTAGTCGTCATTGCTATAGACCATCCAGTAGAATTAACAGGCGCATAGGCTGCTATTTTTTCTTCACCTTCAAACTCATAATTCTCTACATCTTTTTCGCCATTGACCATTTTTTTAGTAAGTTCTATTTGAGAATCGTTTCCTTTTTCTAATGCATTATATTTAAAAATCATTTCTTCTTTAGGGTGCGCTATCACCAAACCTTCTTTGTCAACCATATAGGCATATCCATTTTCCCCCAGCTTTTCAGCGTTTACAAGTTCGGTTATAGTAGATAAATTTATGGTTCCTCCAATCAATCCATAAACTTTTCCCTGTTCATCTTTAATCGGTGCTGCAACTACAAAAATAGGCTTTCCTGTAGATTTTGATATGACTGATTCTGAAACAACGGTTTGTCCATTCATAACCTTAGGAAAATAGTCTCTATCACTAATATTTCCATTTTTTTCGTTAGTACTTAAATACTGTCCATCTATACCACAAATAATTATATCTTCAAACACCTTAAACCCATGTTCATTATTAGAAATAACATTTTTAAGACCTTGAACATCTATATTCTTTACTGCATCTACAGAAGCAAGCAAGCACATTTGATCTTTATACTTATCAATCCCACCATCTATATCCTTTACTAATTTTGCAACCTTACTCTGAGTAATCTCTTCTACACCCTCAATAATTATTCCTTTGGCCTGAAAATATGCGACCCATGATAATATTATAATTCCGATTGTGGCCAACACTACTACGGGTATTGTTATTTTGTTTTTTAAGCTTTTCAAGATATTTCCTCCCTTATACTATGTTCTTATTCTGCTTTAATGGTAACTTTCGACGTTTTTTATTAATTTCCTTCTTTACTATCCTTTTTTCTATAAATTTCCACATTATATTCTGTTTTTTTCATTGTTTTATAGTCAAAAAAAATGTCGGAATAAATCCGACATGAAGGTATTAAAAGTTCTTATTTTTTAATTTCTCTGCTCTCTTATTTGCCCGTTTTAATAATGATTCCTTACTTACTATGATCCTTTCATGGATTCCTTTACCTATAATACCCACTTCATCAAATGCAGTCATATCTAGAATCATCTTAGTTCCATCATAACTCCTTATTTCAACTTTTACACTTACCGTTTCTCCTAAAATTGTAGGTTTTTCATGTACTATTTTCACCATTTTACCTACTGTTATTAATCCTTCTGGAAGTTTATCATCTATTAATTTTGCTGAAGCTTCAATCATTAAGGCAACTAGACTTGGCGTTGCAAATAATTTTTTTAATTTACCACTGCCATAATTTAATGCTGTGTCTTCCTCTTCAACCTTCTTCTGAATAGTTAAGTGGCTATTCACTTCAATTTTAGGAATCTCCAACATACTACCACCTCTACTTTCATATAATATAATTTTATATTATATATGTACCCCATACTACTCCACTTATTCACAAAAACTATGATGTTTCCTTTGAAACATTTCCCATTTCTCATAATTAAAAAGGATGATCATAGTTTTGTGCTTCTCATTTAGTAGTATTTATAGATATTTTTTTATCCTCATCACATACAATCATCTTATCTACATTACCAACAACCGTTTTCAATTTTACGTTTGCCCCCCAAAGTGTTGCAAGATGTTTTAATGTCTCATACGCATAATTTACTTCTAATTCTCTGCCATCATATTCATGAGATAATAAAATAGTTTGATTTTGGGGCGATACTTCTAAAACTTCAATAACCGGAAGTGACCCCATCCCAATATTATTTGCAATGGTATTTCTTATTTCTTTCCAGCCTTGATGATCTGCTACTTCTTCTACTACATAATCTTTTCTCATATTTTTATACGTAAAAAGATTCATCTCATTGCACAATTCTTCCGTAAGATATTTTCTAATAAAAGATTCATCTCTTTCTAATTTCCGAACTTCAAAGATCTTATCTATTCCATATCTTTTTTCAATATCTTCAAAGATCTTAAATCCCATATAATATGGATTCAGTCCTCCTAAAAATGGTCTTATCACTTGATTATGTCGGCTTAAAAATTCTATATGCATATCTTGCGGTAATTCTAATTTATTTAAAATCTTATAGTGCCAATAACTTGCCCAGCCCTCATTCATTACCTTTGTTTCAATCTGGGGAATAAAATATTTAGTTTCTTCTATTACAATTCTCACTATATCCTTTTCCCATTCTTCTAATTTTCCATAGGTTGCTACAAACTCCATTATATCGTCCGTAGGCTCAAGTGGTATTTTATTTAAATCAGGAAATAGTCTATCCTTTTTCTCATCTAAACAACTTGTAGGTTTTATCTCAGCATAATATTTTTCAAGGATTCTTTTCTTTTGCTGCTCATGTGATAGTTTCTTATTTCCAATCACTCTTGATGTCTGAAAACTTAATGCATGTGCTGCATCTAATATTCTCTCTACCCTATCATATCCAATACTAGGATCTTGAATATATGCTCTAATCCTATCTGCATGGTTTTTAAACATTTCAACTGTATAATCTGCATTTGTTCCTTCTGCAAATAATCTATTATTCTTAAAAAAATCATTGTGCCCATATACATGAGCCATAGTAAGAATTTGCAATAGAAAAGTATTATCTCTCATAAGATAACCAATACACGGATTAGAGTTAATAACCATTTCATAAGGTAAACCTTCCAAATTATACTTATATAACATTTTTTTCTTTTCATAAGCCTTACCATAACTCCAATGTGGATAGTGAGAAGGCATTCCAATGTAAGATTCATAACAAATCATATCTTCATAACAACAAAGTTCAAAGTCCTGGGGATAACAATCAAGCCCCTCCTCTTTTACAATCTCCTCTATTTTATCATTCCATTTTTTTAAATCCTTCAAGGTATATTCCATAATGCAATTTTGTCATTCCTTACCCTCATCTTCTTTATCTAATAATTCTTTAAGTGCAGGAACAACATCCTCCTTTCTGGATATAGATACTACTGAGAAATTTTTATATTTAACTTTTAAGTCAAATTCTTTTCTAATTGTGCTTTTCCTTAGATAAGAAGAATACCTATGTTTTATTTCTCCATATCCAAAAAGATTGCATGTTTCACATAATTTTTTTGCAAGTTCTACCGTTTTTTGATTGTCCTCTGACCAGTTGTCTCCATCACTGCAATGAAATGCATAAACATTCCACACTGCTGGATTATAGCTTTTTTCAATAATATCTAAAGCTTTTTGATAACCACTACTAATATAAGTTCCCCCAGATTCCCCTTTATGAAAAAATTCCATCTCATTCACTTCTTTCGCTACTGTAGAATGAGCTACAAATACGACTTCAACATGAACATACTTTAATCTTACAAACTGATACAACAAGAAATAAAAACTTCTAGCAAGGTATTTTTTGGTCATATCCATAGATCCAGAAGTATCCATTATACAAATAACGACCGCATTGCTTTCTCGTCTTACATCTTCTCTTACACGAAAATACCTTAAATCATCTTCTTTAAAAGGAAATCTTTCTTTCTCTGTTCTGTAATCTTCCCCTTTTTCTACTTCGCCTCTTTCATGTGCTTTTTCTCTTTTGATCTTCTCTATTACAGATTTCTTTTTTGCAAGCCTTGGTCTAATTCCTTTTCTCTGATAGCCCAATCTTTTAAAGTTTTTTTCCGTTTCTATCTCATTAAATTTTTTCCTCTCCATAAATGGTAAATTTAAGTCTTCAAATAAATAACTTATTAACTCTTCAATGGTAATCTCTGTCTCGTAAATATCTTCTCCCTCTTCATTTCCTGCTCCATCCGGTCCTTTCCCTTTCTCTATTTCTTCACTACCTATTTTATCTCCACGCTTTTCACTTCCATCTCCTGAACCCGTTCCCGTTTTATTTTTTCCATATATAAACTTATATTCTTTAATTCCCTTTATGGGTATTTTGATTTTTTTATCTTTACTCTGTCCGATAATACTCTCTTCAGCAATAAGATCACCAATATTTTTTTTTATGGAATCCTCAACCAGTTCTTTATGCCTTCTTCGATCTTCTGCTGCTCTATCTCTTCCTTTACTATCAAATTCTCTAAATATTGCCACAATTACACCTCCGTATATATTAATCTTTCCATAGATTATTGGCAGCATATTTGAGAATCACATTACAACAGTGGTCACAATATCCGTTTTTCTTCATCTCTTCTACCATCATGTCATATTTTTCATTTTGATCCTTATCTCTCACTTTAGTACGAGTAATAACTCTACTTAACTCTTTTACAGAAGTCATTAACTTTTTCTCTATTGCCTCTTTTAATGGTTCATAGCATGAATAATCAATTTTACTTCCTTTTCTCATCAAATAAAACATATACGCTGTAACATCTTGCCTAAAACCACGAGCTGAGGTTTGGGTAATTCCTAGCTGTTCTTCAATAGATCTTAAGAACTTTTCATCTGGTTCTAACTCTTCACCCGTACTGCTATCCTTTATTTTGGTTTTATTTACGTAAGCTTCCGCATGATCTAAATAATTATTAAATAAATCTTCTGCTTGTTCTTTATATCCATGTATAAATGCTTTTGTCACTTCTTTCTCTAATATTTTATGATATTCTTTTTTTATAGAATCCATTAAGAAATTTAAATATTTTTTCTTATCTTCATCTCTAATGGATAATTCTTTAACTGCTTTTATCAATGTTTCTAATACACTAATAGGATTCATACAATTATGTTCCGAATCTGCCATTGCAGTATCTAGCACTTTCATTATAAATCTTGTTGATATACCCGTCATTCCTTCTCTGGATGCTTCTTCTTTAATTTCTGATATATCTACTTTTTTTGTTGCACCTTTTTCTACAATATCCTCTCCATTATAAATCTTTAATTTTGTAATAGGATCTACTTTATTAGAAGGCGCTAATCTTGTAAGTATTGCAAACATAGAAGCTATTTCTATTGTATGTGGTGCAATATGGGCATTAAATTTACTCTGTTTTAAAATTTTATCATATATTTTAATTTCTTCATTTAATTCTAAGCAATAAGGAACTTCAATCTTAACAATTCTATCTAGAATTGCCTCATTTGTATGGTCTGACTTAAATTTATTCCATTCGGCCTCATTAGAATGAGCTAAAATAATCCCATCAAAGTAAATCATAGAACCTTTACCGGGAGATGGAATATTCTTTTCTTGTGTTGCTGTAATCATTGTATGAAGATATTCCACTTCATTTTTAAATACCTCTATAAATTCTACGATTCCTCTATTTCCAACATTAAAAGCCCCATTTAATGCCATTACTCTTGGGTCATCTTCTGGATATAAATCTAATTTAGATATATCTACAGAACCTATTAATACAGAAGTATCTTGATTATTTGGGTCAACCGGTGGAACTACGCCTATACCTTTTCTTGAACGAATACTAAAATCTACAGTCTCCACAGGCATTTTCTCAAACTCACCATTATATTCATTTTTTAATCTATATCTACAAATTGGACATAAATCGCCTTCAATTTTCACTCCTAATAACTCTTCAAATTCCCCTCTAAGGTGCTTCGGTACTAAATGAAGTGGTTCTTCCCTCATTGGACATCCTTTGATTGAATATATAGATGGTCCCATCTCTAAAGCTTCTTTTAATTTTTCCATTAAAGATGATTTTCCTGCCCCTACAGGTCCCACAAGATAAATTACCTGACGGGATTCTTCACCCTTCATAGCTGCTGTCTTGAAATATCTTACAATTTTCATTAACGTTTTATCAATACCAAAAAATTCATTTTTCAAAAAATCATACTTCTTTAGAACGTCATTCCCATAAATCTTTCTTAGTCTAGGGTTTTCCTCCGTATTGATTACTTCTACCCCTTTATTCATAATTATTTCATACATTCTTTGGTGTGCTAACATGCATAAAGATGGATTTTCTTTCAGTATGTTAAGATACTCTAAAAATGTTCCTTCAAAGCCATGTTTCTTTCTCTCTTGTCTATCCTTGTTTATTAATTCTGAAAATTGCATCATAATCTTTGAAACCCTCCTTTATTATAGAAACACATATTAATTATTTTTTATATAATAGGTTTACACTATATGTATGTTTTAAATTCACAAAAAAGACATGTTTAATTTCCTTTCTAACAGATCAATAAATCTTCAAGTTTCTATATTGCTAAATTAAATAACAAATAAAAGTACTACCTTTTGGATAAAATAAACTCAAAAGGAGGTTATGCCATGGAATTGTATTCCAAATTTGATCAAAATATAAAAATGTTAAAAGAAAGATTAGCAATAGAAAAAAGTTTTGATATCGTTGGTCGGGAATGGACAGTTGCTAACAAAAAGGCATATTTGGTTTTTATCGATGGATTTGCAAAAGACCAAATTATGCTTTTTATAATGGAAAGATTAGCTGATCTTAAACAAGAAGATATTTCTGTTGATGTAATAAAAAATCTTTTGCAAAATCAAATTGCCTATATTGAAGTAGATACTTTTGATACTTTTGAACCCATGGAGACAGCAGTTCTTTCTGGTGGTTTAGCATTATTTATAGAAGGACAAAGAAAAGGAATCCTTATCGATGTAAGAGAATATCCTGTAAGAGGACCACAAGAACCAGATTTAGAAAAAGTCACAAGAGGTTCAAGAGATGGGCTTGTAGAAACGATTATTTTTAATACAGCATTAATTAGAAGAAGAATTAGAGATCCAAAATTGATTTTTGAACTTAAAAATGTAGGAAGTCAATCGAGAACGGATGTGGCTATTGGTTATATTGATAATTTAATAGATCACAAACTATTAGAACAATTAAAAGAAGAGTTAGATAAAATAGATGTGAATGCATTGGTAATGGCGGAAAAAACATTAGAAGAACTGTTAATTAAGAAAAAGTGGTATAATCCTTTACCCCAAGTTCGATTTACAGAGCGTCCTGATGTAGTGGCTGCTCATCTTTTAGAAGGACATATTGCAATCATCGTAGATACATCACCGAGTGTCATGCTTCTACCTGTTACATTATTTCATTTTACACAACATGCAGAAGATTATTATCAGAATCCAATGGTTGGTACATATCTTAGATGGGTTCGCTTTTTAGCAATGTTTTCGTCCTTAATCATTACACCATTATGGCTTCTTTTAATATATAACAAAGGGATTTTACCTTCCTATTTAGCATTTATTGGTCCAAAAGAAACGGGACATATACCTATTTTTATTCAATTTATAATATTAGAATTTGGTCTTGATTTTCTTCGTTTATCATCCATACATACACCTAGTACACTTTCTACATCCTTAGGTATTATTGGAGGGTTAATATTAAGTGAATTGGCTGTAAAGGTAGGCTGGTTTATCCCTGAAACAATTTTATATATGGCAGTTGCAGGAATCGGCACCTTTGCAACTCCTAGTATAGAGTTTGCCATGGCTATACGGATTTTCAGACTATTTCTTTTGATTATGACAGGATTGTTTAAAAATATAGGATTTTTCATAGGTTTAGTCATTATTTCAACCATAATTGCTACAACGAAGGCATTTGGAAATAAATCTTACTTATGGCCCTTGTTTCCATTTGATGGAAAGTCTTTTTCTAATATGTTTTTTAGAAAGCCAATTCCTGAAATTAAAAAGAACAAAAAATAATCTAAGGGGACAAATCATTGTCCCCTCATCTACTTGATCCTTATGAATACAACTTTCAAATAATTTCCCTCTGGAAAAGAATCTATTGTTGCAAAATCCTTTGGAAGATTATGTTCCTCTAGTATCTCATATTTTTTACCTGTTTCTATGAAAGCTTGCTTTATAAATTCCTTAAATTTTTTCATATCAAAAGTAGCACAATTTGTAGAGGCTACAATTAAACCTTTTCTTTCAGTGATCTCAATGATTGATTTAAGTAAGTCTTTATAATCTTTCGCTGCACTAAAACGATTTTTTTTAGACTGTGCAAAACTTGGAGGATCAAGGACAACAACATCAAATTTCATATTTTTCTTATTTGCATATTTAAAATATCCAAACACATCTTCAACGACTATATCCTGTGCTTCATAATCTATATTATTTATACTAAAATTCTCAATGGTTTTACTTAAACTCCTATTTGCTAAATCAACACTGGTAGTCTTAGAAGCTTCGCCTAATGCAGCAAATACTGAAAAAGCGCCTGTATAAGAAAATGTATTTAATACTGTTTTTCCCTTACAATATTGATCTCTAATAGCCTTTCTTACTTCTCTTTGATCTAAAAATACGCCTACCATTGCGCCTTCATTTAGATATATAGCAAAATTCACTCCATTTTCTTTGACGATAAGAGGCTCGTCAGCTTCGCTTCCACATATAAAGCTATCTTCCTCTATAACCATACCATTCGTATCAAATCTTCTTTTTTGATATATACCCTTATATTCAACAATGGATTTAAATACTTTTATAATGGCTTCTTTAAATTTATAGATTCCTCTACTATACCAATTTATAACATAATATCCATCAAAATTATCGATGGTGAATCCACCTATTCCATCCCCTTCACCATTAAATACTCTGAATGCATTTGTGTCTTTAGAATCATAAAAACTTTTTCGTTTTTCTATAGCAATTTTAATTTTTTTAAGAAAAAGATTTTCATCTATATTTTCTTTTTCATGTAGTGTTAAAACCCAACCATAGCCTTTATTCTGTTTTCCATAGTATCCTCTTGCTATAAACTTATTCTGATCATCTACAAGACTTACTATATCTCCTTCTTCTTTAAGATCATTTATATTAAGTATTGCATCTTTAAAGATCAGAGGATATCCACCTTTGAATTTTTTTATAAAGTTCTTTTTTATTATTAATTTAGTTTCTTTCATCCCTTACCATCCTATTTATTATTTTATATTTAAGCTTTTATAATACTTATTATAACACATATATATATTCTTACTAAAAAACTCTCTTTGATTTAAGTTGTATGAAAAAATAAATAAATTTTATTTTTATAAGACTTCTACTCATTTAAAATATACGGAGTTTGTTGATATACATAATAATTAAGCCAATTTGAGAATAATAAATTTCCATGTCCTTTCCATCTAACAATAGGTTCTTTTGTAGGATTATCATCTGAAAAATAATTTTTAGGGATATCAATCTCTAATCCTATATTTGTATCTCTTTCATACTCTTTTTTTAAAGTATCACAATCATACTCACAATGTCCCATTACAAATATTTGCTTTCCCTTTTCTGCCATAGCAATATATACGCCTGAATCTTTTGATTCAGCTAAGATTTCTATATTACATATTTTTTCAATATCTTCTTTGCTGACTTGTGTATACCTAGAATGTGGTGCATAAAATTCATCATCAAAACCTCTCAATAATTTTGAATTCTTAGTATTTATACCATGTGAAAAAACACCAAACATTTTTTTATTAAGATCATATTTAGGAATACTATAATGATGATATAATCCTGCCTGTGCTCCCCAACAAATATAAAGTGTTGAAGTGACATTATTAACTGTATATTCCATAATTTCTTTTAATTCATCCCAATATTCCACTTCTTCAAAATCAAGCTTTTCAATTGGTGCTCCTGTTATGATCATACCATCAAATTTTTCATTTTTTATTTCCTTAAAAGTCTTATAAAAACTCAATAAATGTTCTTGTGATATATTCTTAGATTTATGTGTTTCTGTATGTAAAAGTACCAATTCTACCTGAAGAGGGGTATTTCCAAGTAATCTAAGAAGTTGTGTTTCCGTTTCAATTTTTGTAGGCATTAAATTCAAAATAGCAATCCTTAGAGGTCTAATATCTTGATGTAGTGCACGTTTTTTATTCATCACAAAAATATTCTCATTTGTAAGCGTTTTAGTGGCTGGAAGGTCCTTGTGTATTATTATTGGCATAGTATTCTCCCTTTCAAAATATTTATTATTTTATGCTAGCTAAGGCTTTATTCATGTCTTCTATAATATCTTCTATATCCTCTATTCCTACAGAAATCCTTATTAAATCAGGAGTGACACCTGAAGCTATTTGTTCATCCACAGTTAGTTGTCTATGGGTTGTTGTAGCTGGATGAAGCACAGAAGTTCTAGCATCTCCTAAATGAACAACTAACGCTGCTAATTTAAGATTTTTTATAAACTGCTTTGCCTCTTCAATTCCTCCTCTTATCCCAAAGGTTAAAATTCCACTTGCTCCATCCTTTAAATATTTTTCAGCTAAAGAATAGTTTTCTTTGTTAGGAAGTAGCGGGTAGTTTACCCAATTAACTTTTTCATTTTTTTCTAACCATTGTGCGAGCTTTAATGCATTTTCACTATGTCTTTTCATTCTTAAATGAAGAGTTTCTAATCCCAAATGATTTAAAAAAGCATTAAAAGGACTCATACAATTCCCTAAATCTCTTAACAATTGAGCACGTGTTTTTGCAATATATGCAGCACTACCAAAGGTTTCACAATATCTTATACCATGATAGCTTGCGTCTGGTTCAACAAGCTCTTTAAATTTTCCATTATCCCAATTAAAGTTTCCTCCGTCTATAACAACTCCACCTACACTTGTAGCATGTCCATCAATATATTTTGTAGTTGAATGTATTATAATATTAGCCCCTAATTCAAAAGGATGGCAAAGACACGGTGTTGCTAAAGTATTATCAACAATAAAAGGGATATTTAATTCTTTAGCAATCTTAGAAAACTTATCAAAATTTAATATATTTAATCCAGGATTGCCTATTGTTTCAGCAAATATTGCCTTCGTATTTTCTCTACCATATTTTTTTATTTCTTCAACATCTAATTGTGGATCTATTAAGGTTACATTTATGCCCATCCTCTTTAAAGTTACTTTTAAAAGATTATAGGTTCCACCATAGATTGTTGATGCTGCAATAATATGATCTCCATTTTGACAAATATTCAAAAATGCAAGCAATGTAGCTGATTGTCCTGATGCTGTAGCAACTGCGCCAACTCCACCTTCTAATTCATTTATTTTTTCTTCAAAAGCAGCCACTGTAGGATTACTTATTCTTGTATACATATGTCCATCTTCTTCTAAATCAAATAATCTAGCTACTTGATCTGGATCTTCATATTTATATGTTGTACTTTGTACTATAGGAAGCACTCTTGCTTCTCCTGGCTTAGGTTTATATCCTCCTTGTACACATATAGTTCCTCTTTTCCATTGATTTTTCATAAGTACATCTCCTTTTTGTTTTTCTAAAAAATAAAAAATCACTTCAAAATTTAAAATTAAGAAGTGATTTCTATTCATTAAATAATCGATATAGATTGATATAATCAAATAATCGATGTGAATTAACAAAATATTTCAACTTCTTATCTTTCAGGAATATCCTGCAGGAATTAGCACATTTCTAGTTTTATACTAGCTGTTGCCAGGTTTCATCGGGCCAGTCCCTCCACCTATCTTGATAAGAATAACTATAAATATTCATTTTTGTAAATTTTACAACTTATCACACAACATGTCAAGTAAATTTTTACAATGTTTACGAGACCGTTAATAATTTTTCTATCTATCAAAATATATATTTTCATATAAACATCTCCACATTTCTAAACATCACAAATAATCTGCACTCTATCAATCCAGATTGAATAAACCTATTTAGTTTTTTATTTTATACTACTTGGCTACATATAAAATCATCTATTATTTTATTATATCTACTATTTCCCATCACAATTTCTACTGCCATTGAACATAAACTTGATATTCTTGAACTAGTTATATTTCCTATCACTTTACATGATTACAGGAACAATTAAAAGAGCTAACACCTATGGAATATAGAGTGCTAGCTCTAGTTTAATGACATCTTTTTTTACGAGTCTGTTTTAAGAGTATTAACTCAATATGATCTACTATCCTTTTAACTTAAACGCTATAACAGCAAATTCATTATTCCTTCATCGTTCATTATTTTTACACATAATCCTTAGGATTTGGTGCTTTAATAACGAAAATCTCTAAGGTTTCATCATGTTTATTTCCAACATTCATCTTTACATTATAAGGAATATTTAGTATATCTCCTTTAACATATTCATGTTCATCTTGCTCATCTAATTGAATTGATAATGTGCCTCTTATTACTGTCATATATACGTTAGAATTTGAAAAATGTTCTGGTAATCCTTCATTTTTATTGAATACCATGTGATTAAAATGAAGATTTTCATCATTAATAATTTTTTCTACTACTTTTTCATCACCTATTGAATACTTATAAATTTTTTCTAACATAATTGAACCCTCCATTATTGTATTATCTTTAATTACTCTTATTATAAATGTTATTTCGTTTAAAATCGGTAACATAAGAAACAAATTTCATTTTTTTAAAAAAAATAACAAAATAGGTGGATAAGCAAAATATTTTACACTATCAAAATTATTAGCTGTGCCTAATTTACAGTCGTGACAATAATTTCATAAGTAATGGCCTATGTATATCAATAGCTTCAACAGGACATAACTCCTGACAACAGAAACACCTTATACATTCGTCTAAATTTACGATAGGCTTGTTCTCAACCATTTCTATTACCTGTGGCGGACAACTATTTATACAATCTCTACATCCTACACATTTTTCATGAATAAATACTGGTTTGGGTTGTAAAAAACCATTTAAAATATCCCTTAGAAATTTAGGGATTTTTCCATCTAATAAATCTAAGCTTCTTATTTCAGGGATAACAAAATCATTCAATATAAACTTTTCTATCTTATCTCCTTTTAGATCTATATCATCAAAATTCCCCTTACATAATCCTCTTTCTACACATCTTTGAACAGTTGGTACTTTCGTAGGTTCTAATCCAATAATAGAAGTTGCTACTACATCTAAATGATATGGACTTGTAGAAGCAATAACCACCCCTACTTCTCTTGGATCTCCTGCACTAGGACCTGCTCCTTCCATACCAACGATACCATCCATAAAAGATAAAACAGGTTTAGAAGCTACACATATATCTACTAATGCATTTGAGAAGTCTTTATTATTTGGCATTCTCACATGATATTCTGTTTTTTTTAAAAGAGTGAATTTGACATATTAAGATTTTTGATTTTTTCAAAGGAAATCAAACGTATTTTTGGTGTAATTATTTTCTTAAGTTAACAATATGTTGTATGTAACATAATCTTGTGATATAGATAATTTAGTTCTTCAAAACTTCATCTCTATATGTTTTTCTTTATTTAGATTTTCTACCTATAAACCTACAATACAAAATAATTGATGTCTTATGCGGTATTATACTTATTTGCCTAAAATTTCATTCTTTTGTACAGTTCCAACAGATAAAAATTCAATAAATTTAGAATTATAATAATCACTAGATATCTTATTCTTCAATAGGCTAAATAAAGTTTCATCATGAGTAGACATAACAATTTGCCACTCACCTTTACTTATAATACTTCTCAACAAATCTACAAAAGCTAGCGCATTTATGTCATCAAAATGACCTATCGGATCATCTATAAAAATAGTTTTTATTTTAGAATCAATCGTAGATAATGCCCCTCCTAAAAAACTACTTAATGCCACCGTATTTAGTTGTGCAGAGCTATAAAATAGTTCTGGCATAACTTCTTGTGTATGTGACAAATTTGTTCCTTTAATATATAATTCTGGCTCATCTTTATCGTTAAAATTTACTTCGTATTTTAATTTTTGGAATGTTTTGTGTGGCTCTATTTTTCTATATATAGCATTCATTATTTTATTACTAAATACTTTTTCAAAATTTTTTCCTATTTCGCTCTTAATCCCGTTAAACAATGTATTGATTTTTTTTCTTCCATAGGTATATTTTTTAAATTGCTCTTCGAGTATTTTTTTATTCTTAATTATCTTTGCATATTTATCATTATAATCTGTTATAGATACTTGACTGGCAATGTAATTTAATATATCAATTTTAATTTTCACACGATTGGATACATCTAACATTTTTTGTTGTTTTTTGCATATTGTATTAATATTTATTTCTAAACTTCTAAATATCTGTCTACAATAATTTTCATACTTTTCGATTACTTCACATTTATCTTCTTGTAAATATAAACTACTTAACTTGCTAATATACTTTTCCTTTTTTTTAATTTTTATATTACTAAGTTTATTTATGTTATTATCAATAACTGTAATTATATTATTTATATTTATTATCTTTTCTCTTAAACTATTATGCTTGTCAACTATATCATTCCAGATTTTTAACTCATTAAATTTTTCAAATATATCTATCAATTGTTTATTGTTGTCATTATCAATAAATTCTTCATACTTTTTAACTGATTCTTCAAATATTTTTTCTAATTTTATAATTTCCTCATTTACATATTTTTCTGATTTTAAAATATTGTTAATTTTTTCATTGTAATTAATCATTTTTTTTTCATGTTTCATACAAATTTCTGCTATCCACTTTTGAGTATTTTCCATATTTATATCATTATTATAGTTCAAATCTTTAAACCATAACGTAATATTATTTATAATTTCTTTTATTTTTAATATGTTTTCGTTAATTTTATAATTTTCTTTTTTCATGTTGTTAAAATTTTCAGTGTTATCCTCAATTTCTATGAGTTTTTTCTTTATCATATCTTCACATTCATTATTCCATTTTATAATTGCTTTTTCCTTTTCTTTATTCCATTGATTTAATTGTTTTTTTAAGTCAATATAATTTCTATATAAGTAATCTATATTTTTTTGTTGACTAACTCGATTTATTCTAGCTAATAACCTTTCTGTTTTATGATATTCTTCATTGCATACTGGACACTTTGATAATTTTTCAGTTTCAATATGTTTCTTTACTTCTACCAAAATTTTTTCTAAATTGTCAAATGTTTCTTGAGCTTCTTTATACATTTTTTCTTGATTATTTAAATCTATTTCTATTTTTTTTATACAATTATCAATATCTTCAAATTCATTCATCCATTTATCTCTCATATTAATCAAATTTTCATTAGACCCAATCATTATCTTCAATTTATTTATCAAGCTTTTATTATAACCATTATCAGGAAATTTAGCTTCAATTATTTGTTTTATTTCCGTCTGTATCAATTTATTTGAATAGGCTGTTCTTGAAATATTCTCTTGAAGTTTGAATTTTCTTTTGTTCTGTTCTTCTTTACCCTGTAATAGATTCAAAACTTTCTTTGAGTTGCCTATAAGAGAGTCTCTATTACTTTCTATTTTAAATAATTCTTGTTTAACACTTTGAAGTAATTTTTCTATATTCTCTCGATTCTTATTTTCTCTAATAAGTTGTTCTTTTTTTAATTGTATTTGATTATTTACTTTCTTCATTTTATCTATACACTCTTGAAATTGCAGATATTCCTCAAACCATTTTTTACCTGCATAATACAATTTTAGAATATTTTCCATTTCTCTTTGTACAACTTCTTTATGTCTAAATTCCAGATCCTTCTTAATAGAATATCTCTCTTTTTCTTCACACAAAGCAACAATCCTTTGCCATCTCTTCTTTAATCTTTTAATCATAAGTAATTCTTGTTTGAATTCATTATAATAATTATTATTATCTACTAAAAATTCCAGTTTAGGTAATATGCTTACCATTTTATCTTTAACTGATGTCAGTTTTAGTTTTTGCTCACTAATTATTTCAACTTTAGGTATTACCGTTGGTTTATTTTCGGTTTTTCTTATTAATTCAATGGTATTTTCTTTATAAGGTAGTGTACAATTATATTGGTTGATTTTTTCATTCATACACTCAATTATTTCATTATTTATTGACAAATCATTCAGTTCATTATTTAAAGATTCTATTTTTGATTTTATGGTTTCTACTTTTTTTTCACATTGTTTATTTAATTCATAAATTAAATTAAACAACTTCCGTTGACTTCCATCTAAATCCCAAAACTCACCCCACTCTTTATATTTGTCCCTCGGTTTAGTAGCATATACAAAACTATCAATTTTATTGTGTGGTAGTATTTGCTTATTACTCATTATTTCTTTGTACTTGTCATCATTTAATTTGCCTATTTTATAGTCATTTTTAGCATTTTTTCGTGGCTTAATTTTACGCTTAATACTCTCTTCATTATCCAATGTAACACTAACTTCTGCATAATCCTCTTTACTGTATATATTTCGCAAAACACGACCTTCATAATTTTCTATACCATTTTTGACATCATTTTTAAATCTATCTATTTCCCCTGTAAAAAGCCATTCAACTCCATCAAAAAATGAACTTTTTCCCATTCCATTCTGACCATAAATACATATAAAATCAGCTACTCTCCCTTCCTTCATAAAATTAAAGGGTTCTTTACCCTTAAATACTCTAAAATTATTAAAACAAACACTTTTTATTTTATTCAAAATTTCACCTTCTTCACTTAATCTACAAATTTAATCCACTATTTGAGAATATTCATTACATCCTCTAACTCTACTGTATTATCTTGTGCTCCTTTTACGAAATCATAGATTTCTTCATTATAATTTTTTAACCAATCCTCTAACTTTAAATTTTCTTCAGAAATTTCTATTCTAAATTCAAATATTATTTCATTAACCATTTTTTTTAATTCCTCTTCTTCCTCAGGCATTTCCCTTTGCACAATTATCTTTCTAGATGAATATTTATCTTGTTCTATTTTATACATTACCTCATGGTCTATCTCTTTTGCAAAAAATAATATGTATATATTATATAATTCTATAATTTTACTTAACTTTGCTTGAATATAAAATGACACATTTTTCATTATTTCTTGCCAATTTTTCCTTAAATCTTCTTGGTTTTTGAATTCACAGCAAACGATATTTGATTTATAATTATTTAACTCTTTTTCAAAATGAAAAACTTTCAAATATTCACATGTAACATCTTCTTTAATTAATTCTATTGTGTCCTTAATAGCTTCCATAAAGACCTCCCAATGTTATATCACTTTTAAGATTGATTCTTTTACCGATTCTAAGTTGTCATTTGATTCAATATATTTTTTTATCTGATTTACATGTATAATCGAAAGATCATTAGATTGTGAAGGACCACTTTTAATATTAAATCCATCCATTTTCCTAATATCCTTCTTTATATCAGGTACTATATTTTTAAATTCTTCTCTACTACATTCCAATTGTCTTCCTTTTGTATTAATATCTGAATACCAAATTATCAAGCTTTTATCTTTTACAATGTTTTTCTTCAAATAATCGATTTTTAAAGATAAAATAAAGTCTTTCATAGTTACTCTTACAGCATTTATACCTTCAACATTTATGCCTCCACTACATATGAATTTAACCGGGTAATTTTGTCCTTCTTTTTCTATTTCTGGTGTCTTAAAGCATACATTATCATTTAACAATCTAAGTATGCATAAACAAAAGAGAAGATGTACATTAAATGGATTACATCGATGTGGTGCTTCTCTATTTTTGCAGTTTGCTGATATACCACAGAACCCATGTCTTATACTTTCAAGAACATCTTCTTCTGATATATCATCCATAATGTCACCAAATTCATCATTTTCTATATCCACTGCTAAATATTTAATATATTCACTTAAATTCACTTGTATGTCTAATATATATTGTGGAATATCCCATCCTTCATTTGTACATATGTCAATAATAAGTTCTGATCCCATCCCTACCACTGTATTAAATGGGCTGTCATCACCAACTCCATAAGAATGAATACCTATTAATGTTATCTTTTGTTCATCTTTTAAAAATACTCCCATTCCTGACAAACCAACTAGTTCTTCATTTCTCTCTGCTAAATTTACATTTTCACTATTAGAAATATTGTATTGAAACTGTCTCATTCTCTTCTCAGGTTGAGAATATCTAGCACACACATCCTTACCTGAGAATCTGAAGTTTTTTGAATTATGCATCATTTTAGGAAAACCTCTAGCTATAATGTTAGGCTTTCCTTCTATCTGGTCAACTTTCTTCATTAAAAAATTCTGATACTTAGTATTTATTTTCTTTATCCTTATAATAGCAACATCATAAATGTATGGTCTAACATCATCATCGTATTGACAATGAATTGATATGCTATCACTTTGTTCTGTTTTCTCTTCTCCTTCTTTATCAAAATATCTTATTATTAATTTCGAGTCCTTATTTTTATAAATAACGTGTGCTGCTGTAAATACATAATTATATTTCGAAGTAGCATCATCTGGTCCCCACAACACACCACTTCCTAAAATTTTATTTTTCGAACCTTCTAATTCTACCTCTATTCTTACAGCTATATCTCCAATGATTTTATCTATTGTCATATGCAAATCACCTTCTTTTTATAACTATCTTACTTCGTAGCTTCTTTGATTTTAAATTTACTAGTATCTATGACTATCTTATCCTTAATTTCTTTGATTTTTAATTTACCAGTATCTATATATTTCTCCACATCATTTTTAGTAAAATATCCAGTTTGAGACCACCAATTATAATTGCAGTTAATTATAGGATTATCAACATTTTCTACTATTCTAGCAATAGTTCTTTTACTAATTGCTCCTTTTTTTGATATTATGAATTCACTAGCCTTCATACATTGTAATAATTCTTTATTAGTATTATATTCACTTCCATGATGAGCCACTTTTATAACATGTATTTCTTTGTTTTTGAAATACTTATTCTTACCATATATAACATCTTCTGCATGCACATCTCCTAAAAAAGCTATATTTACACCATCATATGAAAAAACAAATGAAATAGATGCTCTATTTGTAATACTTTTATCTTTTTTATATTCATCATCTTTGATAACAATATCAATATCTTTTTCTATATGCAGTTCTTTAGGTGAGTGTGGCGTACATTTATCAATTTCTTTATCAATCTCCTTAGAAACCCTTTGTATAGATTCTAATGTAGGAGTTATGACTTTAATTTTGGCATCATTAATACTATCTTCATATCCCATATGAACTGGAGTTGTAACTTTCAACCCTTTTCCCTTCATATAATCAGTTAATTTCATTGCACTTTCAGGAGAGTGGGGTTGGTTTTCTAAATAAATTTTACTTCCTTCTCCATTAAACCACACTTTTTTTATGTGATCGCAATTTTTGTTTAATATAAATTTACTGAATCCTTTAATATGATCATTATCAATATGCGTTAATACTAGTAAATCTATTAATTCCCCAGAATTAACTATCTTGTCCATTAATTTTTTAAATCCCTTTGCAAATACTGCTGGTCCTGAATCAATTATAATATTTGAAATATTATCTTCAGTTCCATATCTAAGCCATATGCAATCGCCATTATATGCTTTTTCTACCTTAACTTCTAAAATCATAATTTCACCACTTTCATATAGTAAAACGTTACTTCATTATACATGATTTCACAACAAAATAGAGATTCATACAAATTTCTCCTATTCCCTTCGCTTCTCTCTTTTTTGTTAACTCATTTAGATATAAAATCAATATTTCTACTTATTAGTATAATAGAAAATACTATCCTAAATATAAATCCTATAAACAATACTGTGTAGTTATATTATGGTGTTAGTATAAATACCTTTAAAAATTTATAATTCAGCAATTTCATATTGCAATCCCAAATTAAAAATATTTACATTTCATCTTGATTTAACACTATACTCTGCCAATACCAAGGAATCATAGGCATTCTATAATGCTTACTAGCTATTATAGGCAATAGCTTATAGCCATGTTTTACTGAAGATAATTCATTTATATCTATTGTATTCTTTTGAACACGTCTAACCGTTTCAAGCATATCATCAATTGACTCTTTGAGAATCATAGGAGCGTCCATAGCACCTGTTTTATATGCAGCATTGATAGTATACATATATTCATCTGTTGATCTGTCAGGATACCATATCTGCAATGAGCAGTCCTTAAAAAACTTCACAACTGATTCTCTAATCAAGTGATACGTTTCATATAATCCTAATGCAATACACCACTGTGCTAATGTAGGGATTAATGTAGATAATTCAAATAGCTTTTCTTTTTCCAATCTATTTGAATTATTCAATGCCACTAAATCATCAAATGAATCTGATTGTATTGGAAAATACTTACCTAAATTAACATATGCAAATTTCATATGCTCAACTATTTGTACTATCCACCAATTAATTAGTTCTTTCTCACCATAAGCTTGCAATAAATATATAGCCTGTGAAATCTCAGTTATATGTCCATCATAACAAGGTGCACATATAGCCAAATGATTGTTTATAAAATTCTTCAAGCTGTCCACAATTTTTTTTACTCTATCAAATTCTTGTGTATCGCCTTTTTTACATCTATAATGAAGTCCTAATCCAAATAAACTAATATTGCCTAAAACTTCAAATACATTTAAACAATTAAGTATATAATATCTTTCATTTGCCGATAAACTTTCCTCTTGATAGCAAAATTGATCTATTTTATCAAAATACTCATTATATATATTCAAAAAACTTTCATATATCTTATCAAATATTAATCGGACATTATTATTTTCTAATAAATTATTAGTTCTCATAAACTCCCATATATTAAGCACAGTTCTTTCTGCAGCAAGCATTGCAGGTTTGATATTATTTTCACTTCGTGCCCAAAACCATATTATATTTAAACATAAATGAACTGTCATCAATTTCTTTTTTATCTTTTTCTTTGTTGCTTGTCTATTAATATTTTCATATTTTACATCTACTAAAAATTCTTTTATAATATTATAGAAATCATTCAAATCATGGTCAGAATCCCCTAATAAAGCTAATGTCTTTCTCATTTTCGATTTAAATTCTTTAGGTATTATTTGTTCATTAAACATGTATTTTTCAATAAGTATTGCTAGCTTATCTCCACCCCAAAATTCATATTCCTGTATATCCTCAATTCTATTTCTTTTAACATACCCTCTCCAATTTTGTTGTATTTCTTGCCTTAATGCGCCTCCTGTGCACAGTACTATTTTTTTAGGTAAATCTTTATATTCTAGTGGAATATGACTTTCTATATAGACATCTAATATCTCATCTAATGATGGTCTTACTGATTGATTATTTCCATCCCAATCTGCTCGTCCGATATCCCCTTGCTTTATAGTAAATAAGTATAATAACACTATTCCAAATTCATCTTTTCCAACTGCAGCAACATCTACTCCATATTGTCTCACTCCAATTTGAGGATAACTAATAGGTTCAATTCCCATAGCTAATAGTAAATCGGGCAACACACGATCAAGTTCTTTTGACTCCTTCAAAAGAGAAAGATATTCTCTAATAATTAACTTCATTATGTATCCCTCCTTTTAGCCATGCGAAATTGAACTCGTTGAAGTTCATCACTAACTCTATAGCTTATTTGTGATTTTGGCATTTCCACACTCTGTGAAATTTTAGCCAACTCGCTAATCTCTCCAAAATCATTGTTATGATACTGAAACCATCCTTTTCCATATTTCAAAGTTACTTTACTAACAAGGTTAATAAGAGTAGATTCTTCTCCTGTTTGTTCCATAGCTTTGTTGAATTCTCTATTTTTTTCTAGCATTATGTTATTTCTATATCTTGATGGTTGTTTTACTTCTTTTAAATTTTGAATGTCATTATCTTTTTCTAAAGATTTTATTATATTGGTTAATATTGTATTTAGAGCACTTAGTTTTTGTGTATTATCTACCTTTGTTTTTAAAAACTCACACGTACTATATGGATAATTTTTTCCTATAAATTCATAAAAAAGTTCCCCAACTTCCTCTGCGATCCTATCATCTTTAAAATGTATTTTCAAAATTGAATACATCAGTGAACATAACGTATTTACATCAAAAACATAACCTAACACTTTGGTAGATAAATATACAACTTCATCATATTCCATGTTTTTTATTATTTCACTATGAAATTCTATTTCTGATACCCCACATAACTTTGCATATCCAATTAATTCAAATGTAATTTTATGAAATTGATAGTTGTTTTCACTAAAATATATCGTAATTAGTTCACTAAAAAGTTCCGAATCCATGATAATTTGCCTTATAGTCGAATTAAACAAGTTTTTTATATCCATTTTCTGCGTGAAATAAT
Source organism: Lutibacter sp. B2 (assembly GCA_015686845.1). Classification (GTDB taxonomy): domain Bacteria; phylum Bacillota; class Clostridia; order Peptostreptococcales; family Thermotaleaceae; genus JADPRS01. Next base: position 26,449 of record JADPRS010000007.1, read on the forward strand.
CACTATCTAGTGCCCATCTATGTAAAAATTGTTTAGCCAACTCTTTATTACTGTTTTTAATCAATTTAGCCAAAATAAAGTCAATATTATCTATTATACCTGTATATTTACAGTTTACATTAGACATTGTCAGCAAAAGTTCTTCAAACCAATCATTTTCATATATCTTATGTAATTCATGGAATAAGAAGTTTGACACCTGATAGCTAACACTATCCTCTTTTATCTTGCACAGCCTCAGCACCAATCTTATACTTCTATTGTCCAGATCGTAAAATTTACAAAGAACATTTGTAATACAGTAATATAACTCTTTGGATTCTGATCTAAGCAAATCTTCAAAAATGTTAATTACATCTTGTGCTTTTTTCTGATCCGCCTTATTACATATTAAATCTCCCAAAGCAAATATTGAAGCTTGTACTACATGAATTTGTTTACTATAAACTATTTCAATTAGCTCATCATAAACACCCTCAAAATCTATAATTGATAATCCTTGAAATATCGTAGCCATACACCCTACACAAAACGGCTTATTAATTAGAACCATTTCATCTAACAATTCTCTTGCAATCTTCGGTTGTTTTTCTACAAGTTGTAAAATAGGTTTATATTGAATACTTTGTGCAAGATCGCCTTCCATAGACACATACATAGTCTCTAAATATCTTAAAAAGCTTTCAATGTTGCATTGAAAAACAGGTATAGAATCTTCGAGTACATGGTGTACATCAAAGCAACTGTATCCTTGTTCTATTGCACTTACAGCAATTTCATAAATATCAATATTATGTTCTCTATTTAGATTAACTAAAATATTTTTAACAGATATTTTTTCAGTAGGCTCTTTTCTCCTAAGTTCATCTAACTTTGAAAAGAACTTAAGAGAATTGTTTTTTTCATTTAATAGATCCTTTTCAAACAATCAATATTCCCTCCTTCTTACATCGAACATTATTTATATAATAAAATTTTACATTATAATCAAATATTTTACAAATATAATAACTATATTTTTCCATTTAGCATCCCACTCATTTTGTCATATGCAAATTTGAGTTATCATCATATCTCCAGAAGAACCATATTATACTTTTTTCACAACAAAAAACTGATGATGGCATCCAAACCCTATCATCAGTCTTGCTTTAACTATTTCATATTTTATTCAATTATTTTCTGTTTTAAATTATTTACTATTCCCTTTAATTCAACTACTGGTATTGTCTTTTGCGTTCCATATTTTAAAATCCATTCTCCATTTTCCTTTATCAAGGACAACATATTACCATCTCTTAATCTTTTCTTTTCATTAATATCTGAGCATAATCAAATGTTTCGTAAGGATTATGTTTTACTAAATATTTCTGTAAATATATGATAGCTTGTGACTCATCATCTAATTTTTTTACAATTAACAATCCCTTTACAAACAAATTATCTATTTTATCAAAACATTTAAATCTTAAAATTTATGAGGATGGTCAATGATTCTTATCATTTCATCTAAAAAAATCTTTTTTTCCTTAATAAAAAATCTTACATTATAAAAATTATTAACCGTCCCTACCTAATTTACAATCGGGACAATAATTTCATAAGAAGTGGCCTATGTATATCAATGGCTTCAACGGGGCATAGCTCCTGACAACAGAAACACCTTATACATTCGTCTAAATTTACTATGGGTTTATAGTCTATCATCTCTATTACCTGTGGCGGACAACTATTTACACAATCTCTGCACCCTACACATTTTTCATGAATAAATACTGGTTTGGGTTGTAAAAAACCATTTAAAATATCCCTTAGAAATTTAGGGATTTTTCCATCTAATAAATCTAAGCTTCTTATTTCAGGGATAACAAAATCATTCAATATAAACTTTTCTATCTTATCTCCTTTTAGATCTATATCATCAAAATTCCCCTTACATAATCCTCTTTCTACACATCTTTGAACAGTTGGTACTTTCGTAGGTTCTAATCCAATAATAGAAGTTGCTACTACATCTAAATGATAGGGACTTGTAGAAGCAATAACTACCCCTACCTCTCTTGGATCTCCTGCACTAGGACCTGCTCCTTCCATACCCACTATCCCATCCATAAAGGATAACACTGGTTTAGAAGCTACACATATATCTACTAATGCATTTGAGAAATCTTTATTGTTTGGCATTCGCACATGATATTCTGCTTTTTCTAATCCTGCAACCACGCCGAACATGTTTTTTACTGCTCCAGTAAACATCATCATTCCATGGGTCTTTAATTTAGATACAGATATAACCTTGTCCACTTCTTTTAAAACTTCAATCGCTGTTATTCTTTTTAAGATTAAACCACCTTCATTTTTAATTTCTACAGAATTCGTGTTATAATTTAATTTAGCGCCTACATCATCTGCTATTTTCTCAATTCCACAAGCTTTATAAACACCCTTTAATAAAGAGGTGTTAAAGGGTCCTCCTGGACTATCTGCAATGATTACTTCGGCTCCATATTCTATTAGAACTTGGGCTAATGCTTTTGCAAATATTGGGTGGGTTGTTGTGGCATCTTCTGGTTTTTTCTTCATTAAGAGGTTTAGCTTTAATAAAACCTTATCCCTTTTTTTTATAAATTTACCAATTCCGCCCAAATCTTCAAAAGACTTTTCTACTGATTCTTTAACCAAATTATAATCATATTTTCTACATTCAATTAATGATACTATTTCTTTTTTCAGTTTACTCACAACCTTCCTTAAAGACATTATAAAATAAATAAAAAATTTTTGTACTTATATTTCATAAATAATGATAAAATAAATAAAAAGGAGGATTGTTAATGTTGTTAAAATATCTTTTACTAATCATTCTAGGCTATCTAATTGGAAGTGTTCCTTTTTCATTCATTATAGCAAAATTAATGGGTAAAATTGACATAAGGAATCATGGAAGTGGTAATTCAGGTGCTACAAATGTACTTAGAACATTAGGTACAAAAGCAGGATTAGTTGCATTTTTTTTAGATTTTCTAAAAGGTTTTATTCTTGCTTTACTGTCTAAAAAATTATTAGGAATGGAAGGAGCCGTTCTCGCTTCTACTTTTGCTGTCATTGGACATTGTTATCCATTTACATTGGGCTTTAAAGGAGGAAAAGGGGTTGCTACTTGTGGTGGAACCATATTTGCCCTTTACCCGATCATAGGACTCATACTAATCATTATCCAATTCTTAATTATTTTTACTACACGCATCGTTTCTTTAGCTTCAATTATAACTGCAATTTCATTTCCAATTGTTTCTTTTATTTTAAAAACACCTGCATCCTTTAACTTATATGCATTGTTATTAGGTGCTTTTATAGTATACAAACACAAAGCAAATATAAAGAGATTATTATCTGGAACTGAATCGAAATTTAAAAAATAGCTAAAAAATCCTTTTATAAAAGGATTTTTTAGCTATTTTCATCTATAATATGATACTTTCTTGCTTTAGATGCTACGGTTTTGTGTGTAACCCCTAATGCTTTTCCTGCTGCATTAAAACTTCCAAATCTTTGTAATGCAACTTTAATTATTTCTTTTTCATATTCTTCCAATCTAGCTAATGCTCCTCTTTTATTCAAGTTAATCAAACTTGTCGTTTCTCGGTCTACATTATTCACTTCATATACCTTAGATATATTACTTGGAATATCATAATAATCTATTCTATTTTTTTCTGATAACACGATTAATCTCTCAATAATATTTTGAAGTTCTCTAACATTTCCCGGCCAATAATAATCACCTAAACATCTTTTTGCTTCATCTGTAATGATAATATCCTCCATTCTCATATCCTTAGAAATCTTCTCTAAAAAATATTCAATCAATATAGGAATATCTTTTTTTCTTTCTCTTAATGGAGGTACATTTATAGGAATCACATTCAATCTATAATATAAATCTTCCCTAAATTTTCCATCTATAATCATTTTTTCTAAGTTTTTATTTGTAGCAGCAATAATCCTTGTATCTATCTTTATCGTATGATTTCCGCCAATTCTTTCTACTTCTTTTTCTTGTAATACTCTGAGTAATTTTACTTGCATTTCCATTGGTAGATCTCCTACCTCATCTAAAAAAAGAGTTCCTTTATTTGCATATTCAAACTTTCCAATTTTCTCTTTTATTGCGCCCGTAAATGCGCCTTGTTCATGTCCAAATAATTCGGATTCCAATAATTCAGATGGAATTGCAGCACAGTTTAATGCTACAAATGGACGATCCCTTCTTTTGCTATTTTCATGAATGACTCTAGCTACTAGTTCTTTTCCAGTACCACTCTCTCCTGTAATAATGATCGTTGACGAAGTCTTTGATGCCTTTTGTGCCCTTAATAAGGTCTTTTTTATTGAATTACTATTGCCAATGATTTTATCAAAGGGCTTATCTAATTTATAATTGTACTCCTTAAAAGTAGTAGGCAACGCTAAAATACTTTTATCTTTTTGTTCTACTTTCCTATATATAGCTATAATTCCTTTAAATTCATGGTCCTCAAATAAGAGAGAAGTTGATCCTTCTATTTTATTTGCCCCTATACTATGCTTAATAATTCCTTTTATATTTTTCTTTTCTCTATAAGAAGTGATCATTATATCATCATTCTTTGTGGCAAATATACTCTTCCCTTCGTCAGAAAATGCACTTACACGAAATATATTTTCATAAGCCCTATTTATATACTCAATATATCCCAGCTCGTTAATAATGCACACACCATCTATAAAAGAATCGAATAAATGAAAATAACTTATGTTCTTTTTATTATTAATAGAAGTTACGTTTCCCCTTCTCATTATATTTTCTCCATGGTTTTTGTTGCTACTACATCTATTCCTGTTCCCAATATATTTTCAATTATTATATCTCCTAATCTTACGGGTGCCTCAACTTCAACTTTATTAATAATATTCATACATTCAAAAATCAATCCTTTAGGTACGGGTGCATTGGTCTTTACTGGAAGTCTATTTAATTGTGCGTTTTTAATTTTTACTGTAGTAGGAATTACTCTGGTAGGATTGGTCATTTCTTTTACTGCATATGCTTCCCCTCTATTACAAGTATTTCCTGTCACCTTGTATCCTAATGAAACATAATCATCTTTTACAACGGTCATACGACATCCTATAGGACAAATGATACAAACCAATTCTCTTGTATCCAATTTATTCACCGTCCTTTATAACCACTACAGATATTTCTGATATTTGTTTTTCCTTAAATAGACTAGAAGGTATTTTAAGTTGTTCCATTTCACCTGGTGCCATATAATTTTTTTTAATTTCCTTTATGATTTCTTCATCTGCTTTTACTACTAATTTAGCATTTTTATATACATTTTTTACTCTCATAAATAAATCTACTGTTTCTTCTAAATTCACACTTCTAATTATATGGGGTACAATATAGGATATACCCTCTCCTGGAATGGTTTTTACTATTTCTTTAGAAGGTTTAATTTCTTTTTTTATAAATCTCGCTGCATTTTTTCCTGCCTTTTTACTCTCCTCTGTAACCCAATCTACAAGATCATGGACATGTACTACATTTCCACAAGCAAAAATACCTTCTACAGTCGTTTCCATAGATTCATTTACAATGGGTCCACCCGTTACCTGTGCTAGTTTTATTCCTGCACTTTTGGATAGCTCATTTTCTGGAATTAATCCAACAGATAATAATAATGTATCACATTCATATTCTATTTCCGTCCCAGGAATTGGTTTTCTATTTTCATCAACTTTAGAAATTACTACAGATTCTACTCTTTCTTTCCCTTTAATATCTATCACCGTATGACTTAATAATAAGGGGATATTATAATCTTCTAAACATTGAACGATATTCCTTGTAAGTCCACTTGAAAATGGCATCAGTTCTGCTACTGCCATTACCTTTGCCCCTTCTAATGTAAGTCTCCTTGCCATAATGAGTCCTATATCTCCTGAACCTAAAATAACCACCTTTTTTCCTACCATATACCCTTCCATATTTATAAATCTTTGTGCAGTGCCAGCAGTCATTACCCCTACAGGTCTAGAACCTGGTATTGCAATTGCGCCTCTCGTTCTTTCTCTACATCCCATCGCTAAAATAATTGCTTTTGCTTGAATCTTTAAAAATCCATCTACTGTATTAATAACACTTAACTGCTTATCTTTATTAATATGAAGTACCATAGTATCCAATTTATACTCTATATTCATTTCTTTTAACTCATCAATAAAACGTTCAGCATATTCAGGTCCAGTTAATTCCTCTTTAAAAATATGAAGCCCAAATCCATTATGAATACATTGCTGTAAAATTCCTCCTAATTCATACTCTCTATCTATGACTACTATATGATCAGCTCCATTTTTCTTGGCTTCAATAGCTGCTGCAAGACCTGCTGGACCTCCTCCCACAACGACAATATCATAATTTAGCATATAATCATCTCCTACTCTATTTGTCAATGGCTGGTGCCACTAAATCCTTCACTTTCTCAAATTCAGTTTCTTCTTTCGTATAACCTGTAAGGATATAGGAATCTTTATGATCTTTTACAATATCTTTCATATCTCTCCCTAATTCTCTTGCTAAAATCTCCATAACCCTCGGCCCACAAAATCCCCCCTGACATCTGCCAGTTCCAGGTCTTACTCGTTTCTTTACTCCATCTACCGTTGTAGCTCCTGCATTTCTATTTATTGCATCTACAATCTCACCTTCACTGATGGTTTCACACCTACAAATAATTCTTCCATATCTAGAATCTTTTTTTATTATTTCTGTTTTTTCTTGATCACTAAGATCTGCAAATCTTATTTTTTTCCTAATTTTAGGATTAAAATCTTTCTTTTCTTCTAATCCTCCATTTATATCTTTTACTATCTCAACTACATAATCTGCAATAGCCGGTGAAGAAGATAACCCAGGTGATTTTATACCAGCTACATTAATAAATCCTTTGGCTTTCTTTGACTCCTCAATAATAAAATCTCCTGTACTAGGTTCTGCTCTAAGGCCTGCGAATGTAGTTATATTTTTATTAAAAGGAATATCTTCATAAATTTTCTGTGCAGACTCTTTAACAAATCCCAATCCATCTTCAGTCGTTTCGATGGCTTCTTTATCTTTCAAATTTTCAGCATTCGGACCTATGATAACGTTTTCATGAACAGTAGGACTAACCAATACGCCCTTTCCTAATTTTGTAGGACATTGAAAAATCACTTTATTTACAATTTCACCTGCACTTTTATCTAATACATAATATTGACCTCTTCTTGGAATAATTTTAAAATCTGGTGTATCTACCATTGCATATATATCATCTGCATATACACCGGCACAATTAATTACAAATCTACTATCTATTACATTTTCATTTGTATGAATTTTATATCCCTTATAGACCTTGTCTATACAATCAACTTTGTTATTTAATAATAATTCTGCACCATTGTCTATTGCATTTTCTGCCAATGATATTGCAAGCTCATAGGGTGAAATAATACCTGCCGTAGGTGCATATAGAGCACCTACTATAGCAGCATTTAATGTAGGCTCCATTTCTTTTACTTTTGTAGAATCAATAACTTCCATGTTTGGTACACCTAACTTTAATCCATTTTCATATAATGAATGAATTGTTTTCATCTCTTCCTCATCAAATGCAATTACCAATGATCCAATCCTCTTAAAGGGTACATCTAACGCCTCACATACTTGATCAAACATGGTATTTCCTACAACATTAAATTTCCCTTTATTTGTACCTACTTTTGCATCATATCCTGCATGTATAATAGCACTATTTGCTTTTGTCGTTCCATTTGATACATCATTATCCTTTTCAATAATAACCATCTTTAATTTATATCTAGATAATTCTCTTGCTATGAAAGTACCAATTACGCCAGCACCTATTATTGCTACATCATACATCAGTATTCCTCCTTTTTCATATAGAAAAACCGCACTAAGCTAACCTATGTTCCCATAGGCTAACCTGTACGGCTCTCCAATTCTCCAGCCTTTACTATTTAACTACTATAATCAATCTTACTATATATTTATGTATTACAATAAATATATATTACTCTTCAGATTCCCATTTTAATGATCTTTTTACTGCCTTCTTCCACCCTGCATATAATTTTTCTTTATCCGCTTCACCCATTTCAGGTTTAAATGTTCTATCAATATTCCACTTCTTAGAAATTTCTTCTTTACTCGGCCAGAACTCTACTGCAAGTCCTGCAAGATAAGCTGCTCCAAGTGCTGTGGTTTCTGTCACTTCTGGTCTATGAACTGGAACATTTAATAAATCTGATTGGAATTGCATCAAGAAATTATTTGCAACCGCTCCACCGTCTACTTTTAATGCTTGTAAATTAATGCTTGAATCTTCTTTCATTGCTTCTAATACGTCTCTAGTTTGATAAGCAATGGATTCTAATGTAGCTCTAATGATATGATTTTTATTTGCGCCTCTAGTAAGTCCTACAATTGTACCTCTTGCATACATATCCCAATAAGGTGCTCCAAGACCAACAAATGCTGGCACTACATAAACACCATTTGTATCTTCCACTTTCGTAGCAAAATATTCACTATCACTTGCATCACTTATAAGTTTTAATTCATCTCTTAACCATTGAATAGATGCTCCAGCTACGAAAATACTTCCTTCAAGGGCGTATTCAACTTTTCCATCTACGCCCCATGCAATCGTTGTAAGTAATCCATTCTTAGATGGAATCATCTCTTTTCCAGTATTCATTAGCATAAAACAACCTGTTCCATAGGTATTTTTAGCCATACCAGGCTCGTAGCATGCCTGACCGAATAATGCTGCCTGTTGATCTCCTGCTGCTCCAGCAATAGGAATTTCTGCTCCTCCAAAAGTCATTGGATCTGTGTTTCCATAAACTTCACTTGATGGTCTAACCATTGGTAACATGGAAGCAGGAATATTTAACTCTTTTAACATTTTTTCATCCCACTTAAGCTCTTTAATATTGTACATCATCGTTCTTGATGCATTAGAATAATCTGTTACATGCACTTTACCTCTTGTTAAATTCCATATTAACCAAGTATCCATTGTACCAAATAATAAATCTCCTTTTTCAGCCTTTTCCCTCGCACCTTCAACATTATCTAAAATCCACTTCACCTTTGTGCCAGAGAAATATGCATCTATAACCAATCCTGTATTTTCACGAACATAGTCTTCAAGACCTCTACTCTTTAATTCATCACATATACCGGCAGTTTGACGAGATTGCCAAACGATGGCATTATAAACTGGCTTTCCTGTATTTTTATCCCATACAACAGTCGTCTCTCTTTGATTGGTAATCCCGATTGCAGCTATCTCTTGTGGTCTAATGCCTGCTGTTTCTAATACTTCTCTAGCGACGCCACTTTGCGTTCCCCAGATTTCCATTGCATCATGTTCAACCCAACCTGCCTTTGGGTAGATCTGCGTAAATTCTTTTTGAGCAACCTTTACAATCTTTCCATCATGATCAAATAAAATAGCTCTAGAGCTTGTAGTTCCTTGGTCTAATGCTAATACGTATTTTTTCATATTTTTCCCTCCCAGTTTAATTTAAGCACCAAAAAATGTTACAAAGAAAAATGCACCTAATATGCCACCAATAATAGGGCCTACTACTGGAATCCAAGAATATTCCCAATTTGAATCACCTTTTCCTGCTATAGGAAGTAAAAAATGAGCAATACGAGGTCCTAAATCACGAGCAGGATTGATTGCATATCCAGTAGTTCCTCCTAGCGAAATACCAATAGCAACAATTAAAGCACCCACAATAAATGGATTTAATCCTTTTGCAAATTCATTATTTCCAATTGCTAAAATACCTAACACCAACATAAATGTACCAATAATTTCACTGATTACGTTTGCAAATGTATTTTTTATAGCTGGTCCTGTTGCGAATACGCCCAGTTTTGATCCTTTATCCTCTGTTTCAGCCCAATGTGGCAAATAATGAATCCATACAAGTGTTGCACCTATAACTGCTCCTATCATTTGAGCTACAATATATCCTGGAACATCGCTCCATGGGAATTTCCCAACAGATGCCAAACCAATGGTCACTGCTGGATTTAAATGTGCACCACTTATATTTCCAACAGCATAAACACCCATTGCAACCCCAAGACCCCATCCTATAGTAATTACAATCCAACCAGAAGCTTTTGAATAAGATTTATTTAGTGTAACTCCTGCATTCACACCACAACCAAGAAGAATTAAAATCATCGTTCCTATCAGTTCACCCATAAAAGCTGACATACGATCCCTCCTATAATTTATTCTTTTTCTTTACACAAACTACTTACATATGCCATAGTTTCTTCCTTTCACCTCCCATCAAAATTATGATTATACTAAATTTAATTACTTATTATATTATTAAGCAAGTTTTATGCCAGCTTAAGTATTGTGAATTTTCAGTATATTAAAATCATGGTTTCTATACTACTGATATTTTTTCCCAATACACTTATTTTAAAAGAGTTGCTCTTGGTAAAAAGTATCACCCCCTCTACATATACCATATTTCTTCTTTCGTTGTAGAAATACCCATAGCTCCAGCTTTAAGACTTGCAATTACATCTTCTTTATCTTTTATTAATCCGCCAGTAATAATAGGTATATTCGTACTTTTACTAATAATTTTTGTAATCTTAGGCATAACGCCTGGCAAAATTTCTATTGCATCAGGCCTAGTATGCTTAATTGATTTTATTCCAGTATCTAGTGACAATGAATCTAATAAAAACAGTCTTTGTATTACAAACAAATCTAACTCCTTTGCACTTTTTATCAAATTGCTTTTGGTGGTTATAATTCCATTTGGATTAATATTTTCCTTTATATATTTAAGGACAATTCCTTCTCTTGAAAAACCTTCTACAAGATCTAAATGTACATAGATCTCCATTTCAGCTTCATGTACTCTATCCACTATTTGCTTTAAATTAAAGATATTTCCCCCTAGTAAAAAAATCATCTCACATGGTGAATTAATTGCTGCCTCAAGCTTATTTAAATCACTTACAGCCGCAATAATAGGATTATTGCTTATTTTATTATAAAAATGACTTTCCAACAGCTCCACCTCCTATATTTGCCCATATTAAAATATATGTCCAATAATTTATAATACTACATTAATGATCTATTTTCCTTCTTACTATTTTAATTTATATTTTTGGAAATAACTCCATACCAATAAATGCTACCGCAGGAACAATTACAATCCCCCTAAGCAGTTTTATCTAATTTAGACCTAACTAAATCCTGAATTTCTGGAGAAAGTTTTGGGATAATATTTATTATAGTATCTTCAAGATATTTTCCAGCTTTCATTAGGCTATCGTCTGTTGGAATCTCTATACCATGTACAACTTGATTTCTTAACTTTCTAATGTAATTAATCTCATCAATTATGCTACTATCAAATACTTCCAATGAACCTAGCATTTTGGGCGTATATAATATATTTGAACTCCCCATATTAGGATATTTTTTATTCATAACATCTCTAATAACAGACTCAAGAATAATCCATTTAGAAATAAAATATCCTAAAGCATTCTGCTCCGTTAACAAAGTTCGCTTATCTGATTTGGAACTATATGGATTTCTAACGCCTACTTCTTCTCTTGCAACAATATATAAATCATATAATTGGGCATCCCCTGTAACAATTCTATCCACTAATTGATCTACAATTGGTCTCTTTTCTGTATCCAAATCTAGATCATTTATGTACTCACTTATAGCTTCTGGTTTATCTAATTTAGCAAATTGCAAAAATCTAAATAGAATATCTGCTCTACCCATTACAGGTTCTATATTTTCTTTTTCAAAATATGGTTTACTTAAATCATATAAATAAGAAGATAGTTCATAATGGTTGTTAAATGGTTTGCCATATGCACTTATACGCACCTTGGATGCTTTTTGCAGTCTCTCTAAAGCAATTTCTCCTGATAAAACCAATCCATTTAATTCATCTAGTATAGCATACTCTTCTTCTGATAACTTTCCACTTAATGGCTTATACACTAAGTCATGTTCAACTTCAGCCCATGCACGCATTAGAACGGAAGCTACCTGTATTTCAATCATTGCTTGCCCATATCTTTTATGTTCATCTGATAATTTTTCATTTTTTAAATATGTACGGTAATGATTCGCCCAATATCCAGAAAATCTTTTTTCATAAGATGGTTTTGCGTCTGTTGGAAACTCTTTCTTTTTCTTAATTATAAAATTTGATTCAATAAACTTATTCACTTCTTCACGATCACCGGGAAAATATAAAGCAATTCTTACACCTGCTAAATCAACGATATCTTTATAAATATCATTAACACTTGTATAATCCTTTTCTTCATTTCTTTTTTCAAGTTTATCTTTTAATCTATCTGGTCTTTTTGCTCTATATGTAACGATTGCCCGAATACCATTACTTTCAAGTCCTGCTTCACATTGCTTTGCACATAAGTGAGCAACTTTTTGATAGAAATCATATTCTTTACCATATCTCTCTAAAAAATTTTCTATTATCATAAAAATTCATCCCTTCCTATATGAGAAATTATTTCATATTTTTCTTCATTGTAAAGTACACTATAATTTAATTTATCTATTAGAGTTTTGATACTATTTTGCTAAAATATATTTATACAAAATCTTACTATTATAATTATAGTTTATCATATTTTTCAATTTAATATAAAACAAAACATCTGTCTAAGTGACAGATGTTTTGTTTATTTATTTTTTCGAATACTCTTTTGCTCTTTCAGCTGATTTTTTTACTTCCTCTAAACTAGAACCTATTGAAGCTTGACTAATTGCTGATATAGCCCCTTCTACGATTGGCGCATCCGCAATAAAAACTCTTTTTTGTAAATCCTCATCTAAAAATTCTATTGCCATATTTGCACTCATAATTGAACTTCCCAAATCAACAAGTACAACTACACCACTTCCATCATCTGCTTTTTGTATTGCATTCATTATAATCGTTGCATCCGTTCCAAATCTTTCATCTGATGTTCCTCCAGCATTGATAACCCTTATATCCATTTGAGCCATTTCCATACTAAACTCAATAATTTCTTGTGCTAATTTTCTACTATGCGATACAACTACAATTCCTACCATAACGATTCCTCCTTATATTTGCTACTCATTAAGAACACTAGCAATAGACTTTAATATAATATAACTTGAAGTTGCACCAGGATCTGCATGACCTATACTTCTTTCTCCTAAGAAGCTTGCTCTACCCTTTATCGCTATAATGGTTTTTGTATATTCTACCCCTTCTGCTGCTGCCTTTTGTGCTTCATCTGATGCCTTTTTCAAATCTCCACCATTTTCTACGCATGCTTTAAATGCTTCATAGGCAGGAATAATTGCATCTAACATGGTTTTTTGCCCTTTATCAGATTTTCCTCTGTACTTAATGCCATCTATCACTGCTTCATACACAGCTATAATATCTTTTTCATCTAATTCTTCTTTACCTACTACTGCTCCTGAAGCCTTTAAGAAGGAAGTTCCATACAATGGACCGGATGCTCCACCTACTGTAGAAATTAACGCCATTGCTATGGTTTTTAATATAGTTGAAAAATCGGATTCTTTAACATTTTCCAATTTTTTCTTTACTTCAGTAAATCCTCTTACCATATTAGAACCATGATCCGAATCTCCAATAGGTCTATCTAATTCATTTAATAATTCTTTATTCTCAATAATGCTATCGGATAAATTATTTATTATTCTTAGAAAAATATTTTTATCTATCATTTAAGAGAACTCCTTTTTTATAATTGTTTGAAAGCTGGCGTATCCGCAACTGCATTTAATAATCTCTTTAATTCTTCATCTAACTTCAGTACAGTTATTGAGAATCCTGGCATTTCAATTGATGTCATATAGTTTCCTACAAAAGTCTTTGCTACTTTAACTTCTTTTTCGTTTAGTAGTTCATTTAATTTTCTATTTACAATATAAAGTTCCATCAGAGGAGTACCACCTAGTCCATTTACCATAACAGCTACTTCTTCATTCGGTTTTACTGGCATATCTTCTAATATCTTATCGATCATATAATTTGTTACTTCATCTGCACTAGAAATTTTTGTTCTATGTGTTCCAGGCTCTCCATGAATTCCAAGACCCATCTCTATTTCGTCTTCCTCAAGTTCAAAGCTTGGCTTTCCAGCATCTGGAACAATACAAGGACCTAATGACATGCCCATGGTTCTTGTATGATCTATGACCTTTTGTGCAATTCTTTTTACTTCTTCTAAATCTCTTCCTTCTTCTGCCGCCGCTCCTGCAATTTTGTGCACAAATACCGTTCCTGCAACGCCCCTTCTACCTGTAGTATATGTACTATTTTCAACTGCTACATCATCATTTACTATTACCTTCTCTACTTTAATGCCTTCCATATCAGCCATTTCATCTGCCATTTCAAAATTCATTACATCTCCTGAATAATTTTTTATTACTAATAAAACTCCATTTCCACCATCAACAGCTTTTATTGCTTCAAATACTTGATCTGGCGTTGGTGATGTAAATACTTCTCCTGCTACTGCACCATCAAGCATACCTTTACCTACATACCCTCCATGTGACGGTTCATGACCACTTCCGCCGCCACTAACTAATGCTACTTTTCCCTTAACTGGCGAATTTTCTCTTATTAATACATTAAAACCTTTCACTCTCTTTAAATACTCTGGATGTGCCATTACAATTCCTTTTAACATTTCATCAACGATGCCCTCAGAATTATTAATCATTTTTTTCATTGTAATTTCTCCTTTTTAGATATATTTAAATTTCCAAGTCTATTTAAGTACTTTTACTATTTCTTTTACAATCATTTCTACATTGTTTTTTAATTTTCCTCCTTTAAATATTGGTATGTTTCTTACATATAAAGGATATTATATTTTTATGTTGAATGTGTAATATTAATACATATAACTTAATAAAGGAGGATTTCAAATGACCAAATTGAACGCTGAATTAACAAAATATTTTGATGATCTAAAAAATGATCACACAAATCTAATTTCTTCTGAAATTTTATCAGAAAAGATTGAAGCAAAAGAGGACATGTTTCTTCTTGACATTCGTAGGAAAGAAGATTATGACAAAGAACATATTGAGGGGGCATTTCATGCTGAATGGAATGAAGTTGGAGAATTTATTGAAGATGATGTCTTTACAAAAGATGAACCTGTTGTTGTAATTTGCTATACAGGTCAAACTGCAGGACAAATCGTAGGTGTACTAAAATCTACAGGATATAATGCTTGCTCCTTAAAAGGCGGCATGCTAAACGGTTGGCTCAAGGATGCTATGCCTGTCAAAGCTTCATGCGACACCTGAGATTAAAAATTTTTCTCTTGGTAAGAGAAATAAATTCTATAAGGGCATACTGCGTTTCTCGGTCTGCCCTTATCATTGTATTGATCTATATTAAATCTTTATTTGATAATTCTAATTGCATTACCTTGTCTAAATAATCGTTTACTTTTATTTTTGGAGATTCGTATAAAACATGACGCATTTTATATTTTTCATCTATACTTGTATTGATCATTTCTTTTTTTACGATACCTTCTATTAAACACTCCTTTATAGCCCATCCAGAAACTTTATTATTTTTAGATTTTGGATTTTTATAGTCGTGTATTTTAAAATTCCCTATATCTTTAATATCTTTTTTTCCTTGTTCTTTTCTAAATACAATCACTCTAATTCCCATATATTCATTCGTATCCATTATATATTGATGAATAAAATGAACATGAGAACGCCGTTTATTAGAATACATACCTTCATTCCCTCCTAATAATATAAAAAAGAGAAGAAAATCTCCTCTTTTTAAGCAACATCAAAAATAATATTATATTTTTTTATTTCTTTTGCCATTTTTTTCAATGCCTCTGTTGCTTCTTCTGGTAACCTATCTCTTCCTTCTTTTTCAACGTTTCTTGATTCAATAAATTCTATTCTATCTTCCATTCTTTCAAGAAGTTCCTGCATATATTTTTTATTGTTCATTTCAGGCACAAATCCGTCAATTTCTAGGATTTCTATATCTGAAAAATCTCCCCATTTTGTAAACTCTGCATTTCCTTCAACGATTTTTTCTATAGACCCGATTGTAACTTCTTTAGGGATTTTCTGATCCATAAAGAATCCAGTATTAAAAATATAACATTCTACATTTTTTTGGGTAAATAATTCTTTATATTTGTTATAATCATCCCCTAAAGGATAGGTTCTAAATGGATTTGCATAGGGTTCAATCACTAATGCATCCAGGTCTACTCCTTTTGCCAATCTTTCAGCAGTTGTTCTCTTCGTAGCTAATGTTGCGCCCATTACTGTAGCAAGCTCTGCATTATTAATTTTTAATACAGGCGGTAATGTTGGGTCCTTCATTAACCAAATGATTGCATTTACAGGTTCCTCAAATTTATTCACTCTGTTTGGCGCCCATAATTTTGATTTGATAGCACGTCCATTCCCATTTCGAATATCTTCTGTAACTAACACACATTGACCCTTTTCGTCTATCATGGCACCACAATTTTGTGCTGTTAATAAATATTTATTGTCCGGTGAACCTGCAGGATAATCTTGTGTCTTATCAAAATAAGATGGTTCTAAGGCTACAGAGGAAGCATTTTCTGTAGATATTATAAATGCATCATCATGCAATACAGTAATATCATATTTTCCATCGTGTTTTTCATGTGTTATAGTTGATTTTCCTGAACCTGATAATCCAAATACGCCAAGAACAAAACTTTCTCCATCAAGTAATGTATATTTTTTCTGTCCTCCGTGGCATGCCGCATATCCATTTCTATTTGCAGTTCCCCATGCAAGGGTTAATGTTCCCTTTTTAAACTCTCCAAAATATCTCATTCCAAGTAATGCTGCACAATTATTCTCTGGATCAAATAATGTTAATCCTAATGGATGCTCTTCATCTTTCCAATCTGGATCACCCAATATATATATATCCCCTTCATTAGAAATTGATTTTGAGTCCTTATACATTTTCATATACTCATCTGTAATCGTTTGAAAATTTAACATCCAATTATATACTATATTTTCATGACCTTCTGGCACTAAAAGATGTGCCTTTACCATAAAATCCTTATCTAAACCAATATAAACTTCAGCATCATACATCTTTTTATATCTTGTATTGTATACGGCTTCTCTCACCATTGCTGCATACTTTTCTTTGTCTATTCCTGCTTCTCCTATGATTCTTCTTGCAGCCGCACATCTTCCTGTTACTACTCCATCATTGAATAATAATATTTTTGCTTCAGAATCTAATTCTGATTCTTCAGGTTTATATACAGGCATATCCGTTACGATCGTTCCTGGTGAATTTTTAGCTAGCTCATATGCTTCTTTTAGTGACTTTATTTTTACCACATTATTCCCATAAAATGCTGTTTGTATCGTACTTCTAATCCTTGAAAAATTAGTATTATTACTTGTCATGAAAATATCTCCCCTTTATTTTTTCATTATATTCCAATCATCCCATATTTAATATGATACTCTATTCTTTATATCTATGATAAATTAAAACATTTTTCTGTTTTTCCCTCACCTATTTTAACAAAAAAACATTATAATTGAAAGTACTTTTTCTCATAATTATTTAATGTGTTATACTATTTATTTTTTTAAAAAAGTAAAAAGGACACGCTGAATTTCTTCAACCTGTCCTTTTCTTGTCTATATTTCCTTAATTTTAGCTATCATTTCAATTTCTACTGCAGCATTACCAGGTAATACATTTGTGCCTACCGCTACCCTAGCGTGCTTTCCTTTATCTTCAAATATTTCTTCTATTAATTCAGAAGCTCCATTTATTACCGATGACTGTTCATAAAAATCATCACTACTATTTACATATCCAGTTAATTTAACAATACTTTCAATATTGTCTAAATTTCCTACAATAGATTTCAATGCACTTATACAACGAAGTACACATACTCTTGAAGCATCATATCCCTCTTCTACCGTTAAATCTCTCCCAAGTTTTCCTTTATAAAGCAAAGTACTTCCATCCTTAGGGGTCTGTCCTGATACAAATATGAATTGATCTGATAATACCACCGGTACATAGATTGCAGCAGGTTTTGGACATTCTGGTAACTTTATATTTAATTCCTTTAATCTTTTTTCGATTTTCATATTCATTCTCCTAAAATATTAATAATTTTTAGTAATAAAAGTGCTTAACTCTTCTAATTTACAATCTGTAGATTTTAAATCATGTTTTTCAAATGCAGCCGTATATTTAAGCCCACTTCCAGTTAATACACAAGCAATTTTTTCATTTCCTTTTAGCTTCTTTTCTTCTCTTAATTTTTTAACAGCTGCTAGGGGAACTGCTGAAGCAGGTTGTACTAATAGTCCTTCTTTCGCAAGCATAGCTTGTGCTTTTACGATTTCTTCATCTGTAACAGATACAAATAATCCACCTTTTTGTCTTAATTTTCTTAATACTTGATTTCCACTTGGAGGAAAAGCATTTTCAATAGCATGGGCAATGGTATGAGGATTTTCAAATCTAGTTATATTTTCTTCCTCATCATGATATGCCTTATCAATTGGTGAACAACCACTTGCCTGTGCACAAATCATAGTAGGGACTTGATCTATATAACCTGCATTTTTAAATTCTTCAAATCCTTTTTCAATTCCTCTTATGTTTCCGCCTGCACTCGTTGGCACTACAACATAATCTGGAATTTCAAAATTTAATTGCTCACAAATTTCATAAGCCAATGTTTTATATCCTTCAACTCTAAATGGAACATCTGAGTTTATAAAATAGATATCATTTTCTTTTCCGATTTCTAAACTTTTATAATAAAGATTTCCATAATCTCCTTCTACTTTTATAAGGTGAGGATCATAAATAGCGATTGGGTTTAATTTTTCAGCAGCCATACTTTTATTTACAAATACAAAAGTCTCTAAGTTAGCTTTGCTTCCATATGCTGCTACAGATACTGCCATATTCCCTGTAGACACGGTTCCTATTTTTTTATATCCTAACTTGATTGCATGTAAAACGCCTGTTAGTGTCCCTCTATCTTTAAAAGACCATGTAGGGTTTTGCGTTTCATTTTTAAAATATAATTTATCTAGCCCTAATTCTTTTGCAATCTTCTTTGATTCTACTAAAGCAGTAAATCCTTCTCCAAGAGAAGTTTCATGGTCTATAGGTAACCATGGAAAAAACGCTTTATATCTTTCCATAATACTTTGCTCAAGTACATTTCCCTCACAAATTTTTCCTTGCTTCACTGTCTCAACCTCTAGTGCTTCATTACATACATCACAAATAATATGAACCTGATTTGCTGAAAATTCCTTATTACATTTTGTACAAAAAAGTTTTACATCTATCATTATATATTCCTCCTAGTCATATTTTTTTCTTATTTCATCTAAATAGCTATATACAGTTACCTTTGAAATATTCAATTTTTCAGCTACTTTTTCAACACCTCCTTTGATCAAAAAAATCCCTTTCTTCTCCATAAATTCAATTAATTCTATCTTTTCTTTTCTCTTTAAAGTATTTATATTCACATCCTCAATCATTTTATTAATGATGTCATCTGCAATATCCATTACGCTACTAATTGGTTCTACTTCTTCTTCTATCTCTTCTTCTTTTACCTGCATAAATTCATCTAAAAAATCTTTCATATCTTTCATTTTTTCCAAATCATAATTTATACATATAGCACCCACAACCTCACCTTTAGCACTTCTTATAAAAGCAGTTGAAGATTTCATTTCTCTTCCATCTTCTGTAATCGTCTTATAGTTTGCAGTAACATCTTTATCAAAGTTTTTGGATAATAATACCTGCTTAATTAAAATATTAAAGGTTTGTCCTACTACTTTACCTGTTACATGATTATTAACTACATACACTACTGAATTTTTAGGATGGGTCAAATCATGTATTACTACTTCACAATTTTTTCCAAAAGTTTTAGCAATCAAATCAGCTATTGGAAAATATCTTTTTAATTCCTTATTGACCTTCACAACAAAAACAACTCCATTTTGTATAATTTTTTATATATTTTCTTTATATTTCAGATTATATATATTTTTTTATATATAATCAAGGGTTTTACAAAAAATAAAGTCTGAACTTTAATTTATACAAAATTAAAGTTCAGACTTTATAAATTACTAACAATCATTTTCTTTTCCAAAATATATATCCATTAATGTATTTACTTTTTCCATTTGTCTTTTTTCAATAACCATTTTATCCCACTTATCATAGTTCATAATCTCTTTTGTCAATGCAAAATCAGTTATTCCCTTCACATAGTATTTTGTAATTTTTTCCTTAAAATCTTTATTATTAGCGGATGAATTCTTCTTTCTACTCAATAACACTAAATTTCCTAAAGAATGAGTCGCTTTTTCTCTCTCCATTTCATTGAATAATGATTTCCACTGACTATGATCCTTTGGCTTTTGCGGTAGTATATGTTCTACACTTATTACACCCTTATAAGATTTTTCAATATTACTATTTTCACTTAAACTTAAATCTAATCTTAATAATATATATTTAGAATATTTCATTTTATAGAATAAACTTCCGTTCAGCTTTGAATGAACTTCTTCTTCAAACTCCTCTAAATTAAACACTTCATTATTAAAAACATCATCCTTCGTTTCACTTTTTTCAATTACTTGAAGTATTTTTGTCGTATCTATTACTCTTTTACTTGATGTAACCCCTATAACCCAATTGATCGTATATACTTTTTCCAATAAACTCAAAAATTCATATATATCTTTTTGAGCATCATATTTCAACGCAAAACTTATAAAAACAGGCATCCAATCTGAAAATGGTATAAAATCTCTCATTATTGACATTAGATTATAAAATAAAACACTATACTCTGAATCATAATCTAAATTTGCATTTAATATTCTTTCTTCATATATGTAGGATACTTGTTTCAAATATTGTATAAATTTTTCTCCTGGTTGTATTATATTATGGTTAAATATAATTTCATTATATTCATCAACAATTGTTTTTCTAAGTTTTCCTTTAATCAAGATCGTTCTAATAAATCCTAACAATTTATCTAGTTCATCTCTACCTAAATCTTCTTCAATTTGCTCCCATAAAACTTGATATTGCTTCCTTATATTTTCATTAATTGCACCTAAGTTTGTACTCTTTAACAAATCACTTGTAGTAAGTGGCATACCTCTATCATTAAGTATTGAAAACAACCTAAAAGCAGATGTAAAATTACCCGTCTTAACATAAACTAATATACATTTATTTAGTATATATTTGATCATATTATTTAATAATTCTTCATTTAATATACCCTCTTCCTCAAATTTGCTTGTAAATGTCTCAATAGCGATCACTATTCTTTTTTGAGGTTCTGTTAAATTACTTTTACTAGGGGTATTTTTTGTAGCACCTTTTTCAAATACATATTTCCTAAAAAATTCTTTATCTTTATCTCTAACTAAAAGTCTTACTTCTTCTTTTGTTCCTTCAAATTCATTTTCTTCTTGATAGATTTTATCTTGCAATGTCTCTTTTGCTTTACTACTATTGGATAAATCTCTCATAACTGCTAATAATATAGTTAGTGTTGTAAGTCTTTGCTGTCCGTCTACAACATCATAACTTCCACTTCCATCAGAGTTTAACTCTCGTACTTGAAGTATGATACTTCCTAAAAAATAATTTTCATCTTCCATCATAAATGATTCTTTAATATCTTGAAACAATTGTTCAAAATTTTCTTTTTCCCATGAAAACTGTCTTTGATATTCTGGAATACGAAATAAAAACTTAGAATCAAATAAATCTTTAACAAAGGTTTCTTTTGCTTCTATCCTATTATCTAACATTCTATTTTTCACCTTTTCCATCATGCTATTTCGAGTATATTGCTTTAAAAAATACAAATTCCAACATTTATTATGATATACAATATATACATTATTGTCTATATGCTTATTTGATAAATAACAAAAAAAGTTCTACTTAATGAACTTTAAGTAGAACTTTTTTGTAATTATGCGTACATTTCTTTTAATTTATTTTGTATTTCATTACTTTCTAAATACTCATCAAACGGCATTTTTCTATCCATAACTCCTTTTGGAGTAATTTCAATAATTCTGTTTGCAATAGTTTGAATAATCTCGTGGTCATGAGAAGTAAACATAATATTTTCTTTAAAGTTAATTAATCCCTTATTAACGGCTGTAATAGATTCTAAGTCTAAATGGTTTGTAGGCTCATCTAATAATAATACATTAGCAGTAGATAACATCATCTTAGAAAGCATACATCTAACCTTTTCTCCTCCAGATAAAACACTTGCTTTTTTAAGTGCCTCTTCTCCTGAGAATAACATTCTTCCTAAGAAACCTCTAACAAAAGTCTCTGTCTTATCCTTAGAATATTGTTTAAGCCAATCAACTAAACTTATCTCTATTCCTTCGAAATACTGATTATTATCCTTTGGAAGATACCCTCTAGATGTGGTAATTCCCCATTTAATATCTCCTGAATCAGGTTCCATCTCACCCATTAATATTTCAAATAGAGTCGTCTTTGCAATCTCATCGCCTAAAACGATGACCTTATCATTTTTTTCTAATCTGAAACTAACATTATCTAATACTTTTTTTCCATCAATCGTCTTAGTTAATCCTTCTACAGCTAATACTTCCTTTCCAACTTCTCTCTCTGGTGTAAATCCAACAAAAGGATATCTTCTTGTAGAAGGTTTAATATCGTCTAATGTCAATTTATCTAATTGTTTTTTTCTAGACGTTGCCTGTTTTGCTTTTGAAGCATTTGAACTAAAACGTGCGATAAAGGCTTGTAAGTCTTTCATCTTTTCTTCCGTTTTCTTATTTTGATCTTTTGATAGTTGTAACGCTAATTGACTAGATTCATACCAAAAATCATAATTTCCCACATACATTTGAATTTTTCCAAAGTCAACATCTGTCATATGTGTACATACTTTATTTAAAAAGTGTCTATCATGAGATACAACAATTACTGTTGATTCTACATCTAATAAAAAGTTTTCTAGCCAATTTATTGATTTAAAATCCAAGTGGTTTGTAGGCTCATCTAGTAATAATATATCTGGATTTCCAAATAAAGCTTGAGATAAAAGTACTTTTACCTTTTCTGATCCAGATAATTCTCTCATTTTTTTATAATGTGTGTCTTTCATAATTCCAAGACCCATAAGAAGTTTTTCTGCTTCCGTTTCAGCTTCCCATCCATTTAATTCTGCAAATTCTGCTTCTAACTCTCCTGCTTTTACGCCATCTTCATCCGTAAAATTTTCTTTAGCATACAATGCATCTTTTTCTTTTATTATTTCATATAATCTTTTATGCCCTATAATTACAGTGTCTAACACAGTCTCATCATCAAATTGAAAATGATCCTGCTTTAATACTGTTAGTCTCTCTCCAGGAGTAATCGCGATACTTCCTTCATTTGCTTCAATTTCACCAGATAAAATTTTTAAAAATGTAGATTTACCCGCTCCATTTGCACCTATTACTCCATAACAATTTCCTTTAGTAAATTTTACATTAACATCCTTAAATAATTGTTGGTCGCCATAACGCAACCCAATTCCGTTTGCACTTATCATTTAATCATATTCCTCCATTGTTTATTATTTTATACCCTTATAATATTCCATACTTTTTCAATTATATATTTTAAAATTTGTACAGTCAACTTTAGATATGTGTCCCTTAGCAATAATCCATACAATCTATTTTTTTATTTTAATTTTCTCAAACAATTCATTTTTCTTTTCTATTAATCCATGTACCTCGTTTATTAAAAGACTATCTTTCTTATGCTCCTTTTCTACAAAGTACATTGAAACAGCACCTAAACCAACATGTGTTCCAACGGCAACACCCATTTGCATAATAAAAATTTCTCCTAAAAAATCTGTTTCTTTCATAATTTTATTTTTTAAATTTTCAGCTCTTGTTCTATCTGATGTATATCCAATAATAATAAAATCGGTTATCTCCTTATCGATTCTATCAACAAAATTGTCAACATAGTGTTTAAATACTTTTTTTATGCCTCTTTCCTTCGCTACAATTGCACCTTTTCCTTGTTTCATCGTCATAATGGGCTTAATTTTCAAGATTTTACCTATAAACGCACTGGTATTTGAAAGTCTACCACTCTTTGTTAAATGATCCAAATCATCTACGGAAAGAAAATGTTTTACATTTGTTTTATAGGTTTCATTAAACCTTATAATTTCTTCAAAAGTAGACCCTTGCTCTCTTAATCTTGCACTTTTTAATAATAGCCATCCACTGCCATGACTCATACACTTTGAATCTACAACATGGATATTAACGGATGATTCGGGATTTTCATCAAAGAAATAATCTTTAGCAATAACTGCCGATTGATAGGCACCACTTGTACCAGAAGACATACAAATACATAATATCTCATTGTAGCCATCTTGCGTAGCTTTTTTTATAACATTTAAATATTCAGTAGGACTTGGCATTGCAGTGGTTGGTTCTTTATCTAATTCCTCCATCATATTGTAAAAATCATTTGGCTTAATATCGATTCTATCTCTATATAGTTTTCCTTCTATATTGATCGTCAGAGGAGCTATACTAATATGATATTTTTCAATAATCTCTTGAGATAGATCACACGTTGAGTCCGCAATTATTTTTATCATTCAAAACCTCCAGATCTTCCTAAATAGATGTATATTATTATTACTATAATAGTTTCCCCTATACTCAAAAAAATCCATCCTTCATTAAGGATGGATTAAACAAATTATTTTTCTTGTTTTTTTAATCCTAACTCTTTTAGTAAAAATTCTGTTCTCTCTTTTGTGCTGCCCGTAACTTGAATAAACGAGATATTCTCAGATTTCAAGAATGTAAGAATAGCTTCATCTATTTGTTTTGCTATTTCTTCATCCTGCCATCTTACGCCATCTTTTTCATACCCAAATTCTCTAGGTACAAATATAATATGGTCATACTTTGGAATATCCTCTAATGCCAAAATATATAAATCCTTTAATATTTCAATTTCCTTTTTTGTTCTCCTTTTATCCCCAAGCATAAATCTTCCATATATATAAGGCACAAAAGTAGCATAGTCTGTTAATGCATACTCAAATTCTTCTAATGAATCTTCTACTCTTTTTTGACCTAAATAAATACCATACTGTTCAGATATAGATTCAATCATGCCCTTTTCTTTTAAATAATCCGTTGAATATTCAAAAGCATACCCTACATTAAGTCCCATAATTTTCATATCAACATATAATTGTTGTATTAAAGTTGTTTTACCACATCGTGGTCCGCCTAAAACTGCTATTCTCTTTGTCATATACATAACTCCATCTCATTATAGTATCACTTAATTAGTATACTATTTATACAATGTTTATTCAATGTTTATATCTTATCTTTATTTCTTACCCCTTAAAAATCTTATTATTCTGGTTTTTTTCCTTCGCATCTAAATATTTTTAGTCCTTGTGACAAGAATTTTTCTTCATATTCAGTAGTAACATTTCCTTCAAAGTCACTAGAAGATAAATCTAAATATATATTTCGTAATTTTAAATCACATTTACTAAATTCATTTAAAGCAAATTCAAACAGTTTTTCATTGTCTGTTTTAAAGTGCACTTCTCCAAAATTTACAAGTATCCTTTTATACATTTCTATAAATCTTTCATGTGTAAGTCTTCTCTTTGCCCATCTTTCCTTAGGCCAAGGATCACAGAAATTTATAAATACTTTATTAATTTCTCCTTCTTTAAAATACTCTTCTATTTTATTAACATCTGCCCATAAAAACAAAATGTTTTTTAATTCCTTTTCATTTGCTTTTTCAACTGCTTTTAATAATACTTCTTCTTTCGTTTCAATTCCTATAAAATTAATTTCAGGATTATTTTGAGCTAATGTAGTAAAAAACTTTCCTCTTCCCATTCCCAACTCTAAATAAATTGGTCTATTATTTTCAAATTTTTCATGCCATTTTCCTTTGAAATTCTCAGGATTTACTACTACATATTCTTTATAACTTAATAGCTTTTCATCTGCTCCTTTTTTCTTTCTTCTTCGCATATTTGTCTCCTTTAGTCTGTCTTTTTCAATATAAATATTATATCATAAAAACAGACCAGCGTTACCACTGGTCTATAAACGTGGAATAGTAAGAATCATCTATCGCTTTATTACTAAAAATTGCACTCACAAGTATCATATATTCAGGCAATTTTCCGCTACTCCATAACATCTTATATTCTAATATTTCTTCACTTATTAAGGACACATCAAATCCTATTGACTCAAGAGAATAACGTAACTGATCTGGATAAATACACGGCTTGTTATTACCTTTAGCACAAATATCACACATCATACATCTTCCTGCAAATAAAACTTTAGAATCACTTTCTTTATTTTCTATATTCATTAGTTCTTGATCCAAAACTGCTCTAGCACTTTTATATATTTCATTTACAACAAATTCTACATGATCATTATTTAGTAATTCTTTGAGTTTCCCATTTAGTTTATTTAAATAGATCTTGCTCCCTATAATATATGCATACTTATATGGGTCAATTAAATCTACTGTTTCAAAATCATATGGCGGACATGCCCATATTTTATTATAGTATTTACAGTCCTTACAAAATCCAATAAATATCTTTGGTTTATAATATTTTTTTAGTTTATTAATAGGAATTTCCTTTATTTTATGTTCAAAAGGAATACATTGATTCATTAGGATTCCTCCACTAAATCTTTTTGTTTTTTTAACCATTCATCAGCTTCATCCGTATTTGTGAATACTTCCATCAACATCATTGTTCCCTTCATTGATTTTTCTATTTGTAATTTTACAACAGAACTATAAACATCTACTTCATCTAAAATAATTATAACCTTTGAAAATCCGCTGTTCCCGGCCCATTGAACATGCTTTTGCATATCTTCTGTAATCATTGAAGTTTTATACTTTCTTAAATCACAATATTTAACCCATGACTTATCGTTTAGAAGAGGTGAGATTTTAGAAACATAGTCCCTATGATATCTTTTATAATCCTCTGCTGTCCAATATCCAAATATTACTTCATATACTATATTGTTTTTCATATCTACTTTTAATTCATATTTTCTTTTCAAATCTCTAATTTCCATTTTATGACACCTTCCTAACTTGTTTTCTATGATTTTACATTTTTCCCTTTTTATCTATCATATATTATTATGCAACCTTTATTCAATACCTTTTTTATTCTAAATAATAATGTCACATGAATCCAATCCTATGCATAATTTGTATTAAGATAACCAAAAATCTATTTTCGTTTATAAGGAGGTGCTCATAAATGGCTAATAAGCAATATGGTGGCTTTGAATGTGATGACAGTTTATTATTTTTCTTTTTATTATTAGTAGTTCTATTCCAAGGTCCTTTTAGAGGATTATTTGGCAGTCAAGACAGCTTACTATTCTTCTTCTTGCTACTAGTAGTGTTATTCTGTCAGCCTTATATGATGGGTATATAAAATAAAGAATGTTGGGAACAGTTCCCCCAACTTCTTACATATACATAACCCACAAATCTATATTGATAAGGGTTTATGAAAGGAGTGTTTTTGTAATGTTTATGCGTCCACCTATGCATCCATTGGGTCCTCCAATGAAACCATCATTTAGTAAAGATGGTCCACCATCTACACCTCCACCACTCATGTATACACCTACCACATCTCCTCGTAGCGTTGATCCTGGATCAATAAGAAGATGTAAGCATAAATATGTATATGTATGGCTTACAAATGGGCAAGAATTCTGGTTTTATCCAACATATGTAGGTAAAAAATCTATCTCTGGCTATAGATGGATTGGATTTATGTGGATTTATTATGGCACTGATTTAGATAAGATTAGTTCCTTTGTATGTTTTTAATATTTAAAATACAAAATGAAAGAGAATCCTTTTTTGAAAAAAGGATTCTCTTTCATTTTTTTGGAGATTTCTAATTGTACATTTAAATTCCTTATTTTTCATCAGATACTTGTATTGCTAAAATAATAGCACTATAATTATACTAGCAATATTCAAATATTTTTGTTATATTATAATGATGAAATTGTAACTAAAATAGTACTACTATTAAATTACACAGTTATTTAGGAGGATCCATATGTTTAATCAAAACTATAAATCTACAGACAAAACGGTTTGGCAAGGACGAATCGATAGTGAAAGTAATTTTGACGCCTTTAGATGGCATCAATGGGTTGAAACGATTGATTTAAGAAAAGATGATTTAGTTCCCTATACTGGTAAATTAGGTTTGGCCTTTATTGGTTTTTGCTGTGATGAAGGTGTTAAACGTAACAAAGGTAGAGCAGGAGCTGCAAAAGGACCCAGCAGTATTAGGAAAGAATTAGCGAACCTACCTTGTCGTTTTACAAAAGATGTTCATCTTTTTGATGCGGGAGATATTTTTTGCGAAAATATTAGTTTAGAAGAAAGTCAAAGCTTACTTTCAAAAGCAGTATCAAAAATCCTAAGCTTAAACCTATTTCCAATCGTTTTAGGTGGTGGTCATGAAGTTGCTTTTGGACATTATAATGGTATATTAGATTATTTAAAACAAACGAACGACAAACCAAGCATTGGTATCATCAATTTTGATGCTCATTTTGATCTTAGACCTTATCCAAATGGTGGTAGCTCTGGAACAATGTTTAGACAAATAGCAGATATATGTAAAGAACAAGAATTACAATATTCTTATTTATGTGCTGGGGTTCAAAAACATAGAAATACTGTTGATTTGTTTAAAACAGCAGATAGCCTTGGTGCTACTTACATTCTAGCAAGAGAGTTTGTAAATAGCGACAATTGGCATATATTAGAAGCCTTAGATGATTTCATTAAACGTCAAGATCATATTTATGTAACCATATGTTCAGATGTATTTTCATCCGCTTTTGCTCCTGGTGTAAGTGCAACACAACCACTAGGCATCGATCCAACAAAAGCAGTAAAATTTCTTAACTATATTCTAAAATCTAATAAAGTAATAAGTTTTGATATAGCTGAAGTTTCACCAAGATTTGACCAAGACAATACGACTGCAAACTTAGCTTCAGCATTAATTTTCTCAATGATTAATGCACTAGCTCAAATCCAAAACTTATCTCTTTAAGAATTTTTACTCATAAAAAAATACCGATTTATTCAATCGGTATTTTTTTATATTCTACTCTAATACAGTTACTTTTTTTATTATTACATCCACTTCTGGAACAGACTCGTCTCCTGAATAAGGATCTTTTTTCACAGATGTATCTGCTATTTTATCTAACGTATCTTCTCCCTCTATTAACTTTCCAAATGCTGCATATTGACCATCTAGAAAACTTCCATCTCCATCCATTATGAAAAACTGGCTACTTGCTGAATCAGGAGATGCACTACGAGCCATAGAAATGGTCCCTTTAACATGCTTTAGTGTATTCTGTGAAAATCCATTTCCCTCAAATTCACCTTTAATGTTATTATCAGACCCTCCAGTACCATCTCCTTTAGGATCTCCACCTTGAACCATAAAATCTTTCATTATTCTATGGAATTTTAAACCATCATAAAAACCAGATTTAGAAAGATCAACAAAGTTTTTTACAGTTTCAGGTGCAAATTCAGGATATAGTTCAAACACCATCTTCCCTCCATCTTGAATTTCAATCTGCACTTTTGCATGTTCTGCTGTCTCATTTGTTTGAGCATCCTCTTTTTCATTTTTACCACTACATCCTGTAACAATCACCATCATTCCCAATATAATCATAGAAACCATAATAATTTTTTTAACATATGTATTTTTCATCACGTTCACTCCTCATCTTAATTTATATAACTTTCAATATATTTCTGCTAAATTGTTTTATATGCTGTGCAGTCACAGACATATTTAAATTTTGCCCGCTTAGCCCTGATGTTGTTATTCCTACCAATTTTCCACTCAGATCAATCAATGCGCCTCCTGAACTTCCTGGAGAAATAGGTGCCGTTATTTGAACCATTTTCGTATTATTAAATTCTCTAAATCCTGATACCATACCGTCTGAAATCGTATTAAACAACCCTAAAGGGCTACCTATTGCTATAATTTTCTGCCCTCTAACCAAATCCTTTTCATTCAATATAATAGGTTTTGTTATTCGATCTACTTTGATTAACGCCAAATCATAATCTGTATGATATTTAACAATATTGGATACCTTATATTCCTTATGATCATTTTCAAAAACAACACCAAATAATGCCCCTTTATATACTACATGAAAATTCGTTATAATAAATCCTTCATCGCTTATTACAACACCTGAACCTGTACCAATACATTCTTCCTTTTCATCATATACATTGATCATCACTACTGATTCAGCCAATTTAGCAAGTTCTTCGTAACTCTTTTCTGTATTTTCATGACTTTCTTCTTCTCTTCTAATAATTTGCTCTTTTGGTGCATGTTTTATTTCCTCTTTAATAAAACTTTCTGAAAATGGTATGATTTTACTATGCATTTTCCCACATCTGATAACATTTGAATACTGTTTTACGCCAAAGACTGCATAGTCTATATCTTCTTTAGGATTTATATAAAGTATATCACACCCCAACTTAGATAATAGTATTAAAAAATACAGTTCGTGTTCTTTTATATCTCCGTAAAATACAATTTTGTGAATTTCATTCATACTACACTTATTTTCAAACAGCTGTTTTAGATATTTATTCATCCATACTAACAATTTTACACCAAAATTTTTTCTTATGGTTTTCTTTTGATCTATCGTATTCACATCATATAATTCTAAAACTTCTTTAAATGCCAATTTCTTAGTCCACTCTAAGCATTCATTTTTTATTTCGTATCCCATATTCAAATTTGATAATTCATAGGGACTGATCTGTTTTTGATTTCCCAATTCCATATAATTGTCCATAATGATCTTCATTTTCTCTATTTCATCCATATCTAGATTTCTTTCCAAACCCTTTGTGAATTTAATATAGTTCACTTTATTGGATTGCAAATGCTTATCCAATTCTTTTAATTTTTCAATATATTCATGCTCATCACTGTCCATACCTATATATCTACAAAAAAGAACTTGTTTTCTTTCATTATTAGTAATATCTTCAAATGGCATTTTGGTTTGCAGTATAGTAGGTTTTAAACTCTTTACTTTTACAATCATTTTATTTCACCCCAAAACTTCTTAATTATTTTTTGATAACTATTCAACATTACCATAATATCCCTTCGTGGTGTGTTTTTCAACAATAATTACTATTTAAATTTACTTATTTATTAAATGATTCTCTCTGTTACTGCTTCAACTTTATCTTTTTAAAAGTCCATATACCCGTCCTATATCTACCCCTACTATAAATATTCCAATTAAAATTGTCATGATTCCATCACGTAAAAAACTTTCTCCATCTGAAAATAGAGGTAGTCTTAATTTAATCTCACCAATTATCTCATCATATAACTCAGTACCTTTTACATCTGTTAAATCCAAAAAAACTTCAGTTTCCCCTGTGATTTTGATTTCCTTGTTATATACCTTCACTATTTCACTCTTACAAAACCCCGTAACTACTTTCGTATCATTATACAATTCTAATAATATTATTTGACCATCATCCTCTTCATAACGAATTCCATGATTATATAAAATTTGATAAGTTAATTTTATTATTTCAGATCTTTTAACATTAAAGATAATATGTTTTCCTCTCACCTTCCATGCAAGAAATAAACTCCAAATGATAGGAAAAATTTGAAAGCTTATATATTCCCAGTCCCATACACTTCCCAAAAACCATAGTATTAAAAATGTCTGATGCACCATACCATGTAACACAAATTTTTTTCCTGAATAAATAACAATTCCAAATATTATAAATGCCGCCCCAACACTAACAACCATAGATCTTCACCTACTCCTTATACTAAATCTAAATACAATCACAAATATATTTTAGCATATTTTTCCATAATTTAAAATCGCATCATAAGTGTTTTTCTTTCCCCTAAGTAATAGCCTTTAATTTGTTGTACCTCATAGTAACAAAGACTTTCTTATTGAATATTATGAATTATATTAGCCTTTAAGGAGGTTTTCCGATGTGTAAAGAAAAAATCGTAGAAGTAAAAAACATATCCATGAACTATCATACACTCAATGGAGAAACTACAGCCCTTAAAGATTTATCCTTTGAAGTATGTAAAGGAGAAATTATTTCTATAGTAGGTCCTAGTGGTTGTGGAAAATCAACCGCTTTATCTATTATATCAGGGCTTATTAAACCTTCTTCTGGACACGTCATGATCAATGATCAATCCGTAGAAGGTACCCATAAAAATATTGGATATATGTTTCAAAAGGATCATTTATTTGAATGGAGAAATATACTAGACAATGTCTTCATTGGACTGGAGATACAAAAGAAATTAAATAAAGATACAAAGCTTCTAGCAGAAAAACTTTTAGATATGTATGGATTAGCAGAATTTAAAAATCACTATCCAACTCAACTTTCAGGAGGTATGCGTCAAAGAGTTGCGCTCATTAGAACCCTTGCTATTGAACCAGAGCTTTTATTGTTAGATGAACCATTTTCTGCTCTAGATTATCAGACTAGGCTTGCTGTGGCAGATGATATTGGTAGTATACTAAAAAAAGAAAAAAAGACTGCCATAATGGTAACACATGATATAGCAGAAGCTATATCTATGTCAGATAGAGTCATCGTACTATCTGCAAGACCTGCAGTGGTAAAGAGCATTCATACAATAAACTTAACCCTTGATTGTGAAAGAACTCCACTTACATCTAGAGAAGCTCCTGAATTCAGACACTATTTTAATACCATATGGAAGGAGCTTGATGTTCATGTCTCATAAAAATACAATTACTAATACTAGTTTTTCTAAAGAACACATTAATTTTATAAAAAACCACAAAAAAAGAAAAAAAGAAATTAGAATAACGCAAATTTCTTTACTTGTAGTATTTTTTGCCCTATGGGAAATTGCAGCAAAAGCGAATTTAATAGACACATTCCTTACAAGTTCGCCTTCTCAGATGTGGTATTTATTTATTAAACTCGCAAAAGATGGTTCTATCTTTAACCATATTGCCATCAGTTCTTTTGAGACAGTTGTAGGTTTTATTACAGGAACATTATTAGGCACTTTAATTGCTATATTGTTATGGTGGTCTGATTTCATTTCAAAGGTACTTGATCCATATATGGTCGTTTTAAATGCACTTCCTAAAACAGCTCTTGCACCTATCATTATTTTATGGGCAGGTGCAGGAATCACGGGTATAATCGTCACTGCAATGACCGTATCCCTTGTTGTTACTATACTAGGCGTATATGGTGGTTTTAAAGAAGTGGATGAAGACAAAATAAAAATGCTTAAAACCTTTGGTGCAACTAAGCTTCAAATTCTAGATAAAGTAATTATTCCTGCAAGTATACCTACAATTATAAATGCATTAAAAATAAATGTAGGTCTTTCATGGGTAGGGGTAATCGTCGGTGAATTTTTAGTATCTCAAGCTGGAATAGGATACTTGATCGTATATGGTGGTCAAGTATTTAAGTTAGATTTAGTTATGACTAGTGTACTCATTTTAGCAGTACTTGCTGCTTTAATGTATCAGGGAGTTGCTTATTTAGAAAAGAAACTTATAAAATATAAATAAACGATTAAAGAGAGTCTCTAAATGGAGATTCTTTTTAATCGTTTATTTTAAATATTCATATTGGACCCATACTAAATTTTCACATATTACAGATCTCTTTTTTCAAATTTCCGAACAGCTAAAACAATCATGACAATAGAGTATATAACAATATATCCCATCATCAATGGACTTGGCTGAATAGATGCGCCCAACATACTCTCCAAACTAACATTTAACCCTGAAGAGGTTGTAAATAAAAGTGAAGATGCTTTTCTATAAATAATATCTGATGGGATTACAAGACTCGTTATTATTCCAATATTTGTCAAGGCTACTTTTGTAGCTTC
Source organism: Lutibacter sp. B2 (assembly GCA_015686845.1). Taxonomy (GTDB): domain Bacteria; phylum Bacillota; class Clostridia; order Peptostreptococcales; family Thermotaleaceae; genus JADPRS01. Next base: position 60,854 of record JADPRS010000007.1, read on the forward strand.
CAGTGTTATAAAATGTCCTATCTGTTCTAAAATTCCTCCTACCATACCACAAAAATATAAAATCACCATGACAACACCTGATCCCATGGTTGATATGGAACAACTAAAAAATATTCCTATTGAAATTAATAAGATAGGTAAAAGATAAAAAGTAGCTAAGGATTTGATGATTGCTATCATAGAGAAATTAACAACAACACCCTTTCCAAAGAAAATATTTAATCCTATAATGCTCAAGAATAAAATTGTTACATAAGGAATAATTACTGATAGAATACCTATAAATCGTCCTAAAACAATTTCATATCTAGCAATTGGCTTTGATAAAATAGCATCGTAGGTACCATTTTCAATTTCTGAAGAAATAGCTCCTGCACTTGAAAAAATAGACAAAAAAGCTGTTATAAATCCAACAGCATAAACCCCCATAGATAAAAGTTGACCTGAAACCGTAAGTCTAATAAGGGTATCTTCATGATTCAAAGATTTATAAGCGAATCTAAGTGCCGTTCCATAAAGCGTCAAAAAAACAGCTGTTAATAGAAGGGTGAGATATAAAATTTTCTTTTTCCTCATTTCAAGAAATGTAAGTCTTATAATTGTACTCAATTTTACTCCTCCTCCCCTACTGTTTTAATAAATAGTTCCTCAAGTACATTTTCTTTTTTCTTCATCATATATAATTGCCCATCATTTTTTACGATACATTCTGCGATCTTAGGAAGAAGTTCATCATCATATACAGACATTTCTATTTGATTTCCAGCTTTTTTTATATTTTGATCGACTTTTTTAAGTTCATTGATTATTTTTTCATTTATATTTCCTATTGAAAGAAGTACGGGTGAATGAAGAAGTTCCTGAATCGTTCCAATTTTTTTCATTCTTCCTTTATCCAAAATAGCCACTCGATCTGATACAAGTTCTACTTCACTTAAAAGATGGGTATTTAGAAATATTGTTTTTCCTTGATCTTTTAATTTTAAAATGATATCACGTACATCTTTTCTTCCAATAGGATCTAGTGCACTCGTAGGTTCATCTAAGAATAAAATCTTAGGATTTGAAAGAATTGCACTTGCTAAACCAATCCTTTGTTTCATTCCCTTGCTGTACTCTTTTATTTTTTTATATTCATGTCCTTTAAGTCCTACGATTTCAATCACTTCTTCAATTCTATCTTTAATCTCTTTTTTATCCATTTTATAAAGTAGTCCATGATTAAATAAAAGTTCATAACCAGTAAGCCAATTATGATATTGAAAAAGTTCAGGTAAATATCCTATTTTTTTTCTAGTTTGAATATGCCCTATGGATTGTCCCAGAATTTCACCCCTTCCTGAATCTGGATGAAGGATTCCAAGAAGTGTTCTTATAAATGTACTTTTTCCCGCACCATTTTTGCCTAGAAGGCTAAATACCTCCCCCTCTTTAACAGAGAGAGAAATATTCACAAATCCACCTTTACCTTTAAACTGTTTTGTCAAATTGTCCGTTTGAATAACCATCTACTTCATCTCCTCAATGAAAGGTAGTATTTCATCAATATTACAATTACTACTTATAGAGTATAGCTTATCTCCTTCCTTAAAGAAAAGATTTAAATAATCATACTCTGAATCTTTTTCTTTCACAACAATGGCTTTTTTTCCTCTAATAGTGATTTCTTCTTTTATTTGTGTATCTGAATTATAAGGTATTGGTATAGTTGATGTTATATGATCTATACTCATAAATTGTTTCTTTAAATTATTTGGTAAGAAATCCATAGAAAACAATAATTTTATCAATTCCTTTTCATCTATATCACTTTGCATTTCTATACTAGGTACCTTCATCTGGGTTACATTAATATATTTTCTTATTTCGTCTTTATTCGCACTTTTCTTTTCTATACTATAATTTATTACATCCTCAGAATGAATGGTAAAAGGTTTATTATTTAACGCTTGAGGTATCTTTGTATCTTCACCTAAATAATTTAAAAACGCATTGGCTTTGTTTACATCTAACTTTAAAGTAATATCTTGTTTTGGATAAATACTAGCATAACCATACTTAAAATCATCCTTTACTTTTATTACTTTCGCACTAGGCATTTTTTCTTTTATTTCATTACCACTCTCTAAACCAGCTATATTTATTTCCTTCCCCTGTGATGACACATCAATCTTAACAAAATTTTCAATTTCTTTAGATCCATTTCCTTTACGGAATACTTCATCAATTTCTCTAATATCTGACTCGCTAATAGATACGGTCGTCATTTCGTTCATACGAAATATTTTTAATAAATCCTGTGCCTTTGCTATAACAGGGTCCACAAATAATAATCCTGTACCTATGGCAACTACAGCAGCCGCTGCAGTCCATCTTCTAGCTAATTTATTCATTTTAAAATTCCTCCCTTTATTGGTATTATTAATTGAATGTATCGGACTACGAGTAGGTATTACAATGCCTGCTTTAAGCGCATTTTCTACCAACATCTCTTGGTTCTTTAATTTTTCAAATGCATCTCTACAGATAGAACAAGTATTTATATGTGACATTACCTCATCTACATCTCCTGTATAGGTATGATCAATAACTTGCTGAAGTATCTCAATTTTATAACACATTGAAATCACCTTCCTTTTCATATAATTTCAAGAATTTCTGTTTTCCCCGTACAATCAGCTGTCCTATATTATTTTTAGGAATATCTGTTGCAATATGAATTTCTTCATATGAATATCCTGAAAATTTTAAAATAAGTGAGATTCTTTGATTTTCTGTTAGATTTGATAACACCTTTCTAACTCTTTTAATTTCTTCATTTCTAAATATTTCATCTTCTGTGGAAAATATACTATCTACTTCTTCTAGAATACTTTCTTCTCTTTTGATTCTTCTTTTTTCTCCTCTTAAGTGATTAAAAGCAGTATTTGTTGCAACCTTTGAAAGCCATGCACCTAAAAACTCAAATTTTTCTTTTGAATGATAATATTTTATAAACACTTCTTGCGTTAAATCTTCCGCTAATTCATTATTTCCAACTAAGTAGTATAGCTGTTTATATACTATGCTATAATATTTTTCATAGTTTATTTGAAAAATTTCTTCTCTTTTTTTCCTTGGTCTTGGGATCCCAAAAATATTAACCACCCCCTGTCTTCATAAATATAAACACCACAGGACTAAAAAAAATGACATTTATTTTAAAAAGATATTTATAAATACAAATAATAAACTGTGCAATTTTACTTCAAGATTGCACAGTTTATTATTTGTATTTATGGTTGTTTTTACTAAGTACTACTTTATTAAATTTTCTTATCATATTTTTTTATCTTTGTAATTATCAATAAAATCATGGGTATAACGCCCGCTGCTATAAACCCCACGTATGATACATTATTATAAATCTCCTCTACTAGATCTACAGTTTTAGGCATTCTTGATACAATAAAGGACAAAGCCATTACAATAAATGCAAGAAGATTAAAGTGAATCCTTCTACAGTATTTATGAATAAGAAAAACTGTCCCATATGCCCATATAATAACTGTACACAATACAGCCATTAACCAAAATACGATAACAATACCATCAAGTCTACTTAAAAATTGAAAGGAAGTAATTTCGATTCTTCTTATTGTAGCCAACAATGAAGCCTTATAATATATAACAGACTGCCCCATGATCGCCATACAAGCTTCCATTTCAAGTATATAAAGAATTCCTATGAAGGCTACCATAAAAGTTGTATATTTAAATATTTTTTTATTGTTTATTTTTCTATCGAAAGGGATTATACCAATTAATTCCATACCTAATAATGGGAATATTGTTATTGGAATGGCTTTAAAATATATTTTTATATCTTCTACAACAAAGAATGGTTTTACATTGATTAATTTCCCTTGGGTAAACATAGCTCCTATGGTAATTATAAATGCTATAATAATAATCATACCGTATATTTCACAAATCCTTGCAATATTTTGTAACCTTTTTATTACTGCATAATATGCAATAGCAAGTATAAATAAACTTAATACCCATACAGGTGTTTTTACTAACACATTAAGCTTAACCATTTCACTAGCCATTCTTGTTACAAGCGTAAATGCTAAAAAATAATATATGATATATATACCAATGAATATAAATGTTATATATTTTCCAGTTAATATCTCACTATATTCATCTATTGTTTTATTTTCATGGACATATCCAAGATATGTAAGTATATATGTTAAAATAATGGCTATTACGATTGCAACTACTAAGGACGACCATCCTCCTGTTCCTGTTTTTTCTACAATATTTTTAGTAAGAGGCATAATACCGTATCCTACAGTTATACCAAAAATTATAAATGCAATTTGCCTATTTGTAAGGTATTCTTTCAATACTTATTACCGCCTTTCATGAATTACATTTGATACGATTTTATTCTATTTAGTATTTTGCAACTGTTTTCAACCTCCTAATAAGTATATCTTTTCCATATACAAAGTATTTTATAGCCTTTTATCAAAACCTCTCATTCTTTTAGATCAATGAGAGGTTTTATTATTTTAATCTATCACAAGTGTATTCACTAAAAATTCATAAATTACATTCCCTGTTTTTATAACTGTATCTATTTCTACATATTCGTTTGCAGTATGATAATTTTTTCCATATGGACCAAATAAAAACGTCGGTACCTTTAATCTTGAACCCAAATAATTAAAATCTCCAATACTAGAGAAATATGCAATTTTTGGTTTTTGATTGCAAGTTTTTTGAATACTGTTGACCATTTTATCTGTATATAGATTTTCTTCATCTACAATATAAGGTTCAAATCCTTGGCTTTCATCACTAGGACCATCTCTAAATTTCATCTTGACCTCTGATTTGATATTTGCTCTTTTTACTGCTTCATATAACTCTTTTTCAAGATACGCTTTATCTTCACCTCTTACTACATGCCTAAAGACAGTAAAAAATGCCTTGTCCGCCACACTACAAGCCTGGCCTCCACCGCCAGATTCAATGATGCATATAGAACCTTTTCCTAATTTAGGATCTTCTATCATTTGAGATTTTTTCAGTTCCAACATAACCTTTGCACAATCCACAACAGCACTATTCCCCATTTCAGGATTTGCTGCATGAGCAGCCTTTCCTTTAAATTCAACGGTATAATTGTATCCGCCCCTAGCACCTAAACAAATGCAAGGAAAATCAATACCACAAAATCCACTGCTTGGTTCTGTTACAATAGCCACATCAACATGATCAACCAATCCATCTTCTATAATTGCATTTGTTCCCAAACCATAAGGGCCTTCTTCATCTGAAACAAAGGAATATATAATTTCTCCCTTAAAATTTTCTACCGTATTTTTAAAAGCTTCAATTGCTAATAATAAAGCTGCACAACCAGATTTCATATCTAGAGCACCTAACCCGTAAAGCTTATTTCCTTCTATGGTTCCTTTAAGTGGTTCTTCTTTCCACCCTTCACAAATATTAACTGTATCTAGATGTCCATTTAATAAAACACATGGTCCTTTTTCTTTCCCTTTTAATCTTCCAACGATATTTATTCCTTTAAAATTTGTAATCTTATTTTCCTCATACCTATGGAATTCAGAATTTAAATCTCTTTCCTTTAGCCAAGAATAAGTAAAATTCATTATTTCTTCTTCATGAAAATAAGGACTGGGAATTTCTACCATTTTTGTTAATAACTCAATAATTCTATCTCGATTTATGTAGTCCTTCACCTTTTCATTCATGTATTTTCCCCCTTTGATAACTTTTCATAAAATACAATTTTCAAAATCTTCTAAATTCATTATAAACTTTTTTAAAACATCATGTCTATCTATAAAAGAAATTATTTTATATTCTAATAAAAAAAATCAAGCATAGTTAATGCCTGACCTTTGTTTATTTCATGTTCTTAAATGTATTTATAAATACTCTCCTTGTATTTTATATTTTCTTACGTACAATTCTATAAAAGAATGAATGCTAAAAAAGATCCACATAATAATAAAAAAGGTGGTGCAAAAATGAAATGGTTTATTAATCATAAAATAATTGAAGATCAAGATGGTTATATCGTTGAATTATATCTTGATCAACAATTAAGTGAATTCGCAAAAGAATTTCTTGAAACACACAAAAAAGATACAGGAAGCTTTGAAAAATATGTAAGCGATTACATTAAAGAGAAAATACCAAATGTCAAAGTAAAGACAGTTAAAATTATGCTTGGTTCATTACTATTAACTTCAATTCCTTTTAGTTCTATTCATGCAGAAACTAGTTCCATCGCCAATACAAACCAAGTACAAAATCAAACATTTGCCCCTTATACAGTACAGTCTGGTGATACCTTATTCGGAATTTCAAGAAAATTTGACACAACCGTAGATCAATTAAAATCTATCAACGGATTAACCAGTAATCTAATCTATAAGGGTCAACTTTTAAAGATTCCAAATATGCAACCAACTATCTATATAGTACAAAAAGAAGATACATTATTTAAAATTTCAAAACAATACAATGTATCATTAGAACAGCTTAAGGCTGTCAATGGATTAACTGGAGATGCCCTTTATATTGGACAAACTTTAACGATTCCAAATGGGGATATCACCGTACCTGTTAGTGTATTACCAAATGTTGTTTTGAATGTTGGTGCTCGAGGGGAAGATGTAAAAAAAATACAAAAGGCACTCAATGACCTAGGGTATTCATTGAGTCCAGATGGGATTTATGGTTCTAGAACCAAAGCAGCCATTTTAGACTTCCAAAAACAACATGCAGCTTTAACAAATGATGGCGTATATGGTCCAAAAACAAAAGAATATTTACAACAAACATTGCTTAATAATAAAGATGCCATTATATCAAATCCAAGGGATGTTTTGGTACTCGTGAATAAAAATAATAGACTCCCTTCAACTTATATTCCAGAAAATGTCGTTGTACCAAATGTTTCTTTTTCTTTTAAGGACTATAATCCTAAAAAATTAATGAGACAAGATGGGGCATCAGCTCTGGAAGAAATGTTTGAACAAACAAAGCAAGAAAATATTACCTTGTATGCAGTATCTGGTTATCGTTCCTATGATCGTCAAAAAGCAATATTTGCTTCCAATGTTGAAAAATACGGAATGGAAATAGCCAACCAGTTTAGTGCAAAACCTGGAGAAAGTGAGCATCAAACTGGATTGGCAATGGATATAACAAGCGCAACTGCAAATTTCAAATTAACAGAATACTTTGGAGCAACAAAGGAGGGAAAATGGGTAAAAGAAAATGCCCATAAATTTGGATTCATTATACGCTATGAAAAAGGAAAAGAACACATTACAAGATATCAATATGAACCTTGGCATCTTCGTTATATTGGAAAGGACGCTGCCAAAGAAATTACAAATCAAAACATAACATTAGAAGAATATTTAGGTAAAAAATAATCACTATCACCCTTAAAATATTAGTAAACAATTAACTGTATAAATTTATTAGCCCATTACTTTTAATTAAAAGTAATGGGCTTTTTAGTTAAAATTTACCGTTATCGTTTTTCCATTCTTCTTTATTGGGAATTTCAGACATTACATCCCAATGTTCTGCGATTTTACCATTTTCAATTCTGAAGATATCATGATAAGCATAAGGTGCTCCACCAAATGTACCTTCTGACATAACAAATACAAAATTACCTTCGCCTACAACTTTATGAATATTACTATATGACATGGTAATTCCTTGCTCAGCCATGGCACTTAAAGCTTTTCCCAATCCAGATAAGCCATCGCCTATACCAGAATTGTGTTGAATATACTGATCTCCATTAAAGTAATTAGACATTTGATCGTATTTCCCATTTATTAGGACTGTTTCAACAAAATCCGTCGCAAGAGCTTTATTTTCTTCTGTTTTTTCTAAATCTGTAATAATTGATTCACCATCAAATTGCGTATGACCACTTGGGTTTGGTTCTGTTTTCTCTGTTAAATTGTCCCAATGCTCAACGATTAGACCATTTTCAAATCTAAATACATCCATACCTACTTTTGGTCCAAAGAAGTCATAGTCAGTCTGAGTAACCACATAATCTCCATCTTCAAAGGCTCTAATAACATTTACTTTCGCGCTTCCTTTAGGTAATGCACTTAATAATTTCCCAAATCCTTCCAATCCATCTTCAGCTGATAAGTTATGCTGTATATATTTATTTGGATTAATATATGTAATCGCACTCATATCTCCCGTTTCGATACTTTTTAATAATGCAACAACTTTGTCTTTATTTGTTCGTTCAACTTTTTCCCTATTGGCTACATTAACATCTTGTGAAATTGTAATTTTTTGACCTGGGTAAATTAAATTCGGGTTTTTTAGTTGATTCTTTTCAGCTAACTCCTGCCATGTTTTATCATACTGCTCAGCAATTTTCCATAATACATCACCACTCTGTACAGTATAACTTTCAGCATATGCACTAATATTTAGTGATAATACCATTGTCAAAATAAGTAATACTGAGAACATTTTTTTCATTTTTATTTCCTCCATTCGGTTGTGAGTTTTCTTTACACTGATATTTTACTGTTTTTTAATAAAACAATGAAGGTGATAATGAATATAAAATCTGTAAAAATGAAACCTTAACACATCCATGATTAGAAGTAGTATTTTCATAATTCATTATATTATCGTTCTTAAGAAAATCTTAAGAATTTCATAAACATTTTTGTAAAAAGTAGATGATATTATTTATGTAAGATCAATATTGAGAGGTTGTGATATAATATGTCTACAATAAAACCAAGAGGTGATACTTCATGAACATACTTATATGTGATGATGATCAAGAAATCGTTGAAGCGATAGAAATATATCTTAAAAATGAAGGCTATAACATTTTCAAATCATATAACGGATTAGAAGCATTACAAATAGTAGAAGATACAGAAATTCATCTCATTATAATGGATATTATGATGCCACAAATGGATGGTATGAAAGCTACAAATAAAATAAGAGAGACTAAAAATATTCCAATAATCATGCTTTCTGCTAAATCTGAAGATATGGATAAAATAATGGGACTCAATATAGGGGCTGATGATTATATAGCCAAACCATTTAATCCATTAGAGCTTATCGCTCGGTCTAAGTCCCAACTTAGAAGATATACAACACTCGGAAGTTTTATACATAAAACAGGCCTTTATAAAACAGGTGAATTAATTATAGATGATGAAAGAAAAAAAATAACGGTAGATGGTGAATTGGTAAAATTAACACCCATTGAATATAAAATACTTAAATTCCTGACAGAAAATGCAGGTAAAGTATATTCAATAGATCAAATTTATGAAAATGCTTGGAATGAACCTGCCTATAACTCTATAAATACAGTTGCTGTTCATATTAGAAGAATACGAGAAAAAATCGAAATAAATCCAAAGGAACCAAAATATTTAAAGGTGGTGTGGGGAATTGGCTACAAAGTGGAAAAATATTAAGTACAATAAATTTTCAAAATCTATCGCTTTCATATTAGCTGTCCTTCTTTTAACAAGTAGTTTGACTATTTTTGTTTATTTAGTAAAAAACACAAAAAATATAACATGGGAAGCTGCTTTTGAAAACAATTATTTAGAAAGTAAATCTTTAGAATATGAGTTGAGGAATATTACAAGAAATTTAAAACAGGTTTCAAAACAGTACAAAAGTGAAGCGTATATAAAAAATGGTGGGACTTTAGATAAAGATATAGATAACTACTATAACTACTCATGGAAGCTTCAAAATCTTTATAGAGATTTTAAGAATGATTTCTATAGAAATAGCTCAAAACAATATAATGCAGTACCGGAAAAAGTATTGATCTCTCAATTTGAAAAGGAATATGCTGAAGAAATTAAACTGTATAAAGATGCACATATAGATCATGAATTAAATAGTTATTATAGCTTGGTTAAAAAAGTGAATCAAACAAATGGTTTATATTACTATATGTCAAGTACAGACTCTGAATATACCAATGTTTCAGATAAATCAACAAAGTTCTTTAAATCTCAGCCCGTTCATATATTATTTGATAAAAACGGTTATACAACTTCCTATGTAGCTTCACCAGAATTTAGATATGAAGAAGAGGACCTTAGTTATTATCCACAGGATATCCTGTATGTGGGATTAAACGATGTATTTTTAAATCCTAAAATTAAACAATGGAATGCAGATAGAAAGATTCTAGTTCCCACTTTAATGCGTATTGGTCTTTTAATGATGGGCTTTATCATTTGTCTGATCTATCTACTTTATACCTGCGGAAGACGTTCTGATGATGAAAAAATTCATTTGTTATCAACAGATCGAATCTATATAGATGTAAATATCATAGCAACTACAGCTATTATGAGCATTTGCATTGCTGTTGCTTGTAAATTGTTTGACGATGTTCGTTATTTCTATTTAATTCCCTTACTAGCTATCAGTAGCTTAGTAAGTATAAATCTATTATTATCGATCCTAAAACACATTAAAAATAAAACGATTATTACCCATAATTTATCATCTAAAATATTACTCAAACTATATTCATTTGTAAAAGGATTATTCAGCAGTGCTCCAATAGCACTAAGAATGCTTCCTACACCCAATAAAGCAAACGATTTTAAAAATATTATAGAGGGTGTAGAACATATAAAGAATGGCGAACTCGACTACATGATCAAAACAAGTAACACAGGTATTTACGGAAAACTTGCGGATGATATTAATGGTATTACAGACGGCCTAAAAGCGGCTGTAAACAACGAACTTAAAAGTGAACGACTAAAGACAGAACTGATTAGTAATGTATCCCATGACATAAGAACGCCTCTTACTTCTATCATAACCTATATAGATTTATTAAAAAAAGAAGGCTTTCATTCCGAAAATGCAGAAAAATATTTAGATGTATTAGATCAAAAATCTTTAAGATTAAAGACTTTGACAGATGACTTGTTTGAAGCCTCAAAAGCATCTAGTGGTAATATCCCTGTTCATTTAGAGAACATAGATATCATTTCTCTTCTAACACAAGGAATGGGTGAATTAGATGATAAAATCATTTCTTCAGAATTAGACTTTAAGTTCAATTATCCTAAAGAGAAAGTATTTGTTAAAGCAGACGGCAAATTATTATGGCGTGTAATAGAAAACCTTATGTCTAATATATTTAAATATGCTCTTAAAAAATCTAGAGTTTATATTGATGTGATTGATTCAGAACACAGTACTTCTATTATTATAAAAAATATATCTGCTTATGAACTTAATATAGATGAACACGAATTAATGGAACGGTTTAAGCGTGGGGATGAGTCTAGAAATAGCGAAGGTAGTGGACTTGGACTATCAATTGCCAAGAGTCTTATAGAATTACAAAATGGTAAATTTCATATCGAGATAGATGGTGACTTATTTAAATCCATTGTTATAATCCCTAAGTAAACACAAAAATAATAACCCCTATTACCAGACTTTATATATGTCCAGTAATGGGGGTATTATTTTTATTTATCAATAAATTTAAAGGTATCATCATCCAACACAATATCATCTTTTATTCCTTCACTTACATAAACTTTCTTATCTTTTGTCACTAAAATACATTCTATACCCTCTAACTTATTGATCAATTCTATCCCTTTTTCTAACCCTGATATATATACACTAGTTGAAAGGGCATCTCCATCAATTCCATAATCACTTATTATTGTAGTACCTATTAAATCTGAGTTTGATGGGTATCCTGTTTTAGGATCTAATATATGGTGATATCTTGTTCCATCTTGATCAAAGTATCTTTCATATCCTCCTGAACTAATAATTGATTTATCCTTAACATCTAGTATAGAAAAATATTGACCTCTATTCGTATCTGGGTTTTGAATTCCTATTTTCCAATCTGTGCCATCCATTTTACTGCCTATGGTCATAATATTTCCACCTAAATTTATAACTCCACTTTCTACGCCATTTTCTCTTAATACTTTTTTTACTTCATCTGCTATATAACCTTTTGCGATTCCACCTAAATCTATTCCTTGTTTTTTATTTTCTAAAAATATACTTTTGTCCTCATTTATAATGACATTTTTATAATTTATTAAATCCATTTTTTCTTTTATTTCTTCACTTGTAGGCAATTTTGGATAATCTGTACCAATCCCCCATAATTTAACCAAAGGATATATACTTATATCAAAATCCCCATTTGTCATTTTTTCGTATTTATATGCTTTTTTTATAATATAATATGCATCATCACCAACGACTACACTTTTCACTCCTGCATTTTTATTTACCTCTGTAATTTTACTATTTTTTTTATTTACAGATATTTCATTTTCTATATCATTAATCCTCTTTATGGCTAAATCAATGATTCTATTTCCATCTTCTTTTGTTTGATCCATTATTGTCATTTGTATATAGGTTCCTAATGCATAGGTATCTCTTTTTATTACTTCAATTTTTCCTTGTCCACATCCTATAAGTAAACTATTACATACTAAAAGGATCGCCATTAGCATAACTGCTTTTACATATGATTGATTTATTTTCATTTCTTTTTTCCTTTCTTCAATAAGACTAAAAAAAATAATAACAAAAGGCTAATCTTCTGCTATTATTTCTGTAAAATCTATTCACATAAGCTTAAAAAAGCTTCTGATACATTCTTGTATTCTTCATCTGTTTCAATTTCTGATAAAATTGGTCCTTCTTCAGATTCTTCATAACCATATAAGAATACATCTTCTTCTTCTGTAGGAAGTAATGCTATATACTCTTTCTTCTCTATTTCAAAAGTAGCTAGTATCTCGCATGCTAACTCTTTTCCATCTTCTAGTGTTAAATAAATCATTTCTACTTCTTCATTAGAATCGCATCCGCCTTCGCATCCACAATCATGTTCTTCCTCATGGTTATGTTCATGATCATGATTACAATTACAGCTGTGTTTTTTATCGTTGTTCATATTATCCCTCCTGATTTTTATAACTATTTTTTAAAAAATGCTATTTAAATATTATTATACCCTAATAATCCATAAAGTACATACTTTTCTACAATATTTGTAGAATTTTCATTTGAACTTATGACCTTTTTTGTATAAACTAGTAGAGACTATAATTTAATGAGGTGTATAAAAATGCTATTGGTTGAAAATGTAAATCATGGGTTTGGTTCAAGAATTATCTTAGATGATGTTTCCTTTAGATTAAAACAAGGAGAACATATAACTCTTGTAGGTGCAAACGGAGAAGGAAAATCTACTTTCTTAAATATAATAACTAGAAAGCTAATGCCTGATGAAGGTAAGATCCGATGGGCAAATAAAGTAAGTGTTGGATACTTAGATCAGCATACGGCACTAGAAAGTGGTAAAAGCATAAGAGATATATTAAGAACTGCATTCAACAGAATGTTTGAATTAGAACAAGAAATGCTAAGTAAATATGATCAAATGGCTGAAGCATCTGATGGTGATATGGCTAAACTTATGGAAGATACTGCACAAATTCAAGACACTTTAGAACTAAGTGGATTTTATGCCATTGATTCTAAAATAGAAGAAGTTGCAAATGGATTGGGTCTTGGAGAGATTGGCCTTGAAAAAGATGTATCTCAATTAAGTGGTGGACAGAGAACCAAGGTTCTTCTTACGAAATTACTTTTAGAAAATCCAACGATACTCATCTTAGATGAGCCTACAAACTATTTAGATATTGAACATATAGAATGGCTCAAAAACTATCTTCAAAATTATGAAAACAGTTTTATATTAGTATCTCATGATATTTCATTTGTAAATGCTGTATCTAACGTAATTTATCATATGGAAAACGGAAGCCTTTCAAGATATAAGGGTAGTTATGAAGATTTTGAGCGCATGTATGCTTTAAAAAGAAGACAAATTGAACAATCCTATGATAAACAACAAAAAGAAATTAAAAATTTAGAAACTTTTATTGCTAAGAATAAAGCGAGAGTAGCTACAACGGGTATGGCTAAAAGTAGACAGAAAAAGCTTGATAAAATGGATATCATAGAAAAAGTCAGAACAAAAGTTAAACCATCCTTTAAATTTAATGAAGCTAGGGTTCCTAGTAAATTTGTATTTGAAGCAAAAGATCTAATATTAGGATATAACGAACCATTAACAAGCAAGCTAAATGTTCATCTGGAAAGAGGTAAAAAAATCGCCTTAAAAGGAGTAAATGGACTTGGTAAATCTACACTACTAAAAACTTTAATAGGTAGTATAAAGCCTTATGATGGAGAAGTTCTACTTGGTGATTATCTTGAAATTGGATATTTTGAACAAGAATCTTCAAGAGATAATTCTAACACAGCCATGGAAGAAATTTGGAGTGAATATCCAAGCCTTTCAAGTCATGAAGTCCGACAAGCATTAGCTAGATGTGGACTTACGACGGATCATATTACGAGCCAAATGAGAGTGCTCAGTGGTGGAGAAGCTGCTAAAGTAAGATTATGTAAAATCATGTTAAAAAACATTAACTTTTTAGTTTTAGATGAGCCTACAAATCACTTAGATGTTGATGCAAAAGCGGAACTAAAAAAAGCCATAATGGAATTTAAGGGAACTGTTCTTTTGGTTTCTCATGAACCTGAATTTTACATGGATATTATTCATGAAGTATGGAATATTGAAGATTGGACTACTAAGATAGTTTAAAAAGCAGCAGGATGTTTAATCCTGCTGCTTTTCTTCCTTAAGCCATTTTTCAATTTCTCCTATAACTGATTTTATGCATCCATCTTCAAATGGACTTTTCAAATCTGCTAATTCTACTAATTCTAAAAAGGATTTACTTCCTCCAGCTCTACATAATCTTAAATAATCCTTCCATGCTAATTTCCAATCTTCTCTAGATTTCTTCCAAAATTGAAATGCACAAACTTCTGCTAATGTATAATCAATATAATAAAATGGATTTTTAAAAATATGCCCCTGTTGATGCCAATATGCACCTGATTCTAAATAATCATGATCTCCATAGTCCCTATGAGGAAGATATTTTTTCTCAATCTCTCTCCAAGCACTTCTTCTTTCTTCTGGTGTAGCTTTAGGATTTTCATATACAAAATGCTGAAATTCATCTACCGTTACTCCATACGGAATAAATAAAAGTGCTTCACTTAAATGTCCAAAACGATATTTATCTGCTTGATCTCCAAAGAATAAATCCATCCAAGGCCAAGTAAAAAACTCCATACTCATAGAATGAATTTCACAAGCCTCGAGTGTAGGAAAATTATACTCTGGCAGTTCATATTTCCTGCTTTCATAAACTTGAAATGCATGACCTGCTTCATGTGTAAGTACATCTATATCATCTAAGGTTCCATTAAAATTTGAAAATATAAAAGGCATTTTATAATCATTTATATATGTACAATATCCTCCTGGTGACTTTCCTTTTTTGCTTAATAAATCCATACACTCTTTTTCAACCATCTCATCAAAGAAAACTTTCG
Organism: Lutibacter sp. B2; assembly: GCA_015686845.1. Lineage (GTDB taxonomy): Bacteria > Bacillota > Clostridia > Peptostreptococcales > Thermotaleaceae > JADPRS01. Next base: position 76,430 of record JADPRS010000007.1, read on the forward strand.
TCTCTTTGGACAAGCTTTCATACATTTCTTTTCCATTTTTAAGAATATAGTCTGCATCTCCTATTAAGTTGGCATTTCCATCTTTAAAAGTTAAAATTTCATCATAATACATAAGCTTATTTAATTCTAATCTATTCTTTTGTATTTCTCTTAGATTGGTTGCAATAGGCACTATATCTTTTCGGACTTGTTCCCTGAAATTTTTTACCATCTCGGGATTATAGTCTGATCGAACCATACGATCATACCCTAATTCAATAAAATTTTCATATCCTAATTTTTTTGCCATTTGATCTCTTACTTTTACTAACTTGTCATAAATATCATCAAACTTTTGCTCATTTTCTTTAAAAAAGTTATATTTCGCTTCATTTGCATTTTTTCGTATATTTCTATTCGTAGACATTTGAAAGGGTCTTAATTGAGGTAAACTTCTTTTTTCTCCTTCAAAATCGATTTGTGCTGAAGATAATAATTTGGTATATTCACTCATCAATTTATTTTCTTCTTTTAAATCTTCTATGATTTCAGTTGAAAATGTTTTCATTGTAAGGTTGGCAATATTAAAGACTTGTTCCCCCCATTTTTCCTCTAATTCTTTTTGATATTTAGAATCTGTAAGTGCTTTATAATATTTTGAAATCATTTCATCATATACAGGTTTATTTTGATCAAAGAAATTTTGTTCTTCTTCATAGATATCATCTTCTGTATTGATGGTATGTCTAATATATGCAATTTGCTCCATAGTATCAAATTTACCTCGTAAATTATTAATATCTGCCATCAATTGATCCTGTTCTTCTAGGTTCTTTGAATCATTAAATTGTTTTAATAATACTTCAAATTCATTTTTAAATGCTTCTAGATTCGGTCTTTCATATGTAAATTCACTAAACTTCATATTTTCACCCACTTTATATTTTTTGTATATACATCTATTATACTCATATTTCTATTAATTAACATATTTATATGTATTTTTGTTTTTGTATTGCCAATCTCTAGCAATTGTAGTATCATGAAATCAAATAAAATAATCGGCGCTAGGGGAGCTGGTATAACCAGCTGAGAGTAAGGATGTAATCCTATGACCCTTCACCTGATCTGGATAATACCAGCGTAGGGAAGCAATTACATGATTTTATCGTTAAAATACATGACACAAATCCTATGGCGGATTTGTGTTTTTTATTTTTGGTAAATTTTTCATATTGCTATTTCCCTTTTGTCGAGAAAGGAGAATTATATGAACACAAAAAAGCTTGTATTTTCATCTCTTTTAATAGGTATTGCAACGATTACAGGACACCTCATTTATATTCCTATTGGTGTTTCTAAGATATTTCCTGTTCAACATACTATTAATATCCTATCTGCTATATGGCTAGGCCCTTGGGCTGCTTTATCAAATGCCTTTATTATTTCACTTCTGAGAAATTTTTTAGGAACAGGTTCCCTTCTTGCTTTTCCTGGAAGCATGATTGGTGCGTTCTTAGCTGGAATATTCTATAAAACCAGTAAGAAAAAGCATATGGCCATTTTAGGTGAAATCTTTGGTACTGGTATATTAGGAGGATTATTATCTTTTCCTATCGCAAAATTCATATTAGGCGCAAATTGTAGTGCATTCTTTTTCATTGTCCCATTTCTTACTAGTTCCATAGGTGGAAGTATGATTGCTTCACTATTATTAAGTGCTAGTACTAAATTCCCTATTTTAAAAGAAGAAAGGAGTAAATAATTATGAAACATTGTTTAACGATTGCAGGTTCAGATAGCTGCGGAGGCGCAGGTATTCAAGCAGATTTAAAAGCTTTTTCAGCTCTTGGAACTTTTGGAATGAGTGTTATTACTGCTGTTACTGCTCAAAATACAAAAGGCGTATTTCATGTTCAAAATATAAGCCCTAAGGTTATTGCTGCTCAAATAAAAGCAATTTTTGATGATATAAGAGTAGATGCTATAAAAATAGGTATGGTATCTGAAATAGAAACCATAAAGACCATTGCAGATACACTAAAAAAATATGATTTACCCCCTATCGTCCTAGACCCGGTTATGATTTCTAAAAGTGGCTATGATCTACTAAATCCAGAGGCAAAAAAGACTTTAATAGAAGTTTTACTTCCTATGGCTACTTTAATAACACCCAACTTACCAGAAGCAGAAGAAATATTAGGATATAAGATCAACAATCTTGAAGATATGAAAAAAGCTGCAAAAGAATTACATACATTAGGACCTGAGTATGTATTGGTTAAGGGTGGACATTTATCCAATGATGCCACAGATGTATTATATGATGGAAATGTTTTTTATCTATTGACGCAAGAGCGTATTGAAACTACCCATACACATGGTACAGGATGTACTTTATCATCTGCCATTGCAGCGAATTTGGCAAAAGGAAACTCCATTTCAAAATCAGTAGAAAATGCAAAAAAATATGTTACAACTGCAATAGAACATGGATTTTCTATTGGGCATGGCGTAGGCCCTACCCATCACTTTTATGAACTTTATCGAAAGGCAGGCATTATAAATGAATAATTCACATACAGAACTTAATAGCTTCCACCTTTTAATGCTTTGGTTTGGAGCCTCTATTTCAATTGCTGAAATCTTAACTGGAGGAATTTTAGCTCCTATGGGATTTAAATCTGGATTTACAGCAATTATTATAGGTCACCTTATAGGAACAAGTATTTTAGTATTAGGTGGGTATATTGGAGCAGAAAGTAAGCTTCCTTCAATTTTATCCACTAGAATTTCTTTTGGTCTCTATGGTTCTTATTTATTTTCTATATTAAATGTGCTTCAACTAATCGGTTGGACGGCAGTTATGATTATCTCTGGTGCAAGAAGTGTAAATGAAATCACCAAGATCATTTGGTCTTTTGATCATATCACTCTTTGGTCAATGGTTATTGGAAGCTTTATTTGCCTATGGATCTTCCTAGGTAAAAATGGATTTAAAAAGCTCAATGTAATAGCTGTTACATTGTTATTTCTTTTAACCATTGTACTTAGTACAGTTGTATTTAAAAATCATGATCTTTTTACAGCAAGTACAACAAATTCAGTATCCATGGGAACAGCCATAGAGTTAAATGTAATCATGCCTCTTTCTTGGCTTCCTCTTATTGCAGATTATACACGTTTTTCTAAAAAACCTTCATCCGCTTTATCCGGTAGCTTTATAGGATACTTTATAGGAAGCTGTTGGATGTATACAATCGGTCTTGCTGGTGCAATCGTATCTGGAAATCCAGATCCTGGAGTTATAATGCTTGCAGCCAATCTTGGTTTCTTTGCGTTAGGAATTATCGTTTTATCTACCATAACAACTACATTCATGGATGCATACTCAGCAGGCGTTACAGTCTTAAATATATTTACTAAATTAAATGAAAAAAAGGTTGCTCTCACTATGGGCATCATTGGCATGCTTCTAGCAATTGTAATCCCAATTGAACAATATGAAAACTTCCTATATGCAATGGGCTCCGTATTTGCTCCACTATTTGCAGTTTTTATAACAGATTATTTAGTATATAAAAACAAGAAATTAAATGATAATTTATTAATTAACTGGGGTTCTTTTATTGTATGGGCAATTGGCGTATTTTTATATTATCAATTTATTAAAATAGACTTTATTCTAGGTGCAACTGTTCCTGTAATGATTATCACGAGTATATTATTCATACTAACAAGAGGAGTGTGTAAATCATGGAAATCTATGAAAAAATCTCAAATAGCTTAAAAAGTGTAAAAGAACATTGTCCATTAGTTCATCACATTACAAATTATGTAACTACCAATATATGTGCCGATGTAACATTAGCCATAGGCGCATCTCCTGTAATGGCAAGCGCTCCCATTGAAGTTGCTGATATGTTAAAGCTTAGTAGTGCTTTGGTTTTAAATATAGGAACATGTACTCCAGAAAGCATCAAAGCCATGCTCATTGCTGGAAAAACTGCAAATGAAAATAATATTCCCATTGTATTAGACCCTGTTGGAGTAGGTGCTACCCCTTTTCGCTATGAAAGCGTTATGAAATTATTAGACCAATTAAAGATTACTGTAATTAAAGGAAATCTATCAGAAATAAAATGCATTGCTGGACTAAATACCAAAAGTCGTGGCGTAGATTCTGTTGATTTAGATGATCATTCGCCAGGTATTGCTACAAAACTGGCTACACAGTTAGACTGTATTATTGCAATCACAGGAAAAGAAGACATTATATCGGATGGAGATCATACTTATATTTTAGACAATGGTCATATTTTATTAACTAAAATTACGGGTACTGGATGCATGACGAGTTCTTTAATTGGATCTTTTTTAGGGGCCAATAAAAACACACTAATATCAGCAATAGCTGGAATTTCCACTATGTCTATTGCCGGGGAAATAGCATCAAAACGCATGAACAAATTAGATGGTTCCGGAAGTTTTAAAAGATATCTTATGGATGCCATTTATAATATGGATTCTGATACCCTTACTAAGGAGATGAATATACAACATGTATAATTTTAAAGACCAACATATTTATCTTGTGACGGATGATTCAAATTTTGATTTTGAAACCCTATGTGAAAAAATCGAATCATCCATCCTAGGAGGCACTAGTATCGTACAGCTGAGAGAAAAGCACTCTTCCTCACTAGCTTTTTATAATCACGCCTTAAAAATAAAAGAAATTTGCAAAAAACATAAAGTTATTTTTATAATAAACGACAGATTAGATATAGCACAAGCAGTAGATGCAGATGGCGTTCATCTAGGGCAAAGTGATTTACCACTTATTGTTGCTAGAAAAATTTTAGGACAAGAAAAAATAATAGGCATTTCTGCGAAAACAAAAGAATCTGCAATACAAGCAGAAAATGATGGAGCAGATTATATAGGAGTAGGCGCAGTTTTTCCTACTAATACTAAAAAAGATGCACAATATATTACGAAAGAAGAATTTTTGAAGATAAGAAAAATTATTAATATTCCTATCTATTCAATAGGTGGGATCAATATTGATAATGCCAAAGAAATTATAGAATACAGAAGTAGCGGAATAGCTATTTCTTCTGCTATTTTGAATACCAAAGATTCTAAAAAAGCTACATCAGATTTTAAAAAATTATTTTTAAAGTAAGTATTACAGATCAACAACATAAAAACTTTAGGAAATATCTTTTTCATATTATTTCCTAAAGTTTTTTCTTCTTTAAAATAAAAACCATGCTACCTTGGTTCTAAGGCTACTATAGCCTTCAAAGGTGGAGACTGACCTGCTAGCCCAACTGCATATATTGTATAATAATTATTTGGCATGAGTTGAACATTTGGAATGGTCAATACTACATCCTTAGTCCCTGTAGGACGAACTTGGAACGTATACGTTCCAAAAGGAATACAAGCATAATCTGTAATATCTTTATAGCTAACATTACTAAATATTTTTCTTCCATCTGATAAAGTTATGTCAACAGCTGGTGCATTTGGCTATAGATGAATAAATCTTATACAAGGTCTTCCAAAATTTTGTTTCTCGATTATTTCATGTTATATATTCAATTTTAGGGAAACATATAAATATATACTTAAAATTTATCTATTAAAATCTTGCATTCGGCTAGGAGGGCTTTGTTACATGTTAATATACGCAATTGTCTGTATGAATTTAGCTCTTCTATTTTATACAATAGGGGTTTGGAGTGAAAAAAAACAAGGTGCACTTAAAAAATGGCATCTAATCGTATTTTATATAGGCCTTGTATTTGATACACTTGGAACAATCGTTATGGGTAAAATATCTAGTGGCGGTTTTAAATTAAATTTTCATGGCATAACAGGTTTGTTAGCAATACTTTTAATGCTTTTTCATGCACTTTGGGCAACCATTGTTTTAATTAAAGATGATGAAAAAATGAAAGTTAAATTTCATAAATTAAGTATTTTAGTATGGTTTATTTGGCTGATTCCCTTCATATCAGGTGCAATTTTTGCGATGGTAAAATAAAAAATACGTAATAACATAAATCATAAACTGAATAAACACCTCCCTTTTTGAATATTTTTTATCTCTAAAAATTTTCTATACATAGTAAAAATACTTTAATAAATGTACAAGCCAGTACCATTTTTGATATTATCATATATCCACTTAGCATTATCTACGCTTAATCTAACACAGCCATGTGAAAGAGACTTTCCTAATCGTGAATCTACAACTTTTTTTCCTTTTGAATCAAATAAAATTGAATGGAAATAATAGTGTCCAAAAAAGTTAACCTTATATTTTGCTTTTACTTTTCCGTTGTAGGAAGTAAGCCATGGAGCTCTTCCTTGGATTGTAAAATTTCCTTTTATAGTTGGTGTTGATGCTTTTCCATCTGTGCACACCATTGTTTTAGTAAGATTCCAATTTTTGTTTTCTCCTTTGAAAATATAAGTTAAGTTCTTGGTTGTATCAATCCAAATATAATGATTTGTTTTACTATTAAATTCTTGTGTATTTATAGATGCTTCTAATGTTTCTTTGTCTGAACTAATAATTTGCTCTTTTTCTGGAACAATTTTTTCGGATATTATAACTTCATCTGAATATTTACTGATGGATTTTCCGAATTCATCAGTAACATATACGATGCCTTTATATACGCCTGGTTCATGTGGGGTATAATTAATACTATTATTTTCACTAAGTAATCCATCATATACTATATTTGAATCTTTAAATATGGACCAACGATACATTAAATGATCGCCTTGTGCAGAAACAGAAAAGGTAAGGGGCGTATTAATAAGTTGTTTACCTTTTTTATCTATATCAACAGAATTTATTTTAATGGGAAGAATAATATTAATTGCTTCTGACAATTTATTTATAATCATTCCGTTTTCATCTTTAACCGTTACAACAGCTTGGTATTTTCCTGATTCATTCATAGTAAAATCTAAAAAGTTTTCTTTACTATATTCTTTTTTATGTATTTCATTAAGGTCTTTAAATATGATCCATTTATAACTTAAATTTTCCCTTTTAGAAATAGCTGTAAATGTAAATACAGTTCCAATGATCTCAATATTACTTTTATCAAATGTAATTGAATTGATCATTGGATAAACTTTATCTGTAACTTTTAATTCTTCCTTGATTTTCTCTTTTAAATTATCTATTTCAACTTTTTCGCTTTCGTTAATAGTAAGTGATTCTTTGTTTTGTGCATATATTTCAGTAGATGATAAAACCTGAACTTGAAGCAACGTTAAGATAAAAACTAGTGAAAAACAAATAAACGTTTTAAGCTTATACAACATAGTCTCCCCCTTTTTTTTACATATTGAAAAACCTCCTTAAAGGCTAATATAATTCACCATATGCAATTAAAAAGTTTTTGTGACTATAATATTTGATTTCTATAAAAAAAAGAACCCATAAAAATCGACATTTTTTTTATTGTCTATCTTATAGGTTCTTTTTTTATTTTATTGGAAGCGATTTAGCTCATCTAAAATATTTATGTGTTTATGTATTTCATTAAGCAATTGTTCTAAGTTATCGCTTGAATCATGTAGTTGTTGTTCTTGCTTATAGATATTACATATTTTTTGTTCATACGCTCTTATAATTCTCGACTCATCATCTTTTTGTTGCTGCAATGTTTTATTTTCCATAATCAACCCTCCAATTAGTAATATACTTAAAGTATCCCCATTTTCGAATAATGAAATACGAATAAATCACAGATTCTATAATACCTTCATATTGTATTAGTAAAAAGTGATGGAAGGTGTAAAATGGAAAAAAGATTTGGAACTGCTCTAAACTGTATTGATGGTAGGACTCAAATTCCTGTAACAAAATGGTTAAAAGAAAACTTTGATGTAGATTATGTGGATTTAATTACAGAACCTGGAATGGATAAGGTATTATCTCAAGGTCAATGGGTTGAAATTGAAAGGTTAAGAAAGAAAGTTATTATTTCAATAACAGCTCATAGCTCTAATGTAGTTGCTGTAGTAGGACATTATGATTGTGCTGCAAATCCTGTTAGTGACTGTAAACATTTTTGGGATATAGTAGCATCCACATATATAGTAAAATCATGGGGTCTTCCAGTTATCGTAGTGGGTCTATGGGTTGATAAATTTGGTTGTGTACATGTTGTAAATATATAACACAAAAATTATCGTCCAATCAAGGCGAACGGCAGTATTTTGTTAAGTGAAGTTGGCACCGCATCTTGTTTACTGCTATTCGACCAAGATTTCAATTAAATTTGGCTTTCTTTCCACTCTTTATTGCTTTTTCCTGCAGATAATTCTTTAATATATTTAATTATCAAAATACCTGAAATTATAAATATTCCTATACCTACTACAAATGATATTCTACAAGGTGAATACTCTAGATAGTCCATAATAATAGCCATCGTATTATTAGTAATGTGAATAACAATGCACAATATCAAAGAATTTGTTTTATAATAAAGTACTCCTAAAATAAGTCCTATCAATGTTGCATTGATGAACTGCGGAATATTAAAGTGCCATATTCCAAAGATGAGTGCAGAAATAATTATAGCCTTTTGAGGTTTATACTTATTTAATAACCCCTCAAGCATAATTCCTCTCATAACTATTTCTTCGAAAATAGGTGCTATTACTGCAATAGCAATAACTGCGAAATAAGAATTAATATATATATTTTCAAATACCTCATCAAGAAACTTTGGTAATGGAATTTTGGCTATTATTATTCCAATTGAACTACTAAACCACAAATAATATCCTATCATTAAGAAAATAACAGTACTCAATAGTTTACAATTTAATTTGTCCACATACTTCACTTTAAAATTAGAATGACCCTGTCTTCTTACTTTTTTTAAAAGTAATATCACGATTATCGTCCTTGAAATCACTTCCCCTGATACCTTTATAATTGCTTCAGCAATTTGGTGTGTTTGAAAATAATTAATTTTGGCTATAAAATAAAAAGGTGTATCTATGATCCCCAAAATTATAACAGTGTATAATATTACAATTTCCACAGCACTACAAATAGATAATTCAAATTTGTTTTTAATTGTTTGATTTTCCATATTACATCTGCCCTAACTTGTGATATTTTTTACTGAAAAACAAAGTTACATAACGCTTTTACTATGTTGCGACGTTCCACATGATATTTTTTTTTTTTACAAACTCTTTTCTTTTACTAGGTTTTTCATACTCTTTAACATTTATAAAAATATCTAAACTATGCTCCAATAGATATAAGGCTAAGATCGCAATAATTGCAAAAACAAAAAAACTAAGACCTTAAAATAATACTCTATCATTTAGACTAGTTACACTTTCCTCTCCTTAAAATAAACTTTCTTCTTATAATGTACAATAAAATATTATACAATCATCCTACTAACAACATAAACTATTACAACTATACCTAAAATGATAAAAAATTGCCCAAGAGCCCTATTCCCTTTACTGCTTCCTTTTGAATCTATTTGTTGTGCCATATTAATTTGATTTAATCCACTAGTGAGTTGAGCAAACCCTAAAGGTAATATCATAATATCACTGTTATTATAATCAAAAAAAGATACAATAGCCGAAATAATAGCCATAATACTAAATGTAATTGCTAATACTGAGTTTGTTTTTTGACTAATTTTCAAAATTCCCCTCTCCCATTTACCTATTTATAACCAATCAATGAATATAATCAAACAACTACTTTCTATTTTTATCTATATATAAAAACCTACTAAGCATTTCATTCTATGCAATTTGGCCCCTTCCAGTATTTTTATAATATTAAACTATTATGTACTATCTATCATATATTTTTTCTTCTTTATACTATTTTGCTATTTTGTCTAACGTTCTTAGCCTTTCCGTCGTCCCACATGCTTTTTGTAGGATGATGGAAAGGCTATGTTAGGCGTCGTTAATACTGACCCCTCTATAAAAAACTTTTTAATTCTTGTTCTAATAACGCTCCTCTTATTCTACGATTTTTTTTACTACTTGTTCCTTGATACATTGCCTTATAAAAAATAGAATACTTATTAGAATCTTCTTTCTTAAAATCTTTATTTTTCATTATATGTTGCTCTAATTCTTCTAATTTTTGTGCTACGATTTCAGCGTGCTTTTCTATTGATATTTTATCTATCACTTTCAATAATTCAACTAATAATGTGAAATAGCATGATTTACTATTTATCCAAATAGAATCTTCTTTAAGATTTATTTTATTCAATAAAGCTATAATCATATCAAAGTTTTTTAAAGTTTTATCTTTATCTTCATATAAATCATTATACCTATCTACATATCCTTCTATCTCTTTGTATCCTGGGAAATATGCTTCTAAATCATTTGTAACCATTATCGCTAAAACAAATTCTAAATCCTTCATTCTCATAATCTCATTTTCTTTTATAGCTGAATATAACTTCAATTTTTCAAGTATACTCTTAGCTGTATTAATATATTCACCATCATAAAGAGCATTATTAATTTCCATCGCCTCTAATGCATAATCGACCGAATTAATTCTCTTAAAAATATCTTTAATTTTTTTTATTGGAATATGTCCTAAATCCCTAACTACTACAACATAATAAAAGAACTTAGTCTGTTCATCAGGAGATAAATCCGTAAATCTTTTTATGTTCTCATATTTTAAAGTATCTGCACCCATTATATATTCATAAATCGTTGATAATCTTTGTTGACCGTCAACCACTAACACTTCTGTAGTCTGTGTTTTAAGATCAATTTCTCCTATTGCTGTATAGACTTCTGGAAAAGGAAGCTCTGATAGAATAGTCTCTATAAAACTTTCTTTATGCTTAGGATTCCAAACTAGTTTTCTTTGAAAACCAGGTTGCAATTTGAGTGTTCCACCTTTTATTTCATTATAAATATCAATTATCTTTTTATTACTTCCAATACCTATCATTTATATCCTCCTTTCATTTCTCAAATTATTACGAATACTAACAAGATTATTCCTGTGATACTTCATAAAAAAATAATCTTCACGATATATTGCAACCGCAATTTTTCTTCCGCCAAACTCTTCCTTATATGAAATACTTCTAAAAAAATCAAACCACTCATCAGAACCTTTGTATTTTTGTGGGAATTTGTCTGGTCTCAACCATCCATTAAAAAAATAATCTAAAAATTCTTTTTCTTTCTCGTCCTTAACACTAGTACCTATAGTCTTTTCTTTATATTCTAATATAGATTTCCAATATTTATCAAACGCCTTATTTGATATCACTACCATATCTATATCTGATTCTTTCTTGCTATCCCAATCCAATTGATTCCACAATTTTTTAGGCGAAATACTAAATCCAAGTTTTGCAGAACCTACCATAAAAATATCTCTATGGTTAACTTTAAAAAAACTAGATAATTTTCTCTTTAGATTATAATATTTTTCTTCATCATCCTTGAAAATATATGGCACACCAAATATTATGTTTTTATTAATAATATCAACTATATCGTTTTTTTCATCCTTTAATATTTCTTTAAAATAACTTATTTTTTCAATCATACTCATCTCCTCTCATATCGAAGTATTCATGATGCCTAACGTCCTTACTATATTGCGACGTTCCACATTTTTTTAGTGAAATGTATGCAAATAGTATGTTCTCTGTAGTAGCCCCCAACCAAGAACCTTCTTAAAATCTAATAAAATATATTTTGAACCTAATACACCACCCGAAGAATCAGTGGAAGAAATTTATCATTCTATATTCATGTCTCTTTATGATCTCCAAATTTGTAAAGCCATACTTAATATATAAGCCTGATTATATTAAGTGCAGCAGTCATGGTTAAAGCTATAAATAATAAAGCATTTCTTGAAATTATTTTATTTTGTTTTTCAGTTCTACAAGTTTTATATTTCACATCTATCGTAATCATAACAATAGAACAAATAAAAAATAATACAAATCTTATTATGTCAAAAAACAATCGGTCTTCAATAGTTATTACCATGAATATTATTAAAACCAATGAGACAGATAAAGTTATAAATCCTTTATTAAGAATATCATCATGAATTTCTTTTAAAAAATCTTTCTTAATGTTATCATTGTTCATATTCTCAATCCTCCATTAACTAATTTTTTTAATCTTCTTACCATTCCCTCTTATTATATAATGATAATGTACTATTTTAAGGCGTGGTCTTATGTATGTATCTTATTTTTTATCTTTTTCCCTCGCATATATAATAAAAATTATTTGCTGTAAATTCTTACATAAACACTATGGTACTAAATATATTAAATACTTCAGTATTTTCACTATGGAGTTTTACTTTATACAATTTATACGCAATGTCTACAAAAGATACTACCTTTTCAATTTTCAATGGTACTGCTTGAGGTTTTATGCTCGGTAATGGAATTATCAATCCTTTTAAAAATAGTAAACAGTAAATTAGCTGTTTAACTAAATTTCATTTTTTAACAATATTTATTCTTACTTCATGTCTTCCCACTATTTTGCTATTGCAGATAACGATTTGTATTCCCGAAACCATTACCCATGATTGCCCTATGACTTTGACACCTAACCAAGATGGGTAATTGTTTGGGTACGATATGCTCTTAGAGTACCCTTTACGGGAATATCGTGTTATGTGATAAATAGACAATCTAGCTAGTTTGTCCATCACTACATTATACTATCTTTTTGTATCTACTTAATTAGTAACCGTTCTACAATCCTCGACATATACTGAGCAATCTACAACCTATCTAAAGGGCTTTGAATGTTCTCTATGCTCTTTTTAGTCACATGGATATATATTTCTGTTGTCTTTGAATTCTGATGCCCTAGAAGCTCTTGTATGTATCTTAAGTCTGTACCAGCTTCTAATAAATGGGTTGCAAATGAATGCCGAAGACTATGTATTGATACATCTTTCTTGATGTTGGCTTTTTCACATGCTTTCTTAAATATCTTTTGTGCTGACCTTTCTGTTATATGTTGACTTTCTTCTGCTCCTTCAAACAACCATTGATTTGGTCTATACTTTTTGAAGTATTTACGTAGTACATCGAGAGCAACGTGTGAGAGTACGGTGTATCTGTCTTTCTTTCCTTTTCCTTGTCTAATATGTATAAGCATTCGCATACTATCAATGTCTTTAATACTAAGGCTAACACCTTCACCAACTCGTAGTCCTGCTGAATATACCATCATCAGTATGGCTTTATGCTTGAGATTATCAACAACATCAAATATCTTTTCAATCTCTTCATGGCTTAATATGTCTGGTAGCTTCTTTTCCTTCTTAGGTCTTGATACATTTAATACATTCAAAGGTTTTCTTAGTACATGTGCATATAAAACTTAATAGCACTAACAGCTTGATTTACATAGGCTGATGAATATTCCCTATCATCAATCATATATAGAATGTATTGGTTAATATCTTCATCCCCTAGCATAACTATGTTTCTGTTGCTGTAGTACCTTCTTAATACTCCTACATGACTTAAATATGACTTAATAGTCTTTGGGCTGTACCCTTTCAGCTTTAATGCTTTACTCATACTGATTTGAATTGCATCATACTTCATCTAACATCCTCCTTTGTTTTTTTGCATAGATAAAAAGCCCTATCCATACAGGACAGAGCTTCATCACATAACCATATATTAAATTGAATTACAATGGGTGGGGCATGAAACGTTTACTAAAACAAATACAATATAACCTAGTACCTAGAGAAAATATATATGATTTTCCCTACAATAAACCATCAACTCAACATATTGAAAATACTACATTCAATATCTAATTTACCCTTACTCCGTATAACTAACCTGTTTCTATTGGTATATATATTAGCTAAAATAAAATGCCTTATTAAAAGTGTAATCTATATTTTATTGTAAACTTTTATCCTATCGTAATCCTATAGCTTATCTATAGGGATTTCATACTTCGTATAAATCCCTATAATAGAAGAAACATGTTCAAAACATACCCCTACACTTCTGAATTATTTTCTATAGCTTCTAATTCTCTTATTTTATGTGAAAATAAACTCAATATTTTTGATTTATTAAAATCACCATTTAATTCATTACGTATATTTTCAGATACTTTGTAAGCATTGGAAATAACCTTCTTCATATAATTTTCTAGTATCCAATTTGTAGTTTCATTTTTTTCTTCATCTTCCATATGCTTTAATTCTTCTTTCTCTATACTGCATAAATACTGTTCGATTTTCTTGCTATGTTTTAAATAAAGTTGATATACTGTTTTTTTGTTCTTAGCTTTTATGTACATTAAATCAAATACCCTTTCTAACCTTTTAAATTATTAGATATGATTCCATCAGGGTTACTTCTTAAATAACCTCCACCTTCTTCGGCAGATAAGTCAATATCTGTATTTCCATCTCCATCTCTTAAATAACCTTCAATAAAAGTATCTCCTCTCATATGACCTTTTACATAGTGTGGCTTTACGCTATGTACTTCAACTGTATCATCTACTTCTATATCATCTGCATTAGCTACTTCTACATCATCTATTTCTATATCATCTACTTCTATATCAGCTATATCTCCAACTTCATCAATACCATCAATACCATCAACTCCATCCAACACATCAAGTACTCCAACTGCTAAGATAGAAGTCGCTATTGCCTTTGCTAAATTTCTACTTGATTTAGCAAGTTTTACATTATCACCTTCATTTAAACCTTCTATGACTTCCTTTCCATTTTTCGCTACATAAGTAATTCCATTAATAGTTCCACCTATTGTTTTTTCTGCAGCTTTCCCTATATCTTTAAAACCTTTGTCAACTTTTGAATCATCTTTATCTATAAGTCCACCCACTACGTCTACAGCTCCTTCTGCAGCTTGTCCTAGTGTTTCTCCTGCTTTATAAGTAGCATTCATCACACCTTCACCAACTTCTTTCACAAAATCACTACCTATAATTTCTCCAACTCCACATGTTATTCCACCTATCGTTCCACCAACTACAGCACCAGCTATCTTCCCAAAATCTTTTATAAATCCCATACTCTCACTTCTCCTCTTATGTATATTTCACATAACGTTTTTGGTAGTCATGATGTTTTATACGTTTTTAGTGAAATATCATGACTACCATGTTATAGGATGTGAAATTTTGATTCTATGATAACATCCTTGTACTTACATTTTCTCTTTTGAAAAGCCGTCTCCCAATCTGAATTCCATGACTCAATTGGTGGTAATAAATAATGGCCTTCATGACTGCCCTCAAACCCAATTATTGAGTATGATCCCAAAGTGTACAAAACTCCTTGCAGTGCTGCTAATAATCCTGCTAATTCTTCATGATATTTTTTAGTATTGCTAGTATACTTATCAATCAATAGTTCAATATCTTCAGAAAAAGAAATATCTCCAAAACAATTTCTAAAACATGAGCCATTTTCAAATGTATATTGAAATAGAAAATTATCAATTTGACTGTTTTTGGGTCTTGACACTAACAATTGACTTTCCAATGGCAATGCTTGTGTTAGTTTTGGGATAACTTCGATTATTGACTTCTTTTCTAGTTTACTGTTATTAAACACTTTATAATTGAATCCATTTCTTTCAAAATGTTTTTTAAATACCATGCCCGATTCATATAACGGCCACCCTTGCTTTGGAGTACTAATTGAGCCAGGCTGAGGACCTCTCTTAGAATTATTGAATATATCACCAGAAAATAATTTGTCAATCTTCCTTCCCGTTGAAGGCTTTTCTAATATTGGTTCTAATGTCATAGGAGCATCTATAGTAATAACGTCAACATTTTCGAGAAACTTACCATCAAATATTTTTACACACTCTTCAAATATAAATTTTTGAGGTTCTATTAGTAACTCAATTTTTCCATCAGCGATCTTCATTAGACAATATGCTGAGGTTTTCTCATTTTTTGAAAATCCAGCGTCTATTCCAAGTACAATCATAATTTACACTCCTAACAAAAAATTTCATTTTCTATAACGTTCCCACAATTCCCGATAGACGCCCACTTTTTATAAATTTTAACTATTGCAATAACATTTTGTTGCGGAATATTTCTAACCTAGCCACACCAATGCGTCTGTTGGGAATTGCTGTGTTATACGTAGTTAAAAAGCTCCTGAAAAATGTAAGTTTAGTAGTCTATGATCAAAGTTTTGCATTGCCCACTCATCTCTTGCATTAGTATTAAAAAATGAAACATTTCTCTTTTTTAAGCAACTAAAAAACGGATCGCTATCTATGTAGTTTTTAGAGTTGTTTGACGGTAACCAACCCCTATAAAGAGCTTCATATGCCAATATCCAATTTGAATCATATAGCTCATTAAAATTCATATGGATTTGCCATTTACTAGTATCTATCTTCTTACGGGAATTTTCAGATAGCATAATTAATGCAATGATTGGATTGTCTACGCTACAAACTAACTGCTTAAGATTATCTGAATGTTTCATTCTTAGAAGTTTAAGTAACCACAATGACCAAATAATTTCATAGTGATGCTCAGAGTTGACAGCTTTTTCAACTATGTTTTCTATTGCATTTTCTATCATTGACTTATCAACACCATATGATTTTAAAAAGTAATTAAAAAATGTATCTGTTGCAATTGGCATAGATAAAGGATCGAAAGTCATGGCATTAAGAAGAAAGGCCTGATATGTTTTCCAATTCTTTTTTATAACTTTTATGTTGTTAATCCGAGCAATTGCATATCGCATAACTTCATCATCAGGATATTTGGAAAATAAATCATAAACAGTATTAACATAACTCAATAAATTATCATTATTGAGTTGTATACTATTTAACTTTGAAGTCCATTCAGGTTCAGTAGATCGTGGCAATCCATATATTGTAGTTTTTTCATTATTCAATTCTAATTCGAATTGACCAATCGTTCGTCTTAAAGAAGCTAGAACAGTTTCAGCCTCTTCTTTCTTTCGAAAGAATAAATAGTAATCGTCAATATACCTAAAACCAACAACAGAATTAAATTCATTTAGAACTAATTCATCAATTGCGCATCCAATCAATTCTGAAACTATCAATGAAACATCATTTCCTACTTGTATACCCGCTGTTTGAGCATCTTGAGAGTTTCTCATCTGCTTATCTAACAAATTTCCAAGGTAATTGTCTCCTCTATTTCTTTTTTGTTTTGCAAACGATTTGCCGTGCATTGCCCACGGTATGCTATGAGTATATATTGAAGAATAAAATCTCGAAATGTCAGTCTTTAAAACATAGTTTTTTCCTACTGAACTACTATTAAAGATTCTAGATATATCTTCAAATGAATATTTTTTACTTACAGATCGTTCAACTCCATTAATAAACTCTGGTTTAGTGAGTGAGAGTGTGCTTTTATTGAAGTGTGTCTCTATTTCAGTCCAATTATTATGAATTGTTGAACTCAATTGAATGTAATTATAAGGATTAGGAATCGATATTATTCTACGATGGAACCGACCTTTCGGTATTGATATATTGACAGGTTTACTAGTCTTTACTTTAGTAAAATCGATAGCACCATGAATCGTATCTAAACGACTCGCTAAAATTTTAGATGAATACCATTGTCTTATTTCTTCGGAAATATATCCCTTTTTAATTAATCTATTGTGTATGTTCACGTTCATAATATTCACTCCTTGATTTTTTTCATTACGTATAACGGTTAGGTTTGTTTCCGAAGTTTATAGCATAAAAAATCCCCCATCATTATTTATTTTGAAATTTCGGAAACAAACTTGTTGTACGAAGCCGCGTCACGAATACACTATGGGTTTTCAATAAACATCTTTTTATTTTAATTTCTTATGGAACTCTATTTTTTTCTCAAACCAACCTTCTTTATATAGCTTTTATATTTCTTTTACATCTTTATAAAATAGTCTTTTATATAATATTTACCATTTCTATTAAAACTGGGCATAGTCCTCCTACGGACTTTCCCCCATTTATTTTTTTATTCAGCTACAGCACCCTTAATTTCAGGTGGTGAACAACATTTAGGTTGTAACTCTGATTTTTTGATCATCGTTCCTTTCTTACAACATGGACATTTACTATAATCTACTCCTATTAGTCTAATCATCTGTTCAACCCATGTTTCTTTTTTTATATAATCCATCTCATCTTTGGCTACGCCAAGTAATTCTTTGCATAACTTCAATTTTGTTTTCCTATTCTTATTACTTAAAATTCCATAGTGTCTTATCTTAACAAATCTATGTGGCAATATATGTAGCAAAAATCTTCGCATAAACTCAAATGAATCTAGAGTCATAAATTTATTTTTATTGCCATCCTTATAATCTCTCCATTTGAAGGTGACCAATCCATTCTCAAGTTTAATGATTCTATTATTAGATATTGCTATTCTATGAGTATAACGTCCAAGATATTGAATAACATATTGAGGACTTCTAAAAGGTTTCTTAGCATACACTATCCACTCTTTTTTATAAAGCTTATCTAACAATATTTGAAAGCTATTGTATTTTTCTAACTCTCTTATTAATCCAACAAACTTTAATTTTTTATTGAAATATCGCTCTTTCAAATAATGAAGAAACTTTCCTTTAAATAATCTAGATATTACTTTCACTGGAATAAAAAATCCTTTTCTAGACGATATCCATTTGGATTTATCTAATGATAAGCCTCCACCAGTTACAATACAATGTATATGCGGATGCTCTATGAGATTTTGTCCCCACGTATGTAAAATCGAAATAAATCCTATCTCTGCACCAAGGTATTTAGGATCTTCTGAAAGTTCTTTCAAAGTCTCTGAACTGGCTTTAAAAAGTATAGCGTATATTTCTTTCTTATTTCTTAATGCTAAATCGTTAAGTTCATTAGGTATTGTAAATACTACATGATAATATTCTATGGGAAGTAGGTCTCTATTTCTTGCATCAAGCCACTTCTCTTTAGCTAAACTTTGACACTTAGGACAATGTCTATTTCTACAAGAATTATATGATATTCTAAAATATCCACATTCATCTACATGACCGCCTAACTCAGATGTTCTACAAGCTCTAATGGCTCCAATAGCCTTATATTCTTGTATTGATAATTTGTGTGCCGCTATATACTCTTCTCCATAATCATTAAATATATCTGCTATCTCAGTCACTGGAAATACTCCTTTTTAATGGTTTTAACTTAGTATTCCCTCAAACCTTAAAAAGAAGCATCCATATATCTTTACCCCCTGGTTTTCAAGCCACCGCTTCAGCGGTTTAGTTCAACTCCTCATTTCACGAAACTGTTTCGCTTTTTCTCCATATATAGTGGGATTAGCGAACTAGTTTCGGGAATATTAACTTATCTATGTTCTTTTGTTAATCCATTTCTTTAACTATTCTATCTAATGGACTTTCTATTTTACCTAAGTTCTTCTTACTTACATGCGTATAAATTTCTGTGGTTTTAGAACTTCTGTAACCTAGCATAAAATCTATACCTCCTTCAAAAATCCAATCTTTTAGCCTATATTCCTTTGCATATTGATGAAAACTCTTAAGTCTAGTAACTTCTCCTAATCTAGATCCTTCTGAATATATAATAAATAATTGTTTTTTGTTTTCTACTCATTTAGAATATTCATCACTTGTCTTTTACTTAATACACTATAAAGTTTTTTTACATTCATGGTATAATATTCCTTATTTCAAATTATACTATATCTTGCTTATTTTACAAAATTTTTATGATTAGATACAGTGTTGTACACTTTTTATTACAACAAACATCCTTTACTATTTTATGCTTTTCATATAAAAAACTCACTATTTTTATATAGTGAGTCTTTTATCAAATATACTTAAATTTTCTTTTCCATATTTACTTTTCTCATAAACATTCCAAAACATAATACGGCTATACCAATTCCTCCAATATTTGATATTGATGAGGCAAGACTTAAACCTTCTTTTGCTTGAAGAATATAAGCGGTTGTAACGCCCGTCATAAAAACAGCTGGAATGGTACAAATCCAATGATTCTTTTTGTTTTTCACTAAATACATTGCTGCAGCCCAAAGTACAATCATAGCAAGTGTTTGGTTAGCCCATGAGAAATATCTCCATATTATACCAAAGTCAATTAAGGTTAATGCAACCCCTATTACAAATAGTGGTATAGCTATATAAAATCTGTTTGCAATTTTTTCTTGTTTTAAATCAATAGCATCTGCTATAACTAATCTAGCACTTCTAAAAGCTGTATCTCCTGATGTAATAGGACAAGCTACTACGCCTAATAGAGCAAGAATTCCTCCTACTTTTCCAAGAAGTGAAGTAGATATAGTATTTACTACTACAGCAGGTCCTCCATTTGCTAAAGCTACTGATAATCCATCCGTACCTCTAAAAAAAGCCATAGCTGCTGCTGCCCATATAAGTGCAATAATTCCTTCTGCAATCATTGATCCATAAAAAATTCTTCTTCCTTCACTTTCTTTTCTAACACATCTAGCCATTAAAGGAGACTGTGTAGCATGGAATCCTGATATTGCTCCGCATGCAATTGTAATAAATAAGAATGGGAATATTGGCGTACCTTTAGGATGTAAATTTGAAAGCGTAATTTCTGGAATTGTATATCCTTTTATTATAATTCCACCAGCAATTCCTACTGCCATAATCAATAAGGATGCCCCAAATATAGGATAAATTTTTCCGATTAATTTATCTACAGGAAGAACAGTTGCTAATAAATAGTAAATAATAATAATTGCAATCCATAATGATTTGTTCATGCTTGTCAAATTACTTAAAAGTCCAGCTGGGCCCATAACGAAAACAACCCCAACTAATATTAATAAAACTACACTAAATACTCTCATTATGTTCTTTGCATTGTCGCCTAGATAAATTCCTACAATTTCAGCAATAGTGGTTCCTTTATGACGGATTGAAAGCATACCTGAAAAATAGTCGTGTACAGCTCCTGCAAAAATACAACCAAATACAATCCATAAGAATGCAGCTGGTCCCCATAATGCCCCTGCCACTGCACCAAAGATTGGTCCTAATCCTGCAATATTCAAAAATTGAATTAGAAAGATTTTGGGCCAGCTCATTGGTATATAATCTACACCATCTTCCATAGATAAAGCAGGTGTTTGTCTTGTATCTTCTATTCCGAAAACGTTTTCCACAAATTTACCATAAACAAAATATCCTGAAATTAGTATTGCAATAGATAGAAAGAAAGTAATCATTATTTAGTCCTCCTTTTTAGTAGTTTTAACAATATTATATATTCATTAAGTACAAAAATAACACTTTTTGC
Organism: Lutibacter sp. B2; assembly: GCA_015686845.1. Classification (GTDB taxonomy): domain Bacteria; phylum Bacillota; class Clostridia; order Peptostreptococcales; family Thermotaleaceae; genus JADPRS01. The sequence continues at coordinate 97,846 of JADPRS010000007.1, forward strand.
ATTAAATGACTCAATCTATGCATAAAGTGCAAAAAAAAGGACATGAGATTTTTATAAAAATCTACATATCCATCATGGTTCTAAATGTTTTTACATTATTTCGACTAACAGGTATTTCTACTTTCATATTTTGAAGCTTTACATTATAAGTATTATTAAACCAAGGAATAATTTCTTGTATTTTATCTATATTTATTATATATGACCTATGGCTTCTAAAAAAAATATTTCCAGGCAATTTCTCAAGAAAATGAGAAATATTCATCTTTGAAATATATTCTTCCTCTTCTGTATATACCATTGTTTCTCGTTCTTTTGCCTCACAATAATATATTTTCGTTGGATCAATTACAATCATCTTCTCTTCTTTATAGAGGATGATTTTCTTTATATCTAATTTACCCCCTTCATTTTTTTCTTCCCTTTTTTGCAGTCTCTTTAGAGTATGTATCATCCTTTCTTCTGAATAGGGTTTTAAGATATAGTCAAAAGCCCCTATTTCAAAAGCTTCAATTGCATGATCCTTATGGGCTGTAATAAATATTATTTTTGGTTTTTTTTCAAACTTGCTTACAACCTTTGCAAAAGATACGCCATCAAAATTTGGCATATTGATATCTAAAAATATAATATCTACATGATGATTTTCTAAAAATTTTAATGCAGCTAAAGCTGTATCAAATTCATTTTCTATTTCAATGGAACTATATTTTTGAATAAAATATTTTAGTTCTTCTCTAGCAGGATATTCATCTTCTACAATAATGCTTTTCAATATGATACCTCCTAATACGTTTCATCAATTTCAAATGATATGAGGGTTCCATTTTCCAATCTATTAACTTCTAATCCCTTTCCATAAATTAATTTTAGTCGATTGTGTACATTTAAAAGTCCTACACTGCCTTCTTTGCTTTTTCCTTGATATAAATTTTCAACAATAGACGTTTCTATACCTACGCCACTATCTTTTATAGTAATAAAAATCTTATTTTGTTCCTTTTCTTTTATACTTACTTTGATTACTCCTTCTCCTTCTTTTTTTAAAATTCCATGCTTTATTGCATTTTCAATGAGCGGTTGTATTGTAAGGCTAGGAATTTTAATTTCTGGCTGAGCTTGAATATCATAAATAATATTTATTTTATCCTTAAATCTTGCCTGCTCTATTTTCACATAAGCTCTTACTTGTTGAAGTTCTTTACTCAAACTTACAAATATTTCTTCTTTTTCAAAACTATATCTTAGATAAGTAGACAAATCTATGATTAATTCTCTGGCTTTATCTACATCAAATCTCATAAATGATACAATGGTGTTTAATGCATTGAATAGGAAATGCGGATTAATTTGTGCTTGGAGTGCTTTAATCTCAGATTTATTTGCCATTTCTTTTATTTTTTCAACTTTACTAATTTCAAATTGAGTAGATATTAATTCTGACAATCCTTTTACAAGTGTTATATCACGAGAGCCTATATTTTTTTCTGTACAATAATAAATTTTTAAAGTGCCAATTACATTTTCTTTATCCCTTAAAGGTGTAATAATTCCAGATTTTAAAGGACAATTATCATATTTACACTCTATTTCCCTTTTATTTTCTAATATCTCAATTTTATTTTCTCTAATTACTCTTTTCGTTGCTTCTGTAGCAATACTCATTCCAACAGTATGATGATCACTGGCACTTCCAGTATGTGCTAAAATAATCTTACAATCTGTAATAGCAACTGCATCTGCATGGATAGAATCTTTTATAACTTTACAGGCTTCATTCAATGAGTCTTTATTCATTTTTCTAAAATGGGGTAAGGTTTTATTGGCTATTTCTAAAACTTGTTTTGCTTGCTTTGCAGCAATTTCTTCTTCTGCTTCAAAAATATTTTCTGTAATCATAATAGCTATAGAAATACCAACGCCATTAACAAGTACCATAGGAATATAAATGCTTTTTACAATATCGAATGCCAAATAAAATGGTTTTGAAAAAATCAATATAAAGCTCATGCTAATATTTTCTACAATGATTCCGCCTAACAAACCATAGAGCCATCGGTTCTTCATGGTAGATTTTATATATATTTTCCCTGATAGATATCCTCCTATTAATGTTGCCATAGCACAGGGAAATGCCGTAATTCCATTAGTATCAATAAGGATTCTATGGATTGCTGCTAAAGCCGCACCAGCGATTCCTACAACAGGGCCACAAAGTATTCCTCCTACCATTACACCAATATTTCTAGTATTGGCGATAGCCCCCTTTACATTTATTCCAATATAGGTTCCTAAAATTCCAAGGCTTCCAAAGAACAAGGCAAGAATAAATAAATTGATTCTCTTTATTTTTCCTTTCTGAACAATTTCTCTAAATATAGAAAATCTAGAAATTAAAAAAGCAATAATTATTACATATCCTAAATGATTTAATAAAGCTTTAAATAATGATAACAAATCATCCCTCCAAATAGTATTTTATATATATTTTACCCATAATTAAAATGAACAATCTAGTTTTATTGAATAAAAATAAGTCAAGGTTTCCCATGACTTATTTATTCATTCAATTCCATCAATTCAAATATTACACCATCTTTAATAATAAAAGCTATTTTCGTATTTTCATCTACAGAAAAAGGCGTTACTATTACTTTTTCATCCTTTATTATTTGGTCTATACTATCTACTTTATAAGCAACATGCGGATTTTTCTGCATAATTTCAGGCAGTGGTGTATCTGGTTCAAAACGAAGATATTCAAATTTAAATTCATGATCCTCTGGATTTGTTATGTATACTTTCAAATCACTTGCATAAGTTTCATTTGGCTGTTTTATAGTTGTAGGAACGCCCACATGCAAAAACTCAGTCATTTTTAATATACCTCCTTTATATTACTTTTCTGATTTTAATGAATTATAAAGCTCTAAAGCTTGTTTTGAATTAAATCTATCATGTACTATACTTCTTATGGCTTTTGTCATCCCTTTAGGATTTTCTGCTTGAAAGATGTTTCTACCCATATCTACACCAGCAGCCCCTTCTTGTATAGCTCTATAGGTAATCTCCAAAGCCTTTGCTTCTGGAACCTTTTTACCGCCTGCAATTACAACAGGAACAGGACATGCTGCAGTGATCTTTTCAAAGTCATCACAATAATAGGTCTTTATAATTTGTGCACCAAGCTCTGCAATCATTCTTGTTGCAAGTAGAAAATATTTTGTTGTTCTCTCCATTTGTTTTCCTACAGCCACTACACCAAGTACTGGAATACCATATTTATTTCCAGCATCTACAGTACGAACAAGATTGTGAAGTGACTCACATTCACCAGGTGATCCAATAAATGTTTGAATCGCCATACAGCTTGCATTCATTCGAATAGCTTCCTCTATATCTACACCAATTACTTCATGACTCATATCTTCTTTTAAAACGGAACTTCCTGCTGAACAACGAAGTACTACTGCTTTATTATGATTTGGCATAATGGATGATCTTAATGCACCTCTTGTTGCCATAAGAACATCCACATCTTCAATTAAAGGTGGAATAGCAATGTCTAATCTTTCAAGCCCAGCCGTTGAACCCATAATATATCCATGGTCAAATGCTAGCATTACTGTTTTACCGCTCTTAGGATTAAAAATTTTAGATAACCTATTTTTCATTCCCCAGTCTACATGATCCATTCCTTTAACGTGAAATATCTGTTTTCTAACGGGTATTCCTATGTGATAGTTTTTACTTATTTGATTTCCTTCTTTATCAGCCATTATAAATCACCTACCTATTTTGTAAAATATGGAGTCTTACAAGGTGCATTCCAATATCTTAAAAGTTCATCATCCATTCTTGCGATAAACATTTGAAATCCTGCAGCTTCTTGTACAGTAAGAATCTCATCAACAGCACTAGCAACAACTTCAATACCTTTTTCCTCTAAATATTTGTGACATTTTCTATATACAATAAGCTGCTCCATAAGCGTTGTTGCACCAGACCCATTTATAATTACCATAAGCTTTTCCCCAGGCTTAACATCTAAATCAGCAAGCAATCTATCCATCATAATAACAGCAGTCTCATCAGCACTCTTCATTTTCATACGTCCGCCGCCGCCTTCTCCATGCTGTCCCATACCAATTTCTATTTCATCTTCCCCTAATACAGAAATCATGTTTCCAGTTGCAGGATGAGTAGCGCCACCAGCTGCGACTGCTAAAGTTGCAGAGTTGTCAGCAACCCTTTGCGCAATAGTAGCTACCTACTCTAGTGATTTTCCTTCTGCCGCTGCTGCTCCTACTATTTTATATAAAGGTACACATCCAACTAAACCACGTCTATCTTCTCCTCTTTCTCTAGGGGCATTTGAAATATCTTCTTGGGTAACAATTTTTTTAACATTTAATCCTTCTTTTTTTACTGACTTCATAGTTATATTTCCTGAAATCATATCTCCATCATGATTTAGTACAACAAACAATACGCCTTTACCTTTATCTGCCATCTTGATTGCTTCAATACAAGATTTTGGACCAGGTGCAGCAAAAATATCTCCAGGCACAGAAATATCAACCATGCCTTCTCCAACAAAACCACTTAATGCTGGCTCATGACCCGTTCCACCTAATGTAACAATGGTAACACGACTTGCATCTTTTAGTTTTTTATTAACTACAAGTTTATGATCTGTTAGTTCAATTAACTCTTGATTAGAAAGAGCAAGTCCTTCTAGTAGTTCTTGTGTTAAATTTTCAGGTTTGTTAATGAATTTTTTCATTTTCATATTAAATCCCCCTACGTTAGGTTTTTGAATACTATTATTTATATAATCCTTTTGCCATTCCTTCAAAGAGTAAAGATATGGAAACTGCTCCAGGATCTTTATATCCTAAACTTCTTTCTTTTAAATTCTTAGCTCTCCCAAATTTTGCAATCATATTAATTGTATTTTCCTCTCCATCTTTAGCTGCATTATAGGCATCTTCTAACATTTTAGTGATACTTGAATTGGAATTTTTCATTGACTGAACAGCTGGAATTAAAGCATCCATCATGGTCTTGTCTCCTATTCTAGCACTTGTAATTTCATAGATTTCATCAAGACCAAAAATAAACATTTTCTTAAAAAGTATTTCATCAACTTCAATCTCATCATTCATTCCATCAGAAAATCCAATAAATAAATTTCCCCACAAAGGACCTGCTGATCCTCCATTAACCCCCATAATGTTCCATCCTAAATTTTCTAAAAAGTCTTTTAGTGTGGTATCATCTTTCCATTGCTCAACATCATTTTGAATGGTTCCTGCAATTTTATTTATAGTAATTCCATGATCCCCATCACCCATTACAGAATCAAGTTGTGACAATTGTTCAGCGTTTTCCTTGAGTAAATTAGAAACGGATAACAGCATTTTTTTCCAGTCTACAATAGTTAAAACCATCTAACCTCCTCCTTTTATACCTTTGTACCATTATATTAGTAATTGTTATTACAAATACCACTTATATGTGGCTAATTCGTTATTTATATATTTCAAGTTTTATACTTTTCATAAAAAAAACTACCAGCTTTGCTAGTAGTTTTTTTAAACTTATTTATTTAATTCTTCTAAAAGCCCTTCTAACTCAATTCCATGAACTCCTACTGCTTGTTCTAAAGTTTCCATTTGTGATGATGGGCATCCTACGCATCCCATTCCATATCTCATTAAAATTTCTGCTGCATTGTTGTTAATTTTTAGTACCTCTGCAATTACAGTATCTTTTGTTATTTTCATTTTAAAATCCTCCTAATGTATTTTTTTTATTGTATGTTTCATTATAACAGAATTATTCGCATTTAGTAGTTCAACTTTATATAAAAAATCCCAATTTGCTTTTTTTACAAAGTTTGTCATGAATAGGTGCTAAGAATTTACTCATTCATTTCTCTCCCGTTTACTCTTTCATCAAAAATTGTCATTACGTCCTCTTTAAATTTTTCAATAGAAATTTTATCTATAAATATTCCTAGTTTTTCTCCCATTTCTGCTTCTTTACAATAATAATCATAAATCACTTCCACTAAAATATACGCTTGCTCTTCGGTAAGTCTTCTTGCTATTTCATCAGAAAGTCTTGGATGAAATCCTGCACTTCCTCCTACCACTACAATAAATCCTTCCTCATCAGCTAGTACGCCAATATCTTTAGCATGTACACTACCACATGCATTTCTACAACCAGCAACACCGATTTTAGTTCTATTGGGTGTAGGTGCTCCATAAAATCTTTTTTCAAGCTTCATACCTAAAGGTAATGAGTTTTGCCTAGACCTCTTACAAAAGCCAGCAGGACAAACTTCAACATTTTTTACGGAATAAGAAGATAGTACACCTGGCTCCATATCTAACTCTTGCCACATCTTTTCTACATCTTCTCCTTTAACGCCTAAAATAGCTACTCTTTGTCCAGAAGTTAGTTTCATCGTACCTTTATATTTTTTTGCAACTTGTGCTATTTTTATTAATTGATCTGGTGTAATAAATCCACCAGGTATTCTAGGTGTAATTCCATATGTTTTTCTTCCATTTTTAATTTTTTGAAGTACAGCATGTTTAGGATTGTTCATCTCTAAAATTTCACCAACCTTTTCTCTACTCAACCATTTGTTATTTTTATTATACTTACTTTTAGATTAAATTTATGTAACATATGTTACACAAATATATTTTATTTATATGCTACTACTATGGTTGCCATAGAATCTATCGTATATTCACTTGCATCAAATCCTCCATAAAAGTTCCATTTCCTAAATCCACTATTTTAAAGCATTTGCTCTAAATCCTTTGATAATAAAGGATATAATGATACTGTACTACTATATTTCTTTATAAATTCCAATTGTAACGTTCCCGTAGGAAAAATAATATCATAATATTGACTTAATCTTTTATAAAAATTCATTCTCATCATCTCCTCCATATATCTATTATAATTTACCCTTAATCCTTCGACTTAATCTTTTTTAAATTTTAGTTTATGAAAGGATGTTTTAAATAATGGATGCTTTATACTCATATAATAAGAATAAGGCTGTGCACTATGCAAAAAAGTGGGCACTTAGTAGGAACCCTAACTATGCAGATTTTGAAAAAATGGGCGGAGACTGCACAAATTTTGCATCACAAGTTGTTCATGCAGGTGGATGCCCTATGAACTATGGTAAATATGGTTGGCATTATAAAAATTTAAATACTCGTTCAGCTGCTTGGACAAGTGTACAATATTTATATGAATTTGTTATAAACAATAATTCTATGGGTCCCATTGCACATGAAACTGATTTATATCATATAGAAATTGGAGATTTAGTACAAATCCAATTTCAAAATAGTAACCACTATGGCCATACCTTAATAATTGTAGATATTCTCCCCGGTCATAGAACACTAGATCATATCCTAATAGCCTCTCACAGTATTGATAGACTTTATTACCCTGTATCTAATTATAATCTTAAAGAAGTCAGATTGATCCATATCAATGGTTTTAAAAAATAATTTTGTTTTTTATATTGTAAAATATGTAATTTAACATTATTATATTTATGTATACAATAATGTTAATAATAAATTGGAGTGAACTTTCTATAATGACAGAAAATAGCAAAAAACTAATTTTAAGAATAGCCCTATATGCTGGCGAAATCCTTCTAAGAAATGGTGCTGAAACTTATAGAGTTGAAGAGACGATAGAAAAAATCTGTAAATCAAAAAACTTGAAATATGTGAATACATTTGTTACGCCAACAGGTATTTTTATATCCGATGATCGCCTTGATGGCATTAACTTTATAAAAAGAATAAAAAATAGAACCATAGATTTGAGCAAAATCTCTCAAGTAAATACTTTTTCTAGAAAATTTGTAGAAAATGATATATCTTTTGAAGATGCACTATCAGAATTACAACAAATCAACAAAGAAGAAAAATACCCCAAATGGCTAGTCGTCACTTTTTCAGGTATTGCATCGGCTTTTTTTGCTCTTTTATTTGGTGGAAACTTTTATGATTTTATAGCAACTTTTTTTACATCTGTGATTGTAACACTTTCATTTCAAAAAATGGAATTATTAAGCGAAACTCCTTTTCTTGGTAATACTGCAGGTGGTGCTTTAATTGCATTACTCGCTATTATATCAAAAAATATTGGCATTGTTAACAGCATAGATATGATAATAATTGGTGCTATAATGCCACTTGTACCAGGTGTTGCCCTTACAAATGGTCTTAGAGATTTTATATCTGGTGACTTGATATCAGGGGTTACAAGAGTAGCTGAAGCTATATTAGTAGCAATATCTATAGCAGTTGGTGTAGGTTCTATTTTAGAACTATGGAAGCATACATTGGGAGGTAGTTTTTAATGATCTATTTAAAGCAATTTCTATTTTCATTCCTCTCCACTGTAGGATTTTCTATCATCTTCAACGTTCCAAAAAAATCCATTTTTTATGCAAGTTTAATTGGTGGAATAGGTTGGACTATTTATTTTCATCTCAAAAGCGTAACATCCTCTATCATGTTTGCACTTTTCATCGCATCTATCGTTATTGGCATCCTTGGTGAAATATTTGCAAGAATTGATAAAAAGCCTGTTACTATTTTTGTGATTCCTGGAATTGTTCCCCTTGTTCCAGGCTATGGCGTCTATTTAACAATGCTTAATCTTATTAATAATGATTTCTTTAAATTTGCAAAAATTGGAACAGAAACTTTATTTAGCAGTGGCGCTATATCAATAGGAATTATTCTTGTACCTTCCTTATCTAGACTATTAAAAAGTAAAAAAACACTCAAATAAAACCATTACGCTATGAATGGTTTTATTTGAGTCTAAAATTTCTACTCCCTTATACAATTAAATTTCCTTTTTTAGCCTTCGTTACGTTTAAAAGATCATCAGGCTTTATATATAATTGTTTTCCTCTTAATCCAGCACTTACAAATATTTTATCAAACATAAAAGCACTTTCGTGAATAAAAGTAGGATATAATTTTTTCATGCCGATGGGAGATACTCCTCCTCTTATATATCCAGTTATTTTTTGAACATCTTTTAAATGAATCATCTCTACTTTTTTATGTCCGCTTAATTTAGCTAATGATTTTAAATTCAAGTTCTCTTTTCCTGGAATACATACCACTACGATTTCATTGGTATTACTCTGCAAAACTAATGTTTTAAAGATTTTATCAATTGGTTGTCCTGTTTCTTTTGACACATGCACTGCACTTAAATCATTTTCATCTACTTTATATTCATATATTTCATACTCTATTTTATTGTGATCTGCTATTCTAGCAGCATTTGTTTTTTTCATATAGTACACCCCGCTTATACTTTCCCAACTTGATTATAATACCTTTTTGTCTAACAATTTCTTTAGATACATTCCTGTATAGGAATTAGGAATATTAACAATTTCTTCAGGTGTTCCGCATCCCACTACTTCTCCTCCACGGTCTCCTCCCTCAGGTCCTAAATCTATAATATAATCACAAGTCTTAATAACATCTAAATTATGCTCAATAACCAACACAGTATTTCCAGCATCCACCAATCGATTTAACAGGCCTATCAATTTATCTATATCTGCAATGTGAAGTCCTGTGGTTGGCTCATCTAATATATAAAAAGTCTTTCCTGTACTTCTCTTACTGAGTTCTGTTGCCAGCTTTATTCTTTGAGCTTCTCCACCAGATAATTGAGTAGAAGGTTGTCCTAATTTAATATATCCCAATCCCACATCATATAATGTAGTGAGCTTTCTTTTAATCCCTGGTATATTTTCAAAGAATTTTAGTCCCTCTTCTACAGTCATATTTAACACATCAGATATACTTTTTCCTTTATATTTTACTTCTAATGTTTCACGATTATATCTCTTTCCTTTACACACATCACAAGGAACATATACATCAGGTAAAAAATGCATCTCTATTTTTAAAATCCCATCTCCCTTGCAAGCTTCACATCTTCCGCCTTTTACATTAAAGCTAAATCTTCCTTTTTGATATCCTCTTGCTTTTGCATCTGGAAGCTTGGCAAATAAATCTCTAATTAAGTCAAATATGCCTGTATACGTAGCAGGATTAGAGCGTGGCGTTCTTCCTATAGGTGATTGATCAATATCTATTACTTTATCTATATAATCAATTCCCTTTATATCTTCATGTTTTCCTGGTTTACTTTTTGCTCTATGAAGTTCCATCGCCAGCCTTTTATAAAAAATTTCATTTACCAACGTACTTTTTCCAGAACCTGATACACCTGTAACACAAGAAAAAACACCGATTGGAAACTTTACATTAATATTTTTCAGATTGTTCTCATTCGCTCCAACTATTTGGATCCACCTTTCATTGGGTTGTCTTCTACTTTCTGGAATTTCTATTTTTTTTGTGCCTTTCAGATATTGACCCGTTATGGATTCCTCACAATCCATAATATCTTCAATAGTTCCACTTACAATGATGTTACCACCATTTTCTCCTGCACCAGGACCAATATCTATAATATGATCAGCAAAGTGCATGGTATCTTCATCATGTTCAACTACGATTAAAGTATTTCCCAGCTCCGTTAAATTTCTCAATGTAGATAATAGCTTTTCATTATCTTTTTGATGAAGTCCGATGCTAGGTTCATCTAGTATGTATAATACCCCTACTAAGCTTGATCCTATTTGTGTAGCTAGTCTGATTCGCTGAGATTCTCCACCAGATAAGGTTCCTGCTGATCTTGAAAGGGTTAAATAGTTAAGCCCCACATCTACCAAAAATCCTAATCTGGAATTTATTTCTTTTAATATCTGTTTTGAAATAATATTTTTTTTCTCTGATAAATTTAAATTGTCAAAAAAATCTTTTGATTCCCTTATAGAGAACTCTGTAACTTGTGCTATATTTAAATTTTTGATTTTTACAGATAAAACCTCTGGTTTCAAACGTTCTCCTTTACAAGTATCACAAGAATTCATACTCATGTATTCTTCTATTTTTCCTCTCATCATATCCGAATTTGTTTCATTATATCGCCTTGTCAGATTATTTACTACGCCTTCAAAAGGTGCCGTATATTTTCTAAACCCACCGTATTTACTTTCATATTCAAATTCTATACTCTTTTGTCCTGTTCCATATAATAATGCTTCTATAAAGGATTTTGAAACCTCTTTTATAGGTATATCTAATGGTACATCATAAGCCTTTGATATGGATTCTAACATCTGGTAATAATATGTTCCTTCAGTAGCATTGGCCATTGGTGCAATAGCTCCTTGTCCAATAGATAAATCTTTATTGGGTATAACAAGTTCTGGATCTATTTTTCTAAGATATCCGATTCCATTACAGTCTGGACAAGCTCCATAAGGGCTATTAAAAGAAAACATTCGAGGTTCTAATTCTTCTATTCCAATTCCATGCTCTGGACATGAAAATTTTGTGCTAAATAATAAATCTTCTTCTCCCATAACATGAATAATTATAAGTCCATCTGCCAATGAAATGGACGTTTCTATAGAATCTGAAAGTCTATTTTCAATGCCTTCCTTTATAATAATTCTATCTACCACTACTTCTATGGTATGTTTTTTGTTTTTTTCTAACTTAATATCTGAGGCTAATTCTTCAATCTCTCCATCAATTCTAACTCGTACGTAACCATCTTTTCTAATGCTCTCTAAAAGTTTTATATGTTCCCCTTTTCGTCCTCTGACTACAGGTGCTAATATTTGAATTTTAGTACCCACAGGTAATAAAACTACTTGGTCTACAATTTGATCTATGGTCTGTTGCGTAATTTCTCTATCACAAATTGGACAATGAGGTGTTCCTACCCTTGCAAATAACAGTCTTAAATAATCATAAATCTCTGTTACAGTTCCAACCGTAGAACGTGGATTTCTATTGGTTGTCTTTTGATCAATGGAAATTGCAGGAGATAATCCTTCAATATAATCCACATCGGGCTTTTCCATTTGTCCTAAAAATTGTCTTGCATAAGCAGATAAACTCTCTACATATCTTCTCTGTCCTTCGGCATAAATAGTATCAAATGCCAAAGAAGATTTTCCAGATCCACTAAGCCCTGTAACCACTACAAATTTATCTCGTGGAATTGCAACGTCAATATTTTTCAAGTTATGTTCTCTTGCTCCTTTTACAATAATATGATCCTTCGACATCTTCTACATCTCCTCTAGATTTTTCTTTCGTTTCATTATTTCATCTCTTAACTCTGCAGCTCTTTCAAATTGTAAATTTTGTGCAGCTTCTTTCATTTCTTTTTCTAGGTTTTGAATAATCCCTTTTAGATCATTCGCATTTTCTACTATATATTCAGCATTTTCTTCTGCTACTTTCGTAGCTTCAATAATACCTCTTACTTTTTTTACAATTCCTTTAGGCTGAATATTATGTTTTTCATTATATTCCTTCTGTATCTTTTTTCTTCTATTCGTTTCATCAATGGCTTTTTTCATGGAATCCGTTATTTTGTCAGCATACATAATTACCTTTCCGTCTATATTTCTTGCAGCACGTCCTATTGTCTGAACCAGAGCTGTCTCTGAACGAAGAAATCCTTCTTTATCAGCATCCAAAATAGCTACTAATTCTACCTCTGGTAAATCTAATCCTTCTCTTAAAAGGTTGATCCCTACTAATACATCAAATACACCTAATCTTAAATCCCTAATAATCTCCATTCTTTCCATTGTATCAATATCAGAGTGAAGATATCTAACTTTAATCCCAACTTCTTTTAAATAAGACGTTAAATCTTCAGACATTTTTTTTGTTAATGTTGTTACAAGTACCCTCTGCTCTTTTTCTATTACTTTATTAATTTCTCCTATTAAATCATCAATCTGCCCTGTAATGGGTCTAACAATAATTTCAGGATCTAATAATCCTGTAGGTCTTATGATTTGTTCAACCGTTTGACTACTATGTTCCTTTTCATAAATACGTGGAGTAGCACTAACATATACAATTTGATTGATCATAGACTCAAATTCACTAAAATTTAAGGGTCTATTATCAAATGCAGAAGGTAATCTAAACCCATAGTCCACTAAATTTCCCTTTCTAGCTCTATCTCCTGCATACATTCCTCTTACTTGTGGGATCGTAACATGAGATTCATCTACAACGATTAAAAAATCCTCTGGAAAATAATCAATCAATGTAAATGGCTTACTTCCTGGTTCTCTTTGTGAAACATGACGTGAGTAATTTTCTATTCCTTGACAAAAGCCTACTTCTCTTAACATCTCTATATCATACATAGTTCTTTGCTGAATTCTTTGTGCTTCTATATGTTTTTCATTTCCTTTGAAATGTTCTATTCTCTCTTCTAATTCCTCTTCTATATGAGAAATTGCTTCTTCTAATTTTTCTTTGGTAGTAACATAATGTGAAGCTGGAAAAATAGACACATGATTTCTAATACCTATTATTTGACCTGTAATCGTATTCATTTCTGTAATACGCTCAACTTCATCTCCAAATAATTCAACTCGAATAGCATTTTCAGAAGAAGCAGCAGGAAAAATCTCTATACTATCTCCCCTTACCCTAAATGTTCCTCTAATAAAATTCACATCATTTCTAGCATACTGAATATCCACAAGCTTTCTTAGTATTTCATCTCTACTTTTGATCATTCCTATTCTTATAGATAAAACTTGATTTTCATAATCAATTGGATCTCCTAATCCATAAATACAAGATACACTAGCTACAATAATCACGTCTTTCCTTTCAAAAAGAGAAGCAGTAGCAGAGTGTCTTAATTTATCAATTTCATCATTTATTTTTGCATCTTTTTCAATATACGTATCTGTATGAGCCACATATGCTTCTGGCTGATAGTAATCGTAATAACTAACAAAATACTCAACTGCATTATTAGGAAAAAATTCTTTAAATTCACTGCATAATTGTGCTGCTAATGTTTTGTTATGCGCAATAACCAATGTAGGTTTTTGCACATTTGCAATCACATTTGCCATTGTAAATGTTTTTCCTGAACCCGTAACACCTAAAAGAGTTTGATGTTTAAGTCCTTCTTCAATTCCGTTACTTAATAGTTTAATTGCATTTGGTTGATCACCAGTAGGTTTATAATCTGAAACCAATTCAAATTTATTCATCATAAAAGCTCCTTTGTTTTTAACAAACGCATATATTATACCGAACATTCATTCGTATTTAGAATTATATAATTACTTATGTTTAATGTCAATGTTCAAGACGACTGAGTAAATTTTACATTTTATGTTTTCAATCCTATAATAAAGGTATATAATACAAGTATATAATAATTTAATTGTAGGTGATTTATCAATGATAAAATCAGCATTCAAAAAAAGATTTTTTTTACTTCAAATATTAATTATATCTTTACCTTTTATTTTATATGCATTTTTCCAATTTTTTCAACAACCATTTAGTATTTGGAATATTATTATTATATCTAGTTTTGTTCTTTTATTAATGTTTTATCATAACAGATTGTTATTCCAAAATGAACAATTACACATTGATAAATTTAATTCAATTCTTACTATCAATAAAAAATTAGAAAATATAAATAAAGAATTACAAAAATATAATGAAATAAGAGATGTCATGCTTCAAATTAGTCATTCTATCGTTACTATACAAAATATCAATGAACTATTTCAGCTTACCGTAGATAGTGCAATTGAAGTATTAGATAAAGCTGATAGTGCAAGTATTCTTGTACAAAATGATTCTGGCTTATTTGAATTTAAAGCAAGCAATGGATTTGATTTGTCTACCCTTAATAAGGTATCTTTATCCATTGATGAAATATTTGCAAATCACTTAGACAATAGGTATGGTTCTAATATCATAAATAATCCTAGTGAATTTAATCGTACGCATATGTCAAAAAAAAATTATGATTTGTTACAAAACATAGATACACCCAATATAAAATCAACTATTTGTACCCCTATACTCATTGGTTCTGAATTATACGGTTTTATTACTGTTGATAATATACATCATAATGAAATTTTTAATAAAGAAGATAGCGTTATTATGGAATATTTAGCAGGTCAACTTAGTATTGCCATTAAAAACGTTTTAGTTTTTGAGAAAACGTTATTTCTTTCTAGGTATGATGGATTGACTAAAGTATATCATCGTCATTACTTTGACGAATTATATGACAATATATTTAAACGTGCAAAAAGATATAACGAACAATTTTGCCTGTGTATAATGGATTTAAATAATCTAAAAAAAATTAATGATGTACATGGACATATTGCAGGTGATTCATTTATCACGCATTTTGCAAATGTTCTTCAAGATAATATAAGAGATTCAGATCTTTTAGGTAGATTTGGTGGAGATGAGTTTGTTTTAATATTACTAAATACGAGTCCTCAAGATGTAGAAAATAAAATAGAAAAAATATCTACTCAATTGAAAGAAAATAAAATTTGCTTTCACAACCAACATTTAGACGTTACTTTTAGCTTTGGAATTGCTTCATTTCCTCAAGATTCTACAGAACAACACGGATTACTACAAATAGCTGATTCAAGAATGTATGCAAATAAGAAAAAACAAAAAATGACTAGATAACATCATTTTTTGTTTTTTCTTTTTTTAATCCATTTTTTTATTAAACTGTATTCTCTTGATATGTCAAATACAACCTGTGACTCATCCGAAATAATTAAAATGCCTAAACTTTTAATTCCTATTTGATAATTTGTATATTCTAAGGTTTTCTTAGCTCCCTTTAAATCCATAATTTCAATCCATATATAGGATGGTATTTGAGTCAATACCAGTTGAATCTCCTTTTGACTATATATATAATAATTATTTATTTTTAAAATCACATCGCCCCTGTTAAGTCCCATAATATGTCCAGGTTTATTTTCTTTTATATCCAAAACCGTCACACCCATACTTTTTTTCGTAAAAAGCGGTTTTCCTAATTTTTCTTCTCTTTGTCCATAAAGGATCAAACCCTCATGAGCTAAAGGAGCAAAAACAGCTGCAATGAATTTAAAAATATCTATTTTAGTTGAAATAACCGACAATATTATAAGTATAATGCTATATACAAATAATCTTTTAGCAGATTTTTTACATGTTTCCTCTGGTGTATTTGTAATTGCCATATCACCATATCCGAGTGCTGCAACTAAAATAACCATTTGGAGTGACATATTTTCAATATTACTATTAGTTCCTCTAAATATAGGCCACCAATCTGGTAATACGATTTCTTTTGCCCCTTCCATTTGACCTAATGTCAGCAATAATATCACAATAGGAATTGGCCAAAATCTTTGTAAGGAAAACCCCCCAACAATTCCATATTCTTTATTTTCAATAAACAACGGAAGTGGATCTGTGCTTCCATCTAACCAAATTAACATACTTTCTATTAAATGTAAAATTCCTATTAATACTAGTACACTTGAAATATTTATAGTAGGAACTCCAAATAAATAACTAGATATAGCTACTACTCCACCCGCATAAGAAAAACATAAATACCTAATATTTATAAGCATTAATATTACTGCAAGAGGCAATATAAAGATAAAATCCTTAGGCATAATTGTAATTCCTAAAAACATAATGATCACTATTCCAATGGAAGAACAAAGTAAACCTGTAATCAATGAACGAATTAATTTCTTCTTAATAGATCTTTTAGCTTCTCCTAAAATTTTAATTTCCATCTTATTAATTTTCTTATATTGCATATATACTAGAAATATCACAACCCCAAAAAGTGGATTTAAAAATGCGGAAAACAAAGAAATAAATGCTGTATAAAATAATTTGAAAAAAGCAAGCAATAAAATTCCTCCTTTTCTTTTGTTAAAATAAAAATCCGAATGCCAAAATATACCTTTTAGCATTCAGATCTGTCAATTCTACTCTTTGAATATTTTTTGTTGTAATACTTCTATCCCTTTTTGTAATTGGACATCTTCTTCATCTGTTAAATCTATACGATTCTTTAAGTTCTCTGGCATTTCTATAACAATATTAGGCTCAATACCTTTTCCATGAATATAGGTACCATTTGGAGTAAAATATTGGGCTGTAGTTAATTTAAATCCAGTTCCATCATTTAGAGATTTTACTTGTTGAACTAATCCTTTTCCAAAAGTTGTTGTTCCTATTAATGTTCCTGATTTAGTATCCTTTACAGCTCCTGATAAAATTTCAGATGCACTTGCACTTCCTTCATTCACTAATAGTACATATGGATATTTAACTTGTTTTCCATCAGAACGTTTATAGTCACGTTCTCCTGATCTATCTTGAGTATATACAATTACTTGTTTCCCTAACAGCTTATCAGCAATTTTTACACATTGATCTAAAAGCCCACCAGGATTATATCTAAGATCTATTATTAATCCTTTAATATTTTGTTTCTCTAACTTTTTAAGATGATCGTTAAAGTCTTTTGCAGTTAGCTCATCAAACATGGAAATTCGAATATATCCAATTCCATCATCAAGGACTCTTGACCGAACTGTCTTTAATCTAATATTTTCTCTTTTTAATTCTAATGAAAAAGGTTCCTCTTTTCCTTCTCTAATAATTGTTAGATTCACTTTTGTTCCTGGCTTTCCCTTAATCATAGCTACAGCCTCATCTAATTTATCAGCAGTTACTTCCTCATCATTTACTTTAACAATTTTATCTCCTGATTTCATTCCTACTTTTTCTCCAGGTGAATCTTGCATAGGTTCTACTACCGTAATAAATCCATCGTTTGCACGAGTCATAATAACACCTATACCTCCGTATGTACCTGTTGTATGAACCATAAAATCTTCAAATTCTTTTTTGCCCATATAAACAGAATATGGATCATTAAGGGATGCAAACATTCCTTCAATCATACCGTCCTCAAATTTATCTTGATCTGTAGGCTTATAGTAACTTGTTTCTATATAATTCCTTAAACCAAGTAATTTCTTATATGATTTATTTAGCCCTTGAAGATATTGATAATCTCCTTTAGCTACAATCACTTTATCTCCCATCGTTAATGATACTACATTTGTTATTGTAAACGTTAATACAGATATCACCATACTTAAAACAATAGCTCCTATAATTGCTCGTTTTCTACTTATCATTTCTCTCTTCACCTCAATATTATTTTTCATAGCTTCTTATTAGATCATAAGATTACATAATTATTTTATTCATTATAAAAATTGAATATAACAAACTTTTCTCAAAACATGAAAAATATAATCCTACTAAATTATACCATCAATGCATCAATTTGAAAATTCAAAAATTTAAAAGCTAGATATTATCTAGCTTTTTTTAAATATTCTTGTACCTCTTTTTTATACCCATTAGCAATTTCTTGAATCCAAAAATTATTTACAGAATCTATCAATACTTCTCCAATCGTTCTAATGGGCAATACATTTACAGACGTTCCTGTCATAAAAGCCCCATCTAAGTTTACTATTTCCTTTTTATCAATACACTCTTCTATAACAATTACATTTAAGTTTTTACATACTTTCATTATTCTGTCCCTTGTAACACCCAATAATACATCCCCCGCAGGAGCAGTATATAATGTATTTCCTTTTAAGAAAAACATATTTGACCTACTTCCTTCTGTAATGAAATCTTCTTTATTTACTAATAAAGCTTCAAAAGCATTCTCTTCTTTAAGTGTATTATTTACAGACTCTCTTAAAGTAGTATTTATAACCTTAGCATTTGGATTCTCTCTTTCAGAATAATATAATATAGTATGTATCCCTCTTTCATACAGAGATTCCTCAGGATAATGACTCTTAATAAGATAACATAAAAAGTCCTGTTCTTTATTCTTTAAATTGCTACATATAAGTTTTACATTCATATTCTTACATTCATTTTTTTCAATAAGCTTATATATTTCATCAGCAATTTCTTTTTCTGATTTATGAAGCTCACACCCTAATAATCTTGTAGATTTTCTCATTCGTTCTAAATGTTCTTCTAAAAACAATGCTTTACCATCAATAATTCTAATTACTTCATAAATCATCGGATCGATAATATGATCAAAACATGTCATGTCACTTGTACTATATATTTTTCCATTAAAAATATAATAATTTAAAACCGCTTCTTTTTTCATAATTTCACCTCTTTATAATATTAAATTCTATTCTATCTATATATTAAATCTATTTTTCTATATTCGCAACGGTATTTTTTAAAAAAAAAGAGATTTTTCTATACAATGATACATTGTATAGAAAAATCTCTTTTTGGTGCCCAGAGGCGGAATCGAACCACCGACACGGGGATTTTCAGTCCCCTGCTCTACCGACTGAGCTATCTGGGCAAATTTATGGTGGGCCTTCAGGGATTCGAACCCCGGACCTGCCGGTTATGAGCCGGACGCTCTAACCAACTGAGCTAAAGGCCCTAATTAAAATGGTGGGCTTGGGAGGACTCGAACCTCCGACCTCACGCTTATCAGGCGTGCGCTCTAACCACCTGAGCTACAAGCCCATTTTTTTGGCAGGGGTAGAAGGACTTGAACCCTCGGCACATGGTTTTGGAGACCACTGCTC
>JADPRS010000056.1 GCA_015686845.1 Lutibacter sp. B2
TGGAAAATACTTTGTATCAGTAAATCTACCAGAGTTACCAAGTGGGGTATATTGGGATGGTACTATAGCAGTATTTGATAAGCAAGATAGTTATATGTACAGTAGTGGTAGAAATGATATAAGATTAAAAACAGGGTTAGTAAAAATAGAAATAGAAGGTTTAACAGATGCAAACATCAAGAATTTAGGTATTGCATCCTTAGGATTAAGGGTATTCAATGAGAAAGGTGATATGGTAATGCACTCAATTTCAACAGATGGACCAAATAAAGTGTTAAGAGAATCAACAGTACAAACAGATGATACTAGTATAGAAGCCTTTAACACAACAGGCATATTTAATTGGAATTAATCAAGACTTTATTTAAAACAAAGAAGACAAGCTAAAATAGAGTAATTGAGATAGAACCTTTGAATGACTTCTAAGGTTCTTTTTCTTTTGGACATAAAAGGCTCCAGTTAAAGTAAATATACTGAGGGGGAATAGATTGAAAAGCTATTATTTTTATGATATCGTAAATCCGGTTGATATTATGAAAGAACTGGTAATTTTATTTGTTACATTAGTAGTAACAAAATACTTTCAATCTATAATAGATAATATGGATAAGTTTTTAGAGGATATGGGGGTAAAACAAAAGTATCAAAAGGAGGCAGTAAAGAGTGCGTTTTACTATCTTTTAACATTGTGGTTTAGTATATACACAGTAGGGCATATACATAAGATACAAGCCTTTATCTACAAGATAGTAAATTACTTTAGTAAAGGAGAAAACATCTACCTAGTAAAATTAGATACTTTATTTGACTTAGCTATTGTATTCTTAATGAGTAGTATATTTTACTTATTCTACCAAGTAGGGAACAAAGAATTAAGGTACAGAATAGCAAATATAGATAGAGGATATCATAAGACAATACAGGTATTAGTTATGAGTGTATTAAGTATAGGTATAATTTTAAATCTTTTAATATTAATACAAAACACAACATTAGAAGACCTTTATTTTAAGTATATAAATTTAGGGGTATTAGGTTTAGGGGTTATTTTAGGAAGTTTGTTTTATGCTGGCTTTTATTACAAAATACATAATAATTAAGACAAAGAAGAACCTTATCTTGGACATAAAAACCTACAGTTAAGCAGTATAAGGGTAATAATACAAAGAAAGGGGATAAGGACTTTACAAAAATTAGAATATCAAATATACTGGAAGAAAAAAGAAAAGGACAATGGTATGTTAGATAATTTGTGTAAGATAGTTAATCTGATAACCAATATATTAGATATTGTAGAAAGACTATATAAAGTAGTCCAAAGTAGAGTTCAAAAGTGGTTTAATATGAGATATATTAATTATAGAGTAGGTTATGAGTATACAAGATGTAGAATAACAGTGTATATGTTATTTATAAGTTATCTATTAAATATGACAATATGACAATAGGGGTATTAGGTATAAGAGAATATGATAAAATAACAAAAGGCATGGACCTAATAAATATGAGGAAAGTAGGTATTTTAGTATTATTTGTAGTGATTTCTATGGTCTTATTTTATAATCTATTATTATGGTTTATATATGGAAGGGAAACAGGTGAAAATTCAACAGTAGCACCCCAAGTAAGAAATCAATTAAAGGGTTTTAGTACAATTCTTTTAGGAAATATGCTTATAACAGGTTATACTCTTTACTATATTTATTGTTATACAATATTAAGGTATAGCAAGGGTTTACTACAGAGTTCTCTTAGGACATTTACAATCCTAATGTTTTTATTATTTATAGGTTTATTATTGAGATATATAAGTATTAAGAATAAGAGTAAATTAATAAAGGTAGATTATAATAAAGATAATATAGAAATAAATTTTGTAAATCAGCAACCAATGATAATACCAGTTAATAGGGGTATGTTAAGAATACGCAGGGATACTAGTATATATGTAGTAAGAGTAGTAACAAAAAAAGACAAAGAAATAGACCCAACATTAAGTAGATTAGAAGAAGTATATAACCCAATAGATATAAGAAATATTAAGATAGGCGGCAGTTTATTGGTCCATACTTCGGATGTATGGCAGTAGTCATTTAGAGTATTACTTAATTTACATAACGGTTCGTACTCGAATAAAGATAAGACCCTATTAAAAAGTAGGGTATTTTAACATAATAGGGTTAAATTGAGCACATAAGAGAACATAAAAACCTACTTTCTATATAGGAACTATATAGAGAGTAGGTTTATTTATATTAAAAGAGAGGAGGGGAAAATATTGCACAAGAGAGATAATGTGTTTATACTGGTATAGGGGTGTAGAAATGAATACACTAAAAGAGTTTATAATATCTATAATAGCCAGTATAATAGCGAGTGTAATATTTTCAGTAATTATGATGAATTTATCATTAAGCAGTACAATAAATGTGTATCCGGGGTTATTATCAGTAGTTCAGACAATAGCATTAATACTAATATATTTCTTTTGTAGCTATGGTTACACATTATCAGTACAATTTGTAGACAAACATGCTTCAGACCAAAGTGAAGTAGCAGAAGAACTAAGACATAAGGTGTATAAATATGTATGGTTAATGATGTATATAGGTATAATCTTAGTAGCCTTTGGGGTATTTAATAAAGAGTTGACAGGTAATAAGGGTATATTCTTAAATTATGGGATTGAATTAGGAGTACTAACACACGAAGTAAAAGTATTTTTCCTATGGGTATACGAGTATATGTTAGCGATAACCTTTGGAAGGATTTTATGGGTAGGTATGAGGAAAGATAAAAGCACCTTAACACTCTTAAAAGAGAGTAAGAAGTCAGATGTACTAATCTATTTTACTGGGGTAGCAGTGTTGTTTTTGATAGTGTTAATTTAATATTAAATAGTAATCCTAGGGGTACATACCTTTAGAATCACAACAAAAATACAAGGATTAAGACATAAAAACTGTAATGGACTACAGTTAAAGATATTATAAATATAACCCTCACAAAGTTGTACCTTTGCAAGGGTTATGATAGGTACTTAATAGCTATACGAATTTACAAGACTAGCATATAAGTAGACAACACATCCACCATATATGAAAAGGTCAAGAAATTCAGCTATTACTAAGATTGTAGACATACCTACCACCTCCTATAGAAGAATAATCCAATTATCCTGTAACTAAACTATGTCTTTGGGAGACTAAATAAGGATATCATAGGGTGGTAGGTATTGTCTATAGCTATTATAAATATAACCCTCACAAAGGTGTGACTTTGCAAGGGTTAAGTAGATAGGTACTTATAAGTTAAAAGCATCTTTGACTTCTTCATATAAGTAGAGTATACATCTACTATATATGATAATGTCAAGAAGTTTAACTATAATTAGCATTTTAGCCATGACCTATCACCTCCTAGACTGATAATTAACTAATCCATTAACTATGTTTGTCTAAAGAGACCATTAAAGGATATCACAAGGTGATAGGAACTGTCTATTAGTATCAAAAATATAACCCTTACAAAGGTGCAACTTTATAAGGGTTAAGTAGATAGGTGTTTATAGATTAAAAGTATATTTGACTTCTTCATATATAGTAGATTAAGCATCTACTATATATGATAATGTCAAGAAGTTTAACTATAATTAGCATTTTAGCCATGACCTATCACCTCCTAGACTGATAATTAACTAATCCATTAACTATTACTGAGAGACAAAGGTGGTAGGTACTGTCTATAACAAAAAGAGGTGGATAGAATGAGTGAGTTAAAGAAATTAAAGAAAGCAAATTTAACACAGTCATTGGGGTATAGTTTAAGTCTTTTTTTTACACTAGTAACAATGTTAAGTATGATAATGTTATACTTGGGGAGTGTACTATTTGCTATAATGGGTATTACGTTTAGTACATTAGGTTTTTTATTTTCTGTTTCTGTAATACGCAAGGGTAAAGAGGCCTTAAAGAAAGAACGCGCCTATATTAAAGAAAATGTTTTATAACCTAGAAGTTATTAATGTAAGTTGGATTTATCAGCTACATCAACGCAACAATAAAAAGCAAAAGGCTAAAAGTATAGACAAATAGGTGTAAGGCAGCAAAAATAAAAATAATAATAATAATGGTATTAAAAAATACCCCTATACATGATAAATATAAAATGGTATACTAAAAAGTTAATAAGTTATTGACTAGGGTTAGATGTTACGGTAGTATTTAAGTATAGTACAAAAGCAGTTAATGAATATATTGAAATTAGAAGTAATCATGAGGTGTTAAGCTGTGTATAAATTAGTAGCACAAATAATAGATAAAAGAAAAATAGTCGGTTATCAGTTAATGGGTAGTACTGGTAGTCTTAAAGAAATAAGAAAAGAAGATGTTATTAGATTTGAAAGCGATATAATAAATTGTTATTTAAACAATAATGGGTATCTGTCTTTAAAAGAGGGGTTAATGTCAGAAGTGACTAAGATACCTTTAAGTAGTTTTAAATCAAAGAATACACCTAAAAAGCCGTATACTATATATGTTAAAAGTAGAGATACTTATATAACGACAGCTAGTAAGGGAGACCAAAGTAAATGGAAAGTAGGAAATAAGTGGGTAAAAGCAGATACACAAGGGTTTGAAGGTTTAGCAGAGGAATTTACTAGTTTATTTTTAAGTTGTATACAAAATATTGGTTATGTACCATATCATACATGTTATATAAAGAAAGATAATAAAGAAATATTAAGAGGTTGCTATAGCGAAGACATGTTCAAAAATGAAAATGAGATATTTGTAACAATACATAAGCTATATGAGCAGCATGGTTTGATTTTTGAGGATACACTAAAAGGTAAACCAACAAAGGACCGAATAATTGAAACTATTAAGTATATAAAAAAATATTACAATGTAGATATAACAAAGTATTTAGTAGAAATATTGTATATAGACAAGTTAATTTGGAATGAGGATAGACACCCAAGCAACTTAGGACTTATAAAAAACATAGAAACAGGTAAATATAGAGTAACACCTATATTTGATAATGGTTTAGCTTTTTTGGCAAGAGCTAATCATTGGGGAAATCTCCTACTACATGTAGCAGAGAGAAATAGAAAATATGAACCATTTGGTAACAAGCAAGTAAGTACATTAGTTAAGATGTATAAACATAAATTAGTAATAGATAAAGCCTTATTAGACAAGAAGATAGAAGGATATAAAAATCCTTTATATCAAAGTCAGATAGTAGAGCAAACTAAAAGGATTCTGTTTAAAAACTTGAAGTTGCAGGAGGGTAAATTATGGGAAAGAAAATAAATTTAGAATTTGATTATATGCAAAAGGGTAAGGTAGTAGCACATGTAGTTGTAAAAGCAGGTGGTGAGATAACCTGTGATTTATATACAGATGACGTAATGGATAACCCTTTACCTTTTGGGAATACAGGTGAAAGTCTAAGTCATTTCTTTGAAACAAGATGTTTCCCACAGACAAGAGGAAATGCAGCAGAGTTATTGGAATTGTTGGAATTAAAACACTACAATCCAATAGCTATTGTAAAGAAAACTAGAGGATTACAAAATGATGATTTCTACTGGATAAGGTTTACAGATGATACAGCAACATGGAACGAAATAAAGCTGAGAGATTAAAGTCAGTAGTAATGAGGGGGTATATAAATGACTACTCAAGTAACTAGACCTTTTTTAGAATTTGCAGAGGAAGAGATGACAAAGCAGTTATTAAGGTTTTCTAAAAGAGGTATAAAAGAAGAAAAAGCTACGAAGATGGCAAAAGAAGTAGTATCTAATATAGACTGGAACAATTCAGCTCTTATGCACAAGGGTTTATCTTGGATAGTAAAGAACTATTTAGAGCAAATAGAAGTTTAAATAAATAGGATTTCCTACTTTTCAAAAGGTAGGCTTCTTTTTTTGTTTTAATCGCAGATTACTAACCCTCTCTTTACCACTTACCCTATAAAAACTAATTAGACCTCTACCAGCTTTAAAAACATAAACCACAGAAACTCTAAAAGCCTTGTCAGAGCAGTATTAAATCACTATCACACCTTCTAAAAACTTAACAGTGTTAGAAGGTAGGCATACAGGGTACTTTAAAAGATTTTAAATAAAAAGAAGAAAAGCAGCTAAAATTTTATTTTAAAAAGTACAAAGATAAATAATTAAAGACTTGTAAAAAAGAAAGGGGTATTTAAAAGAAAATATAGAGTAAGGAAAATGGACAAAAATAGACAACAGTGAATGTGTAAAATAAGACACCTAAAATTATAATAAGACAGAGCATAGTAAGAAAGGGGACAAATAGACATAGTTTAAAGTATGTAAGTGCAAGAAATATAAAAAGAGGAGGTAAGTAATAATGCAAAAAGAAAATTTAACCACCGATGTGTATATGACAACAGAACACAAAAGAAAGAAAAAGAAACCAAAGACAACCTTTGATATGGTAATGAACAAAGTTTTGGTAGGAGCATTAGTCTTAACAAGTTTAGCATCATCAACAACACCAGCATTTGCATCTGAAACAGATATATTACAGTCAAAAATGAAAAACCTAGCAAACAGTAATGCAAACATAACCCAGAACTATGAGGTATCAGTAGAAAGTACAATCTTTAATTTGAATGAGACCATCAAAGCGATAGAGAGTATGAAAGCCACTGGAACAGTAACCCAAGATATCCTCTTAAATT
>JADPRS010000057.1 GCA_015686845.1 Lutibacter sp. B2
TCCTTTTCCAGTTCCGCCGCCTTAGCCATATATTTAAATGCTAGATTGTATTTCTGCTTATTCCGCTCTTCAGAAGATAGTGAGAGATACTCTTCTTTGGCTTCATCAATCATGATCTTAACCTTATTTTCAAACTCCACCCCTATAGGTACAGATTTTTTTTGATACTTGATTATGATTTCTTCCTCCTTATCACGCGCTTCCAGTCCATGATCCTGGCAATAGATCCAGCCAGCTCCTCCTAGAACACAAACCAGCATTAGAACAATAATCTTCTTCATCTTAACAACCCCCTGTATCTTCATTTCTTATGATTATTTCCATCACTGTCTTTTTCAAAACAGATCTTCCTTTGTGCCTCCTAAATACAGGATGAGTATATCAATAATTATCATTCTCAAATTTCACTTATAACAAAAGGCCAACACCTATTAATTTCTAATAAGTAATGACCTTTTTCTTTATTCTACTAATTCCCACATACACCAGCATACCCATCTACCCCTTCTATAGAAAAACTTTGAACTACTGATGCCATGTTTATTCTTCCTTTCGCATTCTTACCTGTTTTTGATTTTAAATACAGCTACCTCACTTATTGATATGTTTTCTCCTATTTCTTTCATTTTATAATTAGAAGCTAAGGATCTTTTGATATATTCTTTTTTATATATACTTAGATTTCTTTTTCTTGACCCTTTTTTTATTTCTTCATAAAGCTTTTTGTCTTGAGTCGCTTCATACAGTATTTCATCTAGATTTTTTTTATCATTTTTCTTTAATTCTATCCTCTTAATTTCTATTTGATTTTCCCCTATACATAACCCTTCTTCAAAAAAACTACGTTCTTCTTCCTCTTCACCATCCATAAATCCTCTATATAACTTAATTGCTTCTTTTCTATTTTCTGATAGTATGTCTAATACAAAATCTATATTTACTATTTCCCTTTGTATATGATTCCTATAACATAAGTCACTACTCCATTTATAATCTTTTACTTTATTGCACATGTTTGCTCGTACTGGATTTTGGTGGACATAGCGAATCAATGATAACAGATATTTATCTTCTTTGACCAAAATCCCTTTATATCTATTTTCAAAAACGTGACCTGTTCTTCCATTTATATAATTATAATACTTACTATATCTATTATTTATTCTATGCATGATTTTATGCAATGGTTCTTGTAATGTCTTCATTACTATATGGTAATGGTTATCCATAACAACAAATCCATAGATTTCAAACCCCAAAATCTCTTTATATTCCCTTATCATATTTAGCAAATATATTTTTTCTTCCTTCTTTTCAAATATATATTCCTTATTATTCCCTCTTTGTATAACATGATACACCCCTCCCTCATATTCTACTCTAGGTTTTCTTCCCAATAAAAAACACCTCCTGGCTTTATTCTGCCAAAAGGTTTCCTTCTTTATACAATAAGTTAATAAGTTAAGTGACAGGCACCAGGTTCCATGTTAATGTTAATACACTACACTATCTTCATAAAGAACTTCTGGGTCAATATCAGCTTCATTGCTCCATTCTATACTATCAAAACTGACTCTAACTGTTTTAAATATCTTTTCATCTTTTAACTCCCTAAATATACCTTTATCTAGATATGGTTTCATATCAAAGGTTCTTTTTTCTCCGTTTTCAAAAGTTAAAAGTAATTTATAATCTTGTAATGGTTTTACATCTACTATAGCTAGATACATAGATCATCATCCCCCTATTTCAATGGATCTATTTTAAATGGCAATTCACTATTCATTGCTAATGTCCAATCTGCTAATAGCTCCTCTTTCCTTAACTCTGCCCAAGCTAAAACCAATTTGAGCTGCTTTTTAGGAAGATTTCCTTCTTTTATTTCACATGTGTTTATATCTATCACCGCTTTATACTCTTGATAATATGCATGGAAATGTGGCGGATTATGCTCTTTAGGTGCACAGAACATTCTTATTATTATTCCATAAAACATACTTATAGTTGGCATTTTATCACCCTTTTTATTAATCTATATTTTGTTATTACTCTGATTTCTTTTATTTAATATTTAATATCATTATACCATATAACTTAATGATATATAACAAAATCATCATTTCGTTACATTCATTTCAGTCTATCAAAAAAGAGAAAACCCACCTCAAAAGGCTAATTTTCTCTTTCTTTTCAATAAGTTAATAAGTTAAGTGATAATAAGTTAAGTGACAGGCACCAGAGGGTTTCTCTAGTCTAAAATTTCTCCCTGTTCATAACAAACCTTTAGGTATTGTGGTGTCATATAATAGACTGCCATATTATAATCATCTATATATCCACTTATCCATGAATTATAAACTTCTATTAATATTTTAATTAAATCTGTTTTATCTACATTTTCTATCAATCTTTGATATACTGCACCAATACTCCAGTAGTCTGGTATAGTATATTTGCAATCATTTACATTATCAAAAGAACCGTTTTCTATTTTACATTCTTGAATAAATCTTTCAGCCACAGCTTCTATTTGTTCACAATGAAATACATCCGCATATTCAAATATATGTCTAATAACTTCTTCTCCTAAAAATTTTACTACCATATGACGTTTATTTTTAGTCTTTCTTCCAATAAATTCTATCAAAGCACATGTATAGTAAAGATTATTACTTACTTTTGATTTCATCTTAATTCATAGCTCCTTTCATAGTGTAAACAGGCTAATGCTCTCGCTGTATGAAAACTTATTTGATGTGTTGGATATCTAAACTTTGCTAATTCCCAAAATGCACTTCTAGATATCTTGCCTTCAACAAAATCCTGTACATAGTTGTAAATAGTATCATCTGCCATAGGTCCCTCTACTACATCATACCCATGACTTCCACCATTTCTACACATAACGATAAAATCTAACCACTCATCACTCATTTTTTCAAACTGCTTTACATTTAACTCTGCACTAATAGTGCAATTATATATATTCACTATACTTTTACGTATATTACGTAATGCCCATCGCTCTGCTTGTTCTGGAAATATTATGCAATAAAATCCCCAATAAAAATCCTTTGTATACCTTCCAATACGAATTTCAGCATTTGTAATAATTTCAGCCCCACCATGATAAATTTCCAATCTATTATTTATAAGATTTTCCATAACCCTTCTCCTTAAATATATTTTAAACATATCATAATTATATCATAATGATTGCAAATTACTCTATGTATAACTTTTTCGAAATGACAATACCAACTTATTTTTAATGTAACAAAATCACCATTTTGTCCGCTTTATTTCAATTTTAATCCAAAAAGAGAACCAACCCAAAAGGGCTAGTTCTCTCTTCCATTTCAATAAGTTAATATGTTAAGTGACAGACACCACAGAGGGCACACTATCAACATGTGTTAGAGATTTCTCAAAATATATTCCCAGTTGTTTGGAAAACCAATACGACTAATATCAATCTTATCATATCTCTCAATTAATGCTGAAAGCCTAATTGCAAAACGATCCCACTCATCATCATTTTTGAGCATTTTTCCAATAATAAGAATAATCGCAAATACCGTATCATTCTTGATACCTTTTTTCTTGTCTTCTCTAAACATTTTAGGTCTAATCGTTATCTTTCGATCATAAATTCTACCGTAATGGGCACATATATTTCTAAATGCGGCCAATGAATAAGTCCATGTTCTAATAAATTCACCCTTTATTCCATAATTATTAATAGCTATTTCGTCTTGGTCTTCATCTTTAAGATTACTATAAATTTTAGACAATAGTCCAAATGAAGTTAATTCAATAACCACCCAAATAGGAAATACCCCTTGATAATGTTTCACAAAAATTTCATCACTGCGATCTATTTCTTCCTGAAGCTTTTGCATCATACTAACATGATATTCTTGCTTCTTAAAATTATTAGCATCTTTATATCCAATCGCATCATATTTATGTGCAATTAAATAGGCTATATGAGTTCTAAATGCAATTTCTATTGTTTCTAGCACTTCCATAATCAAGTTACGAAGCGTCTTATCAAATTCATACAGATCGTGAACGTCTTCTATAGAAACCCCATCGCGGAATCTATCATCAATTTTATACGTTAGCATATACGCACTTAGTCGATAATAGTTAATTCTTTGCAGTATTCCTATTGCTTTTTCAACGTCATCAATAATTAGATTCCTTGATTTCAAACGCTCTATCTGTTCTAAAAACGTTGTGGGCTTTTTAATATTCTTAATTCTCTCATCAGCCATAAAAAACTCCCTATAATAAAAAGTCTCACCCTGGTCCGCATTATTAAGAGGCGTGGTGAGCTCTGTTAATATGATAATATCCCAAATACATTAATCTGTCAATGCTAACAAATGCAATAAATCATTCAATATAGTTTGTCACATCTCAACTATAACGCGATGTTGATTCTACTTTTAATCTACCAAGTGAGTATTTGCAATATCACTTGAACTGAGAATCGTTATCTCAACAAGTTAATAAGTTAAGTGACAGGCACCAGAGGGTTTTATTTGGTGTTCCTATTATTGCAATAACCTTTTCTTTAATTCTTTTATTTTCTCTACCGACAATTTTGAAATTTTAGCCACCAGATCAACATCTAAACCTAATTTCAATGCCTCTATCGCAGATTCTTCTCTTCCTTCTTCTTTTGCACTACTTATCATATTGGCTCTTTCATGTAGTGATTTTTCTCTAGCTTTATATAATTCAATAGTTTTTTTAT
>JADPRS010000058.1 GCA_015686845.1 Lutibacter sp. B2
TATTGACAAGAAGAAGTCTATTTTATTCAGTTTACACAAAATTTTTTACACGGCCTTTTAACAATCAGCACAATAGGTTATTTAAATTAATTTTTACTAGTTTGTCGATCTTCTACTTTATCTTTGATAAAAACTATTGTCATGTATAATATGGTCTCTCAAGTTCAATAGTTATGCCGCTCCCTATACATCGGATGATTCTTAGCAACTACCTATACTTGGCTTTTACCAGTAAACAAATCATAGAATCTCTCCTCAAAAATAAATCAATGGACAGTGAACCTGCCACTTTGTAACTCTTTGTCCCTATGTAGCTTTAACCAAGACCGTTTAATTTTGCTTAATATCCTTCATTAAATTTTCATTTCCTTTTTCAGGAAGGAGTTTAATACTTTTTATAACTTTCTTTTTTTTATCATTAATCATTAATCTATAGCATCCACCTTGTTTATCATCTATAAAATACATTTGTTGGGTTGAATTATCTTCTGGTGATGGATATGACACCTTAATAGAATCAATATCTAAATCGGATTTTGATTTTGTTGCTTTTGAATGCATATTTATTATTTTGCAAAGATAGTCTGCTGCTACTTGCATACTTTTAGATTTTATATGAACAAAATCTGCATATATATTATTAGGAATAAGAGCTTTATCCACTAGAAGAAACGCTTCATCATTTGTATGTTGATCAACCATTTTAACTAACTTATATTTTTCTTTATCATACTCTAAAACTAAAACGTTATCTCCTTGATTGATAGATTCGCTTATTTTTTGTTCTTTTTCTACTTTTTCTTCTGAGCTATCCACAAGGGCTGTTCCTACAACGCCTAAAGTTAAAATACCCATTAATGCTAGTGTTAATATTTTTTTATTCATAGGAAACCTCCTAATTTGTAATTTACTTTTGTATATAATGTTTTTATAATTCATATTCTATAATCTTTAAAATGTTTGAGTTTAAAACAAATATCTATTTTTAAGTCAGCAAAAAGGGCGTCGTTTTTTCTAATATTAATACATATATGTTATTTATATTTAGCGATAAGTTTATGTTCTTTAGTAGTATTTTGATTGCTTACAGCATACAGTAATCATTGGATTAAGGACTAAAATTATTATAGCATAATTGTTAAATAATAGGTAAAAATTGATTTAGAGAATGACAATTAGCTATTCTCTAAATTTATGTTTAATGCAGGGGATTGATAACTTAGGCTCCTGCTTTTTTTATTTTTAGACAAATATTTTATTTAGCGAAGGTGAATTGATCCATAAAGCATGGAATTTATGTAATGATATGTACTATTATGCTATAATATGAATATATTAGAAAAATATTAATTATTATAGCATAATAGTATCTTATATAGGTTAGATTCTCAATAAATTTGTAATAGGAAGTTGAAATGTCGAAATTGAAGTAGTTAAGTATTGAGTAAATTTATTTAATTTTAGAGTATGATTATGATGAATCGTAACATAAATAATTACGTTTTTATACTTGGATTTGATATGCCTTCCACCCTTACCATTATGGTTGAGTGCTAGGGAAATCTTAATAATGCTACTTGGCAATGAGAGGTGGATTTAGAAAAATAGAACTGAAAACAAATCATAATATTTAAGATTAAGTTGCTCATAAAAAATTCTTATTTATTGAGGTATTTACTTGTTCAATGTAAAAACTTTAATGCAATGTATGGAATAATATTATATTTGATTACAAAGTCAACTGTATTTGTACAATTATCATTAGTGGCTTTATTATAGTAGGAGGGAACTAGAATGTTAACATGGCTACATTTATCTGATATTCATAGTTTTTATAAAAATCATACGAATGAACATATCAAGGATACTTTGATTGATTATCTTAAAACCCTAGACAAAAAATTTAATATTGTAATAATTACGGGAGATATTGCTTATCAAGGTAAATATTCTACCGATTTAAAAGAATTCATTGTAAAATTATCTAAGGCAACGGGGTGTGAACTTGATAAATTTTTCGTATGTATTGGAAACCATGATTTTGAGCGAGGTAAACAGAGAACCAATAGTGTTAAGGTGGCAGTAGACGATTATAAAAAAGATGAAATAATTTCTGAAGAAAACTACAGGTACATATTTGAAGCAGGACATCAATTATTCAATAACAAAATGATGGAGTTTTTTCCTGATTTAAAGGAACTATCGGAGCCGCATCATTTTAAAACCAATGAGAAGTATTCAGTAACAACTTTTAATACTTGTTTATTTTCTTGTAATGATAAAGATGAAAATAATCTTTATATTAATGATAATAAGTTCTATAATGTATTAAAACATTATAAGGAACAACGAACTGAAGATAAAATAAACTTAGCAATAGGACACCATTCTTATGAGTGGTTAAATCCAGAGCAAAGGAAAGAATTTGCCCACTATATGGAAGATTCGAAAATAGATTTATACTTGTGTGGTCATAATCATAATTTTGACACGAAAGAAATTGAAGATACAAAAATAAGACAATTTGTAGCTGGAAGCATATTTTCAACTAGTAACGAAAAGGTTTGTTTTTTGATTGGAACTTTTGACCAAAGTAATAAAATGTATTCTATGGAAGTGCATAGTTTTGCTTCTGATTCTGGAGAATGGTCTAAAGAGAATAATGTTAATAGGTTGTTTAAAAATGGAATCTTCACAGATAAATTAGCTAGAACTGAAATTCAAAAAATTAAAAAATCAAATGTTAAACAAAATATGAATGATAGCAAGATGATAGAATTTGAAATGGGATTGCTTGGAATCCAACAAAAAGTAAGTGATTTCATTGGTTATGAAAATGAATTAAAAGTAGCTAAAGAGAGTATTATGGATATACAACAAAAACAAAATCATGGAGATTATTTATTTTACCAAGCTAGGGAATTATATGGGAAGAGTTATTTTTGTTCAAAGCTAGTACATGATTTGTGTTTTGATGATAAAAGTAACAGATTGGAACTTGAAAAAAATGGAGTCATTTTTATTGACGGAAAAACTGTGAATAATAGCAGTCGAACAATTGAACTGATTAGCGCACAAGCTAATAATATTCTAGGATATGAAATAGAGTTCGAAAATGAAAATATTACTGATGATAGAAAGACGAGTATTCCAATTAGTGATGAAAAAAAAGTATTCAAAATAATTCGAGAATTAAGTAACCATGATAAAAAAATACTTTTAGTAATTGATGCTTTGAATGAAATAAGTTCTGAACCTGTTCAGTTTTTACCTGAAGTATTGCCACAGGGAATATGCATTCTTGTAACTTCTAATAATAAAACAAGTATGAAGAATATTATTAAAGTAAGATCTAAAAACCTATCAGGATTTACAAATACTGAAATTAAACAGGTTCTTAAATGTAATGATTCGAAATTTGTAGATAAAGTTTTTAAAATAACAAAGGGATGTCCAAAGTTAATCTTTGATGTTGCAGAATCACTAAGAAAAGTTAATGGTGAAACTGATAAAATAAAAATAAAATCAAATGGCAAAGAATATTTTAGGGACAAGATAAGCGAATGGAAATCTAATGAAATTTTAACGAAACTAATGGATTTATTTGGAGTTTTTGGTTATGTATCTTTTCTTACTATAGATCAATTATACTCTTATGTTACAACTCTATTCCCTACTTTCAATGTTAACAGTGAAGATATAGTAGATGCCCTTGAAAATATTAGGAATCAATTGAGTATTTATGAAGGTGATGAATCCCCAAAATATAAAATTTATTACTCTCTTTTTGCAGATAGGATTACTACCAGGGGAACCAAAAAAGAATCAGAGGGAAGGCTTAAACGTATTAGTGAATGGATAATTGCTAATATTGAAGAATTTGATGATGCGGTTTTAGGCCAATTTTTTGTATACTGGATTAATAAAATAGAAGATAAGCGTGAAAAAAATGATTTTTTATTAAAAATCTTAATTAAATTAATGGATATGAATAAAAAGAAAACTTTATTTGAGATTGCTGCAATATTGTTTATAAATAGAAAGAAAATAAACAATTGTACATTGGATTTTTTTGAAACTCACGTTAATAAGTTGGATGAAGAAAAAATATATATAATACTTCTCGATGTATATGAAAAAAATACAATGGGGTATTCATCAATAGAGAAAATGAATGAATTGTTAATGAAAATGTCCAATAATGATAAATATTTATGGGCAAAAGTAGAATTAGGGATACGACTTTTGGATGGAAAAAATATTAAACAAAATAAAGAAAAAGGCGAAAAACTCCTAAGAGAGACTGCTGAACAAGGAAATATCGAAGCAAAAGGAGTGTTAGGAACACTACTTTTGGATGGAAAAAATATTAAACAAAATAAAGAAGAAGGGGAAAAATTCTTAAGAGAAATTTGTGAACAAGGTGATGGCGAGGCAAAAAAAACACTTGGAATACGACTTTTGGATGGAAATACTATTAAACAAAATAAAGAAGAAGGCGAAAAACTTCTAAGAGAGGCTGCAGAACAGGGCAATATCCAAGCAAAAAGGCTGTTAGGAACACGACTTTTGGACGGGAAAAATATTAAGAAAAATAAAAAAGAAGGCGAAAAACTCCTAAGAGAGGTTGCTGAACAAGGCAATATCGAAGCAAAAAAAGTACTTGGCATACGAC
>JADPRS010000059.1 GCA_015686845.1 Lutibacter sp. B2
ATTCTAATTCTACCGCTTCTAGTGCTTCAAAATCATATTCTCCATTTTCATCTATGAACTCCCTTAATTTAGTTTTTGCACTCATACCTAAGTCAGTAAATATATTTCATGCATTCTATCTTCAATATGTTAAACGTATTAGTGAACTAGCCATTACTTATACAGATATGTTTATATGCTAACCTAGGATTTGTAATCATTATTAGACTTAACATTCCTAAGAGACTATGTATAATTGTTGAAGGAATTACCTTGTTATGTGAAATTGATCAAATCAGTAGTATATAAATAATGATTTTATAATTAAATTTAACCTTATGAATAATAATCACCTACTTTTTTAATATAAACTAGATAACAGATACTATAATAGGCTCCAGATCTAAACCTTTCATAAAAGATATCTTGCCGTACAATATAGCCATTTCAGGATCTTTTATTTCTCGTTATTTGCGGTAGAAAATTGCTTAGCTTGATAACTATATGTCACTACCGCTACTAGGAGCAAAGTCTATTCCACATAATGCAGATAGTTTGGACAGTTCATGAGTATACATCACATCTTCGACTTATTATTTTTTTTCAAACACCGAATATATAATGATTATGTAGATGAATTTTTGGGTATTATATCTACTAGGAATTCTATCGTTATTCAGGGTTATGTAGAATGAAGATAGTATAATATTATATAGAGGTGAAAACAAATGATAGGTTGGATTATTTATAGCGAAAATGAAACGGAAATCGTATCAGAAAGACATGAAGTCAATAGATTTCTTGAAGAAGCTGAAGCAAAAGGAATACAACTACGCGTATTGACACCAGAACAAATAGATTTGTTTGTTACAAGTCAAAATAGAAAAAGCATATTAGTGTGCGGCGAAACAACGAAATTACCTGATTTTGTTCTTCCACGAATGGGCGCAGGAACAACTTATTTTGCCCTAGCTGTTATTAGACATTTAGAGCGTCTAGGCGTTCCTTGTATTAATTCATCACATCCTATAGAAATAGTAAAGGATAAGCTTTATACACAACAAATACTAGCTGAAAATAATTTTCCTGTACCAAAAACAATGTTGGCCAAATTTCCAATAAATGTTGATTTAATAGAAAAAAACATTGGATTTCCCGCAGTAATAAAAACCCTGTATGGAACTCAGGGCAAAGGTGTGTTTTTATCAAATACTAAAAAATCCTTTAAAGATTTAATGCAATTAGTAGAAATAACCAATTCTAAGGTTAATATTATTATACAAGAATTTATAAAGGATAGTTATGGTAGGGATTTAAGAGTATTAGTCGTTGGAGGACGTGCTATTGCTTGTATGGAACGAACAGCTCCAGAAGATGAATTTAAAGCCAACTTCTCAAATGGTGGGTCCGTAAAAAAATATGAATTAACGCCTGAAATTGAATGGTTAGCAACGGAAGCTTGTAAAATAACTGGTTTAGAAATAGGTGGCGTAGATTTACTATTTGATGGGGAACATTATAAAATATGTGAAATAAATTCTGCACCAGGATTTAAAGGAATTGAATCATGCTGTGACATAAATGTAGCACAAGAAATTTTTGAATACCTAAAAATAAGATTCGGTATTTTTGAATAATGATAAAAACCCATACAATAAACAATTTAAATTCAAGTAAAAAAAATGGATCAAAAGATCATAAAGAACTTGCTTTGCAAATAGCTAAATTAGCAAGTGATAGTATTACATACTCAAACAATCATACGTACTCAAAAGAAGAAATGGAAGGGTTAGGTCGTAATAAAACAGCTGAATCCATGTTAGATTTGATGAATAGATCATATGTAGTTTATTTAACGAATGAAAAAGATGAATTAATCGGCTGTGGCATGGTGGTTAGACAAGATCATCTCTACTTTATAAAGACCTTACATATTAGGCCAGATTATAGAGGGTTAGGGTATGCACAGAAAATATGTGATTTTGGTGAGGAATTTCTTAGAACGATAGGAGAAAAGGAAATATATATAGAATCCTTAAAATATCCAAAAACCATTGCGTTTTACCAAAAACGAGGTTTTGTTGAAATTCCTTCATCCCGATTATTAAAATACACCGTATTTATGAAAAAAACATTGAATATTGGCATACGGTGATTACACACAACAGATCATTTTTAGATATTAATCCTTTTAAAGAACGTACCATAAATAGTTCCATATTATTGTCAGTCTTATAAGGGGTAGTAACCCATAGCCATCAAGCTAAGTACTTTTCTACCCCAAAAACAAAACACCACCTTCTCTTTTAATAAGATGGTAGCTTTTATTATTCTTCTGGTAGTGCTGGTGTTGGTGTATCGTGTAGTGTTTTAAGTGTCTTATATAACTCTGCTATAGTAGCATAGAAGTATGGGTACACAAACACTATACCCCATCCAAAGAAAAGTATTCCTAAAAGGAACCAGCCTATGAATGTGAGTTCTAAAATCCAGATATTTACCTTGTGTCCCTCAGTAAGTTCGGTACTTCTTCGGAGCGCTTCATAAGTACTTATCTCTGGATTTTCTGCAACAATGTATCCCACAAAGTAGTATTCGTAACGCTTTATCACACCAGGGACAAACAGAAGCAGGTAGTATAAGAATACCTTTAAGCCACGCAAGAATGTAACCTTTACTACATTGGAGTAATGACCTCCTGTGTAGTACTGAATTAGTGAAAAGTCACTCTCCCCCTTAGGAAGATCTAAATAATATTTCAGACCTCCTATACGTAAAAGATTTAGGAGAAATACCTTAAGGATTAGTATTACCACAGAAACGCCTATTATTGTAAGTGCTGTCTGTAATGGCATCGTGTAAGTATTTAACAGAAAAGTCACTATATTAGAAATAACCTCATTAAGGCACTCAAAACTTGCAAAATAGACTACTAAACCAACTAAGAATGATTTCCAATATTTCCCCTTTAGATTATTCCAACCTTTGTTTTTAACCTCATAATTCTCCCACATATACTCTATTCTCCTTTTCTTTCATACACTTAATTATATACGGTATGTGTTCTATCAAATAAACGTGCATATTCTCAGAACTATTCTTCTTGATCAACCTATGAACTTTTAGCTAAGATGCTTTTTGCGTACCCTTTATGAGAGCATGGCATTACACAATATCCATATTATACCACATACGATTATAACATCTATCTATTTTCAAGATTTTTGTACCACACGCATAGCAAAACTTCATATTTCCACATATGCAAACTAATCTATCCAACAATAAATTATTTGCATGTAGCAATTTTACAAATTCTGATTTGTTTATAGCAGTACATATTACTTGCCAAATTACGGAAATAACAAATAAAAAAATTAATAATTAATAATTAGAAAAATATGCTAAAAAAGATTTGAGGAAATTAATTTCCATCAAATCTTTTTCTAAATACTAATTCAAACTTCGTCTTATTTGTTCTATTTTTCGAAATTAATTTTTTTTTCATATAGAAAAGTCTCTTATTATCTCTTTTTACTATCTAAAACAACTTCCTCCAATAAACTCCTTTATAATAGATGTTTGTAAAATAACATCGTCATTCTCAATGGATACAAAATAATTTAAAAACTTTAATAGTCTTTTAGCCTCCATATACGCATGATCCTCTTTAGTGATCTCCTTTAATAAAGGTTCTGCATATTTTTTAAGCACTGCTAATTCATATATTAAGGCAGAATTAAACATAACATCTGCTTCTTCTTGATACGGGAAAATTTTTTTTCTTCCCCTTTTCTAACTGATTTCCAAAGCTTTAATGTAGTTAGTGCTGAGTGTCCACGATATTTACTATCTCTTAC
>JADPRS010000008.1 GCA_015686845.1 Lutibacter sp. B2
TGTTTGATGTTTTTATTTTATGGAAAACAATGATCAATTACTTGTAAAGTGGTGTAACTTTATTAGTATTAGGATTAGGAATGCATACGACGAATCAAGGATTAGTTCCAATGATCAATCATTGGAGTGGTGGATTTTGGGCACTGTTAGCATTTTCTATGCAAATGGCATTGGTATTAGTTACTGGACATACACTAGCAAATGCACCAATCATAAAAAAAGGACTTACTAATTTAGCTAAAATCGCAAAGACACCAACACAAGCAATCGTAGCAGTTACTTTTATTTCTACTATAGCTTGTTGGATTAACTGGGGATTTGGACTAGTTATAGGAGCTTTATATGCTAGAGAATTAGCAAGACAAGTAAAAGGGGTAGATTATAGACTCTTAATTGCTTCTGCTTATTCTGGATTCGTAGTATGGCATTCAGGTATATCAGGTTCTATTCCATTAAAATTAGCCACAGCAGGGCCAGATTTAGATACAGTTACGAAAGGAGCAGTAACTGAGGCTATATCAACTAGTGCAACTATTTTCTCTACATTTAACTTAGTTATTGTTGGAATTATATTAATTACTATGCCTTTATTAAATAAGGCTATGCATCCAAATGAAGATGAGGCAATCATTATTGATGCTAGTCTACTAGAAGAAGAAGAAGCAATTACGAAGACTGAAAATCAAACCCCAGCAGATAAAATGGAAAATAGTCCAATATTATCAATTTTAATAGGCGCTATGGGATTAATCGCTGTTGTTTACTATTTTATGAACAATGGATTTAAGTTAAACCTTAATATTGTAAACTTTACTTTCTTATTTGCAGGTATTATTCTTCATGGAACACCTAGAAGATTTCTTGATGCGATTAATGGAGCGGCAAAAGGTGCAGCAGGAATCATTTTACAATTCCCATTCTATGCAGGTATTATGGGTATGATGGTTGGAGCAAATGCAGACGGCGTTTCATTTGCAGGCGTAATTTCAAATTGGTTTGTAGATATTTCAACAGCTACTACATTCCCATTATTCACATTCTTAAGTGCAGGTATTGTTAACTTCTTTGTACCATCAGGTGGAGGACAATGGGCAGTTCAAGCACCTATTATGATGCCAGCAGGAGCAGCACTTGGTGTTTCAGCAGCTAAAACGGGTATGGCTATTGCTTGGGGAGATGCTTGGACAAATATGATTCAACCATTCTGGGCATTACCAGCATTAGGAATTGCAGGACTTGGTGCTAGAGATATTATGGGATTCTGTATCATAGATTTAATTTATACAGGAATTGTAATTTCAATAGGATTAATGTTCTTATAAAAAGTAAGTAGAAGATTTAAGCTCTAGACTTATTCCTAGAGCTTTTTTTGTACTATAATATAGATAAAGGTTAAAATTTAAAGTTAGGAGGGGAATAAAATGTTAAAAAGAACGTTGATAAAAGAATCAGAATTAGAAGTATCTATTATAGGATTTGGTGGAATTCCTATTCAAAAGGTAGACACAGATACAGCTATAAACTTAATAAAAAAAGCAAGTAGTATGGGCGTGAACTTTATAG
This sequence comes from Lutibacter sp. B2, assembly GCA_015686845.1. Lineage (GTDB taxonomy): Bacteria > Bacillota > Clostridia > Peptostreptococcales > Thermotaleaceae > JADPRS01. The sequence continues at coordinate 1,564 of JADPRS010000008.1, forward strand.
ATACAGCAAGAGTATATGGAAAAAGTGAAGAACTAATAGGACATGCCATAGAAGAAGATGGAAGAGAAAAATGGATCATAGCAACAAAATCACCCATTAGAGATTATGAAGGAATGAAAGAAGAAATAAATAAAAGTTTGAAAGCTTTGAGAGTGAATTGTATAGAGCTATATCAGCTTCATAATGTAAGAACGGAGAAAGACTATAAAAAGGTTATGAGTGAAGATGGGGCACTTAGAGCATTAAAAGAAGCAAAAGAAAAAGGTCTTATAAAGCATATAGGAATTACAAGTCATGATGTAGATACATTAAAAATAGCCATAGAAACAAAAGAATTTGAAACCATTCAATTTCCATATAATCCAGTAGAGCTACAAGGAGAGGAATTATTTAAAAGAGCCAATGAATTAGGCATAGGGGTAATCATTATGAAGCCTGTAGCAGGAGGGGCTATACAAAATGTTGGATTATCATTAAGATACATATCAAATAATCCTAACATCACTACGATAATACCTGGCGTGAATAAAATAGAAGAGATAGAACAAAATTGTGAGATAGGAAATAACTTTAGAGAACTTACAAAGGAAGAAAAAGAAATTATAGTAAAAGAAGCGAAGGAGTTAGGAAGTGAATTTTGTAGAAGATGTGGATATTGTGAGCCCTGTCCTCAAGGAATAGATATCCCTTCTCAGTTTATACTAGAAGGATATTACACAAGATATAACCTACCAGAATGGGCAAAAGAAAGATATACTGCCTTAAAAACAAAAGCAAGTGATTGTATAAAATGTGGTATCTGTGAGCCAAGATGTCCATATGATTTACCCATAAGAGATATGTTAGAGAAAGTAGCTAAAAATTTAGGATAAAAAAGAAGGTGATTTTTAAAATCACCTTCTTTTTTAAAGATTACTATTTACAATATCATAAACTTGATCACTTAACATACTTTCTTCTTCTTTAGATAAGTTGTCTGTATAAATGGGTTTTGAGATGACTACTTTTACTTTTGAAGGCTTTATTCTTTTATTATTATCTTCTAATATTTTATAAGTCCCCTTTATAGTAACTGGTAAAATAGGTACTTTAGCCTTCGTAGCTAAACGTAAACTTCCTTTTTTAAATTCACCCATCGTAGAACCTTTGCTTCTTGTGCCCTCTGGGAAAATAACCATGGAATGTCCTTCTTTTAATAAATTCACCCCAGAATTAATTGCCTTAAGGGATTGTCTCGGATTGTCACGGTCTATAAAAATACATTTTATTAATTTCATCCAGGTTCCAAATATAGGAATTGTAGCGAGCTCAATTTTAGCTATAAAACTTATTGGTTTATGAATGGCAAACAATAATACGGGGATATCAAAAAAACCTTGATGATTGGATATAACAACGATTGGACCTTCTGGTATATTTTCTAGACCTTCTACTTCCAAAGTACTTCCGCTTGCATCAAATGTTTTTTTACCCCAATGATAAGTAATATTTGAAATAAGATTTTCATATTCAATAAGATTGTTTTGTTCTTTCAATTTATTCAATGTAAACTTTTTAGGGGTTAAAGAAATTAAATATAAAATAAAATAAATAGCCATGTAAAATGTTCTAAACATAAAAAAACCTCCTTTGTAACTATAATACCATAAAAAAATTATATATTTAATAGCCTTGGTAAATAATAAAAGAATTGAGACTAGTTTAAAAGGAGAGAAAAGCATGGCTTATATATTGTTACTATTAGGATTTATATTCCTGATAAAAGGAGCAGGTTATTTTGTAGAAGGAGCCTCTAGTATAGCAAAAATACTCAGGGTTCCGCCCATACTTATAGGACTGACCATTGTTGCATTTGGAACAAGTGCTCCTGAAGGGGCTGTTAGTATACAAGCTGCAATAAAAGGAAATAATGGGATGGCTATGGGAAACATCATAGGAAGTAATATGTTTAATATGTCGTTAGTAATAGGAATAGCTGCTATGATCTATCCTTTGAAAGTAGAGATGGAAACTATTAGAAAGGAAATTCCATTTGTTCTATTAGCGAGTATACTATTAGAGATATTGATTATGGATCAGTTTATAGAAAAAAGAAGTATAGATATCCTATCTAGAGCAGATGGATTTGTACTTATGTGCTTTTTTATTATATTTTTGTATTATTTATATGAAGTAGCTAGAAAAAGTAGAGAAAAAATCAGTGAAGTAGATGAAAATGAAAAGTATAGTACTGGAAAAAGTATATTGTTTACTATTGGAGGATTAGCGGGAATTATTATAGGTGGAGAAATAGTTGTAAGAAACAGTATGCAAATTGCAAAAGCATTTGGTCTTAGTGACACGTTAATAGGAATGACGATCGTTTCCCTAGGGACATCACTTCCTGAATTGAGTACATGTGTAACAGCTACACTTAAGAAGCAGAGTGATATTGCTATAGGAAATATAGTAGGAAGCAATATATTTAATACATTGTTTGTATTAGGAACTTCATCAATCATTTCCCCATTAGCATTAGAAGGAAAGATGTTTATTGATGTCATGTTTATGATTGTATATACGTTTATTTTATTGATTTTTTCTATTTTGCATCAAAAGATTGTACGATGGGAAGGGGCAGTATTAGTTCTTTCTTATGTGATTTATCTGATTTATGTAATTATGAATAAATAAAAAGATGAGAAGACAATTCTATATAATATCTATTTGTAAAATAGTTTGTTCCAAAAGGATTTTTTCTTTTTGTCTTCTCTTATAACTGTTATATAGTTCATTAGTTTTTGATTTTCTGATTGGAGTTGCTCTTTCTGTTTTTCAATAAATTCATTTTTAAGACTTTCAATTTTTTGATCTAATGTTTTCGTGTGTTCTTGATCCATTCTTTTTCTCCTTATAAAAATTTATTTTGGGACATAGAATGTGTGTTAATTATAATAGGTAGCTTGTTTTATATCTTTTATTTTGGGATAAGTAGTGGATAGATGTTTTAAGAACACTAGTAATTCTGTTGATTTTCCAATGAAATATATTCTATTTGGTTTTGTAAATTTCAACATATTTAACAGCCCCTCTATGATTTGGTTTTTAATTTTTTACGCTTTATCATATAGGACTTTATTCCTATTTTTTTATATTATATCATGTTTTTTCGTATATTTCGAAAAAAATTGACATAATTTTTATAAAAAAATCGACATATTTTTTATAAAAAATTGATTAACAAAATGATTTTTTTATGAACTAAAAATATAATGAAATTTTAAAAATATCTTGCATAAGAAAAAAATATATGATATTATCATAAACAATAAATGAAAACATAAAAAGCTATGAAGGGAAATAGTAAATAATCAAATTTCTTCAGAGAGTCGATGGTTGGTGAGAATCGACGTAATTTATTATTGAATCCATCCCAGAGTTACAAGCTGAAATAATAGTAGGCTATGTCGGGTTCGACCGTTATATCGTGCATGAGAGAACTGAAAAGAATTTCGGTTAATCAGGGTGGCAACGCGGGAATATACAACTCTCGTCCCTATATAAGGGATGAGGGTTTTTTTATATTCTTTTTTATCCATTCCTAGATCTTACAGAAGAACTATGCAAACACACAAAAAATAGAACGAAAATTCATAATATTCAATACTTTATTTATTTTGTTCATACATTATCAGAATAAATAACTATTATAAACTACAAAAGATGATTAGGAGAGGTGTTAATAATGAATTTTGAAAACTTGAAAAATGAAGATGTAGAAATTTTTGATGCAATTGAAAAAGAAATTGATAGACAGCAAACTAAAATTGAGTTGATTGCTTCTGAAAACTTTGTAAGTGAAGCAGTAATGGAGGCAATGGGAAGTCAATTGACAAACAAATATGCAGAGGGCTATCCTGCTAAGAGATATTATGGTGGTTGTGAATATGTAGATGTTGTAGAAGATCTTGCTAGAGAAAGAATAAAGAAATTATTTAATGCAGAACATGCAAATGTTCAACCTCATTCTGGTGCCAATGCAAATCTAGGTGTATATTTTGCTATTTTAAAACCAGGGGATACAGTATTGGGAATGAATTTATCTCATGGAGGACATTTAACCCATGGAAGTCCAGTAAATATTTCAGGTACATATTTTAATTTTGTAGATTATGGCGTTGACACAGAAACAGAAGTCATTGACTATGAAGAAGTTAGAAAGGTTGCCAATGAAGCAAAGCCTAAACTAATTGTAGCTGGTGCAAGTGCTTATCCAAGAAAAATAGATTTTGAAAAATTTAGAGAAATTGCAGATGAAGTAGGCGCATATCTGATGGTAGACATGGCACATATTGCTGGATTGGTAGCGGCAGGACTACATCAAAACCCATGTGATTATGCACACTTTGTTACAACGACTACACATAAAACATTAAGAGGTCCAAGGGGTGGAGTCATTTTATGTAAAGAAGAATTTGCGAAGAAAATTGACAAAGCAATTTTTCCTGGCATACAAGGTGGACCATTAATGCATGTAATTGCAAGTAAGGCAGTAAGTTTCAAGGAAGCCATGACAGATGAATTTGTAACGTACCAAAAACAAATTTTGAAAAATGCACAAAGATTAGCAACTGAATTAATTAATAGAGGATTTAAACTTGTTTCTGATGGTACAGACAATCACCTTATGTTATTAGACTTAAGAAATAAAGATATAACAGGAAAAGAAGCAGAAAAATTATTAGATGAGGCAGGGGTTACTGTTAATAAGAATACCATTCCTTTTGATCCAAAAAGTCCTTTTGTAACGAGCGGTATTAGAATCGGTACACCAGCTGTTACAACAAGAGGAATGAAAGAAGAAGATATGGCAGATATTGCTGAGATTATTGCTACGATTATTGATACGCCAGAACGATTGAAGGAAGCGAAAGAAATGATTGATACAGTATGTGCTAAATTCCCATTATATTAAGTGAAACTTAATTCAGATGGAGTTTTTACTCCACCTGAATTATAGTTGAACCAATCCAGGGATTTTACAATTCTTTACGCCCATTTGAGTAAGCAGGAAATCAAAATTTTTAATTTTGTGTTTATCGCTTATGCATAGCTAAGTGGGCGTATTAGAGTTGTTAGTCATCGGACAAATAAGGTATATGAAAAATGAGAATTCATTTAAAAGAATTCTCATTTACCATAATAATATTTATCCTCTTCTAAGAACTTTCAATTCATCTACAGACATTTCATCAAGGGTTCTTGCCAAACGAGCAAATTCATTTCTACCTACAATATCTTTTTCTACTAGTAATTCTATAATGGTAGCAATTGCTAGTGTATTTCTATAGTCTACTTCTTTAAGATCTCCAAGCTGTGCGTATATATCTAAATCTAACATATTCAAACACTCCTTACCAAATTTAATTTATAGTTATGATTTCATATGTAATTATTTCCAAAGTGAGAGATATTATACACATTCTGAATAAAAAAATAAAATTGAGGGAAAATATGAAAAGACAAACTTAAAAATATTGAAAAGAATTAATAAATATGTTAAAATATCCTATAATAAAGACTATGAAGAGAAGTAGTAAATAATTAGATTTCTTAAGAGAGTCGATGGTTGCTGTGAATCGATGAAATCTGTTATTGAATCCGTCTTGGAGTTACAAGTTGAAATGTGAGTAGACATTGTCGGGTGCGACCGTTATATCGTGTAGAGAGGACTGAATGAATTCAGCCAATCAGGGTGGCAACGCGGGAATATAACTCTCGTCCCTAGCTTTATAGGGATGAGAGTTTTTTTGTATATAAAAAGGAGGAACAAATCAATGTTAGATATGAAGAAAATCAGAGAAAATGTAGAAGAAGTAAAAGCATTACTTATGAGACGTGGAAAAGGAGATTATGGATTAGATAAGATTGTTGTACTGGATGAAGAAAGAAGAAAAATTCTGCAAGAAGTAGAGCAGATGAAAAATAAACAAAAGACAGTATCTAAAGAGATTCCAAATCTAAAAAAAGAAGGAAAAGATGTATCTGAAGTAATGGAAGAGATGAAAAAATTATCTTCAGATATTAAAGAATTAGATGAGAAAGTGAAAAAGATTGAGGAAGAAATACAAGCAATTTTATTAGGAATTCCAAATTTACCTAATCCATCTGTTCCAAAAGGAAATACAGATGAAGAAAATGAAGAAGTAAGAGTGTGGGGAACACCTACTACCTTTGATTTTGAGCACAAAGCGCACTGGGATGTAGGTGTTGAATTAGATATATTAGACTTTGAAAGAGCTTCAAAAATAACAGGTACAAGATTTACAGTATATAAAGGATTCGGTGCAAGACTTGAAAGATCGCTAATTAACTTCATGCTAGACTTACATACGACAGAGCATGGATTTGAAGAAATATTACCACCATTTATGGTAAATAGAGAGAGCATGACAGGAACAGGGCAACTTCCTAAATTTGAAGACGATATGTTCCACATTCCAAGTAAAGACTTTTTCCTAACGCCTACAGCAGAGGTTCCTGTAACAAATCTTTATATGCAAGAGATTTTACCAGAGGAGAAGCTTCCGATTTATCATACTGCTTATACACCATGCTTTAGAAAAGAAGCAGGTTCAGCAGGTAGAGATACGAGAGGATTGATTCGTCAGCATCAATTCAATAAAGTAGAATTAGTTAAGTTTGTAAAACCAGAAGAGTCTTATAAAGAGTTAGAAACATTATTATTATCTGCAGAGGAAATATTAAAGAGATTAAATATTCCTTATAGAGTTGTAAAACTATGTACAGGAGATTTAGGGTTTAGTTCTGCAATGACTTATGATATTGAAGTTTGGATGCCAAGCTATGATAGATACGTAGAAATTTCTTCTTGTAGTAACTTTGAAGATTTTCAAGCTAGACGTGCAAATATTAGGTTTAGACCAGAAGAAAAAGGAAAAGTTGAATTTGTTCACACGCTTAATGGTTCAGGTCTTGCAGTTGGTAGAACTGTTGCAGCTATCTTAGAAAATTACCAACAAGAAGATGGAAGTGTAATTATTCCTGAAGTGTTAAGAGGATATATGGGTGGAATAGATAAAATAACAAAAAAATAATAAGTAGTAAAAATAGCGTTCCTATAATAAATAGGAAGGCTATTTTTTTTACAATTTAAATAATAAATTGATTTTTAAAACCATATTTGATACATTTAATATGTATGGTTTGGAATTGCATGGAAAAGGAGGTAAGAATATGAGGTTGGTGCCTATTGAAGCAGTAAAAGAAGGAACAGTCTTAGCACAAACAATATACAATGAAAATGGGCAAGTATTGTTGGCAAAAGGGGTAAAGTTTACTGAAAATTTAAAAGATAGAGTAAAGGAACATAAATTTTACTCTATCTATATTATAGATGAATATAGCCAAGGTGAGATAGAGGATATTATAAAGCCACAGGTAAGAAAAAAAGCCATAGACGCTATTCATTCTACATTAAATATAGCATCAAACTTAGATGATATTAATACGAACTCATTTCAAAAGAAAAATTTGGAAAAAAAATTAGGACAACAAATTGATCAGGTGCAAGCATTTTCAAAATTGATTGTTGATGATATATGCAATCAACAAGAGGTAATGATCAATCTTGTTGATATTAGAAATATGGATAATTATACTTTTCACCATAGTGTGAACTCGGCTGTTTTAGGATTGGTACTGGGTATTGGCCATGGACTTAATAAAGAGGAACTATATGATTTGACCATGGGGATTATGCTTCATGATATTGGAAAGATGTTTGTTCCAATGGAGATTTTAAATAAAAAAGGAAAATTAGATGAAGTAGAGTATAAAATTATGAAAGATCATACAGTAAGGGGCTTCGATTTTTTAAAGGATCATACTGATTTAAATAGCAAGGTACGAATTATTGCATTGCAACATCATGAAAGGGTTGATGGGACTGGGTATCCTCATGGATTAAAGGATGAGAAAATAAATAAGTTAGCTAAAATAGGTGCAATTGTAGACGTATATGATGCCTTTGTTTCAGATCGATCGTATAGAAAAGCACTTTCGCCAAATGAAGCAGTAGAATATATTATGGGCTCTGGTGGGAGGTTTTTTGATATGGATATGGTACAAACTTTTGTAAAGAAAATAAATCCATATCCGGTTGGTAGTGCAGTGAAATTAAGTAATAATTGTATAGCAATTGTAGAAGCTATTAATAGCCTTTATATATTAAGGCCCATAGTTAGGGTAGTAAAACAAGAGGGAAAAATAGTAGAACCTTTTTTATGTGATTTAACAAAGGCATGTAATATTGTAATAGAAGGCATATGCTATGAGATTTAAGGGGGTATGACTTATCTTAAAAATATCAGTAAAGAAAGAGAATTTGTTTGCAGATATAGCATTATTTACTGTAGCATTAATATGGGGTGGCGGATTTATCGTTATGAAGGATACGTTAGATGATCTTACACCATACTATATGAATGCAGTTCGATTTTCTTTATCTTTTATTGTATTAGCAACATTGTTTTGGAAAAGAGTAAAGAAAGCTACCAAACAAGATATAATAAACGGAAGTATCGTAGGAATATTCTTATGTACTGCATTCGTTACACAGACCATAGGACTTCAATATACAACAGCTAGTAAATCTGCATTTATAACAGGTGCAAATGTTGTAATGGTTCCTTTTTTAGTATGGGTGATTAGTAAGAAACATCCTGGTTATCATGCAATGATCGGTGCATTTTTTACGATCATAGGAATTGGATTATTAACTTTACAAGATGGTATTTCTATAGGATTTGGCGATTCCCTAACATTGGTATGTGCAGTATTATTTGCCGCACATATTTATTCAGTAGGACATTTTGCAGAAAATATGGATCCTTATGTGTTGGCTACTATTCAAATTGGTGTTACCGCTATTTTATCTATAATAGGTGCTTTGATTTATGAACCAATGCCCCAATTAAGCATTGAAGTGGTACCACAAATTACATATATGGTATTAATTGCAACTACCGCAGCACTTTTAATTCAAAATATAGCTCAAAAACATACACCATCTACTCATGCAGCTATTATATTATCTTTAGAATCCGTGTTTGGAAGTATATTTGGCGTACTTATTTTAGGGGATGTTTTTACGAACTCCATGATTATAGGATGTGCATTCATTTTTCTAGCAATTATAATTACAGAGACCAAACTTAGCTTTTTATTCTCTGGAAAAAACAATTTGAAAGATGAAGGTTAGATTTACTTTATAAACTAAGAAATATATAATAGATAGTATTGGAAGGTGATAAAATGAAAAAAGGAAGTTTAGATGTAGCAAGAGCATGTGCTGAGATTGCTATGACTTCGTCAAGAAGTGCAGAAGAAAAAAAGGTTGAAGAGTTAAAAGAGATGGGAATAAAAACAGTAGCTGTAGATGTTGGAGGAAATTTAATAGATTCTATACCAAAGATTATTGAAAGAGCCATCATTGCTTCAAGAAGAAGTGGTCTGATCAAGGAAGCACATGTATATGATGGAGCAGTAGCAGGCGCAGCAAGAGAAGCAATTATGCAAGTAGCAATGAAAGCAAATGGACTTAATGTAGGTGGAAAAATAGGGGTTGCAAGATGTGAGGAGCATTTAAGTGTTTGTATTTTTATGAGCATTGGACTACTGCATTTAAATGAAGTAGTTATTGCAGTGGCACATCGATCTGTTCCAAATGAATATTAAAAAAAAGTTCTAGAAAAATTTTCTGGAACTTTCTTATTTATTCTAATAAATCAAGTTTTTCAGCTACATATTTAGTAGTACTAGCTTGAATTACTAGTGTAATTAATATAGTCATAAATACGACAGAAGAAATAATATCACTATGAGGAATATGCATGCTTACTACCATACCAGATAGTGCTGCTGGAATGACACCCGTTTCTCTTACCCATATGATAAATAAAATCTCCTTTAAACTCCACTTTGTTTTTAGATCTAGAGAAGTACATACAAATACTACAATAGGTCTTGCTATGAACATAAGGGCTAATGATATAATTAATGCAAGCTTCCAGTATTTTGATAAAGCAATGAAATCAACATGTGTACCTAATAAGATAAAGATGGACATTCTCATTAAAAGGGACAATGTTTCTCGAACATGAGATTGATTAAGAAAATTTTCTTCAGGAACAAAGAACTTGAATTTCTTTTTATTCCCACAAATTAATCCTAATATAAAGGTTGCCATGTATCCACTTCCATGAATTGCTTCCGCTGCAGTGAATGAAATTACTACAGCCAATATAGATATAAGTGGAGCATACTCTTTGAAAAATCCATATTTTTCATCTATGGAAAAGGAAAATATAAAGCCCATAACAATTCCAACAAAAGTACCACCGAACAACATAATGAATAAATCCTTTACATTTGAAGAAAGAGAAAATTCTCCTGACTGTATAATCGTTAATATTGAAAATACTAATATTGCACCTGCAGCATCATTAAAAGCAGATTCACTAATAACAGCTTGCTTTACTCTTTTTTTGATCTTTACCTCTTGAAAAACAGGAACCAATGTAGCTGGATCAGTAGAAGCTATAATAGCGCCTAATAATAAAGCATATATAAAATCTATGTGGAATATATACATAATGATCGCACCTATAGAAAAAGTAGAGATAAACACGCCTAAGGTTGCAAGCAATCCTACTGTAATTTTAATATCATTTAATACTGATAATTTAATTTCTCTACCACCGTCATATAAAATAAATGCAGAACCAAATGTCAAAATTAATTGATATGAAATGGCATTATTATCTAAATCTATAAAACCAAAGCAAGAAGGCCCTATTAATATTCCTGCCATAAGAAATACTACTACATCTGGTAATTTGATAAATTTACTAATTTTACCAGATACAATACCTGTAATTAACAAAATAACACATACAGTGAAAATTTTTTCTGTTGCCATCATAGCTGCTGTTTCCATAAAAACATCTCCTCTTAACAATACTAAAAAAGCTTATGATTAGTAATTCAGATAATTATATACCTGTTATATAAAGAAATGCAAGCATTAATTCATAAATAAAAGAAATGAAATTTTTCTGTCGAAACAAACTTTTATAAACTTCATAATAGGTTGTTATATAAATAAATGTTTGTTCAAATGATTAAAAATTCAAAAAATTATTGACAAATGAAATTAATTTGAATATAATAGAATACAAATTAGTAGGCAATTTGTAGATTATGTAGGCTCGAAGGTAAAAACAAGTAGGTTGGTAGAATGGTAGGGAGTATAGAGTACAAAAAACCTTTTTTTAAAAGGCCTTTTTGTCATACGCTAAATGACTCTCCACTAGGAGCGTTTTTTTTATACAAAAATTTAGGAGGATGGTAGTATGGTAGGGAAAAAGAATGTAAAGAGAAGAATGGTAGCATTGGTAGTGGCAGGATTGTTTTTAGTAGGATGTAATAGTGCACCTGTATCAAAGGAAGGTAAAAAAGAGAATAGGATTCAAATTGGAATCACTCAAATTGTAGAGCATCCAGCACTTGATGCAGCAAGAAAAGGATTTGTAGATGCACTTGAATCCAAAGGATTTAAGGATGGAGAAAAGGTAGAAATTGAATTTCAAAACGCACAAGGAGATATGACTACAACACAGACCATTGCACAAAAATTTGTATCTGAAAAAAAAGACATGATTTTGGCTATTGCAACCCCTAGTGCACAATCGGCTTTTAATGCTACAAAAGAGATTCCGATTATTGTTACAGCCGTAACAGATCCTGTATCAGCAGGACTTGTAAAAACCATGGAAAATCCAGATACAAATGTTACTGGAACAAGCGATGCAACGCCAATAGGTAAACAATTTAAGCTGTTAAAAACACTCATTCCAAAGGCTAAAAAAGTAGGAATTTTATATAATACAAGTGAAACAAATTCAGAAATACAAATAAATCGTGCAAAAGAAATTGCAAAAGATTTTGATATAGAGATTATCACTTCAGGGGTAACGAGTGTAAATGAAATACCACAGTCACTTCAGTCCATTATAGAGAAAATAGATGTTTTATATGTTCCAACAGATAATATGATTGCTTCAGCAATGCCGTTAGTATCTGCTAAGTGCACAGAAGAAAATATACCTATTATAGGCGCTGAAAAAGCACATGTAGAGAATGGCGCACTTGCAACAGAAGGAATTGACTACTACCAATTAGGATTTCAAACAGGTATTACAGCAGTAGAAGTATTAAATGGGAAAGAACCAAAAGATTTAGCCGTTACAACATTAAAGGATACACAATTGGTTATTAATGAAGACATAGCTAAAAAGCTTAAGATAGAAATACCAAAAGAAATAAAAGAAAATGCAGAATTTATAAAAGGGGGTGAATAGGAATGCTTAACTTTTGGGTGAATATTTTAGAACAAGGATTTATGTTTGGCGTTATGGTACTAGGCGTATACATTACCTACAAAATATTAGATTTTCCTGATTTATCCGTAGAAGGTAGTTTTCCATTAGGCGCAAGTGTTGTAGCATCTTGCTTAGTTGCTGGAATGAATCCATTCTTAGCTACATTTATAGCTTTTGTTGTAGGAATGATGGCAGGAGGGATTACAGGATACCTTCATGTGAAATTAAAAATCACGAATTTGTTATCAGGTATTTTAGTAATGATTGGTTTGTATTCAATCAATCTTAGAATAATGGGAAAAGCAAATATACCACTGTTTGCACAAAAGACTGTTTTTAGCAATCCTATGCATCCAATTTTTATGATTTTAATATTTTCACTATGTATGAAATTTGCATTGGATTTTTTATTAAATACGAAATTTGGATTTTTAATAAAAGCAACAGGAGATAATCCACAACTCGTTACTTCATTAGGAATAGATATTGGGGTTACAAAAATAATTGCACTGATGCTTTCAAATGGATTGGTTGCATTATCTGGCGCAATGGTTGCTCAATACCAAAGATTTGCAGATGTAGGAATGGGAAGCGGAATTATTGTAATGGGTCTTGCATCTATTATATTTGGAGAAGCCATATTTAAGCGTGTATCTTTGGTTAAAGCAACGACGATGGCACTTGGAGGTTCTATTTTATATAAAATCGTTACAGGATTTGCATTAAAACTAGGATTTCCACCTACGGATTTAAAATTAATTACAGCTGTGATCGTTGTATTAGCATTAGGACTTAATGAGAAGAAAATAGGATTCAAATTAAAGAAGACTTTATCGATAGGAGGGGATTCTGTTGTTATGCATACGAAATCTATGTAAAACATTTCATCCAAATACAATTAATGAAAAGAAGATATTTCATCATTTTTCTTTAGACGTATCAGACGGGGATTTTATAACGATTATAGGGAGTAATGGAGCGGGAAAATCTACCCTTTTAAATATAATAGCAGGGTCCATAATAGCAGATGATGGTTCTATTCAATTAAAAGGAACAGAAATTGCAACTCAGCCAGAATTTAAGCGTACTCAGTTAATCGGTAGGGTGTTTCAAGACCCTACAATGGGTACTTCTCCTAGTATGGACATTATAGAAAATTTATCAATGGCTATGAATAAAGGAAAAAGATTTGGATTAACGAAAGGTGTTTCTAAAAAAGAGATTCCTTACTTTAAAGAAATGTTGTCAGCCCTTTCTTTAGGGTTAGAAAATCAAATCCATACAAAGGTTGGATTATTATCAGGAGGGCAAAGACAGGCATTATCTTTACTGATGACAACCATTTCAAAACCTAACTTATTATTATTAGATGAGCATACAGCTGCATTAGATCCAAAAACATCGGATCGAATTATTCATTTGACTAAAAAAATTGTATCCGAACAAAAAATAACCACAATGATGATCACCCATAATTTAAATCAGGCCATAGAGATCGGAAATAGATTATTGATGCTTCATGAAGGAAAAGTCGTACTAGATATTAAAGGGGAAGAAAAGAAAAATCTTACGGTGGATATTTTGTTAAAAGAATTTGAAAAAAAACAAAACAAAGGGATTTTAAGCGATAGAGTATTATTTGCATAAGAATTAGTATTTGACATATTCTATTATATCCTGTACCTTGGAAAGAAAAGGTAAAAGGAGCAATGACCGTGATTATTATTGATGCTATTCAAAGTGCTCTTACGATTCTATTTATGATCGGGATTGGATATTTCTTAACACATAAAGGATGGTTTGATCAAAGTACTTCTAAGTTATTTTCAAGATTTGTGATCAATGTAGCATTGCCATTTTTGATGGTTACCAATTTGTTAAAAAGATTTAATAAAGAAATGCTTATGGCATCAGGAACAAGATTACTGATACCCTATGCTGTAGTTATTCTAACTTATGGTATTGGTATGATTGTTTCTAGACTCTTAAAGATCCCAGATAAAAGAAGATCATTGTTTGAAACCATGTTTGCATTATCAAATACTATGTTTATAGGATTGCCTGTAAATATAGCTTTATTTGGAGATGAAAGTGTACCTTATGTACTGTTATACTTTATTGCGAATACGACGATATTTTGGACCTTTGGCGTATATTCCATAAGAAAATCTGCTACAGGAGAAGGCGGGCATATATTCACAAAAGAAACACTAAAAAAAATATTTTCTCCTCCACTCATTGCATTTATAATTTCAATAGGATTTATTCTGACAGGCATAAGACCACCTAGATTTATCATGGATGGTTTTAAATATATAGGAAGCACAACAACTGCTTTATCGATGATCTTTATTGGAATAACCATTTATGATTTAGATTTTAGTGAAATTAAAATAGACAAAAGCATGATTGCCCTATTATGTGGAAGATTTATTGTTTGTCCATTATTAGCATTTGTCATCGTCTATTATTTTCCTGCTCCTTCTCTTATGAAAAAAGTATTTGTGATAGAGTCCGCTATGCCAGTTATGACAAATACAGCCATTGTTGCACAAGCTTATAAGAGTGATTATAAATATGCCACTGTGATGGTGAGTGTATCTATCATGGCAAGTTTGATTATTATTCCATTTTATAGAGTCATTGTGAGTATGCTGTAGACAATATGGTGGATAACTTTACGTATTAAAGACAATATATAGTGGACAAACTATAACATATCCACAATATAAGAGAGATATGTACAGGTGACTGTGGATAACATGGAAAATTCAAAAAATTATCAACAATCAATACACGATTCGACATGAATGTTTGTATTTATACAGTTTGGTTGATATAATGAATGATAGAGGGAACGAATGAAAAAACATAGGAATATTCCTATGTTTTTTTGGGTACTAGAGAGGGGCAAGGATTTTGAAAAATTTGAGAAAGTCAGTATTATTTATTGTCATTATTTTAATTTTTAATATCTGTAATGTTTATGCAAAAGAAGATTTAAAAGTAGATGCAAAAGCAGTACTATTGATGGAGGAAGAATCAGGGGAAATTGTTTACGAAAAAAATGTGGATGAGTCATATCCTCCAGCAAGTATTACAAAGCTGATGACATATCTTATTGCTATGGAAGATATAACAAAAGGAAGACTAGGATTAGATGATCTCGTTGTGATTAGTAAAAAGGCATCAAATGAAAGAGGGGCTACCTATTATTTAAGAGAAAACGAAACCATGAAATTAAGAGATCTTATAGAAGCCATGATGATTGTTTCATCAAATGATGCTGCCATGGCTATTGCAGAATATGTAGGAGAAGATGAAGAAAAATTTGTGGCGAGCATGAACCAAAAAGCAAAAGAAATAGGAATGACGAATACACACTTTGAAAACCCAAACGGAATGCCAGAAGAAGGAAAAGGAAATAGGATGTCCGCTAGGGATATTGCAACTTTGGCAAGGTATTTATTAAAAAACTATAAGATGGAGATGTTGCCTCTTACAAATACAGAAAAATTTATAAATACGAAAAGACGTTTTGAAAAAGAAACTACAAATCATCTTCTAAAAATGATCCCAGAGGTAGATGGACTTAAAACAGGATATACAGATGAAGCAGGATATTGCTTAGCTTCTACTATGAGTGTAGCAGGACAAGATACTAATTTTAGATTGATTAGTGTGGTGTTAGGGACAGAAAGTGATGGGATGCGTGTAAGAGAAAGTAAAAAGGTGTTAGAGTATGGAAAAAATAATTATGTAAAAGAAAAGATTCTTGATCAAGATGAAATGATAGATGAGATGAATTTATTTAAAATTAATGACTTACCTATTAATCTATTGCCAAAGAAGGATTTGTATATCTTTGGGCCAAAAGAAGGAATTGTAAAAAAGAAAGAAATTTCTTTATTAAAGAAAAGAACTTTACGTGTTAAAAAGGGAGAGAAATTAGGAAGTGTCGCTATTACTCTTTATAATGATGAAGTTGTTCATATGGATTTAGTAAGTGACAGAGATATAAATGATGTATCGGTAGGTGTATTTATAAGAAATTATAAGTTTATTTTTGCAGGGGTATTATCCAGTTTGTGGTAGGCTTGACAAAACATTTTTTTACGATTATTATATAAGATATAAGTATACATCTGTAGCTCAGTAGGATAGAGCAACGGTTTCCTAAACCGTGTGCCGGAGGTTCGATCCCTCTCAGGTGTACCAAAATTTAGCCTCGTTTTCCTTGGATTTTCAAGGAAGACGGGGATTTTTGTTTTGTGGAGCTCACGTTCTTTTAACACAAATAAAGAAAGTTGATCATAAAAAAGATGGTCTATACACTTGGAAAAGGAACTTCACGGAGAGATTTGAGGAAGGTTTGTCAATATGAGAAGACTATGATATTATATAAACTTATAAGGAATTCCCTAGAAGTATTTTGTAAAAGGAAATTTAAAATAACTTTTATATATTAGAATCAACAATAACGAATGGAGGAAATGAAATTATGTTGGATTTACCAAATTGCCCAAAATGTAATTCAGAATACACGTACGAAGATGGAAGTCTTTTTGTTTGCCCAGAATGTGCTCATGAGTGGAGTTCAGAAGCAGAAATGGAAAATAGTGAAGATACAAAGACAATTAAAGATTCAAATGGAAATGTCTTAAACGATGGGGATTCTGTAACAGTAATCAAAGACCTCAAAGTAAAAGGAAGTTCATCAGTACTAAAAATAGGTACAAAAGTAAAAAATATACGTTTGGTTGATGGAGATCATGATATTGATTGCAAGATTGATGGTTTTGGCGCTATGAAATTAAAATCTGAATTTGTTAAAAAGATATAAATGTAGTTTTAATAAAATAAAGGTAAGCCCTAAAGACATGCTTTAGGGCTTTTGCTATAGGATAGGAGATAATAATCTAAAAATAGATTCTTTAAACTTTATGATTCTAGAACGTTGATTGTATAAATCACTGGTTAATTCGCTACAATCGATCATATCTTTTTCAAAAATAGATTTTAATTTATTCGAAGTAAATGTATCATAAATAAATGCATTTACTTCGAAATTAAGTTTAAAGCTACGAACATCAATATTTGCTGTTCCAACAGATGCAAGCTTTCCATCTACAACGATGGTTTTAGCATGAATAAATCCCTTATCATATACAAAGGTACGAACACCAGACTTCAATAGTTCTCCTATATAAGAATAGGTTGCCCAATAAACAAACATATGATCAGGTTTGCTAGGGATCATGAGTCTCACATCTATTCCTGAAAGGGCAGCAATTCTTAATGCTGATAAGATACTTTCATCTGGAATGAAATAAGGCGTTTGAATATAGATGCTTTCCTTTGCAGAATGAATTATCTTTAGATAACCGTTTTTTATCTGTTCTTGCTCTGAGTCTGGTCCACTAGATACGATTTGAATTCCTGTTTTTCCATTCATAGTTATTTCAGGAAAATATCTTGAATCATAGGCCATTGTTTCTTTAGAAGCATATTGCCAGTCCAACATAAAACGAATTTGTATCATTTGAACAGCACTTCCATTTAGCTTTAAGTGTGTATCTCTCCAATATCCGAATTTTTTATCTAACCCAAGGTATTCATTTCCAATATTAAATCCGCCGATAAATCCATATGTACCGTCAATAATAGCAAGTTTTCTATGATTTCTAAAGTTGATTCTAAAATTTATTAGAGGAATTTTAAATGGGAAAAAAGATACTACTTGTCCTCCCACATCTTTAAGTTCCTTGAAAAAATTTCTTGGAAGGTTGTGACCACCTACTGCATCGTATAAAAGCCTAACTTCAACGCCTTCTTTGGCTTTCTTCGTTAAAGCATCTACGATTCTTTTTCCGAGGGAATCATTTTTAAATATATAATACAGCATATGTATATGATCTTGTGCTTCTTCTATAGATTCAATGAGTGCATCAAATTTTTCTTTTCCATCCGTAAAAATTTCTACCTCATTATCTTGGGAAAAAATAGCATCACTACTCATTAAATGCATATGGATCATGTCTTGATATTGTTGTATAGAGGGATCATTAAAATAGATTTCATTATTTTTCAAATAGGATATCTGTTCTAATACCATCTTACGTAGTAGTTGGTCTTCTTCTGTTTTTAGCTTAAACATTTTTTGTTTACTTAGGTTTTGTCCGAATATAAGATAAAGAATAAATCCGATATTAGGTAACAAAACCAATACCATGAGCCAAGCCAAAGTGGAAGTAGGGTTTTTCCTTTCTAAAAATATAATGACAATAGCTAATAAGATATTTAGTATAAACAAAAGAGAAAGGGTTGAAATAAATGATGGCACAATATGACCTCCTGTATTTTATCGATAATAGTATATTTTTATATAGGCAGAGAAAAGTATATAGTAGTACCTATATCTACCTTACTTTCTATCCATATATCCCCACTGTGAGAAAGTATGATTTGTCTACAAATAGCTAGTCCTAACCCTGTACCCCCTTCTTTTTTTGTTCTAGATTTTTCTCCAGTATAAAAATGATCAAAGACATAAGGGATTTTATCCGATGATATTCCCGTTCCATTATCTTTTATGGAAACAATGAAAAAATCATTTTCAACAACTGTAGATATTTCAATAGATCCATTATTATCTATATATTTTTTTGCGTTTTCAATTATATTGGAGACTACTTGAGAAATTCTTCTTTTGTCACATTGTAATTTAACAGAGGGAATTGGGTGATTTATTTTAAACTCTATATGTTTATCCTTCGATTCAATTTCAAAAGTACTTAGTATATCTGTAAACATGTAAGAGCTATCTTCTAGCATAAAATTCATTGGAAATTGGCCAATCTCCAATTTAGATAAACAAAATAAATCATCGATCATTTTATTTAATGCATCCGTTTTATTTTTTATTACGGATAAGTAGCGATCTTGTTTTTCTTTCGTTGTAGCAACGCCTTGTTCTAATCCTTCTACATAGCTTTTTATAGAAGTAATAGGGGTTCGTAAATCATGGGAAATACAAGCAAATAATTCTTTTCTGGAGTTTTCATATCTAGCTTTTTCTTCAAAGGCATCTTTTAATTGAAGCCGCATACTATCGAAAGTCTCGCAAAATTTTCCGATTTCATTTTTTTTATTATAATTCACTTCTATATCAAAGGTACCATTGGCAATGGCTTCTGCTGATAATTTCAATGATTTAATAGGTTTAGATATGGTGCTAGATATTTGAATAGAAAAAAATAGGATCAATGCTATTAAGATGAAAAAAGAAAAACAGAATATAGCTATTGTAAGATAGAAATATTTTTTAAAATAAGTATTTATATTCACTTTCATGGTTATTAAGGCAGTACCAGCCAATTGATTATTTACATATATATCTTCGGATATTTTATTTAAATCTTGTATTTCCTTATCAAAATCATCGTTAAAAGATTCTATTGTTTTTTTGTTAAAGACAATATGTTTATTGGTGGATTCTTTGTTTGAAGCATCAAATAAAAGATTTCCCTTGGTATCTATTACTTGAAGATTTGATACATAACGTTGACTTTTATTAAATACTTTTTCATAAAAAGTGTCATACTCTTTGATCTTATCATAATTATAGGTGATGTCTAGACAAAGATTATCTATGAATGATTCAATGGCTTCTACATCTTTTACCTGTTTATTTTTTAAGGTAATGTCAGAAATTAAATATTTTTTAACGAGGGTAGAATTATCCATTGTAAAGAATAATCCAATCATAACAGCTATGGGGATGATTAAAGATAGGGTAAAGCTAATGAGTATTTTTTTCTTCATATTAGCCTTTTGAAAACTTGTATCCTACTCTCCATATGGTGCTTATGTATTTAGGATCAGCAGGATTTTTTTCTATTTTTTCTCGAATCTTTCTTATATGAACAGTTACGGTGCTGATATCTCCATAATCATTATATCCCCATACATGATTGAAGATCTGTTCTTTTGTTAATACACGATTTTCATTTAATATTAAATATTTAAGAAGTTGAAATTCTTTTGCTGGAAAAGGAATTTCTTTTTTATTGACCAAAACGGCGTGAGACTTAAAGCAAATTTTAACATCACCAAAGGTATAGATCGAATCATTAGTAGGAATAGGAGGTGTTGAAAATTTAGTATATCTTCTTAAATGGGATTTAACCCTTGCAACTAGTACCGCTGAACTAAAAGGTTTTGTTATATAATCATCTGCGCCAAAGCCAAGTCCAAGGATTTTGTCCATATCATCTTGTTTCGCACTGAGCATGATGATAGGTACGGTTGATTGTGAACGAATCATCCTACAAACTTCCATGCCATCCATTTTAGGAAGCATAATATCTAAAATAACAAGCTGAGGGGAATGTTGTTCAAAAGATTTTATGGCTTCTTCTCCATCAAAAGCCAATACAACTTCATATCCTTCCATCTCTAAAAAATCTTTTATAATTTCTCCAATTTCAACTTCATCATCTACAACTAAAATCTTTTCATTTGTCATTTTAGTAACCTCCTTACTTTATATGATACCAAATCAAAGTCTATTTTGTAAGATTGAATGAAAAAGAATTAATAGTTTCTTAAGGGTTTCATAACGGTTTTGTAAGCTGGAGGATGTATTATGTAGATATAAAGAATAATCATTTGGAGGGAAAATACAATGAAGAAAAAAATAGGAATTAGCATCATTTGTATACTTGTTATAGTAATGTTTACAGCTCTTGGATTGGGGTTTAAAACAAATGGGGAAAAAGCCAAAGCGGAAAGTGATACAAAACCATTGTTTGTAGAACAAATGAACCTAGAAAGTAATATCTATACAAATGGAACCATTATTACAGAAGAAGCGAGAAAAATTAATTATGATGGAACGGGTGTAGTTGAAAAGATTATTGTAAAAAAAGGAGAAGTCGTAAAAAAAGATCAAGTAGTAGCCAAATTAAAATCGGATCAATTGGAAAACAGTATTAAACTAAAAAAAATTCAAATTGAAGTAGAAAAATCTAAACTAGATCAAATGGTCAAAGAAGGGGAACAGGCCTTAATAATTGCAAAAGACAATGCAAAGATACAACTTGAAGAAGCAAAAAGAAACTATGACTCAAATGAAGTATTGTTTCAGTCTGGCGCAGTGAGCAAGACAGAACTAGACAAACTGAAAGCAACCTTTGATCAAGCACAAAATACCTTTGATGAAGCAACCTATAAACTAAAAAATTCAAGTACCCAATCGAATATATATATTCAAAGAAAAAGCATAGAAACGGCACAGGTAGAACTTAAACAATTAGAAAAGGATTTAGATAAAACAACCATTAGAAGTAGTATAGATGGAACGGTAACGGAGATCAATATAAAAGAAGGGGTTGCTTTTAAAAGAGAAGAGTATATGTTTTATATACAAAACTTCAAAAAAAACGAAATAATTGCAAATATATCAGAAGCAGATATTAATAAAGTGAAAGAAGGGCAAAAAGTAAAGATTACAGGAAATTCAATTAAAGGAAGAACCTTATTGGGTCATGTTTTAACCATTGATCCTGGTACAAAAAATATTTCTGGAAAAAAACAAGCATATGTGGAGATTCGAATTGGGCTAGATGAATATGTACCTGATTTAAGAACAGGATTCTCCGTAAATTTAGTAGTAAATACGGCGAGTAAAAAGAATGTAAAAGCTGTAAAATTCGAAGCAATCAGTTCAGATATAGCAGGAAATAAATTTGTAAATGCCATAACAAAAGATGGACAAAGTAAAAAAGTATCTATTCAAATAGGCGTTGAGGGCGATGTTTATGTAGAAATCATAAGTGATGAAATAAAGGTTGGAGATCAGTTACTAATGAATGAAGATTATACAAAAGTTCAAGAGGAAGAAATGTTTTAGACATTAAAGTAAGGGGGGGATTATATGATTAAAATTACAGACCTAAAAAAAGTATATAAAACGGGAAGCATTGAATTTGAAGCATTAAAAGGAATTAATGTTCATATAAAAAAAGGTGAATTTGTAGCCATCATTGGGCCATCTGGCTCGGGTAAATCTACTTTGATGAATATTTTAGGATGCCTAGATGGATCTTCAGATGGAAAATATTTATTAAATGGGCATGATGTGTGTGTAATAAACGATGAAGAATTGGCAAAGATTAGAAATCACGAAATTGGATTTGTATTTCAATCTTTTAACTTATTGCCGAAGTTATCATCACTACAAAATGTTGAATTACCATTAATTTATTTGGGCATGTCCCCAAAGGAACGAAAGAATAGAGCAGAAAAATCTCTTGATAGCGTAGGGTTATTAGATCGAAAAGATCATAAACCCAACGAATTATCTGGAGGGCAAAGGCAAAGAATTGCAATTGCTAGAGCACTTGTGACAGATCCAGCTGTAATATTAGCGGATGAACCTACAGGAAATTTAGATTCTAAAACAACAGAAGAGATTATGGATATTTTTAAAGAATTGAACAAGAAAGGAAATACCATTGTATTAGTTACCCATGAACCAGAAATTGCTGCTCAAGCGAAACGAGTGATTACAGTAAAAGATGGGTTAATCGTTAGAGATTTATATAATTATGAATAGAAAATAAGAGATAGAAGGTGAGTATATGAATATTTTAGAAAGTGTAAAAATGGCGATTATTTCTGTTCGTACGAATAAATTAAGAACACTGCTAACGATGCTGGGTATTATAATAGGAATTTCTTCTGTAATTACATTGGTAGCCCTTGGAAAAGGAAGTCAAAATTCTATGACCAAAGAATTCAAAAATGGGGGAGCCAATAGAGCTACAATTTATCTTAATAGAGACGAAGAAATAAGTGAAGAACTATATATAGAGCATAGTGATTTAGATGCCATTAAAAGAATTTATGGAGATAAACTTGAGGCAATATCCTTTAATCAACAATTAGGAGGGTCTATAACATTAGGCAGAAAAACACATAATCTGAATTTAACAGGGGTTGCATCCGATTATACCAAAATTGAAAACATGAAAATAAAAAAAGGAAGATTTTTAGTAGATAGTGACATTTCAAGTCAAAGGTATTCTGCAGTAATAGAATCAAATATGGCAGAAAAGTTTTTTTCGGATGTGAATCCATTAGGACAAAGGATCACTTTTGATGTGGATGGTCAAACCCTTTCTTATGTGATTGTAGGTGTGTTTGAAAAACCTAAAAGCCTTATGGGTATGGGAAGTGGCAAACAAACTTTTAGTATATATGCACCCTATACTAATTTAGAACAGATTACAGGGCAAACAATGTACGGTGAAGTTGAGATGAATGTAAAAAGTGGAGAAAATGTAAAGAGCACTGTAACCAGTGTTGTAAATTTACTAGAAAGAAGACATGATGTAGTGGGAAAAAAGAAATATGTCATGTACACATCTGAAGGTATGATGAAAATGGTAAATAATATTACTGGTAAAATGACTGCATTTGTAAGTGCCATTGCTGGTATTTCTCTTCTTGTTGGTGGCATTGGAATCATGAATATTATGCTCGTATCCGTTACAGAAAGAACCAGAGAGATTGGAATAAGAAAAGCAATCGGGGCAAATAAAAAAGTGGTATTGGTTCAATTTTTAGTTGAGTCCATTATCGTTTCAGGAATGGGTGGAGCCATTGGGATTATATTGGGTACAGGATTTTCCTATGGAATTGGGAAGTTTATAAAAATAACCCCAAGTATAACCTTAAGCGTTGTATTTATGGCATTTGCATTCTCTTCTGCTATAGGGATATTCTTTGGATTATATCCAGCTAATAAAGCTGCAAATTTAAATATTATTGATGCTTTGAGATACGAATAATGTAAACCCCCTTGTTATCCTATGATTTAAGGATAATAAGGGGGTTTATGTAAAAAATTAAATTAAATTTCTTGTAATCTTTTATAATAATAGTCTTTAAAATTTTCACTCGGCATAGGTTTACCAAAAAAGTAACCTTGCATTTCATCACAGTCACTGTCTTTAAAGAAGTTAGCTTGTTCTTTTGTTTCTACACCTTCAGCAACTACACCCATGTTAAGACTTTTTCCTAAAGCCAAGACAGTTGATGCAATGATTGAATTGCCGTTTTCTCCATTAATCTCACTTACAAAAGATTTATCGATTTTTAATGTATTTATAGCAAAGCTATTCAATTGACTTAAAGAAGAATACCCCGTACCAAAATCATCTATGGCAAACTTGATGCCCATAGCTTTTAATTCGTTGATCATTTTAAGGGTATGAGCTATATTCTGCATGGCGATGCTTTCTGTAATTTCTAACTCTAAGTATTGGGCTTCTAGTCCCGTTTCTGCTAGTATTTTGGAGACCATTTTTGTTAAATCTTGTAATTCAAATTGACGCGCTGAAAGATTAACAGCTACGGTCAAAGGAGGTAATCCAGCGTTTTGTAACGCTTTTGTTTGAGCACAAGCAGTATGTAATACCCATTCACCAATGGGTACAATCAAACCTGTTTCTTCAGCTAAAGGAATAAATTCTTGTGGAGAAACCAGTCCCCACTTTGGATGTTGCCAGCGTATTAAGGCTTCCATACCAATTACTTTCTCAGTCTTAGTATTTACTTTCGGTTGATAATAGACTACAAATTCTTTATATTCTAGGGCACGATGCAAACTATTTTCCATTGCTAATCTTTCAAGGGCTTTATCATTTAAAGATGGTGTATAGAGCTGGAAATTATTTTTTCCCTTTTCTTTGGCTCTATACATAGCAACATCAGCGTTTGTTAGTAAGGTTTCATCATCTGTACCATCATCAGGATAAATGGTAACCCCAATACTAATCGTAAGATAAAGTTCATGCTGATCAATTAGTATGGGATCTCTGATAGCCGCAAGAATGTTATTAGCTATTTTAGCAATATTTTCTTCACGGGTTACTTCAGGTAGTAAAATTACAAATTCATCGCCTCCAAGGCGAGCAACGGTATCGTCTGTACCTACACAGTTTTTTAATCTTTGCGCCATTTCTTTTAGTAATTTATCCCCTATATCGTGACCAAGGGTATCATTGATGAGCTTAAATCTATCTAAATCAAGATACATTATGGCAAGTTCCTTGTGTTCATTCTTAGCATGAGCAATTTCAAGGGTTATACGTTCTTTTAACAAAAGTCTGTTAGGTAAGCCTGTCAAAGAATCGTAAAAAGCTTGATGTCGAATCATTTCCTCATAACGTTTTCGTTCTGTAATATCACGCAAAATAATAGTGAAAAAACACTTTCCAGCTACATAAAACTTACTTATCGTAAGGTCGATGGGTAATGTAGAATGGTCCTTTCGTTGACCAACGATCTCCTTATTCTCATCTATTAAAGAATCATTAATATCAAGATTGGCGTAATCACTATAATGGAGTTTTGGAATAATGGTATCAATATTTTTTCCTACTATTTCACTTGACATATATCCAAAAATTTGTTCGACTGCAGGATTAATATATCCTATTATTCCATTTATATCCATTGTAATAATGCCCTCGATGGCATGGTTAATGATAGATCGAGCAAATGCTTCACTTTGATTAAGTGTTATCTGGGTATGTCTTGCATGTAGTAAACGATTTAGACGTTGGCGCAGGACAGCCCAATTTATAGGCTTACTAATATAATCAGTAGCGCCAGCTTCAAATGCAAGGTTTACCGAATGTTCATCTTCAAGGGAGGTAATCATAATCAAGGGTGTGTGATTACCATCAGGTAATTTCTGTAATTGAGCACAGGCAGTAACACCATCTATCCCTGGCATTACAAAATCCATTAGAATGATATCTGGTTTTAGTTTTTGAAAGAGTGAAAGACCCTCTATTCCGTTTTTTGCTTCAATAACATCATAACCCTGCTCTTCTAAAAAATTTTTAAAGGTAACTCTCATTAATTTAGAATCATCTACCACAAGGATTAAAGGTTTTCTTTTATCAAATATTTTTTCAATCATATTTTTTTTTCGAATAGCTCCCTTCTGTTTCGTTATAATATATAATGTCTACAACATTTTCTTTTAATTATATGATTCATTATTAATAATATAACATTTTGAAAGAAATGTTTACACTTTTATGTAAAATCATGTTAGAGATACAATTTTTTTATGATATACTCAAAGCCAGAAAACATCTAGGATAATCCATTTTTTATACAAGGAAGGTAAATTATGTTAGAATACTATATGAAAGAAGCATTAAAAGAGGCCGAAAAAGCAAAAGCATTAAAAGAGGTTCCTATTGGAGCTGTAATCGTAAAGAATGGAGAAATTATTGCAAGAGCACATAATTTAAGAGAAACAGACAAAGATCCTACTGCCCATGCAGAAGTTTTGGCCATAAAAAAAGCATCAAAAGTTTTAGGTGGCTGGAGGCTTATGGGCTGTGAGATGTATGTTACAGTAGAACCTTGTCCCATGTGTGCAGGGGCAATTATGTTATCAAGAATTGAAAAATTAGTAATAGGAACCATGGACCCTAAGGGAGGAGCTGCAGGGTCAATTCTGAATATACCTGAAGATGATAGATTCAATCATACAACAGAGGTAGTAAGGGGGATTCTACAAGAGGAATGTTCAGGAATTATGAAGGAATTTTTTAAAGTCTTAAGAAGTAGAAAATAAATTCATATGGATAGATGTCAGGGCTACAGGTTTATATCTGTAGCCCTTTTTTAGTTTTTTGTTTGGACATGATAAAAATGTAACCTAATTTCATTAATATCCATAGTATGGAATTAAGGAAAAATATAGGGTCATTTATATTTGCTATTGTTAGCTTTGGCTAATATCTTTATAAACAAGGAGGATAATTATGAAAGAAGGATATATATATGAAAAAATCATGCCTTTATCTGAAATTGATGTAGGGTATACAGTTCAAGTATTGAAACTGTTAACCACAGGGTTACAAAGGAGAAGAATGCTAGACTTAGGGCTCATTCCAGGAACGGTTATAGAAGTTTTAAGAAAAAGCCCTTTAGCAGATCCGATTGCTTATAATATCAGAGGTGCAACCATAGCTTTAAGAACAGAAGAATCACGACAGATTTTAGTAAGACAAATGAATTAGAGATAAACAACTTAGATATTAACTATAGCAAGGGAGTAATTATATAAACGTCGTTCCGGCAAGTATGAAGATTGCAAGTCACTCCTTATTATATAATTACGCCCTTTTAAAATTAAAGGATGAAGTTGTTTATCTATAATGGATTGTGCAAAGGGGGATAAAATTATGAGCTTAATGTGTAAATCTTGTAGTAAAGCAGTATTAAATAAAAAATTTAATATTAAACTAAATTGTCATGATGACCTAGTGATTGCACTAGCGGGCAATCCTAATGTTGGCAAAAGTACAGTTTTTAATGCATTAACAGGATTAAATCAGCATACGGGTAACTGGCCAGGAAAAACCGTTGAAAATGCTCGTGGAAATTATAAGCATAAAGATAAGAAGTTTGTTCTTGTTGATTTACCTGGAACGTACTCATTATTAGCAAATTCTGTAGAGGAACAGGTAGCGAGAGATTTTATTTGTTTTGGAAAACCCAATGCTACCATTGTAGTTACGGATGCTACTTGTCTTGAAAGAAATTTAAACTTGGTTCTTCAAGTAATGGAGCTAACGGATAAAGTTATATTATGTGTGAATTTAATGGATGAAGCAAAACGAAAAAAAATTAAAGTAGATATAAAAGGATTAGAAAAAGAATTAGGGATTCCTGTTGTGGGTACAACAGCAAGAAGTGGGGAAGGATTACAGGAATTAATGGATCAGGTATATGAAATTGCTTTGGGTTTTCAAACAACTTCTCCTAGGCCACTTGTTTATACACCTGATGTTGAATGGAAGATAGAGGAATTAACACCAAAGTTAGTAGAACTATTAGAAGGTAAATTAAATCCTAGATGGGTAGCTTTAAGGCTTATAGAAGGTGACCCAACCATATTAGATTCTATTCGAAACTTTTTATATGATGATAAGGATTCTAATGCCCAAGAGGAGGTTGCTTGTATTTATGAATGTTAACCAAGGCTATCAATCATATAAAGAACTTATTACTATACAGAATGAGTTATATGAAGAAGGAGAAAATGAATTAAGGGATAGTATTGTAAGTAGTATATATATGCAAGCCGAAGAAATAGCCAATAAAGTAGTGGAAAGAGATCAAACAAAGAAATTCTACTGGGATAAGAAATTAGATGATATTCTTACTTCAAAATATACAGGTTTTCCAATTATGTTTTTAATATTAGGATTTGTATTTTGGTTAACAGTAACAGGGGCTAATTATCCATCAGCGGTACTTGCGAATGTTTTATTTGATATAGAAGGAGAATTAACCAATTGGTTTATGTCTGTGAATGCACCTGAATGGATCCATGGAATGTTAATATTAGGGGTATATAGGACACTGGCATGGGTTGTATCCGTAATGCTACCACCAATGGCCATTTTCTTCCCCTGCTTTACCTTATTAGAAGATTTAGGATATCTTCCCCGTGTAGCTTTTAACTTAGATAAATTATTCAAAAAAGCAGGTGCCCATGGAAAACAATCCCTTACCATGAGTATGGGATTTGGATGTAATGCTGCAGGTGTGATTGCATGTAGGATCATAGAATCTCCTAGAGAACGATTGATTGCAATGCTTACGAATAACTTTGTTCCATGCAATGGTCGTTTTCCAACTTTGATTGCTTTGGCAACCATATTTGTTGGAGGTTGGGTTGGTAGTCAGTACAGTATATTTGCTGCATCCTTATTTGTATCATTTCTAGTTTTAATAGGAATTGGAGTAACATTACTTGTTTCCTGGGCACTTTCAAAAACATTATTAAAAGGAGTACCATCCTCTTTTACCTTAGAGTTGCCACCTTATAGAAGACCACAGTTTGGAAGAATTATATATACGTCTATGATTGATAGAACCCTATTTGTACTTAGTCGGGCAGTAGTGGTTGCAGCTCCAGCAGGGTTAGTAACATGGATACTAGCGAATGTAATGATTGGAAATCAGAGTATATTAGCCCATGGAGCAGGATTTTTACAACCCTTTGCACATTTAATTGGTTTAGATGGGTTTATACTAATGGCATTTATTTTAGGATTGCCAGCCAATGAAATTGTATTGCCAATTTTAATTATGAGTTATATGTCAAAGGGATCAATGATTGAATTAGATAGTATTCAAGCTATGAAAGAACTATTTATAGCAAATGGATGGACCTGGTTAACAACACTAAACGTAATGCTGTTCTCATTACTCCATTATCCTTGTGCAACAACACTCTGGACAATGAAAAAAGAAAGTGGAAGTACGAAATGGACCTTATTTGGAGCTATTATGCCAACTGTAATAGCAGTTGTTGTATTATTGGTTATAACGCAAGTAGTCCGATTACTAGGTTTAGTATAATGGTAAAAAATAAGAATAAACACGGATATAGCCGTGTTTATTCTTATTTTTGAATGTATTCGCTCCAATGCTGATCTATGATACTGTTATTGAATTCATCAAACATTTTTTTTACTTGATCCTGATGCATAAAAGCAATCAAATTTTCTATGGCAGATATGGTGGGTGAACTCAAATAATGTTCCATTGCTTCAGCTTCCTTTCCTTTATCACAATAACTATGAATAACGGTTAAAAACTCTTGTAGTACGGCGTTTCTTTTTACTAATAAATTGCCTAGTTTTTTACCTTTTGGGGTTAGGCTAATTTCAGAATATCTTTCATAGTTTATATAGTTTTCACCATTTAATTTTTTCAGTGCTTTTACTACGGATGGAGAGGATACACTTAGTTGGTCAGCGATATCTCTAACTCTTATGTTATCTTTTAGTGTAGATAATCGATAAATCTCTTCTAGATAATCCTCTAAACTAGGGGAGAGCATAAATAACCTTCCTTTCTTATGGCGTATAAAACCGAATATTTAAAGAAAATTTATCAGTCATTGTTATAGCTATGTATAAACATCTGTAAAAATTACATGTTTTAACTTGATTTTTGCAGGTTAAAATTGTTAACCGTCCCTATTCGTGATAGAATGACAGAATGCGGAATGAATTAACGAATGGATGACAATAATAAATAACAAATATGAAAGGAATGAATATTATGAGTAATTTTTTAGATATTGGAATTAGACAAGAATTAACAGATATATTGAAGAAAAATGGTATTTCAAAACCAACTCAGATACAAGAGCAATCTATTCCAGCATTATTAAAAGGAAGAGATGTTATCGCACAAGCACATACAGGAACGGGAAAAACACTTGCATTTTTGCTTCCTATTATGGAAGCTGTAGAGCCAGATAAATCTTTTGTACAAGCATTGATTATTACACCTACGCGAGAATTGGCTATCCAAATTACAGCAGAAGCTAAAAAGCTTACAGAAGGTAAGGGCGTGAATATATTATCAGCCTACGGAGGACAAGATGTAGAGAGACAAGTTAAAAGGCTAAAGGGCAATATTCATATCGTCATTGCTACACCTGGAAGATTAATCGATCATTTAAGACGTGAAAGTATTGAATTTAGTAAACTTAAAATGATGGTACTGGATGAAGCTGATCAGATGCTTCACCTAGGATTTTTAAAAGATATAGAAGACATCGTGTGTAATACACCAAAAAGACGCCAAACAATGTTTTTCTCTGCAACCATGCCAGAACAAATTCGTAAGCTAGCTTCAAGATATATGAAAAATCCATTACATATACAAGCAGAGAATAAAAACATCGTATTAGATGAAATAAAGCAAGTGGTAGTTAAAACCACTGAAAAAGGAAAATTGGATGCACTTTGTAATTATATAGATGAGAATAATCCTTTTATGGCCATTATATTTTGTAATACAAAGAATGCTACAATGAAGCTTAATGAAGAATTATGCACAAGAGGATATAATTGTAATGAACTTCACGGGGATATGATTCAAAGTAAACGTGAAAAAGTAATGAAGTCTTTTAGAAAACTAGAATTACCATTTTTAGTTGCTACAGATTTAGCTGCTCGTGGTCTTGATATAGAGGGGATTACCCATGTATTTAACTATGAGATAACACATGATACGAAACTTCACATTCATCGTATAGGGCGTACAGGTAGAGCTGGAGAGAGTGGAATTGCTGTTACCTTTGTTACACCTGAAAGTGCAGAGGCATTACGTTCTATTGAAAAAGGAATAAAAATGACGATTAAAAATGATAAAGGTACAGATGAAGGCAAAGAGATTGAAAAAAAAGCAGATCATAAATCTAAAAAGTATGGTCAAAATAGAAATAAGAAAAATACCGATTCTAAGGATTCTAAGTATGGCCAGAATAGAAATAAAAAAAATAGCGATTCTAAGGATTCGAAGGATTCTAAGTATAAGACGAAAAAAAGATAGTAGAAACAGATATTAACCACATCTTAAGTTTTAAGATGTGGTTAATATTTTTTTATGGATTATTAGAATTAAACTATTTACAAATGATATACTATAAATAATTGAATAGATCAGGGGGTATGAATATGTTGGAAAATGCACGTAAAATATTGAAAAAATATTATGGCTATGAAAATTTCAGAAAAGGACAAGAAGAAATTATTAGTAGTATATTAAATAAAAAGGATACATTTGCCATAATGCCTACGGGAGCAGGTAAATCTATTTGTTTTCAAATCCCTGCCCTTTTATTAGAGGGGTTAACCATTGTGATTTCACCGTTGATTTCACTTATGAAGGATCAAGTAGATGCATTAGATAGTATAGGGATTAAAGCTACATATGTAAATAGTTCATTAGATGCAAGAGAGGTACAAGAAAGAATTGATCAAGCTAAAAATGGAGAATATAAGCTTTTGTATGTTGCACCTGAAAGATTGCAGTCATGGGAATTTTGTGCGCTATTAAAAACCATTACAATATCTTTAGTAGCGGTGGATGAAGCACATTGTGTATCTCAATGGGGACATGATTTTAGACCAAGCTATAGAGCGATAACAGAATTAATAAATCAATTACCCAATAGACCTATTGTAGGTGCCTTTACTGCAACAGCTACAGAACAGGTAAAAGAGGATGTAGTAAAGCTTTTATCCCTGAAAAATGAAAATGTATATGTGACAGGATTTGATCGTGAAAATTTAACATTTTCTGTTATGAGGGGTATGAATAAAAAAGATTTTATAATGAATTATATACAAGATAATAAAGAGGAAGTGGGCATTATTTATGCATCTACTAGAAAAGAAGTAGAGAGTATATATGAAAGCTTACATAGAAAAGGATACGCTGTAGGCAAGTATCATGCAGGATTAAATCCTACAGAGAGAAAAGAATCACAAGAAGCATTTTTATATGATGATCTAAAAATTATCGTTGCAACCAATGCATTTGGTATGGGGATTGATAAATCAAATGTTAGATATGTAATCCACTACAATATACCTAAAAATATGGAAGCCTATTATCAAGAGGCAGGTCGTGCAGGTAGAGATGGTGAACCGAGTGAATGTATTTTATTATTTGCAGCGCAAGATATTTTAATGCAGAAATTTTTAATGAGTCAAACCTATCTATCACCAGAAAGAGAAAAAAATGAGTACAAAAAACTTCAACTAATGGTTGACTATTGTCATACGACGAAATGTTTACGAAAATATATACTAGAATATTTTGGAGAAGAAAAGGTAGTAGATACATGTGGAAATTGTAGTACATGTAATGATGATAGCGAACTTGAAGATATTACCATAGACGCACAAAAGATTTTTTCATGTATATATCGAATGAAAGAAAGATTTGGAACTTCCCTTGTTGCACAGGTTCTGAAGGGTTCAAAAAATAAAAAGGTATTACAGTTTGGTTTCAATACATTATCTACCTATGGAATTATGAAAGAATATACGGAAAAAGAATTAAAAGATAGGATGAATATCTTGATTGCTGAAGGGTATCTTGGTCTTACGGAGGGACAATATCCAATTGTAAAACTACAAAAGAAAGCGGGAGCAGTATTAAAAAGCCAAGAAAAAGTATTACAAAAGGTACAGAAGAAAAGAGAAAAAGTGGTTAAAGATCATACCTTATTTGAAATACTTAGAGTTCTTAGAAAGGATATTTCAACGAGAGAAAAAGTTCCACCATATATTATATTTGCGGATAGCACCCTTCGTGAAATGGGGGAGTATTGTCCTATAGATCAAGAATCTATCCTTAGGATTAAAGGGGTAGGAGAAGAAAAGTTAAGAAAATATGGAGATGAATTCCTACGTGTAATTAGAGCGTATGTAGAAGAGAATGGAATAATAGGGAAAGAAATAAAGGAAGAAAAAGAAGAAAAAATTCCTAGTCATATGATTACTTTTAATATGTATAAAGAGGGGAAATCATTAGAAGAGATTGCAAAAGAAAGAGAGGTAAAAATACTTACTATTAATAATCATATTATTCGCTGTGCATCTGAGGGGTTAGAGGTTGATTTATATGATTTTATCCCAAAACATTATGAAAATATTATTTTAGAGAAGATTGATGAAATAGGGGCAGAAAAATTAAAGCCTATCAAAGAATCACTTCCTGAAGAGGTGAGTTATTTGGCTATTCAAGCGGTACTTTGTAAATATAAAATTATGGGATAAAAAGGAGTTTAATAATTTGAAAATGATCATAGACAGATTCGAAAGGGATTATGCAATTTGTGAAAAAGAAAATAGAAAAATGAGT
Source organism: Lutibacter sp. B2 (assembly GCA_015686845.1). Taxonomy (GTDB): domain Bacteria; phylum Bacillota; class Clostridia; order Peptostreptococcales; family Thermotaleaceae; genus JADPRS01. The sequence goes on from JADPRS010000008.1 coordinate 35,784, forward strand.
AGGATACAAAAAAGTAAAATTCCTATTGAGGCTAAAGAAGGAGATGTACTTTTAATAAAGGGTGAGGACATAATAATAGATATAGAAGAAACAATGAAAAGAAAAAAAGAAATAGAAGAGATTGCAAATGACTTGTGGGACTAAAGAATAAAGGGATGATTTTCTGATTAGAAAATCATCCCTTTATTTTTTGAAATTAAATAATTGGAATTATATCCACAAAAATGGGAAATATATATTTGAGGGGAGGGGATAAGTATATGAAAGAAACACTTACCAATAGGCAAATTGCTTTTGTTCTTTTTGGCGTAATCGTAGGTTATGGTGTGTTGAGTCTTCCTAAAAATATTGCAGAAAATGCAGGTACAGGAGGATGGTTTACATTATTAATTGGAACAAGTATAGCGATTATTTTTGTATACATACTTACCTATCTTGCATATGTGCATAAAAATAAAACAATATATGAGTATAGTAATCTATTAGTTGGGAAATTTATAACCTATATATTTATGATTATATATATAATTTACTTTTTTATGCTCTTTACAATGATCATAAGAATGTCTTGTGAAGCGATTAAGCTTACTGTATTAATAAAAACGCCTGTATGGGCATTATGTTTCAGTTTTCTTTCCGTTGTATATTATGCTGTGATCAAAAGACTGGGCACAATTGCAAAAATCTGTGAAATATATGGTTTGATGATTATGGTAAGTGCTATAATTATACATTTATCCATATTTACCCACGGAAAATTAATAAATTTAAGACCTTTTTTTGTTGTAGAAGACATATCGGCATATTTAAAAGGAACTTTAACTACGGTATTTCCATTTTTAGGTATAGAAATACTTACGATTATATCTTTTAACAAAAAGGAGAATAACAAAAAAATATTTAAACATATAGCATGGATGATCGTATTCATAGGTATTTTTTATATACTTGTTGTAGAATCTTGTATTTCTGTTATGGGTGCGGATTCTATTATTTATTATAAAGATGCGTTAATCTCAACAATAAGAAGAGTTGATATTAAAAGTCTTCAGTTTTTAGAAAGGCTTGATGGTATTATTTTAACCATATGGATTATGTCTATATTGTGTACTCTTTTTTTAGAGGCATATGCGTCAATTTTTCTTATTAGTAAAGTATTCAAAAAGAGTAATTTCAAAGGTCTTGCATTCATTGTGATGATTTTATCTTTTATTGTTGCTCAGATGCCTAAGTCTCTTGATGAAGTGGAGCAAATACTAGAATATATTAGCTATGTAGGAATCGTAACTGCAGGGGTTATACCAACTATATTATTTTTAATTACGAAGGTGAAAAAATATGATAAAAAAGTTTGATAAATTATTGATAATATGTATACTTTCAGTATTGTTAACTGGTTGTTGGGATTCAGAAGACATTAATAAAAAAAGTATTACCATTACCCTTGGGGTAGATTATGTGAATGATGGTATTGAATTTTCGGGTGAACTTGCTAAGCTTAGATCTTCACCAAGTGAAAGTGGTGAAAAGAATCAGGCATCAGGTGTATATCAATTATTGTCTTATGGTAAAAATTTTGAGGAATCGAGAAGACACTATGATTCTATAAACCCTTATCCTGTATTTTTAGGGGCTACAAGAGTTGTTATTTTTGGTCAAAACTATGCAAAAGAAGGTATAGAGCCTTATTTAAATAGAATTGACCACTTATACGATTATAGAAAAACCCTATTATCTGTAGTAAGCCGCGAAACACCTACAGAGTTATTTAAGATAAAGGTAGAAAAAGATATATCGGTAGGATTTTTAATAGATGATATTATGCAGAATTTAGAAATGAGAGGAGAAGCCTTATATCCACAGATTGGAGAAATCCTTTCTGATATAGCATTAGGTCATGTTGGTTATGTACTTCCATATATAGGAATAGAGAGGGGTTCTATAAAATATTTAGGGATGGCGGTTATGAAAGATTCAAAATTAGAAGGGACCATTGATCTTGAAAATACACATGGCGTATTGTATATATTAGCACAAAATCCTACATTGGTTGAAGTCATACCTAGTACTAAGAATGAGAAAAATCAAATTTCTTTTACAACCTTTATTAAAAAAAGAAAGATTAAAACAGACTATATAGATGAAAAAGTGATCATTAATATTGATTTGGATTTAAAAGCACAATTAAGATATCAGTATTATCCCGAGCCAGTAGAGGATGAAGATATTAAGAAATTAGAGGATATGATCTCAAAAAAAGTTGAGAATGATATTGTGTCTACGATGAAGAAAGCGAAAAATGAATTTGAGTGTGATTTTTTTGATTTTGTAAGATACTTCAGAGCGGAACATCCTGAAATTTATAAGAAAATAAAATGGGAAGACCAGTTTACTAGGGCAGATATAAATGTGAATGTAAAAACGAAAGTTATAAATAGGAGTTTAGAAGACCCTAATGCTAAAAAGAAATATTAAAGGATGGATCCTATGAAAAATAAATTTATAGATAAGATAGAAGAATTCAGTAAAGAAAGTTTAGGAATATCTATAAGAAAAATGTCTATTGCAAATACAGAAGTATTCATACTATATATTGGACAACTTACAGATAAAGACAGTCTTTCAAATAACATTATAAAACCAATCCTTCAAAATGGAATGAATAATATTCTTACAATAGAGCAAATAGCAACATCTGTTATTTATGTAGATGATATTTCTATCTATGATGATGAAAATAAGATGATAGATTATATACTAGAAGGTAAGTCTATTATTTTAATGTCCAATGCGTGTAAATACATAGTAGCAAATACACTAAAGGTTGAAAAAAGAGGGGTTCAGTCACCAGAGATAGATACTACATTAAGAGGACCTAAGGATTCCTTTACTGAAAACTTTGATGATAACCTGTCATTAATAAGATATAGAATAAAAGATCCAGCCCTTAGAATCGATCATTTTACCATTGGAAAAAGATCAAGGACAAGTGTTGCATTAATTTATATAAAAGATATTGCAAATGAAAAATGTGTTAATGAAGTAAAAAGAAGATTAGAAGATATAGATATAGATGGTGTTTTTGAATCAGGGTATATTCAAAAATTTATGTTAAATAATACGTTTGATCTTTTTCCACAAGTGGGTATTATGGAGCGGTCAGATACAGCATGTGCAAATATCATTGAAGGCAAGGTTATTATAGTTGTAGAGGGTAGTAATCTAGCTTTGGTTATGCCAAAAACGTTTATTGAATTTTTAGATGTTGATGATGATCATTACGATAATATATATTTAGGAATGTTTTCTAAATTATTGAGGATCACAGCCCTTATAATATCTTTAACATTGGCTTCATTGTATGTTGCAGTGGTTAGTTTTCATACTGATATCCTGCCATCCCAATATATTTTGGCTATAGCAACTTCTAGAGGAACCGTTCCTTTTAATTCAGTAGTAGAAGCTATGTTAATGGAATTTGTAGCAGAAATACTAAGAGAAGCGAGTATAAGACTTCCAAAACAAATAGGTCCAGCCATTGGTATTGTAGGTGCCATTGTTATTGGTCAGGCCGCAGTTGCAGCAGGATTGGTTAGTCCTCTTATGGTTATTATGGTATCTTTATCTGTTATGTGTTCATTTGTATCTCCTGATTATACAATCGTAAACCCAATTCGAATATTGAAGTTTTTTATGATTGCTATGACAGGCACATTAGGGTTATTTGGATTTGTCATTGGATTGACTTTTATTGCAATTAATATATGCTCTATGACAAGTTTTGGCGTATCCTATGTTGCACCCCTTTCTCCTTTTAACTTTGTAGATTTGAAAAATTATATTTTTAGTGATATAACCTTATCTAAAAAAAGACCTAAATTTTTAAATACAAGAGATAAGACAAGGCAATAATGTTCTTAAAGGAGATGAAAATGCGTAAAAAAAATATGATATTTACTATAATTTGTAGCATCCTTTTATCAAGTATTATATTTTTTTATGATGCAGACAAGTTAGGGATTCGTAATGAAAAACTTACAAAACATGAATTTGAAAAAAAACATATGGATGAAGAACTAAATTGTTTACATTTTATAGAGAAAAAATTAAGTTCTAAAGCTGGAGGAATTCATACGAATTATTTAGATACGAAAGAAAGAACAAATCTAGCCAGTGGACATGAGATATTATCTGAATCAGAAGGATTGATAATGCTTTATTATGTAAAGAACAATAATAAAGCACTGTTTGATCAGCATTTTGAATTTGTTAGAAAAAACATGATGACAAAAAAGGGTGGGATAAAGTGGCGGGTTCGAGAAGGTAATAATAATTTGACTAGCAGTGCTGCCAGTATAGATGATTTAAGAGTGGTTCATGCATTGCTAGAGGCATACACTAAATGGAAAGAAAAAGAATACTATGAATTGATGTGTAAAATAAGTAAATATACATTAAAAAATAGTACTTATAAAGAGATCCTAACCAATCGTTATGAGGATCATGATATTGATCTTTCCTATATTGATGTATATACCATAAAGTTGCTTGAAGATAAAAAATGGGACAAGATTTACAATCATTCATTAGATATTATTGAAAAAGGATATATATCAGATGAATTTCCTTTGTATAAGAAAGAATATCATATAAATACAAAAAAATATTTAAATACTAAAAGGATTAATATGATAGATTCTTTATTGGTTGTACTTCATCTTAGTGAAGTTGGTTTGGTGAAAGAAAAAACCATAGATTGGATAGGAAATGAGCTTCTTAATAAAGGAAAGATTTACTCTGATTACGATCTATCTACTGAAACTCATTCTGGTAATGGAGAATCAACTGCGGTCTATTCAATTATTGCAAGGATTGCTAAAAATATAGGAAATGAAGCTTTATATGACAAGGCCATAAGAAAAATGATAAATCTCCAAGTAAATGATCCGTCCAGCAAGATCTATGGTTCATTTGGAGATATAAATACTTTACAAGTATACTCTTTTGACAATTTACAGGCACTTTTAGCTTTTTAATAATAGGAGGCATTCGTGAAAAAATCAAATGAATATATAGACATGTTTTTTATGCTTCTAATGATTATTATATTTACAATAACCACATACCTCATGATCAATAGTAAAGATGTCATGATGAAGGAGTATATTTTATATAGTATAACTTTTTTACTTATTTTAATAACCTATGCTACAAGTATAATAATAGGCCTTCTTGTAAGCTCCATTTTTGTATTTACATATGGAAGTTATATTCTTTATCAAAGTATGGTGTATAGCAAAGAAAATAGTTTTCAAGATTATTTTTGGATTATTGTATTACCTATTGTAGTTTTTGTTGTGGGAAAATTATCGGCAAATATTAAAGAAATACAAGATACAAACAAAGAACTGAGAAGTGAAACAGAAAAGCTAGTAACCATAGATCCAGTTACAGGACTACAAAATACAAAAGGATTTTATATAGACTTAGACGCAGAAATGAGTAGGGCAAAACGTTATGGATTTAATTTGAGCATTATGATATGCAAAATACAATATTTCGAAGAATTAATGAATATATATGGAGAACAAAAAACACAAAAAATAATTAAAAAAATAGCAGATGAATTAAAAAAATCAAATAGAAATGAAGATAAAATTTATAAACTTAAGGAAGATGTATTTGCTGTGATCCTTCCTAACACAGATTTGATTGGTTCGGAAGTAGTAAAAGACAGATTTAGAACGAGAGTAGATGATGTGATTGTAAATAAGGAAGAAGAGATAGAGCACTATCATATAAATCTGAAAATAGGCATGTTTCAATATAGTGAAAAGGTAACAAATCCTTTTATGTTTAAAGAGTTGGCTGAAAAGGAGCTAGAATTTGATGTATAAAAAAATTATAGTTTTAATTATTTTCTTTATATTATTTAGTGGTTTTGACATAGTAAATGATTTTTACCTAGTAACGAATATATTTGGAGGAATTATAATAGGGGTTAGTATTATTTTCTTAATAATATTATTTATTTCTAAAAACAAGGGGAATAAGAAGCTTTTTAGGAGGAAATAATGAATGGATTGGGCATTATAGATTATCTTTTTTTATATTCATTGATATCTACATGGGCATTGTTACTTATAAATATTGTGTTATCTTTAAGTGGTTATAAATTTTTTACAAAAATAAATGAACAAAAAATAGATATATTAAAAGAACTTACAGTATTTCCTTCTATATCCGTATTAATTCCTGCGCATAATGAAGAATTGGTGATAGAAAGAACGGTAAAATCTATTTTATCGTTAGATTATCCTAAGAACAAAATAGAGATTATCGTAATTAACGATCATTCATCGGACAGAACGCAAGAAATATTGGAAGATATACAAAAAAGTTATCCTGATAGAAATCTCAATATTATTACGACTGATAAAAATAATGGAGGAAAAGGAAAATCAAATGCATTAAATATAGGATTTCAGAAATCTAGAGGAGACTATATAGTGATTTATGATGCAGATAATACGCCAGAAAAGTTGTCTTTAAGATATTTGGTACATACTATTATAAATGATGATGAATATGGAGCAGTGATTGGAAAATTTAGAACTAGGAATAAAGAAAAAAATATTTTAACTAGATTTATAAATATAGAAACCCTAAGTTTTCAATGGATGGCACAAGCTGGAAGATGGGAGTTGTTCAGATTATGTACGATTCCAGGAACCAATTTTATCGTAAGAAGAAGTGTATTAAAAGCCCTTGGTGGTTGGGATATTCATGCCATTGCAGAAGATACAGAAATAAGTTTTAGAATTTATAAAATGGGCTATCGTATTGCATTTATGCCTCTTTCTGTCACGTGGGAACAAGAGCCTGAGACTTTGAGGGTGTGGTTTAAGCAACGTACGAGATGGGCAAAGGGAAATATTTATGTACTATTAAAATATGTTGGAGAAATTTTTAAAAGAACATCAAAGAGTGTTCTATTTGATTTATATTATTTTTCTTTCGTGTATTTTTTCTTCTTATCTTCAGTAATTATTTCAGATGGTATTTTTTTGATAGGATTATTTACAGATATAAGGGTAAGCTTATCCGGTAATTTCATGTTACTTTGGATTATGGCATATATTCTTTTTATATTAGAAGTCAGTATTACCCTTACAAAAGAAAGAGGAGAACATAATTATAAAAATGTATTATTGGTATCTATTATGTATTTTACATACTGTCAATTATGGATCATCGTTGCATTCAAAGGAATGTATTTATATATAAAGGATAAAATTTTAAAAAAAGAGACAAAATGGTATAAGACAGAGCGTTTTTAGGAGTGAAAACATGAAAAAAAATGTTTGTTTTTTTATAATGATGATACTTTTAAACATAGTAAATCCTATGTGGGCTTATTGTGAACCTACTATAAAAAACCATTCTTTTGATCAAGATATAAAAATAAATAGAACATTTGGAGAGCATAAATCATTTTTTTATGTAGATAAATATTGGAATTTAAAAAAGTCATATATAGAATTAATATTTAGTCAAAGTGAGATAAATGTGAATGAGCATTCTACTATTACCATATATATAAATAATACGCCTATATATAGTACTGGGTTAAGGGACAAGGGTGTAAATAGAGATAGAATAAAAGTGTTCATCCCTGAAACCTTAATGAAGGAAGGGTATAATGAACTAAGTATAAAAACATATCATAGAATTTCTGATCTACCCTGTATGGATGATATAAATCCTGCAAACTGGATTTTATTTCATAAAGAATCGTATATTCATTTAGAATATGAAGAAAAAATAGATAGCAATATGTTAAAAGACTATCCATATCCATACTTAAAAGAAAGTGAAGAACTTCCATCAAGTACTGTTATAGTAGTACCAGATCAAGCTTCAAGCAATGAATTAAAGGTAGCAATGCTATTGGCAGCCAATTTTGGACAGAGAAGAAAATTTACTAATATGAATATAAATATTTATAAATATAGTGATAAAATTATAAAAAAGAAGAGAAATATTATATTCATTGGAAGTAGTAAAAATTTACCTAGTGAGGTATTTTCAATACTATCAAGGGATGAATCCAATACTATTTCAAATGAAGGTTTGATAAAAGAAATAAGGTCTCCTTATGATGAAAATTTTAGGATGCTTTTAATCTTATCAGATCATAATGAAAATTTACTGAATGCAGCAAAAATCCTTTCAAAGGATGACTTAATATCTCAAATGGATCAATCAACACAGGTTGTTTCTAAAAATATAGAGTTTACAGAAGAAAGAAAAAAAGAGAAAAATAATATTGTATTAAAAGAGTTGGCATATGAAAGTGTGTTACTAGAAGGATTGTTTGAGAATCAAGCTACATTTGGAATTAATATTCCAAAGAACTGGGAAATGGGTGAAGGTACAAAATTAAATATAAAAATGAGATATTCTAAAGTGTTAGATTTTGAAAAGTCCAGTATGACTATTTTTATAAATGGAACACCTATAGGAAGTCATAAAATGAAGGCTGAAAAAGCAGATGAAGATGAAATAGAAATAGATATTCCTAAGGATGTTAAAGAAAGTAATTATTATGAATTAAAAATAGTATATAATCTCATGCAAGGAGATAAATTCTGTGAAATAAGACCCAATAAAGGTGTATGGGCATTTATATCCAATGAATCCTATTTGTATTTGCCTCATAATGATAAAAAAGATGCACTTTTTGAAAACTATCCAAATCCATTTATTAAGGATTACCAATTAAATAACGTATTATTAATTTTATCTAATAATCCATCGAGCAAAGAAATGAGTATTGCGGGAAATATTATTGCTTTTTTAGGTCATGAAGCAGATAGTATATCTGGGTTAGAAGTGATTACGGCTAGGGATTTTTCTGATAAACATAAAAATAAAGAGATCATTATGATTGGAACACACGATAAAAATAATATGATTAAAAGTATTAATAAAGATTTGCATATTAAGTTTAATGAACGTTTTGATAGATTTGTATCGAATGAGAAAATAGCAATATTAAATTCAAGTAATTTAGCTTCTATGCAATTCATCAAGTCTCCTTATAATAAGGATAAAAAAATCCTTGTAGTTACAGCTACAAATCAAGAAGGATTAGAGTGGGCAAAAAAGTACTTATCTGATTTTCAATTGATACAAAAAATAAAAGGAAATGCCGTAATTATAAATAAATCTGGAGATACTTATTCTAAATATTATGGGGTTGTAGATCAAACAAAAACAATAGAAGAAAAGAAAAGCAATGGTGAAAAAATCATATATAGTGCACAGATTAGAAATTATATTATTTTTATTGTTTCTATATTATTGTTCATTGTAGTTACCCTAGTTGTACTAATAAGAAAACATAAAAAATAGATGGAATATAAAAGAGTTTCAAAGAATTTGTTGAGGCTCTTTTATATTTACAAATTTTAAAATTTAAGGTATTATTTTCATAAGAAGTTAACTAACGGTAGATAGATAATAACTTTAAAATTAGAAAGATGACATTAAAAATATAAAGCATTGGGAGGAATAACGTATGAAGAAAATTAGTTCAAAAATAACAATTGCTATTATCGTGTGCGCTCTTATGGTAGCTATAGTAGTAGGAAGTGTAAGTGTATTTGAAAGCTCTAAAAACATAAAAAACGAGGTAAATAATACATTATTATTTATGGCTCAAAGCTATGCAAATGACTTTAGTAAAGATTTAAAAGAGGTTGAAGGTTGGATAGATGGTTTAAATACAAATGTAATTTCTACATTCAATGTAGAAGAATTCAAAAAGGATCCTCATTATATTGAAAAATATCAAGAAAGAATTTCACCTATGATCAAAATACTTGCAGAAAAAACCCATGGTGTGCAAGGAATGTATTTTACTTTGAATCCAGAATTAACAGGAAAAGCATATGAGATTTGGTATACGAGCAAAGGAGAAGATGGAAAATTTGAAAAAATAGATTCTGATGCATATCCAGAAGATCCTTATATAAAATATTTTTATCCAGAGAATGAAGAAATGTCTTGGTATTATAATCCAATAAAAATGGGTAAAGGTGTATGGGATGATCCTTCATTCGAAAAAGATGTGAAGGTAACGGTGGCTTCTTATACAGAAGCAGTATACAAAGAGGATATTTTAATTGGAGTAGTAGGTATAGATATTGATATAGAACATATAAAAGATACGATTGAGAATATGAAGGTATATGATACAGGATATGTTGCTTTATTTAACAATGAATATGGTTCTTTAATTCATCCTACTTTTACGAAAGAAGATAACTTAAAAACAGTAGAAAATGGTAGTTTTAAATTTATAACTGAAGGTATGGGCAAAAATGATTCAGGGGTTATAGAATATGAATTAAAAGGGGAAGAAAAAATAATGGGTTATGCCCATCTTTCAAATGGTTGGATCATAGCTTTGGCACCTCCAGTAGATGAAATATTTAAGCCAATAGATAAGTTGAAATCTAAAATTATTATTTTGATATTTTGTGGAATTGTTTTATCTATAATAATAGGGTTATATATGGGAAAATCAATTTCTAAGCCCATTGAAAAGATCACTAATTTGATTGATAAAACTGAAAGGTTTGATTTGGCTTATGATAAAGGTTCTGAAGAATATCTTAAATATAAAGATGAAACAGGAACTATGTTTAAATCAATGAGAGCCCTTAGAAAATCATTAAGAGAATTTGCAAATGAACTTGTAAATACTTCTGAAGATATTATAAATAATGCTGGTAGTGTAGAACGATTGACAGAAAATCTGAAGGATCAGGCAAATGATAATGCTGCAACGACGGAAGAATTATCTGCAGGAATGGAAGAAACTGCTGCAACCGCAGAAGAGATTAATGCATCTGCTCATGAAATGAATAATGTTGTAAATATCATAGCAGAAAAAGCAGAAGAAGGAGTAGTATCAGCAAATGATATAAATATAAGAGCAAATAAATTAAAAGATGATGTAAATTCTTCTGTTAAAAAAACAAATAATATATATAATGATGTAAAACAAGATTTAGATTTGGCTATAGATAAGGCAAAAACTGTACAAAAAATTAATGTGCTAGCAGATACTATTTTACAGATTACAGAGCAAACCAACTTACTTGCTTTAAATGCTGCTATAGAAGCTGCAAGAGCTGGAGAAGCTGGCAGGGGATTTTCTGTGGTAGCAGATGAAATAAGAAAATTAGCAGAACAATCTTCAATGGCTATTGGAGGTATTCAAAATGTAGTTGGAATAGTAAATTCTTCTGTAGAAAATTTAGTAGGAAGCGCTCAACGTATTCTTAAATTTATAGAAGAAGATGTTAATGTAGATTATGAAATGTTAATTAAGGTAGGAGCGCAATATAGTAATGATGCAGAAGGTTTTAGTAGTCTTATGGTTGAATTTAGTACTACATCAGAAGATATGAAAAAGTCTGTTGAAGAAATAGCTGCAGCTATTAATGAGGTTTCTATAACAGTAAATGAAGGAGCAAATGGAGTTGAAGATATTGCTGTTAAAACATCAAATGTTGTTGAAGAGCTAGCTAATGTTCAAGTAAGTACAGAAGAAAACTTAATAAGTGCTGATAAACTTAAAGAGATTGCTTTAAGATTCAAATTATAATATAAAGGGGTAAATCATTTACCCCTTTAAAATTTACTATTTGGTTTCCCTATATAATAGCCTTGAGCATAATCTACGCCTATTTCTTTTATAATAGTTAATATTTCTTCATTTTCAACAAATTCGGCAACCGTTTCCATCTTAAATGCTTTTGCCATATGAATCATAGATTTTACAAGATATAAACTTTCTTCGTTTTTGGTTAAGTCTTTTATGAAACAGCCATCTATTTTCAAATAATCTGCTGGTATTCGTTTTAAATATTGAATAGAAGAAAATCCAGTTCCAAAGTCATCTATAGAAAATGTAAATCCTAATTTTTTAAAGGAAGATATGGTTTTTACTAAAGAATCCATATTATCTATGTTTTGTGTTTCTGTTATTTCAAATATTATATTTTGGTATTTTATTTTATATTCATCTGCAAAACCAACAACTTTAGGGAGAAATTCTGAATCATTTAAATCTTTACCTGAAACATTGATTGAAAGCTTTATTTTATCTTCTTGATCAATATGATTTTTATAGTTCATGGCTTTTTTTATTACCATTAAATCTAATTTTGATATTAAATTATTTTCTTCTGCTATTATAATATAAGGAAAAGGGGATAAATAATTTTCTACACTTTTAATTCTCATGAGAACTTCATATTTTTCAATTTTATTTTCTTTTAAATTATAAATAGGTTGGAAAAATGGAACAATCCTATCTTCTTCCATAGCTTTTATTAGTTCTTCCTTTTTTGTATCCTTTTGTTTTTGTATTTTGAGTAGCTCATTAAAGTCTGGAAATGTTAATAATCCACTTTCCGTTGTTTTCTTTAAGGTATTGAAAAGATCTTCAATTAATAATATGCATGTGTTCCAATTTTTTATTTGAGCCGGATTTATTTTAGTTAAACCTAAAAAAACAGTAATATATATGATTGAATCATCTATTTTTATTTCTAAATTATTTAAGCCTTCATTCAGTTCTTTTGACTTGTAAAGGGCGTATTCCCAGTCGTTTGTGTTGAATAAAAACAAAAAGTCGTCTGCCTTAGAGTGAATTAAAAGTCCATCAGAACTTAAATTCGTATTTAATATATCTGTTAATTTTTTTATAACTTGATTTCCCAATGTACTTCCATGAATTCCATTGATGGAGGAGAAATTATATATATCCATAAATAGAATGATTTGTTCATCCCCATCAGATCTTTTTTGTAAAACTTCTAAAAGTTTGTTTTTGTTATAACTATTGGTTAAATCATCCTTATCATAGATGTTCGTAAAAATAATATAGAGGAAGATGATTAAGAATATAAAAATAAGTAAACTCCAAAATGAAATTTTTAATAAATATAAATGAGCATCAGTATCTATTTTTTCATAATCTATTCTACTGACGATAATCCAATTTGAATCAGGAACTTTACAAAAATATCCATACGTTTTTTCTTTCGTTTGATTATAATAAAGATCACCTGAAGGATTTTTTAAAATGTCTATTTTGTTTTGATTCCATATTTCTATATAACTTTGAAGAATATCCTTTTTCGCAGTTGAAAATTGGTCTATGTAATTCTTTTGAGGATTCCACAGAGAAAAACCTAATAATTTTTCTGAAGCATGAAGTATAATATTTCCACAATGATCTGTAATATAATGTACGATATTGTCTGTATGTGTAGTTATTTTAAATGTTCTATATAGGTCTTCTAAAAATATATCTGCTGAAAAAACACCTTGTAATTGATTCTCTTTTCTTATGCCATAGGCAATCGTTATTACTGGTTTTTGAGTATGCACATCATTATATACGGGTGTAATAATAGGTTTTTGTGAAAGATGTGCTTGTTTGTACCAAAATCGATTTCTTGAGTCAATTGTATTATTAACTTCTCCATTGCGATCAAACTTATGACCATTTTCATCATTTATAAAATATACATTTGATATGATGGGTACGTTATTAATCATTTTATTAAAAATTGTTTTTATTTTATTAGGATCACTTAAATCAGAGTCAATTAATAACGCACCTGTATTTTCAATTAATGTTGTTACTGGATTGATTGTATTTAGTATAAATACAGAATAATTTTGAGCGCTTTGCATTAAATCATTTTTAGTTTTTAATAAAATATCTTTTTTATGATTATTATAGGAATAATAAATGATAGAGCTTGTTAATATAAAGATTACTGTACATATTAAAAAGAAATATCTTGATTTTTTAGATTCCATAATACACCTCTAAATTTTGAATTGTTGAATAAGTAAATTTAGTGTTTCTGCTAATTGTGCTTGGCCTTGTGCAACAATTGCTACGGATTCTATTGCATGGGTAGTTTCTGTAATATTTGCGGCTATTTCTTGTGTATGTTCAGTACCTTGTTCTATTGTAGATGAAACAGACTCTATTGCTAAATTAACCTGTTGTGTAGTTACTTCTATTTGTTGTGCGCTATTTGAAAAACTTTCAATTAGATGATCTACAAATTCTGAGTCCTTTAAATATTGAGCTGCTGTATCAACTAATACTTCATAATCTACAAGAACTTTCTCTTCTATGAATGTTAATATTTCACCTGCATTATCAGATAAATTAGTAGATGCATTTTGTACTTGTGTAATCATTGATTCAATACTTTCTACTGTTTCAGAAGATTGTTCAGCAAGTTTTCGTATTTCTTCTGCTACAACAGAAAATCCTTTACCTGCGTCGCCTGCTCTAGCAGCTTCTATTGCAGCATTGAGTGCAAGTAGATTTGTTTGATTGGCAATATTAGAAATAATAAGGGCCATTTTTTCAATTTCTTTAACTACCTTGCTTTCTTCTATTGCTTTTAAAATATTTGATTGTTTTTCTTGGTATATAGCTTTTGCAATATTTCTCGACTCTTCTGAATTAGATTTCATTGTCTGTGCTCTATTTCTAATCTTTTCAGCTGAAATAGTTCCTTCTTCAGATTTCTGTGCAAGCATTTTTATAGAATTATAAATTTCTTCTTCTGAAGCATTTACTTCTTCAGTAGAAGCACTTGTTTCTTCCATACCTGCAGAAATTTCTTGTACACTGCTATCTATGTTTTGTGTTTGTGCATAAATTTCTTCAATCGTAGCACTAAGCTGTTGACTAGAAGCATTCATATTTGAAGAATTAGAAATAATTTCTTGTAATAGATTTTTTGTGTTTAATGCAGCTTTATTTAAAGATTTCGCTAGTATTCCTATTTCATCCTTCGTATCAATATTTATTTGGTAGGTTAAATCTCCATTTGCTAAAGCTTTGGCAAATTCAACGCCTTTTTTTAGTCTAGTTGTCATGATTTTCGTTAATGCAAATCCTAAAGCGATTGAAAGAAATACAGCTATACCAATATAGATCATCATTAAATTTTTAGATTTACTATATAAGATATCACTACTTGTATTCATTTCTTGTGCAATCTCTTTATTAAGATTTATTAAGTCATTTAATGATTTTTCTGCTTGATCTCCAGCTTTATATACATTTAGAAATGTGAATTTGGCTTGGTCTAATTTATTTTCTTCTAGTAGTTGAATGTATTGATCTTGAAAAACTCTATATTCTTTTAAATGAGTATGAAATACATTTAAAAGTTCTTTTTCTTTTTCTGTGGTGTATGTATTGGTACATTCTTTTATAAGCCCATTGTTTTCGACTCTTAGTTTTTTAATGGTACTTACTGTATTAGAAATAGATAAATCATTACTTTGAATTAAAGGTCGAGCTAGATCTAAACGAATAAGCAATATATTCTTTTGAACATCTGCAATTTTTTGTATAGGTATTAATCTATCAAAATACATACGGGTCATTCCGTTGTTAATATTATTCATACTATAGATACCGATCCCTCCAACAATACCTATAAGTAAAGTGATGATAAGAAAAGCTGATAATAATTTCGTTCCAATTTTTAAATTTAAATACCATTTCATTTATATACATCTCCTATTTGTTTTTGTATATTTATACATAATATACATATAATGTATAAATATGTTCAGGCACTTATAGTATACAGTATTCGTTTTTTTTTTGCTATGTTTTTTCGTCTTTTTTTTCTACATTTTCCGATAAAATTTTTAAATAGCTACTATTTTTTTATTTATGATATAATTTTATTTAGATGTATTAAGGAGGAACACAAATATGCAATCTCAAAATCCTAATTTATTTTATAAAAAGATTAGCTGTATTAGTTGTGGAAAAAAAATTGAAGTACTTCAAGTAAAGCAGAGTGCAATGATGTTGGAAAAAATGGATGAAGATACTTGTCCCTATTATAAAAAAGAAAATAAATTATTTTATGATTTTTATATATGTCCACATTGTAATGTCCCGTTTACAAAGTCTTTTGAACCATTAAGCCAAAGTGAAAAGAATAAGCTGAATACTATTTTTTATAAGATGAAGAGTACAGAAGAATTCCTAGAAGAGAGAGATTTGAAAGAGGCCCTAAGGCTTTCTATGCTTACTTTATTGGCAGCTAAAACCATCAATGCTAGTTACATACAAATAGCTGGAATTTGTACAAAGATTGCATGGTTTAATAGATATGAAGAAAATAAAGAAGAAGAAGTAAGATTTTTACAATATGCATATGAGAATTATGAACTTGCTTATACCCAATCAAAAACTACAATAAATGGGCAGACGGTTCCAGATGAATTTATCATATATATATTAGGAGAATTTAGCTATAGGCTAGAAAAGTACAAGGATACGAGAAAATGGTTTAGCCAATTATTAACCTTTAATCAAAATAATAAATATGTAAAGAAAGGTAAAAACAGATGGTCAGACATTAGACCAACGTTAAAAGAAAGATAGAAAATGTAAAAAATTAACTAAAGGGTTTTTGAACTATTTGTCCAATAAAGAATATAACACTATTTGAATGTAGAAATTAAAAAAAGTCTTCTTTGTAAAAGGTTGACTTTTTTAATTTATGCACGGAAATTATAAAAAAATAAGGGAGGGCTTAAAATTGTTAAAACCTATTAGGCATGTATGTGTGGTGGTACTTACTTTAGGTTTTGTATTTTCAATGTTTTCAATGAATTATGCAAATGAAATTACAAAAGGGATTGTCATTGATAAGTACGCAATGGTAATGGAAAAACCTAATGTGAAAGCGGGACAGCTTACCAATATTGGATTAGGAGAAATGGTATACATAGAAGAAAATCAAGGAAAATGGTATAAAATTTCAACTAATATAGGTATGTGGGGATGGGTTCATAGTGAAAGCATTGTAGTTATGGATGGAGAAAAACATTTATTAGAAGATGGAATTGTAAATAAGGGATCTATGGATATACGTGAAAATCCTAATATAAATTCGGAAATTGTAGGTAATTTAGGATTTTTAAGTGATATCACAGTAGTAGACAAAAAAAATGAGTGGTCTCATATAGCTATAGGAAATGAAGTGATAGGATGGATTCGTTCTGAAGGAATCATCACCAGTCCCAGTTATCCAAAAGGGAAAACCATAAGTGAAAGTATAGAAATTAAAGAAGAACCATCTAAAGAGAGTAAAGTGATTAAAAGTGTTAAAAAGGATACCGTGTTTAAAATTAAAGATTATAAAGAAGGACATTTCTTTGTAGAATCTAAAGATGGTACAATGGGTTGGGTAGATGCTAGAGAAATAAAAATCATGCATAAAAACTTTATAATGGAAAAGAAAGAAAAAAAACCAGAGAAAAACAAAGAAAAACCTGAAGAAAAATCGGTTACTACATATAGTGATATTATAGAAAATGCTACATATCTTGGTGGTGATTATACAGCAATTGCATATGATTTATCTGTTTCTTCTTGTGGAAAACGTGTAGGATCAAAATATAGAGGATTTACAAGAACAGGAATCAATCTTAATGAAAAGAGTTGGAGCGATGCTATGGTCATAGCTGTAGATCAAAGACAAATTCCATTGGGAAGTAGTGTTCTTGTATTGTTTGATGAGTCCGATTGGCGTCATAAGTATAATGGTGTATATCTTGCTGGAGATACAGGTGGAGGTATAAAGGGAAAAAAAATAGATTTGTATCTGGGAGATATAGGAAATGAGCAGATGCCAGAAGTGAAAAATTTTGGGACAACACATAATGTTAAAGTTTATATATTAAATTAAAAAATAGGGCTAGTTAGATATTTATAAATATCTAACTAGCCCTTAAGTTTTAATTAACAATTGTAATTTCAATCCTTCTATTGTTTGCACGGCCAGAAGCAGTGTCGTTTGTATCTATGGGGCCCTGTTCTCCAAAGCCACTTACAGATACACGATCTTGTGAAATTAATTTTTCATCTGTGAGAAATTTAACTACGTTAATAGATCTTGCAACAGATAATTCCCAATTAGATGGATATTTGGGCGTATGAATAGGAACATTGTCTGTAAATCCTTCAACGATGATACTATTAGGAATTAGTTTGAGTTTGGAACCAATTTTATTGAGTATGTCAGATCCGTCCTTAGATATTTCAGCTTCTCCACTCGTAAATAAAACACTGTCGTTAAAACGTACAGCGAGACCTCTTTCGCTTTGAAAAATACTGATTTTATCTAGTAAATTATTTTCTGTTAAAAAAGAAATAAAATCTTCTTTAGAGGGATGAACAAGTGAATTGTTTTCTTTTTTTAGTTGGGTATTTTCATCTGTAAGAGAGGATACTTGATCCGATAGTGAATCTTTAATATCAGATAGCATACTATTTTTTTCACTAGACAAACTGAAAAATATGACGAAGAAGCATAAAACAATCGTAATCATATCACTATAGGTAATCATCCAATTGTCAGAGAATTCCATTTCGGTGGAATCATTTTTATGATTTGAAAAATTCATCTATATTTTCGCTCCTTTTTGCAATAGGGTATGCTAGTCGGTCATTTTCTTTTAGCATTACATTCATTGTATCAAAAACATTTCTTGGAGAATCGTTTTCTGAAATCAATAAAATTCCTTCTTTTATAATGTGGTATTTAAGTATGGTTCGATCAATATGATTTTTGATTTTGCCCATTAAAGGGACAGCTATAAAATTGGCAATTAAACTTCCATAAAGGGTACTAACCAATGCAGAAGCCATATTATACATAATCATATTGGTTTCATTTATATGTGAAAGAAGTCCTATTAATCCAAGTAAAGTTCCTGTAAGTCCAAAAGCAGGAGCTATATGAGATACCATTTTAAGAACATTATAAGGTGTATATAAATTTGTAAGACGTGAATCAATATCCTTTTCAAGTATATCTTTTATAGCAGAAGTTTTTTTATAATCATTTAGTAAAATCATTGCATCTTTTAAGAATATATCTTCTTCTTTTTCTATAAAATTACTAATAGATAAAGGCCCATCTTTTTTTACTTGTATGCTTACTTTATGAAGGTGATAGATATAATCGGAATAATTTATTTCTTCGTAGAAACTGGATTTTATGGTATAGAATGTATTTAACAATGTTTCGAATGAAAAACTAACAATAATAGATAAAAAGAGTCCACCAAATATAATTTCTAGTGCAGTTATGTTTATAAAGGCTTTTAAGGAAATACTGCTGACTAGTGAGTGAAGTACTAGAAGCATAAGAACTGTGATCACAATGGTTTTAATGTTTCTATTGTGTAAATTTATTTTCATGTCATTCCTCCTAGGATAAAGTAGTATAAAATGATTGTAACATAGTTAATACATAATAATAAAAATAATTTAATGGAACTTTTTCGGTAGTGTTACGTCAAAAAGAAGGGGGCAGTTAATGATTGCTTAGTCAGATAAAATTAAGGGGTGAAGAATATGAAAAGAACAATGGTAATACTTTTAGTACTTACAATGGTTATTAGTATAATCCAACCTATTTCTGTATTTGCAGAAAATGATAAGGGGTTAGAAAAAGCAATAAAGACAGCGAAGTTGAAGATTAATATATCTAAAGAGTTCACTAAATTTAAGTATGATGTAGATACTGTAGAAGATCAGAAGGTATGGAATTTATGTTGGAGTAGAGAAGATGGGAAAAATGGAGAGGTATCTATTTCTGTAGATGAAAATGGAAGAATAGTAAATTATGATTATTATCAATATACAAACAATAAGGATAACAAGCTTCCTAAGTATAATAAAGAAAAGGCGAAAGAAATTACAGAGCAGTTTATCAATAAGATGGATTCTAGCCTTTTAAAACAATTAAAACTAGAAGAAAATGATCAAATGAAAATGCCTGTTAGAGAATATAGATTTAATTACATAAGAAATATAAAGGATGTTCCATATTATAGAGAGGGTGTACATGTAGAAGTAAATAGTCAGACTGGAAAAGTGGAATCTTTTAGAAGAAATTGGACAGATCAATGTACTTTCCCAAATTCTAAAAATATTATCTCTATGAATGAGGCACAAAATGCATTCAAAAAAGAATTGGGACTTGAATTGGTATATAAAATTAAATATGAAAAAGAGCGTATAAAGCCATACTTGGTATATAAAACAAAATATGAGGATGACTACTCCATAGATGCATTTACTGGAAAAAAGAGTAGGGATAATAATTTGATTTTTGCTGGAGGTGCAATGGCAAAGTCAAATGCTGCTAATGAAGACTATGCACAGGAAGTTAGTTTAACGCCAGAAGAGCAAAAAGCAGTTAATGAAGCATCGAATTTAATTTCTAAGGAAAAAGCAGAAATCATTGCTAGAAATAATGCTATCCTTGAATTAGATAAAACCTTTGTATTAGAACATGCAAATTTAAATAGGCAATGGCCAGAAAAAAATAGATTTGAATGGAGTTTGTCTTTTTCTAAAAAAGATGATAAAGGTACATATTCTTATGTAAGTGTAAGGATGGATGCAGTAACAGAAGAGATTAGAAGTTTTTATAGATCAGATGGATCTAAAGAAAAAGAAGAAGTGAAATTTGATAAAGAAGAATCTCAAAAAGAAGTAGAAAAGTTTTTACAATCATTTGCTAGTGATAAATTCAAACAAACCATAGAAGTAAAAGAGCCAGAATACTATATTTCAAATAAAGAAGAAAAACCTAGTTATTATTACTTTAAATATAGAAGAAAAGTAAATGATATTCCAGTTGAAGACAATTATATAGGCGTAAGATTTAATGCTGTATCTGGAAAAATTCAATCATTTGATATGAAATGGTTTAATACATCTTTTGAGGCAAAAGAAAATGTAATTTCATTAGATCGAATATATGAAAAGATGTTTGCTGAAGTAGGTCTTGAGCTTAATTATAAAGAAAAATATACAGATGAAAAACAAGATAAAGACATGAAACTTGTATATAGTATAAAGGAAAATAGACCCGTTTTATTTGATGCAAATAAAGGAATACTATTAAATTATAATGGAGAGCCTTTTAAAGAAGAAAAGCAGATGAGCTATACGGATATAAAAGGACACAAAGATGAAGAAAAAATCAATGTATTATCTATGTATGGAGTAAGGTTTGAAGAAGATGAATTTAAACCAGCTGAGAATATGAAACAAAAGGATTTCTTACTGTTGTTAGTTCAAACTTTAAACTATTATTATGATGGGAATGTAGATGAAATGTATGATTATTTAATGAGAGAAGAAATAGTAAAAGAATCTGAAAAGTCTCCAGAAACTGTATTGTCTAAGGAAGAAGGCGTAAAGTTTATAATAAGAGCTTTAAATTATGGAGAGGTTGCAAGTATACAAGGAATCTATAAATATCCATTTAAAGATATAGAAAGTGCATCAAAAGATTTGATAGGACATATTACCATTGCGAATGGGATAGGAATTATTGATGCAGAGAATGGCGTATTTTCTCCGAAGGATCAGTTAACGAGAGCAGATGGAGCAGTTATGATTTATAATTATTTACAGAAATAAAAAACAATACCTTCTGGGTTTACCAGGAGGTATTGTTTTTACTGATTATTTTACTAGAAAAGTAGTTAAGAAAGAGTTACATTTTTATTAAAAGTATTTAAAATTTTTATTTATATGTTATCTTAATATTAAGGTTATTTTAAGATTTGTAAAGTATACTTATTAAGTTGAAAAAAAAATGTTACGTAATGTATGTTATAATGGCACTGGTTTAATTTTACAATTTGAGTGAAACGTAACGTAAAATGTGAAACATATTTCAAGAAAAATAAACTGCAAGGGGGGGAAATCCTATCAAAAATGCAATCACGATTAAAAATATAAGAAAGGTTTATAGAGTAGGAGATGAAAAGATCATAGCATTAAATGATGTTTCTCTAGAAATAAAATATGGAGAAATATGTTGTTTATTTGGTACATCTGGATCAGGAAAATCTACTTTATTAAATCTTATGGCAGGACTTGAGAAACCAACAAAGGGAAGCATTGAAATACATGAACAAAGAATAGATCAAATGAATGAACATCAGCTTGCTAAATTTAGGCAAAAAAATCTTGGATTTATATTTCAATCCTATAACTTGCTAGGAGCACTTACGGCTATTGAAAATGTAAGCTTGCCACTAACCTTTAGAGGGATCAGTAAGAAGATCAGAGATAAAATGTCTGCTAAAATGCTTAAAAATGTTGGGCTTGAAAAATATTTAAAACATAAGCCAACACAAATGAGTGGGGGGCAACAGCAAAGGGTAGGAATCGCTAGGGCATTTGCAAGCAAACCACCTATCGTTTTTGCAGACGAGCCTACAGGAAACTTAGATTCAAAGACAACCCATGAGGTTATGGAGTTGATGTTAGACATTGCAAATGAAAATAATCAAACCATCATTATTGTAACTCATGATAGAAGTATTGCTAAATATGCAGATAAAATTGTATATATATTAGATGGAAATATTGAAAAAGTAGAATTGAGAAACCGGGGGGAAATATATGAAGCATAAATTAGTATATTTATTAGTAGCAGTGATGTTTGTTTTGAGTATGAATCCTATAAGTTATTCATATGCAGCTAGCTATAGTGATAGTCCAAGTTTAGTTGTTGGAAGAAATAGAGATATGCAAGTGTTTAACGCAGGAGAAGAAGTACGATTTGTAATTCCGATAGAAAATGTTGCATCATCGTCGGCTAAAAATGTAATAGTAACGCCTACAATTGGAGATTTAAAGGATTTTCCTTTTGAAGTAGATAAAATGACCATCAATAGGAAAATAGCATCTATTCATGCTAATAGTAGTGAAGATGTAGCCTTTTATTTAAAGGTAGCTAAGAATGCTGAAGCTAAAACTTATCCGATTGACTTTAATATTGAGTATGAAACAGATCTAGGTTCGAAACAAACTTTACCTGCAAAGATCTATGTAAAAATAAAAAATGATAAAGCGCAACCGTCCATAAAACTAACAGATTTAAAACTTCCAGGAAAAAAATTACCCAGTGGAAAAACTGCTCAAATTAAATTGGAACTTAAAAATAATTCTGATTTGAATTTAAAAGATATAGAAGTAAAATTAGCTGGATTTGCTCCAAATAATATCACTTTAGGTGATTATGTAGATACACAAAAGATCAGAAATATAAAAGCAGGAGAATATAGTGAAGTCCCTTTTAAAATAGATATTGATTCTGATTTAAAAAGTGGAAATCATACATTGGATTTAATCATTACCTACAAGGATGATTACGATAAAGAATATAAGGAAGAGTCAAAGTTGTATATACCTGTAGAAGGAACAGAAGACCAAGAAACAGATTTTACGCTTGAAAATTTAACGTATCCTAAGGATGGCGTTGACCTAAATAAAGATTTTGTCATCTCTTTTGATTTAAAGAATACAGGGAAGCAGGAGGCAAACGCTGTAAAGGTAAGTGTAGAGCAAGGTACTGAAATACTACCAAAATCTGCATCTATCAAGAATATAGGAAAATTACAAGCAGGTGCTAGTAACAACGTAAGATTTACATTGTTTGCAAAAGATGGAGTGGAGTCTAAAAACTATCCAGTAAAAATAAATATTGAATACAAAATGGGAAATGGAGATTCTAAAACCACTCAATCTATGAATCAATACGTGGGAATATTTGTAAAGGAAGATGAAAGTAATAGTGCTACGCCAAAGATCATCATAGATAATTATAATTTTGGTGGAGAGTATGTAAAAGCAGGAAGTCAGTTCCCTCTTGCTGTATCATTTTTTAATACCAATGCTTCTCATGCAGTAAAAAATATTAAGATTACATTAAAATCAGAGGGAATATTTTCACCAGTAGGAGGAAGCAATTCATTTTTTATAGAGAAGATCGGTTCTAAGGGAAAAGTAAGCAAAGAAGTGAAATTAAAAGCAAATCCAGATGCAAAATATCAAACATATGATATTGCAGCTGAAATCGAATATGAAGATAATAAGGGAAATAAATATACAGCAAGTGAAACAATAGGAATTCCTGTTATTCAAGAGATGAAGCTGGTAATTGCGGATGTACAAAAACCAGAAGAGATTTACACAGACACCCCTAGTGGGATTTCAGTAGATTTTTATAATATGGGAAGAGGTTCAATTAGAAATCTTATGGTTAGAACGGAAGGCGATTTTGATATTAAAGATGGAAGCACTTATGTAGGAAATGTTGAGGCAGGAGCAGATAATTATTATGATGCTACAATTACACCTAAGAAGGAAGGTAAAATAGAAGGAAAAATAATATTTGAATATGATGACACAGTAGGAAATCATTATACAACAGAAAAAGTATTTAATATAGAAGTTCTAAAACAAGAAGAATTACCTCCTATGGACCCTATGGAAGAGGAGATGCCTGAAAAATCAGGGATTAACAAATGGGTAAAAATAGGAGCAGGCATTTTAGTATTAATAGGTATAGGTGTATTTATATATAAAAAACGTAAAAGAAAAAAAGAGGAAGTGGGAATAGATGAATAGTTTAGATCTCTTTAAAATGGCAATAGGTAATTTGTGGAGAAGAAAAACTAGAACTATACTTACTGTGTTGGGTGTAATTATTGGAACTGCGTCTATCGTCGTCATGATTTCTTTAGGAATTGCAATGGATCAATCTTTTAAAGATCAAATGGATAGCATGGGAGATTTAAATATTATTGAAGTAGAGTCTGCTGGATATTATGGTGAGGAATCAGATGATAGAGATAAAAAAGATGTGAAACTAGATGATTCTGCAGTAGCTAGATTTAATAAAATAGAAGGAGTACAAGCAGTTATGCCCATAAAGACAAGTTACATGAGGGTGGTAGCAGGGAAATATGTAAACGATGTTCAAGTAACGGGAATAGACCCGACCGTTATGGAGGCCTTTGATTTTAAAATAGAAGAAGGAAGACTTCTTTCTTCTACCGATAAAAATACAATTGTATTTGGAAAAAGAACAGTAGAGGATTTTCGTGATCCAAGAAAAAGAAACAGAGATGACGGAGAACCCCCTAAGGTAAATCTGATTAATAATAAGCTAATATTAACTGGAGACAGACAGTATGGGGAAAAGAGAAGTAATAGAGACAGTGACTATAAACCTCCTAAGCCTCATAATATTAAAGGTGTAGGACTTTTGGCTGAAAGTAATGGTCGAAACGATTATAGTGTGTATATGGATATTGATTCTCTACAAAAAATAATCAAAGAAGACGAGAAAACTACAAGAGATTCTAATAATAGAAGAAGTCGAAATAGAGATGAAAATAAATATGAAAATATAAAAGTAAAAGTTAAAGATATTAATGAATTACAAGGAATACAAGAGCAAATAAAAGCAATGGGATTTCAAACATACAGTCTTACTGATATGTTAAAGTCTATGAAGGAGACTTCAAAAAAGATTGGTCTTATATTAGGTGGAATAGGTGGAGTGAGCTTATTTGTAGCAGCCATCGGAATTACGAATACCATGATTATGAGTATTTATGAGAGAACGAGAGAAATAGGCGTAATGAAAGTATTGGGAGCGAATTTATCCGACATAAAGAAACTATTTTTACTAGAAGCAGGAATGATTGGACTACTTGGAGGACTACTTGGTCTCATATTTAGTTATGCTGCATCCTATGGACTCAATATGATCGGAGGAAATATGATGGGCGGACCAGATAGTAAAATATCTATGATCTCTATAGAACTTGCACTGGGTGCATTGGCATTTTCAACAATCATAGGTGTTGTATCGGGCTATTCACCAGCTAGAAGAGCCATGAAGTTAAGTGCATTACAAGCCATAAAGACAGAATAATGGATGCTAGATTACTAGTATCCATTTTTTTTTTATATTTGATATAGATATAACAATACAATTTTAGTAAACGAAGACATTTGTAATACAATTTTACGTGAGATATAATAAATTATGGTAAAACAATTGAATTTATTAGGAAAGATATTATAGAATACATAGGAGGCTGTTCTGTTATGAAAGAATATAAATATCTATTTGGACCGGTACCTTCAAGGAGAATGGGATTATCTATAGGGGTAAGTCCTATTCCTAAGAAATATTGTAACTATTCATGTATTTATTGTCAGCTTGGAAGAACCAATCATTTAACCAATGAACGAAAGTGCTTCTTTGAATTAGAGGATATTTTAGAAGAATTCAAGGACTATTTAAAAAGTGAAAAAGCTTTTGATGTAGTAACCGTAGTAGGCGAAGGAGAACCAACATTATATAAAGACTTAGGGAAATTAATTATAGAATTAAAAAAACATACTACAAAGCCAGTGGCAGTAATTACAAATGGTGGATTGTTAAATAAGAAAGAAGTAAGAGATGATTTGAAAAATGCAGACATTGTACTTCCTTCCTTCGATGCGTGTGATGAAAAAACATTCAAAAAAGTTGATCGAGCACATGGAAGAATAAATTTTTCTGAAATATATGAGGGATTAATTGATTTTTCAAATGAATATGAAGGACAATTATGGATTGAAACAATGATTATGAAGGATCTTAATGATGATGAAGAATCATTGATGAAAATGAAAAAATTATTAGAAAAAGTAAAATATGATAGATTATATATCAATACACCTGTAAGACCGCCAGCAGAAGAATGGGTAGAGCAGGTATCTAGTGATAAAATTTCTTTAGCAGTTAATATATTAAAAGGAATATCTATTGATATGCTTGACTCGAAGGGATTTGCCAGTGAAGTAGAGGATGATTATGAAGCCATTATAAGTATTATTAGAAGACACCCTATGAACCAATATGAAATAAGGAGTTTTTTAGAATCTAGAAACTGTAATAATATAGAAGATATTTTGGAAAGATTACAAGAAGTAAAAAATGTAGATATAGTAGCATATAAAGGGTATGATACTTATAGATTTATTTAAATGAGAAAGGTGGAAAAAATGATGGTGAAACCTGTAAAAAGAGTAGCAGCAATTCATGATATGTCTGGATTTGGTAGGGCCTCTTTGTCTGTGGTTATTCCTATTTTATCTACGATGAAGGTGCAGGTATGTCCACTTCCTACGGCAGTGTTATCCACCCACACAGGGGGATTTACAGACTATAATTTTGTAGATCTTACGGACACAATGAGTGCAACGATGGAGCATTGGAAAAAGCTAAATATTGATTTTGATTGTATATACAGTGGATTTTTAGGATCTATAAAACAGATTGATATTGTATCTACCTTTATAGATGATTTTGGAAATAAAGATAACTTAGTAGTGGTAGACCCTGTTATGGGTGATAATGGTGATTTATATCAGACCATGGATAAAGCTATGGTAGAGAATATGAAAAAACTGATTAAAAAAGCAGATATTATTACGCCAAACTTTACAGAGGCTATCTATCTTTTAGATGAGGAGTATAGAGATTATATTGATGAAGAAAAAATAAAAGATTGGCTTATGAGGTTATCTGATATGGGGCCGAATATAGTGATTATTACAAGCGTTCCTGAAGACAAAGAACATAAAAAAACCAGTGTAGTTGCTTATGATAGAGGATGCAATAGATTCTGGAAGGTAAGTTGTCAATACATTCCTGCTCATTTCCCTGGAACTGGAGATGGTTTTACCAGTGTACTTGTGGGAAGTTTGCTACAAGGAGATAGTTTGCCCATTGCATTAGATCGTGGCGTACAATTTATTACATCTTGTATTAGAGCAAGCTATGGATTTGATTATCCAGAAAGAGAAGGGGTTTTACTTGAATTGGTACTTGAAAATTTAAAGATGCCAGTTTTGATGAGTAGTTATGAGTTGTTAGGTTAAATTTTAAAAGGGACAGTTGGTTATTCGTAAAATGGATGAATAAACAACTGTCCCTTTTGGATAAAAATACTGAAATAGAAGAAGGAATAGGTTGTCTTAAATAGAATATATATTATTAAACAAAATATAAAGAAAATTCTGAAAAGGGGTTGGTATGTTAATGAATTGTAAAAAGAAAGTATTATCACGTATGAGAGGGAAGTCCTACTTAGTTCTTATGTTCGCTCTGTTACTTGTATTTGCATTATCTAGTTTTGTATTTGCACAAGAGGCACAAGATTACAAGCTAGGATTTGATTTTGGAAGTAAGTATAAATCAGAAATTATTCAAAATATAGCTGAGATGAATCAAAGAGCTGTAGAAAATCATATTGATTTAAAAGCAGTAACAGAAGAAAGTAAAAATGCTGAGAAAGCTTATGAAGATATGCTTCCAGAAAAAACTCAGTGGATGAAAGGTGTTGCAGATAGTACAGGAATTTCTTATGATCAAATTTTCTTATTTAATACTTTTGATAAAAAAATAGTTGGATTTGAAGGAGAATGTACTACTTTCTTAGGAAATGGAAAGGCTTTGGCAGATGGAAAAGGAACAATGATTACAAAAAATCGTGATCAAGGGGCAACAGCACTATGTGAGGTAAGTGTAAATGAGGCTTCTAGAAATCCACAGGGTTCTGTATATCATGCTGCATATATTGATATACCACAAGTAGAGGAAACTTATAAATTTGTTGGAAATCGTACAGCGGGTAGATGGGGTTATGGAATGGGCATTAATGAGCATCAGGTAATTGTATCAGATAATGATGCCCCTAGTAGAGATATATTAGATTTTAAAGCATCACTACATGATAATGATGTAATAAGACTCATTTTAGAAAGAGCTAAGACTGCAAGAGAGGGCGTAGATATTGTTACAGAATTAGTTGAAAAATATGGACAAGCTTGGAATGGTATAATGTTTGAAATAGGAGATCCAAATGATCTTTGGGTTGTAGAAGTTACAGGTCATCGCTGGGTTGCGAAGCAATATAAAGATACAATTACAGCAAGATCGAATCAATATCAAATAGAAGATGATTATGATTTGAGTTCTAAAGATTTGATAGATTTTGCTCAAGGGCAAGGTTGGATTGAAAAAGGGAAAGAAAAAATTGATTTTAAAAAAGTATATTCTTGTGATGTAGGATATCCTGATGACAATGACTTATCTAAGAGAAATAATGTAGATAAAATGTATAATACAGAAGTCCGTTATCAAAGAGCAATGGAACTATTAAAGAAAGAAGAAGGAAAAATTACGATTGAAGCCATGATGAGATTTGCAAGGGATCATTTTGATACATATAAACTACCAAGTGGAAAAATGATAGATATGGATCAAGTACCTTTCTACAGTACAGAATATGCAGATTGGGAAGGACGAGAATTTTTAAAGAAAGAACCGAGTACAGATAACACATCTACTCATATGTATGTTCGTGGACCATGTAGCCATGACTTAGGTTGGGGACGTACAGTAGCTTCTGGAATACTGATTGCTAGACCAAATGTAGATAATGAATTAGGATTAATGCTTCATGCATTTTCACCACCATGTAATTCTGTATATGTACCATTTTATGTAGGAATAGACAAGGTACATCCAGATTTTGAAAATCCAAAAGCAGCCACTTTATTCCAAGGAATTGCTACAAAAACCTTTGGATTTCATACACAATATCATGATGGAATAAGAACACATTTTGATGCATATGAAAATACAATGCTAAAGGATTTAAAAAATATTGAAAGCACCTTTACGGAGTATAAGTCTAAAGATGCAGAAGAAGCAAGTAGACTATTAAATGAATTTGTTATGAAAAAATGTGATGAGGCACTAAAAGCAGCAGAGAAGGCAGAAAAAGAAATAACAAAGATATCATGTGATGGGAAGTCATGGACGCCTAGAGAATAAAATAAAACAAGGATTGAAAACTCAATCCTTGTTTTATTTTACATCTACTACAATAGAACTTACAAATTTATCATGCCATCCTTGTTTATCATTATCGATTAAGATCCAAATGTATCCTAAAGATAAAATTAGTCCAGAAATGAATTTTCCAATTATTTCTCTAATTAACATATGAATAAATCCAAGTTTTTCTCCTGTATCTTTGTTTACTACGCTCATTTTCAACATAGATTTTCCAACAGAAGTCCCTTTTGTCCAAAAAAACATTTGTACACCCCAGCTAATAACAACAGAAAGTAAAATTAATCCTACGCTTTCTGTAGCTGCACCCATAACCATAAAAATTAATAAAATTAATCCCATAACAATAGCATCTAAGAAATAAGCAAAAAATCTTTTCATTGGAGATGATGTTTGCATAATGATTCCTCCTTTCTTCGACATAATCATGTTATATCCTTCTTTTATAGATATATTTTTACAAAAAAGGGTACAACACCAAATTTTAACACTTTATATACTTTATTTCAACTATAAAATTCTTACATCATTAAAAAAAATATGGTCATAATAATGAGTAAGGAGAGTGATTAGATGCAATTTTATCAAGTGATAGACAATAGAACAAGTATAAAAAATTTTAAGAGTAGTCCTATTGATCAAGGTAAATTATCTAGAATGGTGAGTGCTTCCATGAATGCACCTTCGTGGAAAAACCAGACATCTTATAAGATGATATTAGTGGATGATGTAAATGAAAAGGAAAAGCTAGCCCAAGCCATTGAAAATAAAGATGATACAGCAGCTAGATCCGTTAGAGAAGCACCTGTTACAGCAGTCATGGTAGGAGACCCGTCTATCTCAGGGGTTGTAGACGATAAAGAATATTATTTAGTAGATGGAGCTATTGCTATGGAGCATTTTGTACTTGCTGCAACCAATGAAGGATATGGAAGTTGCTGGATTGCTGCATTTGATGAGAATAAGGTAAAGGAGAGTCTTTCTATTCCAAATAATTATAGAGTAATCGCAATGACGCCTATAGGTGAGATGGAAGAACAGAAGGAAAAATATCCTGAAAAAGATGTAAGAGATCATATATTTTCAAATAAATGGGATAATGCATATATAACAAATTCGTCAGAGTTAGGAATTCACTAATTTTAAAAAATAGACTGGAAATCCAGTCTATTTTTTTAGAAAATATTATATATTGACAAGTTATAATGTTTAAATTAAAATAAAAAAGTAGATGGTAGTTTTGTAGAGTACATGTAGGATTGTATTTAAAAATAAGTAGGATGGTAGTTAGGTAGGAAATATGTTGATAATATACCTTTTTAAAGGTTTATTTCTGTATGCCTAAAATTCTCCTATGTAGAATTTTTTTTTATTTTAAAAAACTAGGAGGGGTAACGGATGAAGGAAAGAGAAACGTGGACAGGAAAAGCTGGATTTATTTTAGCTTGTATTGGTTCGGCTATAGGGTTGGGAAATATATGGATGTTTCCTTGGAGATTAGGACAATTTGGTGGAGCTGCATTTTTAATTCCATATTTTATATTTGTATTTGGACTGGGGACTACAGGGCTTATGGGGGAATTTGGATTTGGAAGAGCGCAAAAAAGAGGTGCTATGGGTGCTTTTGAAAAAGCATTTGAGGAGAAAAAGTTACCTTTTGGAGTAGCTATTGGTAGTATTCCAGTAATTACTCAAACAGGAATATTTATATTTTATTCTGTTGTTGTAGGATGGATCTTAAAATATTTTGTGTTAGCCGTAAGTGGTTCATTTTATACAATAGATATTGCAAATACTTTTGGGAACTTTGCAGGACATGCAGAGAGTATTCCGTGGAATTTACTAGCGATTGTTATAACATTAGGGATTGTAATACTTGGAGTGAAAAATGGAATTGAAAAAATAAATAGAATCATGATGCCAAGTCTTTTTATTATATTTATTATTTTAGTAATACGTTCGTTAACGTTGCCAGGTGCTATTGAAGGGGTAAAGTATCTGTTAGTTCCAGATTGGTCATACTTACTAAAGCCTATGACATGGATTATGGCATTAGGTCAAGCGTTCTTTACCGTATCTTTAGGCGGTGCGGGCATGTTGGTACTTGGAAGTTATCTTAAAAAGGATGAAGATATTCCTTCCTCTGCAATAAGTACTGCTCTATTCGATACAACAGCAGCTTTTTTAGCAGCATTTATTATCATTCCAGCAGCATTTGCCTTTGGGCTAGATATTAATGCTGGGCCACCATTATTATTTATCACTATGCCACATATCTTTAAAGTGATGACAGGTGGATATGTATTTGGAATTGCATTTTTCTTGTGTATTTTATTTGCAGGAATTTCTACTGAAGTTGTGTTAATGGAAGTTACAGTAGAAGCATTTATGGATCGATTTGGATGGAGTAGAAAGAAAAGTGTTATACTAGTAGCTTTAATTGGATTTGCCTTTGGCGTGCCACTAGATATAAATATGGAATGGTTTGGAAAATTTGCTGATGTGGTTAGTATTTATCTATTACCACTAAGTGCTTTATTAGCAGCCATTACATTTTTCTGGATTTATGGAATAGACCGTGCACGTGCTGAAATCAATAGAGGTGCAAAAAGACCGTTAGGAAAATGGTGGGGATTTTTTGCTAAATATGTATTTGTATTTGTAGCAGGAGCTGTATTAATTTTAGGAATTATTTATGGGGGCATTGGTTAAAATTATAGAATACCAAAGACTTTAATAGGGAAACCATCATTTGGACATTGTATAAAAACAGAAATTTGATATACTATATTATATAGACCATGATAAGGAGAGTATAATATATGAAAAAGATCATCGTTCCTATTTTAGCAGTATCTGTTTTATTAGGTGGTTGTTCTAAAACACTTATTGATGATCCCCAAGCTAGTACGCAGAAGAAGATAGACCAAAAAGTTGTTAGTAGTGGAGAAATCATAAATAAAGATTCAAAAAAAATAATGGCTGAATATGTACGAATGATGAAAAAAGAGGCCAAACCTTATGAGGTTGTGTTTTTTATAGATAAGAACATAAGGAAAGTAGTACAAGAAAATGCAAATGAAATGATTATAGAATTAGAATCTTATCAAAATATATATGGTGAAAAATATACAGATATTTTATTTAGTAAAGATTTTCAAATTGAATTAATGAGATCATTTTCTGAAAAAGCGGATGAAGAAGCAATAAATCAGATTCAAGATGCTAAATTAAAAGATTTAATGTATGAAATGATTCATGGTGGCTATAAGTTTATTTCTTTAGAGGGAGATTATTATCCTATCATTAATTATGAGGTTCTAAAAAAATATAAGTCCTATTTATCAGATGATATAAAAGAATATATTGATCTTATGGCTGAAGAGTCAAATCAAGTTATGAGTGATGATGCAGGTCTTATGATTTCCTTAGATGAGCTAGGAAATAGAGTTATTACGGTTGAAAAACACTTAGAAAAATATCCTGATAGTAGGACGAAAAAGCAAGCTTCAACTTTATACTTAAACTATTTTCAAGCCTATATTTGGGGTCTTCCAAATACACCATTATGGGATACTGAAACTAAAAAAATATCAGATGAAGCATTGAGTAGCTATAAAAAAATAGTTGCGGAAAATAAAGAATCAAAGAGTGCAAAAGCTTTAAAAGATTACATAAAAGCTATTGAAGCAAATAACATGAAAGAAACAGATCAAATTAATCAATTTAGAGATGGTCTTTATAAAGAAGTAGTACAGCAATTAAATATAGAATAATAATTGATTCAAAAATAGAGGATTTTAAATAAAAAATTTAAAATCCTCTATTCTATTTTTTCCCATCCAATGACTGCTGCACCAAGGGCACCTACAATTTGTGAATTTTCAGGTATGTAAATATTTTTTTCGATTTTTTCTTCAATCACTTTTTTTAGTACATTGATTTTTGCAACCCCTCCAGTAAAGGCAACTACATCTACTATACTAATTCTATCTAATAAAGATACACCTCTATTTCCAATAGAGTGAATGATTCCAGATGCTATATTTTCTAAGGGTATTCCTTTTGCTAAAAGGCTAATTACTTCAGATTCTGCAAATACTGTACACATACTTGTAATGGGCTCAGGTTCTCCGCCTTTTGTTAACAGATCTAAATCAGATACGTCTTTGCCTAATACATTTGCCATAACTTGAAGAAACCTGCCTGTACCTGCTGCACATTTATCATTCATTAAAAAATCAATGACATTTCCATCTTCGTCTATTTTTATTACCTTGCTGTCTTGTCCTCCAATGTCTAATATGGTTTGTACCGTAGGATTTAAAAAGTGTGCTCCTTTTGCATGACAAGTAATTTCCGTAATTGTTTTATCTACAAAAGGCATAGAGACACGTCCATATCCTGTTCCTATGATTTTTTTTACATGTTCTTTTTGAATGTTAGATTCTTTGATTAATCTGTTTAAAACCTCTTCAGATGCCATTTTGGGACTCCAACCAGTAGGGATTGTAATTTCTTTTATAATAGAACCGTTAAACAATACGCCTTTTGTAGCAACAGATCCTGAATCAATTCCTATAGAATACATTTTTTTCCTCCTTGTTTTTTCTTCTGATATAATTATAATACAAAATAGATAAATAATTAGAAATTATACAAAAAATTATGAGAATTATTAATATAGAGTAGATCTAGGGGGATTCAGAATGAATAGACGAAAAATAGTAGAAAAAGTTTTAGCGGCAAAAATGGTAGATTATATACCTAAAGGAGAAATTGTAATTACGGATGGATTTATAAATCAATTTAAAGCACCTCATTTAGAAAACGTACTAGAATATTTAGGCTCAGATATAGTTACCATTTCTATAAATAGTACAAAAGAGGATTGGAAATATTGGCGTAATAAAGAGTATTTTGTATTCGGATTAGTACAAGGGCCCTTTACATATCTACTAGAAAAGATGGGTTTTCACAGTATATGCAAGTATATTGTAAAAAAACCAAATGAACTTGAAGAAATGATGAATGAATATTTAAAAAAAATGGTAAATAATTTAGAATTAGCATTATATTATGGTTGTGATGGAATCCTTTTTGCAGATGATATTGCGGGAAACAGAGGATTAATGGTTTCGCCAAGGTTTTTGAAAAATTATTATTTCAAAGTGGTATCTAATTTTTTGGATCAGATCCATAGAGAAAATACGTCTTTTATTTTTCATTCCGATGGGAATATAGTAGAGCTTACGGATACAATTTATAAATCAGGGTTTAGCGGAATTCAATGTTTACAGCCATCTACAAACATAAGTATAAATAGTTTTTCTAATGAACAATTACAAAAGCTATGTTTTTGGGGAAACTTTGAATTTGAAATGAAAAATAGTGAATTAATTGAAACAGAAGTAACACAATTATTGAAAGACTGGAGCGTTTGTTCTAGATATATTTTTAGTTCATCGGGAGGATTGTATGAGGGAATATCTAAAGAAAGGGTAAAAAATGCATATCTTATAGTTGATAACTATAGAAAAAATCTATAGATAAAAAAAACATATAGAAATATATGATTAGTCAAATAGGCATATAGTTTATATAATTTATATAAGAAAAAAAATCAGAAAACTTATAAAAGTATATAATATTTTAATTTTTTAGTTTATCTATTGGGGAAGGGATGAATGAAAATGACTATTTTGCAAAAAGAGTTACTACATGAACTATCTAATTCTGTTGTGGAAATGGATGATGAGCGAACAACGGAATTGGCTGAGCAATATGTAGAGAATAAGTTCGATGTATATGAAGGAATTGCAAATGGATTAGCACATGGTATGGATCGAGCAGGAAAATTATATGAAGAAGAGGAGTATTATATACCTGAACTTTTGATGTGTTCAGATGTCATGTATGCAGGACTTGATGTGTTAAAACCGCATTTGGATTATGCTAGTACTGCAAATAAGCACAAAGCTGTTGTAGGTGTTGTAGAAGGAGATACACATGATATTGGAAAAAATCTTTTTAAGATTATGTTAGAAACGACCGGATTTGAAGTGATTGATTTAGGAAGAGATGTTCCACCCATAGATTTTGTGAATAAAGCAAAAGAGGTGGGGGCAAGTGTGATAGGTTTATCAACCCTTATGACTACAACAATGGATAATATGGCTGTAGTTATAGAGTTATTAAAAAAAGAAAATATACGAGATGATGTTGTTGTATTAGTTGGAGGAGGTCCAATTTCTCAAAGCTATGCAGATAAGATTGGCGCAGATGGATATGCACCTGAAGCTTCGGCTGCTGCAAGACTTGCTAAAGAGCTGGTAAAGGAGTTGAAGAAAAGTGCTTAAGGATCAGATGACGCCACTTGAAAGAGCCAAAGCATTAGCAAAAGGAGAGCTGGTAGATAGAATTCAATGTAATCCAAATCTTTCTAATGGTATTGCTAGAGTACATGGTTGTAAAATATCAGCATTTAATCATAGTGGAAGAACTTTAGCTGATGCAGTTATATCAACACATAAAAGATTTTTCACAGATGGAGCAAAAATATTTACTGATTTATTCACACTATCTGAAGCAATGGGAGCCAAAATGAAGTTTCCAGATGATGACACAGTAGATTTACTAGAACCAGCCATTAAGGATATATCACAGATCCATATGCTTGAGCCAGTAAATCCTTATAAAGATGATAGACTACCCATTCATATAGAAGCAATGAAATATGTACAAGATGAAATAGGGCATGAAGTTCCTTGTACTGCCCTTATTGTAGGACCTTTTACCAGTGCGTTTTTCTTGATTGGTGTAGAGAAAATGACAAAACTTATGATTAGAAATCCAGAGGCTGTTCATAAATTATGTGAAATATCATTAAAAAGTTGTATTAACTTTGCAGATGCGGCAATGAAGCAAGGGGTAGGAATTAGTATTGCAGAGCCAATGAGTTCTTGTACAGTCGTTAGCCCAAAACATTTTAGAGAATACGCAGTACCTTATTTAAGTAAATTTGTTGATTTTATAAAATCAAAAGTTAATGGGGTATCTATTCACATATGCGGGAAGACCGAAGGTATATGGACAGATATCGCTGATATGGGAATCAATGCATTTAGTGTAGATAATGTAGTAGATCTTAGAAAATGTGTAGAAACAATAGGAGATAGAGTGAAAATAATGGGCCATGTAGACCCTTCATCTGTTATGTATGCAGGAACACGGGAAGAAGTAAGAAGAGCAACAATTGATTGTGTTAAGCAAGCCTATAAATGTCCAAAGGGATATGGGATTATGTCTGGCTGTGGACTTCCTGTAGAAACACCTATACAAAATATAGATGCAATGATAGATACAGCAAGAGAAATTGGATATCCAGTTACGGATGATAAATTAGAATATCTACTTAGTTTTGAAAAATATAAGGATTGATCAGAGGTGTTTTTATGTTTACCACAAAACAAAGATTAAGGGAAACATTAAAAGGAAATAAGGTGGACCGTCCTCCTTGTATTTGCCCTGGAGGAATGATGAACATGATTATAGAGGATATTATGGATATTACAAGTAGTGATTGGCCAGAAGCACATATGAATGCAAAACTTATGGTAAATCTTACGAAAGGGCTGTATGAA
Source organism: Lutibacter sp. B2 (assembly GCA_015686845.1). GTDB lineage: Bacteria > Bacillota > Clostridia > Peptostreptococcales > Thermotaleaceae > JADPRS01. Next base: position 73,318 of record JADPRS010000008.1, read on the forward strand.
AATGGCGGATTTGAAAATTTTGGTGTTCCCTTTTGCATGACAATAGAAGCGGAGGCTATGGGGGCACCTGTATTTTTAGGAACAAAGAATACAGAACCTAGAGTGACAGACTACCCTATGAATTCAATAGATGAATGGAAAAAATTAAAGAATATTGATGTAACCGAAGGTAGAGCAAAGGTAGTTCTAGATGCCATTCAACTACTTAAGAATGAAGATGTACCAGTAATTGCTAATTTAACGGGTCCCATTAGTCTTGCAACTTCATTGATCGAACCGACTATATATTACAAGGCATTGAGAAAAAAGCCTAAAGAAGTACATGAATTCATGGAATTTATTACAAAAAATTTGATTGCATTTGGAAAAGCCCAACTAAAAGCTGGCGCAGATGTATTGGCTATATCTGATCCTAGTGGAACGGGAGAAATATTAGGACCTAAGATGTTCAAGGAATTTGCTATTCCTTATTTAAACAAGATAGTAGATGAATTAAATGATTTTGCTAAATCAGGAACCATTATTCATATCTGTGGAAGACTAAAAGGAATTTATAAAGAGTTAAATGATTTACATAGTGATGCCATTAGCTTTGACTCTATCACAAGTATTAAACAAGTTATAGAGCATGTAGATAACAAAGTAATTATGGGGAATGTAAGTACATTTGCATTAGAAAAAAATACCCCTACGAGTGTAATCGAAAGTGCGAAAAATTGTATCCGACAAGGTGTCAATATATTGTCTCCTGCATGTGGGATTGGAACTAAAACAAGCCTTGAAAATATTCAGCAGATGGTGTTGGCAGCGAAAGAAAGCTTTCAATCGTAAAATTGAAAGCTTTTTAAATGAGGTGATAAATATGAACCATTATTTATGTGTTTATGAGGAAAATGAAAAGAGCCTTTTAGAATTATTGCAAGAAGACGAAGTCAAACTAGAAAGCCCTTGTGGTGGAAATGGGACTTGTGGAAAATGCAAGGTGAAGATCATAGAAGGGATTGTCAATAAACCTTTAGTAGAAGAGATCAATCATCTTAGTAAAGAGGAATTGGATTCTGGCATTAGATTAGCTTGTTTGGTATATCCAAAGGGAGATATAACAGTAGATGTACTTTATAAAAAAGAAAGAAACCAACGTGTATTAGCAGAGGGGTATATTCCAGAGTTTGAAGTGAATCCAGTTATTTCAAAGAGGGTATATACACTAAAGAAACCTACCCTTGAGAATAATGTTTCATATGAAACATTATTTTCAAGAACTGTTAAAAATTTAAAAATAAATAATCTGGAAATATTAAAACAATTGCACAAAGTCTTTGAAGAAGAAAAAGTAACTGTCATATATGATCAAGATGAAATAATAGGAATTGAACCAGAGGATACAACTGAAAGTTTGTATGGGATTGCAGTAGATATTGGAACGACTACAATAGTAGTTTCATTAGTGGATCTAAAGAAAGGCGTAGAAATACAAAGTGAAACAGCCATCAATCCTCAAACGAAGTATGGACTAGATGTTCTCTCTCGTATAGATTTTGTAAGGAAAAAGGAAAATGGAGTAGATCTATTACATAAAGCAATGATAGATTGTTTAAATACATTGATTGAAAAGCTATGTAACAAAAATCATGTATCTTCAAAAAAAATATATGAAATGACCATTGCAGCAAATTCAACTATGATGCACTTGTTTTTAGGAATAGATACTGCATCTATTGGAAAATCTCCATATGTTCCAGTATTTGCTTCAGAACAAAATTTTAGTGCTAGCCTTTTAGGAATAAATAGTTCTCCTTTTGCAAAAATATATTGCCTTTCTGGGGTATCTAGTTATATTGGAGCAGATATTGTTGCTGGGGTAGGGGTGTGTGATTTAGATAAAAGGCATAAAAATATATTATTTATTGATATTGGAACGAATGGTGAGATTGTACTTTCTAAAAAAGGAGAGTTATCTTCATGTTCCTGTGCAGCAGGGCCTGCATTAGAAGGAATGAATATTAGCTGTGGCATGAGAGCAGCACAAGGAGCAATTGAAGGCGTGGAAATTAAAAATGATAATATTCATTTAAAAGTCATAGAAGATACTTCAGCTATTGGAATTTGTGGTAGTGGCATATTGGAAGCTATTTCAGAAATGTTGAGAGTAGGGCTGGTAAACAAAGCGGGTCGTATTAAAAGTAAAGAATCTATTATTGATGATGAAAATTTAAAGGGGTATAAAAATTATCTTACAGAAGTAGATGGAAAAAGAAGAGTTTTGTTAGGGGAAAATATTTGGGTTACGCAAGGGGATATTCGTCAAGTTCAATTAGCAAAAGGGGCAATATTATCTGGATTTTATTCCTTATTGAATTTTATGAATATAGATATGAAAGATTTAGATGAAGTCATTATTGCAGGACAGTTCGGAAAGCATTTAAAGGTAGATAGTTTGATTGGTGTAGGAATTATTCCAGATGTGTTAAAAGAAAAGGTTAGATATATAGGAAATTCATCTAAAACAGGCGCTTTGATGTGTTTACTTTCACATGAGAGTAGAAAAAAGATGGAGAAGTTATCAAAACAAATTCATTATTTTGAGCTTTCTACAGATGAAAACTATGAAAAATTATTTACAAAATGTTTATCTTTTAAAAAATAGGAGGAATTTTTATGGATCGTATAAATGACATTTTTGAAACCTTAAGAGAAAATAGTAAACAAGGGATCATTGAAGTGAAAGAAGCCAAAGAAAATGGAATGAATATAGTAGGAACCTATTGTGTGTATACACCTTGGGAAGTAATTGCTGCTGCAAATGCAATACCAGCTACACTTTGTAGTACGAGTGAAGCTACAATTTCAGAAGCTGAGAAACATCTTCCAAGGAATTTATGTCCACTTATTAAATCGAGCTATGGATTTGGGATTACAGATAAATGTCCTTATTTTTCTTTTTCTGATTTAATTGTAGGAGAAACTACCTGTGATGGAAAAAAGAAAATGTATGAGTATTTAGAAAGAATTAAACCAATGCATGTAATGCAACTTCCTCAAAGCAATAATAGAAAAGAAGACTTGGAAATGTGGAAAAGAGAAGTTGTATATTTAAAAGAAAGACTTGAAAAAGAATTTGATATCGAGATTACAACAGAAAAACTAAGAGAGCAAATTAAATTGAGAAATGAAGAACGAAAAGCACTAAAAGGATTTTATGAACTGGGTAAGTTGGTACCACCTCCTATATATGGAGAAGAAATTCAACTTGTTCTTAATCATGCAAAGTTCCATTTTGATAAAAAGAGTGTAAGTGGCCAATTAAGAGAGATAACTGAAGTGATCAAAGAAGAATATGATCAGGGACAAAGGCGTGTAGAAAGTAATAGACCAAGAATATTGATTACAGGATGTCCTATAGGTGGGGCTGTAGAGAAAATTATTAAGATTATTGAAGAAGAAAATGGTGTAGTTGTCTGTTATGAAAATTGCAGTGGAATTAAGGAACAAAAACAATTAATTGATGAAAATAAAGATCCCATAGATGCTATTTCTGAAAAGTATTTAGATGTTGGATGTTCTGCTATGAGTCCGAATGATCACAGGATTGAGTTTTTATCAGAACTAATAGATGAATATAAAGTAGATGGAGTTATAGATGTGATTTTACAAGCTTGTCATACCTATAACGTAGAAACTTTTAGGATGAAAGAATTTGTTAAAGGTGAAAAAAATGTTCACTATATGAGCATAGAAACGGATTATTCTCAGAGTGACATTGGACAATTAAAAACGAGAATTAGTGCATTTATTGAAATGTTATAATGGTTGTATATTCAAAAAAACTTAAAAATTAGTTTCATTTATTCCACCTTATATAGGACATACTTATATAGAAGGAGGAATGTTTTAATGAAAAAAATTTTTAGTATCGTGACATTAACTTTTTTGCTCACGATCCCAATTACTGCACAAGCAACTACAGAGACTTATACAGTAGTAACGGGAGATAGTTTGTGGAAGATTGCACAAAAATATCAAGTGGGTCTTTCTGAGATTATCGCTTATAATGATCAAATTAAAAATCCTAATTTAATTTATCCAAATATGAAGATCAATATACCTGAACAAGAAGCAGGAAGAGAATTTGAAAAAGAAGTCGTAAGATTGGTAAATGTAGAGAGACAAAAGAACGGCCTTAGTTCTTTAAAAGAAAACTGGCAGTTATCAAGGGTTGCCAGATATAAATCAAATGATATGAAGAACAAAGATTATTTTTCACATACTTCACCAACCTATGGATCTCCTTTTGATATGATGAAAAACTTTGGAATTCAGTATTCTTATGCTGGAGAAAATATAGCCAAAGGGCAAAAAACGCCACAACAAGTAATGAACGGTTGGATGAATTCTTCTGGACATAGAGCGAATATTTTAAGTAAGAATTTCACTGAAATTGGGGTTGGATACACCGTTGATCAAAATGGAACAACCTATTGGACACAAATGTTCATTAAACCCTAAAATAGTAAATGAAAGAGTATTCTAAAATGTCGAAAAAAAGCTTTATTTATTGACTTTTGTAGAATGTAATGTTAGTATCTTAAATAATATAATGTACGTCACTCATATAATTCTGATAATAAGGATCAGAAGTCTCTACGAGAAACCATTAATTTCTCTCTATGAGTAATCCAAATAAAGATAGAGAACTATTTTCGCTATCGGATTACTTTGTAGTCTGGTGGCGAAATTTTTTATTTTTAGGAGGAAGTTAAAACATGGCATCAAAACAAGAAAATTCACAGACATTTTTAGAATCGTATTTCAAATTGAAAGAACACAACACAAATGTAAGAACGGAAGTACTAGCAGGGTTTACAACATTTATTACAATGGCATATGCACTTTTGGTTATTCCTAATATATTGAAGATTTCAGGAATGAATGCAGCAGGGATCGCAGGAGATGGAGCCAATGCATTTTCCGTTTTAAATGATCCAGTGGTTGGTTCTGCTTTTACAGGAATGTGTATTGTATCTGCAATTGGAACTTTGATTATGGCATTATATGCAAATCTACCTTTTGCTGTAGCACCAGGAATAGGCCTGACTGCATTTTTTTCATATAGTGTGTGCTTAACATTGGGTTATACTTGGCAACAAGGATTGGCCGCTGTACTGGTATCCGGTATATTATTTATTTTAATTACAGCCACATCTATTAGAGAGAAGATTGTAGATTGTCTTCCACAAAATATAAAAGTTGCGATTACAGCTGGTATTGGACTATTTATTGCATTAATTGGTCTAAAAAGTGGAGGAATCGTAGTAGCGAATCCAGGAACATTAGTAAGTTTTGGAGATTTTACAGATAAAAACGTAGCATTGACCTTGATCGGAATCGTATTAATGGCAGTATTAATGGCAAGAAAAGTAAAGGGCGCAATGCTTATTTCTATATTAATTACTACAGCCATTGGAATACCTATGGGAATTACACAAATTACAGGACTTAAAATTATAAGTGCGCCCCCATCTGTAGCACCTACTTTTATGGCACTAGATTTTAAAGGATTATTAGCGCATGGTGGAAGCGGAGTTATTGGCGCACTTACAAGTGTCGTAATGGTCGTTTTAACTTTTAGTTTGGTAGATTTATTTGATACCATTGGGACTTTGGTAGGAACTGCTCAAAGAGCAGAGATGATTCAACCAGATGGAAAGATTAGAAATATGAGAAAAGCATTACTTACAGATGCAATCGCTACTACATTTAGTTCAATGTTTGGAGCAACGACTACTTCAACTTATGTTGAATCAACTGCTGGTATTGCAGAGGGTGGAAGAACAGGACTTACAACATTAGTTGTTGGTGTCTTATTTGGATTATCATTGTTTTTTGGTGGAATTGTAGGAATCGTACCTGCACAGGCAACTGCACCTGCATTGATTATTGTTGGTGTATTGATGCTTGAATCCATAAAGGATGTAAATTTTACAGATTTTACGGAAGCTGTACCCGCATTCTTCACCATTGCTATGATGCCTTTTAGTTATAGTATTGCAAATGGAATTGCAGCAGGGATTATTTTCTACCCTATTATGAAGGTAAGTACAGGAAAATACAAAGAGGTTCATCCTATTATGTACGTTCTTGCCATTCTGTTTATCATTCGTTTTATATTGTTACCACAATAGATATTATGAAAAGTATGCCATGGGAAAATATAATTTCCTATGGCATATTTTTATTTGTATAATAGAGGTAGAAGATAGGGACGGTTAACAAAAACTAGGGGGTGTGAATTTTGGGCAGAAAAGAGCTAATAAATGCGTGGAAAAATTTTATATCTACAGGTGAGATAGATAAAAAATGTGTTAGAGAAGCTATATCCTATTCATGGCTAAGAAGTAAGCTTCATGGAGTGGACCCTTTTAGGCAGAACATTAAAAGCACGCTATCTGAGAAAGAATTAAAACTACGATATGAAAAATTTATGCCTCTTATTAAAAAGGCTAGACCCTTTATGGAGAGTTTAAATAAAATTGTAGAGAATTCGGGGCTCATTGTAAGGTTAATAGATAAGGAAGGTTATGTAATAGAATGTATCGGAAAGAAAGAGCTTGTAGAAAAATATAGGGAATTGAATTTAGATAAGGGATCTAATGTAAAAGAAAATGTAATTGGAACGAATGCAATAGGGATTGCATTAATTGATGGAAAACCTATACAGGTAGTAGGGGCAGAACATTATTGTGAGAAGTATCATAATTGGACATCGTCTGCTTGTCCTATTACTGATGAAGATAACAGGATTATAGGGGTACTTAGTATGACGGGTCCAAGTGAAGATGCACATCTTCATACCTTAGGGATGGTTATTGCCGCTTCAGAAGCAATAGAAAATGAAATAAAATTAGATAAAATAAATAAACGGCTTGATATGGCGAATAAGCATTTTTATGCGATTATGGAATCTATTTCAGAAGGGCTTATTTGTGTAGATGATCAAGGGGTCATTATGGACATAAATCTTTTTGCTCGTAGGTTCTTGAGGTTAAAAGAAGAGGATATACTTAATAAAAATATACATTCGATTTTAGATAAAAGAAATTATAGAAAACTTATGAAGGTCATTGATACAGGTAAAAAGCTTGAAGAAGAAGAAATTTATTTTAAAACCAAAAGAGGGAAAAGTACTACGTGTATGGTGAGTGTTACGCCTATTAAAGCTATTTCGTCTAATGAAGTAGAAGGAATTGTACTTACGTTCAGAGAAGAAAAGGTAATACATAAACTTGTAAATAAAATATTAGGAGCTCAGGCAAAATTTACTTTTGATGATATATTAGGCAAAAGCGAAGCCATAAAAGAAGTTAAAAAAATGACATCTTTAGCTGCAAATACGGAGATCAATATATTGTTATTAGGAGAAAGTGGAACCGGGAAAGAAATGTTTGCTCAAGCCATTCACAATGAAAGCAATCGGCATAATAAGGCTTTTGTAGCTCTAAATTGTGGTGCAATTCCAAGAGAGTTAGTAGCTAGTGAATTGTTTGGATATGAAGAAGGGGCTTTTACAGGAGCAAGAAGAGGAGGACATCACGGAAAATTTGAATTAGCCGATGGCGGAACTATATTTTTAGATGAAATAGGTGATATGCCATTAGATACGCAGGTAAATCTGTTAAGGGTATTAGAAACAAAACAAATTGTAAGAGTTGGAGGACATAAGGTTATTTCTACAGATGTTCGTGTGATTGCAGCAACCCATAAAGATTTAAAAAAGGAAGTAGAACGAGGAAATTTTAGAGAGGATTTATTTTATAGGCTGAATGTTATGCCCATTAATATCACGCCCCTAAGAGAGAGAAAAGAAGACATTAAAATATTCATAGATTATTTCGTTGAAAAGTTTAGTGAAAATATGAAAAAAGAAATTAAAGGGATTGATGAAAGTTTTTATAAGGTAATGAACAGTTATCATTGGCCAGGAAATGTAAGAGAACTTCAAAATGTAGTACAATTGGCTACAAATATTGTTAGAGAGAAAGAACAACTTCAGAAAAATCATTTACCTAAATATATACTAAATCAGAACATTGTCAGAGAGATAAAGGAATTAGATGAAGGATTGTCCTTGGTTGAAATTGAGAGAGCTGCGATTATAAAAACAATTAAAAGAGCAAAAGGAAATTTAGTATTGGCATCAAAAATATTGGGTATAGGAAGAAGTACTTTATATAGAAAAATGGAAAAATACGGGATAGGCAATGGATCAAAATGAAACAGATGTTTCGAAATGAGACATACGGACAAAAGGAGAAAAATAAAAATGTACCAAAATGATACATGACAAAATCAAAAACTTATGGGTTTATATAAGTTTTGGTTTTGTTTTTTTATTGACCTATTGATATAGCTAGGATATAGGATAAAATTTTGGATAGTATGAGTATTGGCTTGAATTTTGCATATAAATATAATAAAGAACGTTTTCTTAGAAAATCAAGGTTATGGAGGATGATATGAAAAGAATAATGAAGTCTATTCTTATGTTTATGGTATTTTGGATTATACTAACAGAAAAAATAAATATAGAAATAGGTATTGTTGGAATTATATTATGTTCTTTTGTATATGTTTTTAATAGACAAGATCTATTTCCTGATAATAACTTTTTCTTTAATAAAATTTTATACACACTATTATATAGTGGGATTTTGTTAAAAGAAATTATTGTAGCGAACTGGGATGTAGCAAAGATTGTACTGAGCCCACATATGGATATATCTCCACAAACAATAAGCTTTGATACAAAGTTACAATCTCCTTTTTATCGCATGATTTTAGCAAATTCTATTACACTTACCCCTGGAACTTTAACCGTAGATCTAAAAAGAAAGCATATGATTGTCCATTGTTTGAAGAAAGAATATGCAGAGCAGGTTATTTGTTCTAAGTTTGAAAAAATACTTTTAAAGATTGAGGCGATAGAGCATGATCAATAAATGCCTAATTATTTCAGCTGTATGCTTATCTATAACCATCATACTTTGTATGATAAGAGCTGTAAAAGGCCCCAGTAATTTAGACAGATTAGTAGCAATAAATGTAATTAATACTAAGATTATTGTACTGATAGCTATAGTGTCCTTTGTGTTAGGTGAAACATATTTTATAGATGTAGTATTAGTTTATGCACTTATTAGCTTTATTGCTTCTGTAATAATAGCAGATTATATTCAAAAAACAGGAGGAAAAGAATCATGAAGCTTTTGTTTATAACCTTATTTTTGATAGGAGGCGTATTCTTTTTTACTGTAGGAACCATAGGGATTTTGAGACTTCCAGACTTACTTACTCGAGCACATAGTGCTGCAAAATGTGATACATTAGGGGCTATGCTATGCTTAATGGCACTTATTATTTATAAGGGGTTTAGTTTTACAAGTCTTAAGTTATTATTCGTTATACTTTTTATATGGATTACGAATCCAACAGCGACCCATTTGATTGCGAAGACGAATCTGATGGAGAATAAAAAAGATAAAAAATTAATGGAGTGAATGTTATGAAGATCTTTAGTATTATTATGATGTTGTTTTTAATTGGCGCTTCTATTGCAGTATCTATGATGAAAAATTTACTTTCTACGATTATCATTTTTATGGTTTATAGCTTGGTTATGGCTATTTTATGGCAGCAATTAAATGCACCAGATTTAGCCATTACAGAAGCTGCGGTAGGAGCAGGAATTACGACCTTATTATTTGTGCTTACACTTAAAAAAATTAGAGGTGTGAAGAAATGAAAAAGCTTGTAGCTATATGTTTAACAATGATTATTATAGGCGTATTATTGATTGGCGTTGCAGACCTTCCTGCGTTTGGAGAGGAAAAAGCTTTGTTTCAAAATGAAGTTGCCAAGAAATATATACAAGATGGAGAGGCAGAAACAGGTGCTTTGAATATTGTGACGGGAATCATTCTAGATTATAGAGCATTTGATACTTTTGTAGAGGCTACAGTATTATTTACGGGTGCTATATGCGTTATGTTGATACTTAAAAAAGAATAAAACGGGAAGTGAGCATGGTATGCAAAGTCTTATTTTAAGAGAAGTAAGTAAAATGATTATACCCTTTATTCAAATATTTGGGATATATGTTATATTCTTTGGTCATATTTCTCCAGGAGGAGGATTTTCTGGAGGGACGATTATAGGGGTAAGTCTTATTTTGTACAGAATAGCACATGGAAAAGAAGTGGCTATGAATAAATTTAAATACAATAGTTTAATTCGTTCATTGTGTGGGGCTTTGATATTTTATGGAATTTTAAAGGGATATAGCTTTATAACAGGCGGAAGTGGTATTCATTTTCCACAACTTCCATTAGGGACTGCTGGGAATATTTTTAGTGGAGGATATTTGTTACCCTTAAATATTGCTGTTGGAATCATTGTTTCAGTAACTGTGTATTTTCTTTTTGCATTGTTTTATGAAGGAGAAATATAATATGGAAAGATTAATGACGAATTATTTTGAAACAGGTGCAATGATTTTATTTGGTATAGGATTTGTAATGCTCTTACTTCATAATAACTTAATAAAAAAAATTATTGGTATGAATATTATGGATACATCAATATTTCTGTTCTTTGTTGCCAAGGGATACATCGTTGGAAAAGAAGCGCCTATTATTAGACAGGGGCATAAGATCATAGGATATGTAGATCCCATTCCAACGGCGTTGGTTCTTACTGGAATTGTAGTTGCCGTAAGTATTACTGCTTTTGCTCTTTCACTAACCATTAGGATTTATGAAGAATATGGAACCATTGAACTCGATGAGATTATGAAAAAGAGAGGTGATTAGGATTGAATATTGCTAGGAATTTTCCTTTGATTATAATCTTGATGCTTTTTATAAGTGCGTTTTCCATGCCAATCATGAAAAGTGTGAGGAAAATAAAGGCTTTTGGATTTGTTACAATGAGTATTTCAACCATATTAGCAGGATGTAACTTTTTATATGTAAAAACAAACGGAAAATTTGAATATAGGGTAGGTCATTTTGATGCCCCCTGGGGAATTACATTTCATATAGGCTACATTGAAGCGATTATGGGTGTTTTGTTTACAATTGTAGCTACATTGATTATATGGTACAGCTTTTTTAGTATTGATAAGGAAATTAAAGAAAATAGGATATCATTGTATTACTTATTGATCAACATATTGGTTGGGTCCCTTTTAGGAATGGTATTTACGGATGATTTGTTTAATGCCTTCGTGTTCTTAGAGGTCAGTACATTAGCTGGGTGTGGGATTATTGTAATAAAAGATAAAAAGGATAATATTACAGCAACTTTTAAATATCTTGTTTTGAGTAGTTTGGGTTCGGGTCTTATTCTTATGGGCATTGCATTTTTATATCCTATCACTGGACATTTGAATATGTCATTGATCCATGAAAGTATTATGGCGTTAAAGGGTGCTCATAGAAATATTTTATTAATATCTGTATCCACTTTTACCGTAGGGTTAGGGGTAAAAAGTGCTATGTTTCCCCTTCATGTATGGTTGCCTGATGCACATGCAAGTGCACCGACCTCTTCAAGTGCGATTCTATCTGGTCTAGTATTAAAACCTCCAGTGATTTTACTTATGAAAATATTGTATAAGGTATTTGGATTTGAAATCATTGGTTCATTTGCTATTTTAGATGTAATTTTAATTTTAGGAAGTATAGGTATGATTGTAGGGTCTATAGCAGCAATTTTACAAAAAGAAATAAAAAGAATGATTGCCTATTCTAGTGTGGCCCAAATGGGATATGTTTTCTTTGGAATAGGTCTTGGAAATGAACTTGGGCTTATAATGGCAATTTTTCATATCATCTCTCATGCGGTTACAAAGTCTACATTATTCTTGGTTGTTGGAGCAATGATAGAAAAGACAGGAAGTAAAAAAATCAAAGATCTTAAGGGGATAGGAAAAGAAATGCCTATTACATTGGGTGTTTTTACTATGGGTGCTTTATCTATGGTAGGTATACCAATTTTTCCAGGGTTCATTAGCAAGTGGAATTTAGCACTTGCTACCATTGAAACAGGAAGATATATGTTTGTAGGAATGATTTTATTAAGTAGTCTGTTAAATGTAGGATATTATTTTCCAATTGTGATTAATGGATATTTTGGAGAAGAAAACCTAGAAGGAAAAGTTTATAAATCCAAAGTAATGCCTATGAAACGATTGATCCCTGTATTTATTTTGGTGGGTTTGATGGTAATGACAGGTGTTTTTTCACTGAATATTATAGATATGATTCGCCAAGGACTGGTATAGAAAGGGAGGTAATATATGGAGATTAGTATACTCTTTCCTATTATTTTTCCCTTTATTATGGGGATTTTAGGATTTTGTTTGAAATTTAAAAGGGAAAAAAATAGGAATAAATTTTTGTACAGTAGTGTAGTGATCAATTTGTTGTTTATCGTTTATATTATTAGAATGGATTTACCTCTTAAGCTTCATCTTATTAAAATCAATACTTTTTTGGATATTTATTTTAGATTGGATAAATTAGGTGTACTATTTGCATTATTAGTATCTATTTTATGGATATTTACTACTGCGTATTCCATCGCATATATGAACCATGAGGGGAAAGAAAGACAATTCTTTGCATTTTTCATTATTACTCTTGGGATTACTATGGGAATCGCTTTTTCAGGTAATCTATTTACTTTATATATTTTCTATGAGTTACTTACCCTTGCTACTTTTCCTCTTGTAATCCATACACAAAGCAAAGAAGCGCTGTATAGTGGAAAGAAATATTTAATCTATTCTTTTGGTGGAGCAACCCTTGTGCTTTTTGGAATGATTCTATTATTTAGCATTACAAATAATTTAAGCTTTATAGAACATGGAATATTAGGAGCTACTGGTTTGAGTAATAAAAATTTATTGTTGATGATCTATATGGTCATGTTTATAGGATTTGGCGTAAAAGCAGCTATTGTACCATTTCACTCATGGCTACCTGCTGCCATGGTGGCCCCTACACCAGTAAGTGCATTGCTTCATGCTGTGGCAGTTGTAAAATCAGGAATTTTTTCATTAGTACGTGTTACGTATTTTATATTTGGATCAGAAGTCATAAGAGAAATACATGGAAATGTATATATAAGTGTACTCGTAATAATCACTATTTTATTAGGGTCTTTTCTTGCACTTCATCAAGAAAATATTAAAAAGAGATTGGCGTATTCTACCATCAGCCAGCTTGGATATATTCTTTTAGGGATTGTTCTTTTAAATGAAGAATCTTTAATTGGTGGTCTCCTGCACCTGATCAATCATGCTGTTATTAAGATTACATTATTTTTTTGTGCAGGATCTATTTATTTTATGACACAAAAAAAGGAGATTAATGAAATAGAAGCCATCGGAAAAAATATGCCTATAACTATGTGGTGTTTTAGTATTTCAGCTATTTCATTGATTGGAATTCCACCAACGAATGCCTTTGTAAGCAAGTGGTATTTAGCACTGGGAGGGCTTAGCGAAAATAAAGTTATTTTTCCTGTGATTTTACTTTTAAGTGCTTTTCTTACGGCTGCATATTTAATGCCTATTATTGTAACTGCATTTTTTCATACAGAGGAAAATAAAGATACGCGTAATCTAGATCCACCTTTAGAGATGTTGGTGCCTATTGTTATTTTAACTTGTATCGTTGTGTTATTAGGATTATTCCCTAATATTGTTTTAAGCTTTATAAAAGAGATTGTGCATGAAATTGTGTAATGTAGAAGGACGGTGATGGAATTTTGATTTATAGAACTGCACTTTTAAGTATTTTGATTCTACCAAATATAGGGGCAGTCATGGGTTTTATTATAGGGAGAAAAAGTGAAAAAATTAGAGATGCATTTAATATATTCATAACAGGAGCTACACTACTAATTGTCACATTGTTATTTAAAAAAGTGATGATTGAACCTATAAAACTCTTTATTCCAGATATTATGGGGATAGGTCTGAGTTTAAAATTGGATGCTTTTCGATATATCTTTGTGTGGGTGACTATATTTGTATGGTTTTTATGTACCATGTATTCTACTCAATATTTGATTAGATATAAAAATAGAAATAGATATTATTCATTTTTTATGCTCACATTAGGAAGTACGGTAGGAATATTTTTGTCACAGAATATGCTTAATCTATTTACATTTTTTGAAATAATGTCATTTACATCTTATATACTGATTATTCATGACCAAGATCAATATGCATTAGATGCAGGGAGTTCTTATCTAGGAATGGCAATTGGTGCTGGATTGGTATTATTGATGGGACTGTTTTTATTGTTTGATTATGCAGGTACGTTAGATATTGAAGAATTACCAAATGCTATTAAATATATTGGAAATATAAAGTATCTAATTAGTGCCCTTATTATTACTGGATTTGGCGCAAAAGCAAGTATATTTCCTTTGCATGTATGGCTACCAAAAGCCCATCCAGCAGCACCTACCCCATCGAGTGCTATTCTTTCGGGCATACTTATAAAAACAGGGATTTTTGGGATTATCATTACGGTTCATATGGTGATGGAATCAGACTATATATTGTCTGCTAGTATATTGGTATTTGGTTTTATTAATATGTTCTTTGGTGGAATGATGGCGCTCATGCAAAGAAATATTAAAAGAATATTAGCTTATAGCAGTATGAGTCAAGCAGGATATATTCTTGTAGGAATAGGACTGATTGGATTATTAAAAGAACATAAGGCCATCGCCATTTATGCAACCCTTTACCATATCTTTAATCATGCAATTTTCAAAGTATTGTTGTTTATGGGCGCAGGAATTATTTATATGATTTTGCATGAGTTGAGTATTAATAAAATTTGTGGTTTTGGAAAGCATAAAACGAGACTTAAAATAGTATTTTTCATAGGATTATTGGCTATTATAGGAATGCCTGGATTTAACGGATTTGTTAGTAAAACCTTATTGCATGAGGCATTATCAGAAGCAGCGCATATGTACCATAGTATATGGTTTGTAATAGCGGAGATTATATTTACATTGAGTAGTGCCTTTACGGTAGCTTATTTATTAAAGATATTCATTTCAGTATTTGTGGAAGAAAATGAAAAATATACAGGACAATATAAAGAGTATATAAAAAAGAGAGCTTTATTTCCTATGACTATTTTAGGAATTGCTGTGATCTATATAGGGCTTTATCCGAATGCTTTAATGGAATTGATTTTTAATGCTTCAAAGACATTTGGCGTACATGAAGTTAGTTCCCTTCATGTTTATAGTGTGGATAGTATTAAAACTTCTATTATGACCATTGTTTTAGGGATTGTTATCTATATAGGATTTGTAAGAAAATATCTTCTTAAAATAGTAGATGGCAAAAAATTATATATGAACCCTTCCCTTACATGGATCAATATAGAAAGAGATATCTATTGGCCAGTTATGAGGATTACCTTTAGTGTTAGCTCGACTATTTTTCATTGGATAGATAGAGCGGCTGTAAATAGTGTGCATTGTATAGGTAAGGGAATCAGAAGTTTAAGTGGAATGCAGATTAAATTGAATAAGAAAAGAGAAAATAAGATAGAATTAAAAAATGTTGTAGATAAAAGAAACATGTTAGATTGGAAAGAGATTGTAGATACACGGAGCTTATCAAATATCATGGTGAAAATGTATGGAAATATGAGTAGTTTGATGTATGCTGTATTTATATTTGCAGCTGTATTTGCTGTGATTTTAGTTGTGGTAGTTGTTTTTCATATGCCTAAAAGCTAAATCAAAGAGTATATGGTATAATAATGATGGTTAAGTTTGGATGTTGAATACACCTAAAGGAGGAATTATGCAAAATTTAAGAAAAACACTCTTTGGTTATTATTTTTTATTTTATGGAAGTCTTCCCATGTACACTATATTTATTCCGATTATGTTAAAGACGAAAGGATTTAGTCAAACAAAAATAGGATTATTACTTTCTCTAGCACCTATTATAGCCATAATATCCATGCCTATTTGGGGAAATATTACGGATCGGGCAGAAAATAAAAATAGTGTTTTGAAATTTATAATCATTTGTGCAACTATATGTATGCTCGTTTTTGGGAGACTGGATCAACATATGTATCTTTTTATTGCTTATGGCATATTTTCATTTTTCAATTCATCAGCTATATCTCTTGGAGATACCATAACACTCGAATGTCTCGAAAAGAGGAAGGGGAATTTTGGTATAATTCGACTGGGAGGCACTGTCGGATATGGTGTGATGGCTATTATAGCGGGGAAGTTAGCAGATTATAATCAAAGTTACGTCTTTGTTGCATATGCAATATTGATTATAGGTACTTTGATTACAATGAGAAAAATACCAAAAATAAAGGGTCATAGACGAAATGGACAAAACGGTTCTATGAAAGATATTTTTAAACATAAAAATTTAGTGATAATGATGATTTTTAATTTATTGATTTTTATTACGATTTGTTTTTATAATTCATTTTACTCCATTTATTATAGTTCTTTAACCGAAAATAAAACCTTGTTAGGAATAGCATATAGTATTGCAGCCTTATCAGAAATTCCATTTTTGCTAAAGGCAAATGATATTATAAAAAAGATTGGTATTTACAAACTGATGATTAGTGCTTTTTTAGTTACGAGTATTCGTTGGATTCTGATTGGATTTAACCATAACCCATACTTTGCTTTAGCATTACAGGCTTTACATGGTTGGGGATTTATTGTTTTTATGTATGTTATTGTTTTGTATACATATAATAATGTACCTAAAGAATTAAAAACGGCAGGACAATCAGTAGCAGGTGTTCTTGGAATATCAGGCGTTGCTAGTATAATAGGAAATCAAGTAGGTGGATATTTAGCTGATTTGACAAACATTCACACGGTGTTTATTTATTCAGGAATATTTATGATGATCACTATGATTTTTTTCATAATTAGTTTTCCTAAAGAACAGACAATTGATGAAAATTAACAGCCACCATATAGTATATGGTGGCTGTCTTTTCGTTTATATTCTTTCTCTTTTTTCATAATGCGTATGAAGTAATTCGTGTGATTTCTTGCTAAGTGGTTTTCCAAGAAATTCTTCATATAATTTTATAATCTCAGGATTTTCATGAGATTTTCTCAATGTTTTACTTCGATCTTCTTTATAGATCGCTTCTTGGCGTTTTTTAACGATTTCATCATTTCCATGATGATAAGGTTGGCCTCCTCCTCCGATACACCCTCCAGGACAAGCCATTATTTCTATTGCATGATATTTAGATTTTCCATCTCTAATATCTTCAAGAATCTTGCGTGCATTCCCAAGTCCATGGGCAATACCGATATTCAAATTCATATCTCCAACGGCGACACTTGCTTCTCTTATTCCATCGAGTCCACGTAGTTGTTTAAATTCAACATCTTTTAGTTCTTCTCCAGTCATCCATTCATAGGCAGTTCGTAGTGCCGCTTCAATTACACCACCTGTTGTGCCGAATATGACAGAAGCACCCGTACTTTCCCCAAGTACATGATCAAAATCACTATCGGGCAAGTTCGAAAAATCAATGCCTGCTTCTTTGATCATTGCACCGAGTTCTCGGGTTGTAACGACAATATCTACATTGTTTTTATGGTCTTTAGTGAGCTCTGGTCGTGCTGATTCAGCTTTTTTTGCAATACAGGGCATAACTGAAACGACAACGATCTTATTAGGATCAATTCCTAGTTTTTTTGCATAATAGGTCTTTGCAATAATACCGAACATAATGTGTGGAGATTTACAGGTAGAAGGTACATCTAAAAGCTCTGGAAATTGATGCTCAATAAATTTTACCCATGCAGGACAACAACTTGTAAGCATCGGTAAAGTTCCATTATTTTCAATACGATTTATAAGTTCAGATGCTTCTTCCATAATGGTAAGATCAGCTGCAAAATCAGTATCAAAAACGGAATTAAAACCCATACGTTTTAGAGCCGTTACTAATTTTCCTGTCACAATGGTTCCTGGTTCCATTCCAAATAATTCTCCTAGTGCCACACGAATGGCAGGAGCTGTTTGCACAATAACGTGTTTATCAGGATCGTTTAATGCTTCCCATACCTTGTATGTATGATTTACTTCTGTGAGTGCTGCTGTAGGGCATACTGCTACACATTGACCACAATAAGTACAAGAAGATTCAACCATGGGAATATTAAAAGCAGGACCTACGATTGCATCAAAACCTCTTCCCATAGCAGATAATATTCCACAGGTTTGGACTTCATTGCACATGGTTTCACATCGTCTACACATGATACATTTACTTGCATCTCTTACAAGTGCATCACTAGAAATATCTTTTGGAAAATTTTGTTTTTCTCCAGACCATTTTATTTCTCGTACACCGAGCTCGTGGGCTAGTGATTGTAATTCACAGTCTAAATTTTTGGAGCAAGTAAAGCATTCATTTGGGTGATTGGATAGAAGTAACTCTACTGCTATTCTTCGTGCAGTGATGGCTTGTAATGAATTTGTCGTAACTTCCATTCCTTCCCAAACAGTGGTAACACAGGATGGTACGAGCACATCCCTTCCATGTGCCTCCACCATACATACACGGCAGGACGCAGCTTTATTGACTGCTTTTAAATCGTGTAAATCAAGGTGGCACAATGTTGGAATTTTAATACCAGCCCTATTAGAAGCTTCTAATATTGTAATATCTTTAGGAACGTCAAATTCTTGTCCATTTATAGTAATATGAACCGTATCCTTATTGTTCGTTGACATATGATCACCTCGCTATGGTTTAATTACGGCATTAAATTTACAAGCATCAAAGCATGCGCCGCATTTAATACATATGCTTTCATCTATAATAAAAGTTTTTTTAGGTTCACCAGAAATACAGTCTACAGGGCATACCCTTGCACAGGCTGTACAACCAACACATTTATCTGGGTTAATGCTGTATTTTGATAAGTTCTTACATTCTCCAGTAGGACAGTATTTGTCTTTAACATGTGATAAATATTCATCCCAAAAATAATGCATAGTACTGAGGACAGGATTTGGTGCAGTTTGTCCTAGACCGCAAAGAGAGCTACCTTTAATCATATGACACAATTGTTTTAATGCGTCTAAATCTTCTAGCGTTCCTTCTCCAGAAGAAATTTTATTTAATAATTCATACATTCTCTTTGTGCCCACACGACAAGGCGTACATCTACCACAGGATTCATCCGTAATAAATTCAAGATAAAATTTAGATATATTCACCATGCAATTATGTTCATCCATTACAATCATACCGCCTGAGCCCATCATTGAACCAATGGCAGATAAACTTTCGTAATCGATGGGTGTATCCAAATTTTTCTCTGTAATGACGCCACCAGATGGACCGCCTGTTTGTACTGCTTTGAACTTAGCGTGGTTTTGAATCCCTCCACCGATCTCATAGATTATTTCTCGAAGGGTAGTACCCATAGGAACTTCTACTAATCCTACATTGTTTATTTTACCTGCAAGTGCAAATACTTTTGTTCCTTTGCTTTTTTCAGTACCGATAGAGGAAAACCACTCATGACCATTCAGTATTATTGACGTTATGTTAGCGAAAGTTTCTACATTATTTACACAAGTAGCTTTTCCACGATATCCCTTTTGTGCAGGATAAGGCGGTTTGTAATGTGGTTCTCCTCGTTTTCCCTCCATAGAATGAATTAATGCGGTTTCTTCTCCACATACAAATGCACCTGCACCATATTTTAATTCAATATCAAAGTGAAAGTCTGTTCCAAATAAATTTTTTCCAAGAAGCCCTACTTCTCTTGCTTGTTTGATTGCAATATTGAGTCTTTCTATTGCAAGGGGATACTCAGCACGAATATAAACAAATCCTCTTTGGGCACCGATTGCATAACCAGCGATAGCCATAGACTCAAGTATCGTATGGGGATCTCCTTCTAATATACTTCTATCCATGAAGGCACCCGGATCTCCTTCGTCTCCATTACAAATAATATATTTTGTAGTTCCTTCTGATGCTCTTGTGTATTGCCACTTTAGTCCAGTTGGAAAACCACCGCCACCTCTGCCACGAAGGCCTGATTTAGTAATGACCTCTATTACTTCCTCAGGAGACATGGTGGTAAGTGATCTTCCTAGTGCTTCATAGCCTTTAAATGCAATATATTCATAAATATCTTCAGGATTAATAAGACCACAGTTTCTCAGTGCGATGCGCATCTGTTTCTTGTAAAATGGCATATCATCATGTTGTTCAATTTTTTTGCCTTCTACGGGTTCTATGTATAATAGGCGTTCAATTTTTTTACCTTTTATAATGTGTTCATCAATGATTTCTTTTGCATCTTGAGGATGAACTTTTACATAAAAAATGTTATCCGGGTCTATTTTTACAATGGGGCCTTGTTCGCAGAAGCCAAAGCATCCTGTTCGTATAACTTTTACTTTGTGATCATAGCCACGCGCTTTAAGAATCAGTTCTAAATTTTTAATGAGTTTAGCACTATCTGTTGCTAAACAGCCTGTACCTCCACAGACAATGATATTCTTAGAAATTTCATCTTCTGTTGCATTACGTGTTTCTATTTCATCTGAGTCATTGTTATGATGTTGTCTTAAATATACACTTTTATAGGATTTTTCTTTGATTTTTATTAGTTCTTCTAAGGATTTAATTTGCAATTTTAAGCTTCCTCCTTTCGATAGGAATCTAAAATATCATCAATATCTTCTTCTTTTACGCGTCCATAAACTTTATCATCTACCATAACCACAGGAGCAAGACCACATGCGCCGATGCATCGAATATTTTTAAGGGTGAAAAATCCATCTTTTGTAGTCTCTTCCGGTCCGATACCTATTTTTTTCGCGATTCTGTCGACGATTTTATCAGCACCTCTTACGAAACAGGCTGTGCCCATGCATACACTTATTACATGTTTTCCAACAGGCTCTGTTGTAAAATAGGAATAAAAGCTTACGACGCCACAAACTTCAGAACCAGGCATTCCAAGTGCTCTTGCAACAAAAAGCTGTACTTCTTTTGGTAGATATCCAAATATTTCTTGTGCCTGATGAAGGATCTGTATAAGTGCTCCTTCGGTACTTTTTAAACCATCTATATATTGCTTTAATTCATTGAATTTTTCCTTAGGTAAATTTTCTGTATTGGGTATTTCTACTTGAAAATTAGCTTTTGGCATGTTTATTCACCTTCCTTCTATATAATGTGAAGATCCCTATATGATAATTTGCCCAAACTATGAAAAAATTAATACCTATTCTAAAAGAAATATTTTGTTAAATTTTCTTTACTAAGTATTAATTAACATTAAATTAAAATATTACAACCTTGCAATGTTAGAATGTATGTGATATATTATTATATGTAACGTAAGAAAGTGATTCGTTTTATGAGGAGAGATGACCGAGTGGCTAAGGGGCACGCCTGGAAAGCGTGTAAGGCTGCAAAGCCCCGCGGGTTCGAGCCCCGCTCTCTCCGCCAGTAAAAAAGTTTATAAAGTTTGCTGTGCTAGATGGGGAGTTAGCGGTGCCCTGTAACCTGCAATCCGCTTTAGCAGGATTGAACACCTATTAGAGGCCTGTTATTGTAGAGTCTGCCCTGTATAAGTGGCAATGAGGTTTGGGTCCTACGCAATGGAAGCCTATGAACTTCGTCAGATCCGGAAGGAAGCAGCGATAAGTGGTTCCTTTCATGTGCCGTGGGAGTGCTTGAACTGAGTTAACTGTACAGGTAACGTTTATAATAGCTTGTCGACTTAGGTGCACAGCTTTAAAATATAGATATTAACATGTAGATCATTCTACATGTTTTTTTTATGTGTTTTTGTCACATTTATTTCTAAAGAGAATATCATACTGAGGTATGTAAAAAAAGGTAAATATTTAAATAAAAGGAGGAATAAATGGAAAATTTAAGAATTCAAATATGATACTAGTGTTACTGGGGATATTTATGGTAGCCATATCTATAACTTGTTTTATTGCACCGAATAATTTGCTAGCTGGAGGGGTTACGGGAATTGCGCTTATAATTCACTATTTAACAACGCTTTCAGTAGCTCCTTTAATTTTATTGTTGAATATACCTATTTTTATAGTAGGGGTTAAGTATACGAATAAGGAATTTATGACTAAGACTTTAATAGGAATGATCTTGTTATCTTTAACAATATGGCTTACTGAACCTTTGGTAAATTATATTAATATATACGATTTATTAGCAAATGCTATCGTAGCGGGAATACTTACGGGTGTAGGATTAGGATTTGTAATTAGAAATGGATATTCTACAGGTGGTTTTGATATCATAAATATAGTTGCAAAGAAAAGATTAGGTATAAATATAGCTGCTACAAACCTGATAACGAATGGGGTTATAATCATTGTTGGAGGAATGGTTAATGATTTTAAACTGGCTGTTTATACTGTTATTACATTGGCGATATCATCCATCGTTTTAGATAAGGTGATAGTAGGATTTAGCCAGAATAACTTAGTTCTGATTGTTAGTCAAAATTCTAGTGAAATAGCGAATGAAATAATGACGAATATTGGACGTGGCGTCACTTTCTTAAAGGGGAAGGGGGCTTATACTAAGAAAGATAGAAATATAATATATTGTATAGTTAGTAACAGGCAACTGATTCGTTTGAAAGATATTGTAAATGACATTGATGAGAAAGCGTTTATCTCTATCTCTCATACCTCTGAGATTCATGGTCAAGGGTTTGAAAAACCAGTAATATGATCATTTTAGATATGGAATTGTAGAATTAGAAAAGGGGATGAATGTATATGTTTAAAAATATTATTGAAAATCTATTTCTAGGAAATAAGTGGAATGTTGTTCATTCTACACAGGATATAGAAGAGCATACAAAAATAAGAGGGAAACTGATGGATGCTACTATTGAAATGAAAACAAAAATGAATAATAGAAATGTTAGTAATATGGGGAGGGATCGTGAAATGAATGGTCGAAGAATGACTACTTATAATATTTTGGTGAAGGTTGAAGAAGTAAACAAAGCAAATGATGTTATACACCATAGATAAGAGTATAAGAAAAAGGAATAAAGAAAATTAGTTGTATTATAATATAAAAATCGAAATTGATTTGAATCAAGTTCGATTTTTATGAAAAATGAATTTTAATTGTTGCATATAGTGTTATATAATGAAGGAAATGATTAAAATGAATATTTTAATAGAAAAGTTGGTGAAATAATGGCGCATATAGCATTATATAGAAAATGGAGACCTGAGACATTTGAAGATGTAGTAGGACAAGGGCATATTACAAAAACTTTAAAGAACCAGATGAAAAATGACAGTATTGCTCATGCATATTTATTTTGTGGTACAAGGGGAACTGGAAAGACCTCCACAGCGAAAATATTTGCACGAGCCGTAAATTGTCTGAATCCACACGATGGTAATCCTTGTAATGAATGTGAAATATGTAGTGGAATCAAACACGAAAACATGATGGATGTAATGGAGATCGATGCTGCATCTAATAATGGCGTAGACGATATTAGAGAACTTCGTGAAAATGTAAAATATCCACCGACTAAAGGGAAATATAAAGTATATATTATAGATGAGGTACATATGTTATCGACAGGTGCATTTAATGCACTGCTTAAAACATTGGAAGAACCACCTCATTATGTAATATTTATACTGGCAACAACGGAACCTCATAAAATACCAGCTACGATTTTATCTAGGTGTCAGCGATTTGATTTTAAAAGAGTAAAAGAATCAGAAATGGTAGATCGATTAGCTTACATTTGCGAAAATATGAATATAGAGGTTGAAAAAAGTGGGCTAGAGCTTATTTCAAGAAATTCTGATGGAGCACTTAGAGATGCCCTTAGTATATTAGACCAATGTTTATCATTTGGAGCTGAAAAAATAAGCTATGATGATGTGATTGATGTGTTAGGGACTGTAAATGATGATTTTCTATTTCATTTAGTTTCGTGTATTCTTAGTCAAGATACAAAAAGTGCCATGGAGTTAATTGAACAATTAATAGAATCAGGGAAAGATATTCATCAGTTTATCAAGGATTTGATTGAGCATTATCGTAATTTAATGATGACGAAAATATCAAATCAATTAGAAGGGATTGTAAATCTTTCGAGAGAAAGTATAGAAAGATTAAAAGAGCAAGCAGAGAAAATAAATATGCATACAATAACGAGGGCTATTGCAGTATTATCACAAACATCTGTAGATGCAAAATGGACGAGTCAACCAAGAATATTACTAGAAGTAGCCGTAATGAAACTATCACATCCAATGCTTGAACAGTCGGCCGACGCACTAATGGATCGTGTACAAGCATTGGAGAAGATCATTCAATCTGGAGAAATTAAGGTATCGAGAGAAATAGAGTCGAAAGAAATGAATGGAGAGAAAAAATCAATAGCTATGTCTAAAAGTGCTGTAGAAAAAATTGATCATAAAGAAAAGGTATTGCCAAAAGGTGAGATCTTTGAAGTATTGAAAAAATCATGGAATGAGATCCTGAAAGTGATTAAAAAAAGAAAGATTTCATTAAATGCTGTTTTGATGGAGGGAGAGCCTGTAGGAATGCAAGATCATACTTTGATCATAGCCTTTAATGATGGGTTTGAATTTCATAAGGAAGCTTCAGCGCAAGGAACAGAATTTATTGAAAAAGCAATCAAAGAGATCACGGGTCAAAAAATAAAAATGAGATGCTTGATGAGAAAAGAAATATCTTCAATTCAGGTATCCGAGAATGAATCTAAAGAAAATGAAGAGACAAAAGAAGAAAATAAAGAAGTAGATAAAATTGAGACATTATTTGAAGATTGTAATTTGAAGATTTTGGATTAGATATGATATAATGTATCGTACGTATAATTTTAAATTTTAAAATAAAAAAATTAATATAATGGAGGAGATACACATGGCTAAAGGTAAGGGAAAAATGCCAGGTATGGCAGGTATGCCTGGAAATATGAATAATATGATGAAGCAAGTTCAAAAAATGCAGAAACAAATGGAGGAAGTTCAAGGTAAATTAGAAGAAAAAGAAGTAGAAGCAAGTGCAGGTGGCGGTGCTATAACTGTAAAAGTAAATGGAAAGAAAGAAATATTAGATATCATTATTAAACCAGAGGTAGTAGATCCTGAGGATGTAGAAATGTTACAGGATTTAATAATAGCTGCATCAAATGAAGCTTTAAGAAAAGCAGAAGAAATGATGTCAGGTGAAATGGGAAAAATTACTGGAGGCATGAATATACCAGGATTGTTCTAATGAATAGCCGAGCTTTAATGCTCGGCTATTGTTGGTTAAACGCCTAAATAGAATCGAGGGGATATAAATGAGTTATTATGCTGTACCTGTGGCTAGGTTGATTGAAGAGTTTTCAAAACTCCCTGGCATTGGGAAAAAATCTGCTCAAAGATTGGCTTTTCATGTTCTTGATATGAATGAAGCGGATGTGCTTAATTTATCTGATGCCATCATACAAGCTAAGAAAAAGACTAAATATTGTTCTGAATGTGCAAATATAACGGATGTAGATCCGTGTAGTCTTTGTAGAAATAAACAAAGACAAAGAGATATCATTTGTGTAGTGGAATCGCCTAGAGATGTTGTGGCTATGGAAAAGACAAGAGAATTTAGAGGATTATATCATGTACTTCATGGATCTATATCTCCTATGGAAGGGATTGGACCAGAAGAGATCAAGATTAAAGAATTGCTAATTAGACTTCAGAAGGAAGATGTAAGGGAAGTGATTTTAGCTACAAATCCTACTATAGAAGGGGAAGCTACAGCCATGTATGTTTCAAAACTTATTAAACCTTCAGGGATAAAAGTTACAAGGATTGCTTATGGGATACCCGTAGGTGGCGATTTGGAATATGCAGATGAGGTAACTTTGTCTAAAGCATTAGAAGGTAGAAGAGAAATATAAATTTATCCCATTCAAAAAATATGTATATAAAATCCAAAATATGGAGAAAATCATATATATAGATAATTGAATGGGGGGTAAATACATGACTCAAGCAATTGATGAATCGAGAAGAAGTGCAAAAGAGAAGAATGAACAAAGTTTTTTGAATATGATTGGAAGTTTTTATGCACAGGTTGTTAATGGTCAAGATATACGGACGGAAGACGATAAAATACTAGAGACTATTAAGTGCGCACATGAAGAATGGAGAAATGCAGAAGCTTTTTTTCAAAATGTGACGGACCCTGATTTGATAGATCATGCAATTTATCGAGTAGAGGCTGCAAAAACAAGGTATGCTTATCTTATGAAAATTGCAAGACAAATGAGTATTAGTTCTAATACGCATCCTTCACTTTAACAGTAGGCGTATTATCAATACTAAATTAAATTTACTGAAAGCAAAAAGAAATTAATTTCTTTTTGCTTTTTTTAGTGCTATTAATTTATTTTAAATAGTAATATTTTTGGTACAAACTATATATAATGAACTATGAATGTAGTTTGAGAGGAGAATGTATATGGGTATGGGGGTAGAGCTGCATATTATTTTAGCATATGCTTTTGGTTTAATCTTGTTATATATTTTAGGATATTTACTACTAATACCAATCAAATGGATATTGAAACTTATATATAATGGAATTTTAGGTGGAATATTGCTGTTGGTAATTAATATTGTGGGAGGATTTTTTGGATTTCATGTTGCAATTAATATTGTGACCGCATTAATTGCAGGAGTGTTAGGGGTTCCAGGGGTCTTGCTTTTGACAATTGTGCAATATTTGTTGAAATAAACTTCAATTTTCATAAAATAAAGAATATTAAAAACGTAGAAAGTGAGGTATAATATTATGTGTACTGTATACAAAATAATGTACAGAATTTTTGATGAATAATCAACATGGGTTAAAAATGATTTTTTTGAAAAATAAAACATTTTAGGACTAGAAATGTACGAGGAAATGTAATAGAATAAGAATTACAAAAATGAATAATACATTTAAAATTTAATATATATTGCACACAAGAAAAAAGGGGGCTATAAAATGGCTGGGAAAATGAAAACAATGGACGGAAATACAGCGGCAGCATATGTATCATATGCATTTACTGATGTTGCAGCTATATATCCAATTACACCATCATCAAATATGGCAGAATATGTTGATGAGTGGGCAGCAAATGGAAAGAAAAATATTTTTGGACAAGAAGTACAAGTTGCAGAAATGCAATCTGAAGGAGGAGCAGCTGGAGCTGTTCATGGATCTCTTGCAGCAGGTGCATTAACGACGACTTTTACTGCGTCTCAAGGATTATTATTAATGATTCCTAATATGTATAAAATTGCAGGGGAACTACTACCTGGTGTATTCCATGTAAGTGCTCGTGCATTAGCAAGTCATGCACTTTCAATTTTTGGAGACCACTCA
This sequence comes from Lutibacter sp. B2, assembly GCA_015686845.1. GTDB lineage: Bacteria > Bacillota > Clostridia > Peptostreptococcales > Thermotaleaceae > JADPRS01. The sequence goes on from JADPRS010000008.1 coordinate 100,878, forward strand.
GATGTTATGGCAACTAGACAAACTGGTTTTGCAATGCTTGCGTCTGGAAGTGTACAAGAAGTTATGGACTTAGGAGGAATTGCACATTTAGCTACAATCAAATCAAGAGTGCCATTCTTGCATTTCTTTGATGGATTTAGGACTTCTCATGAAATACAAAAAATTGAAACGATAGATTATGAAGATTTAGCTAAACTTGTAGATTATGATAAAGTCCAAGCATTTAGAGATAATGCGCTAAATCCAGAGCATCCAGTTACTAGGGGAACAGCTCAAAATCCAGATATTTTCTTCCAAGCAAGAGAAGCTTGTAATAAGTTTTATGAAGACGTTCCAGATATTGTAGCTGGTTATATGAAAGAAATTAGTACAATTACTGGAAGAGAATACAAGCCTTTTGATTATGTGGGCGCAGAAGATGCAGAACATATTATAGTGGCAATGGGTTCTGTAACAGACACCATTGAAGAGACAGTTGACTACTTAGTATCAAAAGGAGAAAAGGTTGGTTTAATCAAAGTAAGATTATATAGACCATTTAGCGAAAAATATTTCTTTGATGTATTACCAGCTACAGTTAAGAAAATTTCAGTATTAGATAGAACGAAGGAGCCAGGGGCACTTGGTGAACCATTGTATCAAGATATTAGAACTTTATTGTATGGAAAAGAAAATGCACCATTAGTAGTTGGTGGACGTTATGGATTAGGTTCAAAAGATACGACACCTTCACAAATTAATTCAGTATTTGATAACTTAAAATCAGATGAGCCTAAAAATGGATTTACAATTGGAATTGTAGATGATATTACATATAAATCATTAGAAATAAAAGAAGAAATTGCAGCTGCACCAGAAGGAAATATCAGATGTAAGTTCTGGGGATTAGGTTCTGATGGTACAGTTGGAGCGAATAAAAGTGCTATTAAGATTATAGGAGATAACACAGATTTATATGCACAAGGATATTTTGCATATGATTCTAAAAAATCTGGTGGGGTAACTATTTCTCACTTAAGATTTGGTAAAACACCTATTAAATCTACCTATTTAATTAATGAATCAGACTTTGTATCATGCTCGACTCCTGCATATACAAATCAATATGATTTATTAGCAGGATTAAGAGACGGAGGTACATTCTTACTTAATTGTAGATGGACACTGGAAGAGTTAGAGGAAAAATTACCTGCATCTATGAAAAAATATATTGCAGACCATGAAATTGAGTTCTACATATTAAATGCTACAGATCTAGCAGTTGAAATTGGATTAGGAAACAGAACGAATATGATTATGCAATCTGCATTTTTTAAATTAGCAAAAGTAATTCCTACAGAAGAAGCTATGAACTACTTAAAAGATGCTGTAGTTAAGTCATATGGCAAAAAAGGTGAAAAAATTGTTAAGATGAATCATCAAGCGGTAGAAAAAGGAATTGATGCATTGGTTAAGATTGATGTGCCTGTTTCATGGAAAAATGAAGTACCTGAAGAAATGAAAACAGTAGAAGAAGTACCAGAATTTATTGAAAAGGTATTAAGACCAATAAATGCTCAAGTTGGAGATGAACTTCCAGTAAGTACTTTCGAAGGAAGAGAAGATGGAACATTCCCTATGGGAACAGCAGCTTTTGAAAAACGTGGTATTGCCGTAAATGTTCCGGAATGGGAGATTGATAAATGTATTCAATGTAATCAATGTTCATTTGTTTGTCCTCATGCTGCAATTAGACCTGTATTATTAAATGAAGAAGAAGCTAAGAATGCACCAGCAACTTTCGAAATGAAAAAGGCTACGGGTAAAGGTCTTGAAGAATATGCGTATCGTATGCAAGTTAGTGCACTTGATTGTACTGGATGTGGAAACTGTGTAGATGTTTGTCCTGCTAAGGGAAAAGCATTAACTATGAAACCAATAGAAACGCAATCAGAAACAGGAATAGAAAACTGGAATTATGCTATGTCCGTTTCACATAAAGAAAATCCAATGAAGAAAGAAACTGTAAAAGGAAGTCAATTTGAACAACCTTTACTTGAATTCTCAGGCGCATGTGCAGGTTGTGGAGAAACGCCATATGCAAAAGTTATTACCCAATTATTTGGAGATCGAATGATGATTGCTAATGCAACTGGATGTTCTTCAATTTGGGGAGCTTCAGCACCAGCTACACCATATTGTACAAATCATGAAGGTAAAGGTCCTGCTTGGGCAAATTCATTATTTGAGGACAATGCTGAGTATGGTCTTGGTATGGCTCTTGGCGTAAAACAAATGAGAAATAAATTAGCAGATTTAATGAAAGAATTTATTTCACTAGATCTAACGCAAGAAGTAAAAGCTCCATTTGCAGAGTGGTTAGAAGGAATGGACAATGCAGAAGTTTCTAAAGCTACTAAAGCTAAAATGATTCCAATGTTAGAAGCTAAGGATGTAGCAGATGAGAGAGCAAAAGAATTATTAGCTCAAATTGAAGAAAAGAAAGACTTCTTAATTAAGAAATCTGTATGGATTATAGGTGGAGACGGATGGGCAAACGACATTGGTTATGGTGGACTTGATCATGTTCTTGCAACGGGAGAAAATGTAAACGTATTAGTATTAGATACAGAGGTTTATTCAAATACCGGTGGACAGTCTTCAAAAGCTACGCCAACAGCAGCGGTTGCTAAATTTGCAGCATCTGGTAAAAAGATTAAGAAGAAAGATCTTGGTATGATTTGTGCAACATATGGTTATGTATACGTTGCACAAGTAGGTATGGGAGCAGACAAAAACCAATTTATGAAAGCTTTAACAGAAGCCGAAAGCTATAATGGACCATCGATCATTATTGCATATGCTCCATGTATTAATCACGGTATTAGAGAAGGAATGGGAAGAACGCAAGCAAATATCAAGCAAGCAGTAGATTGTGGATATTGGCATTTATATAGATACAACCCAATGTTAAAAGAAGAAGGAAAGAATCCGTTTATCCTAGATTCTAAAGAGCCGAAAGAAAGCTTTAGAGAATTCTTAGATGGTCAAGTAAGGTATACTTCACTTAAAAAAGGATTCCCAGAAATGGCGGAAGAGCTATTTGAAAAAGCTGAAAAAGAAGCGAAAGAGAAATATGAAGAATACAAAAAAAAGGCTGAAATGTAATAAAAAAATGTGTGTAGATTAATCTACACACATTTTTATTCTTTAATATACATCTCTAAATTATTGATATGTTTTTGCTTTGCTTCTATTATGGAACTTAATATTTTATATGTATTTTTTTCAACATCATACTTGTCATGGATCAGTCTTCCTTGAATATCTATGAAAAGTGCAATAACTTGTTTTTCAAAGTCTAATGAAAATTTTAATAGGTTTTCAACATCATATATAGTTGGACTTACAAATCTGCGCTTAAACTCATTTATTAAAAATGAAATCTTATCATAAGTAGCAAAATCAATTTCTTCTTGACCATCTTCTACTTCCATTTTTAGTTTTTCATAGTACAAAAGAGTCTTTTTTGCATCTATTACGAGTGTATTTGCGATCATGGCAGTTGTGAAGTGCTGGGAATCCAAAGAAGAGATTTTTTTATACATGTCCTGTCTTTTCCGTGCAATTATAATTGTTTTATTTATTAAATCTAATGTAGTGTACATGAATGATACCGCCCTTTCTATAAAGTCTATATTATATAGTTAGCTAGATACCTATATAATATTAATTTGTCTTAAAAAAGTGTGTTCTAGAATTGTTACTCATTGTTAATAGAATACCATATACGCCTATGGAATATTTTGGTATACTATAAGAAAAATAAAAAAAGTCATATATGCTGATTTTCAAGAACAACTAATTTTAGGAGGGAATGTATGAAAGGGAAATGGTTCATTAAAATAAAGAATATTTTACTGACCGTTATGATTTTATTGTTGATCGTTCAGAATATAAAAAATGGACGTGTGGCATGGGGCTTTGCATATTTTTATATGTTTATTGCTATTTTATGCATAAAAGAAAAGGAATTTAGGCTAAGTGGAATTTTATCCGTTGGTTTATTGTTTTTTTATCATGTCTTAAAAAAATTTGAAATATACTCCATGGATGAAGGTGTAGTAACCAATTCCATTATACTGATAGTATTTATGGGAATGATGATTAATCTAAAACCAAAGTATAAATTGATTAAAACAGTATGTTTGTTGCTAGTGATTCCCGTAGTTGCATATGCAAACTATAGTATCATGAAGGACAAAATCATTAAAGATACATACTTGGAGAAAAAAATTATAAGGTATTTGGATAAAGAAGATAAAAAGTTGAATATTGGTGACTTAGAAAAAGTAGATGAATTAGATATAGAGGAAGTAAGAAAGTTAGATGGGATAGAACATTTGAAAAACTTGAAGAAGTTAGAAATATCTTGTAAGGATATAGATGATCTTTCAAAGTTGGGTGTATTAATAAATTTAGAAATTCTTCAAATTTCCCATGTGAAAGCAAAAGATTTATCGTTTTTAAAGAACTTGAAAAACGTAAAAGAACTACATATTTCCTTTGGAGATGAAATGAATTTTGAGCCATTATTATACTTAAAGAATGTAAAGAAGCTAAAAATAACTAATTGTAATATAGAAAATTTAGATACTATTGGAAAATTATATTCATTAGAAGAGCTTGATTTATCTAATGAAATAGGAATCACGACTAAAAATAAAAATAACATTAAAGATCTAAAGGGATTAAAAGAATTAAGTAACTTAAAAAAGCTAAATCTTAGCTATAATCAAGAAATGAATGATCTATCTGATATTGCATATGCTACTACTCTTGAAGAATTGAATATAAGTTTTTGTAGGGTGAATGATTTTAAACCATTAGAAAAGTTGAAAAATCTTAAAGTATTAAATATTGATGATAATATACTGTTGTATGATGTAAAAGCAAAGAAGATAGTACGTTCTAAAAATATAAAAGTAATTGGTGATTTGACAAATTTGAAAGAACTGCATGTAAATGGAGCGAAGCTTAAGGATTTGGATATGGTAAAAAACTTGAAAAAGTTAGAAGTTTTATCTGCTGAAAGAAATAAAATAAGTACTATAGAAGAACTTAAAGATTTGACAAGTTTGAAACAGGTTAATTTAAATGAAAATGATATTAATGACATTGCTTCTATTGCTGATCTTGAGAATATAGAAGAATTAGATTTAGATGATAATGATATAGAGAATATAGAGTATTTAGAAAAGCTACCAAATTTAAGGCGTCTAGATTTAAGTTATAATCAAATCGTAAACATAGATGCTTTAAGAAATTTAAAAAAATTAGAGAGTGTAGGGTTGTATGAAAATAAGATAATAGATTATTCTCCTATAAAACATTTGAATGAAATTTACGAAAACTATACAAAGCATTAAAAAACCTACTCCGTGAGAGTAGGTTTTTTAATGTCCAAAAAAAGCATGAAATCGGTAATAATCTATTTTCATATGAATATAGATTATTAATACATACAAAACTAAAAGGGGGAAAAAGCATGCAGATTCCATTGTTAAAAGCAGAACAAAGAGAAAAAACACGAAAAACTCAATTGAAAACATTGAGGAAAGAAGGGTTTGTTCCTGCAATTTTATATAGTTACAATAAAAAGACCAGACATATTTCTTTACAAAGAAAAGAGTTGGATAGAATTTTAAATGAATATGGTGTTGGTTCGAGTGTTCAGGTAGAAATTAATGATGAGAAGAGCGCTGCTATTATTAAGGAGATTCAAAGACATATTACAAAAGACTATGTATTACATATTGATTTGCAAGAATTGGATGAAAATAAAAAGATTAAAGTTAAAATACCCCTTCGGGCAATTAATAAAGCAGCAGTAGAAAGTAGCATATCTTTCATACAACAACAAAAAGTAGAAGTAGAAATACAAACGTATCCAAAGTATTTGCCACAATTAATACAGGTAGATGTTTCGGAAATGAAATTTGGAGAACCTATACTTATTAAAGATTTAGATATTTATAATGATGAAAATATAGAGGTGTTAGAGAATGGAGGAGAAATTGTTGCTTTGCTTGCAACTAATTTAAAAGTAGAATCAACAGAAAAAGAATTAACAACAGAAGAAAAGTTAAGGAAGTGGTAAGTATTAGGGGGTGACTTAGTTGCCCTCTATTTTTATTCCTTCTTATAAATACAAAAACAATTGTATATAAAAATAGTCTTTGGAAATAATGATTAATAGCTTAAATTATAGGAGGGAATAAAATGTTAAAGTCTAATATTCATGTAGATCTGAGAAATCAATCAGGAACAAATGCTTGCCATAAACTAAGAAACAGGGGTCATATTCCGGCTGTGGTATATGGACATAATATAAATACTAAAATGGTTGAAGTCGATAAAACAGAAATGGATAATATCATTAGAAATTACGGAACAAATGCATTGATGGATTTATGTACAGGTACAGGTACGGACAAAGATGTAGTTATAATTAAAGAAGCGCAGCGTGATGCAATTACAAATGAATTAATACATGTAGACTTTCAAAAGGTTTCTTATAATGATCCAATCCATGCGATGATACCTATTCGTTTAGTAGGAAAACAAAAAGTAGAATCTAGCATAGGGGTAGTGCAACAACAATTGAGAGAAATACAGGTGGAGTGTTTACCACAATATATGCCTGAAAGTTTAGAAATTGATGTAGCTATGTTAAAACCAGGTGTTCCGCTTAAAGTAGCAGATATAGAGTTTGGAGGAGAAATTAGTATTTTAGAGGAAAAATCCTTAATTGTAGCATCTCTAGTTAGGGCAGATAAAAAGATAGAAGAACCAGAATCAATAGATATAGTGCAAGAGATATCAGGTGATGAAAAATAATGAATGTAATGATGGGTATGGTTACGAATGAAAAGTACAGTAACCATACCTTGTATGATTTGTTAAATGTATCAACGAAAAGGCTTGACTGTGAATAGATTTTATGATAAAGTAGTACTTGTCCAATACGAGAAAAATACTCGAGAAGGAAAACAGTTTGACAAACATCGTGAAAGATGTTAAGATAGTACATGTTGTCGCAAGAAACAATCATAAAAATGAAGTTAAAAAAATGATTGACAAGCGCAATGAAGCATGATATTATAAATGAGTCGTAAAAAACGACAAACTTTTGAACTTTGAAAATTAAACAGTGTAAGAATTAAGCCA
>JADPRS010000009.1 GCA_015686845.1 Lutibacter sp. B2
ATGCATATCCTCTACTTCTCTTTCAGTAGGAATTCGCTCTGTAACAACCATATATTTATCTTTATCAAATAATTCATTATTTATATCTTGAACCAATATTCCACCATCTACTTTTTTAATATCTATGGCTTTTTCAGTTTTAATATCTATATCTTTTAATCTAAGGATTCTTATATTTTTCTTTGATTGAAGGATTTCTAATGCATCTTCATCAAAATCTTTAGCGATAACAATCTCTATAAAAATCTTATTGATCTCTTCTGCTGTTCTTTTGTCAATCCTTCTATTGGCTGCAATAATCCCTCCAAAGATGGATGTTGGATCACTTTCATATGCTTTTATATAAGCATCATAAATATCATATCCAGTTCCTACACCACAAGCATTCGTATGCTTTAGTCCTACTATAGCGGCCTTATCAAATTCTTTTACTAAGCTGATCGCTGCATTGGCATCATTAATATTGTTAAAGGAAAGCTCTTTTCCATGAATTTGTTCCGCATTTGTAATGGAACCTTTATCAACATCTGCATCTTTATAAAATACAGCATTTTGATGGGGATTTTCTCCGTATCGTAAATCTTGAACTTTTTCAAAGGTAGGTGTCCATACTTTGGGTAGTGGTGCATCTATTCTTTTTCTTAGATAGTCTGAAATAAGGGCATCATAATGTGCCGTATGTTCAAATACGGATAGGGCCAATCTATATTTTAATTCTAAAGAAACATCTCCATCTTTAGATAGTTCTTCATAGATTGTTTCATAATCATCTGGATTAGATACCACAATTACATCTTTATAATTTTTAGCCGCTGATCGTAACATGGTAGGTCCACCAATATCTATATTTTCAATGGCATCTTCTAAAGTAACACTTGGCTTTTGGATTGTTTCTTTGAAAGGATATAAGTTAATAACCACTAAATCAATGGGTGTAATCTCCAATTTCTTTAGTTGTTCCATATGTTCACTAGAATCTCTTCTTGCAAGGATGGCTCCATGAACCTTTGGATGAAGGGTTTTTACTCTTCCATCTAAACATTCTTCAAATCCTGTAACCTCGGATACCCCAATTACATCAATATCATTTTCCTTTAATATTTTTGCTGTTCCACCTGTAGAAATAATTTCTATTCCTAAATTTATTAGTTTCTTAGCAAACTCTACAATTCCGCTTTTATCTGAAACACTAATAAGCGCACGTTTAATCATTATAACTCCTCCTTAACACATCTTCCTTCAACCTTTAATCTACCTTCTGAAAATAATTTCACAGCCTTTGGAAGTAATTCATGTTCAACCTTTAAAACCCTTTTAGCCAAACTCTCTACTGTATCATCATCTTCTACAGAAACAGATTTTTGAAGTATGATCGGTCCTGTGTCCGTACCTTCATCTACAAAATGTACCGTTGCACCTGTAATTTTCGCTCCATATGCTAATACTCCTTCATGGACTTTTTCTCCATAAAATCCTTTTCCACAAAAACTAGGAATTAAAGAAGGATGAATATTAATAATTCTATGTCTATATTCTTCGATAATCGCTTTGTCCAAAATACCCATGTATCCAGCAAGGACAATCAAATCTATTTTATAATTTTCTAAAATTCCTAAAATCTTACAGGTTCTTTCATTACATTCTGGATAATTTTTCTTTCCAATGAAAATGCCTTCAATATTATGATTTCTTGCTCTTTCAAGGCCATAAGCATCTTCCTTACTAGATAATACACATTCAATACGCGCAGGCATTTCCCCCTCTTCAATATGATCAATAAGTGCTTGTAGGTTTGTGCCTCCGCCTGAAACAAATACGGCTATTTTTAGATGTTGCATAATTTCACCCCATCATTAGAAGAAACTACACTTCCTATGATATATGCTCTTTCATTAGAATTATTTAAATGTTTTACTATACTTTCTGCTTCTTTGCTAGATGCTATTAAAATCATTCCTATTCCCATATTGAATGTTTTAAACATCTCTTCCGTTGAAATATTTCCTAACTTTTGCATAAGGTTGAATATTGCTGGTACATCCCATGCTTTTAAATTTATATCTACCCCTAAACCTTCAGGTAAAATCCTTGGAATATTTTCATGAAATCCTCCACCTGTCACATGGATCATACCTTTTACTTCATGTTGATCTATAACACCTAAACAAGGCTTTACATAAATTCTAGTAGGTTTAATTAGTGCTTCCCCTAAAGTTTCGCCTAATTCTTCTATATAGTCATTCACATTATAATTACATTTTTCAAAGAATAATTTACGAACCAAAGAATATCCATTGCTATGAATTCCACTAGATGGAAGTCCAATAAGTACATCCCCGTCTTCAATCTTTGAACCATCTATTATTTTATCTTTATCTACAATTCCTACTGTAAAACCTGCTAAATCATACTCTCCATCCCCATAAAAACCTGGCATTTCAGCTGTTTCTCCTCCAACCAATGCACATCCAGCATCTACGCAACCATCTGCAATCCCCTTTACTACATTGGCAATTTTATCTGATGATAATTTTCCAGTAGCGACATAATCTAAGAAAAATAAAGGCTTTGCTCCTTGACATAAAATATCATTTACACACATTGCAACACAATCTATTCCAACTGTATCGTGTTTGTCCATCATAAAAGAAAGCTTTAACTTCGTTCCTACTCCATCCGTACCAGATACTAATACAGGTTTTTTATATCCTTCTAAATCCAATTCAAATAATCCACTAAATCCACCTAATCCACCAAGTACATTTGAATTTAACGTTCTATTTACATGTTCCTTCATCATATTAACCGCTTTTGCACCCTCTAAAACATCTACTCCAGCTTCTTTATAGGTAAGTGATTTATCCATAGTAAGCCCTCCTTTATTTATAATCTTATGTCCGTACATCCCTTATCAAATAAATATTTATTTGCATTCTTTGGTACATCCATTGGATAATTTCCATTAAAACAAGCTGTACACAAATTGGTATTAACCTCATCTGCTGATTTTATGAGTCCATCTATAGTAAGATAGCCCAAACTATCTGCACCGATCATCTTTCTTATTTCCTCTATAGAATTCTCTGAACCCACTAATTTTTTTGTTTCAGGTGTGTCTATTCCAAAGTAACAAGAATACTTAACAGGCGGAGAACTAACTCTCACATGAACTTCTTTTGCACCTGCATTTTTAAGAAGTGCTACAATCTTTCCACTGGTAGTTCCTCTAACGATTGAGTCATCCACCATGATAATTCTCTTACCTTCAACATTTTCTTTCAATACATTTAATTTTAATCGAACACTTCTCTCTCTCATCTTCTGATCTGGCTGTATAAAAGTTCTTCCTACATATCTATTTTTAATAAGACCTTCACCAAATGGAATTTTTGACTCTTCTGCATATCCTATGGCAGCTACCGTACCTGAATCTGGCACTGCAATAACCATATCTGCTTCTACTGGATGTTCTTTAGCTAAAAGCTTCCCTGCATTTTTTCTACTTATATATACACTTTGTTCATCTATGGTACTATCCGGTCTAGCAAAATATACAAATTCAAAAGAACATAATGCTTTCTTTGCATTTTCTTCATACATAATACTTGTAATATTATTGTCTTCTATAATGACCATCTCACCTGGAAGTACATCTCTAACAAATGTAGCATCTAATACATTAAAGGCACAACTTTCTGATGATAGAACATATCCCTTATCTGTTTTTCCAATACATAGTGGACGTAGGCCATGAGGGTCTCTAATCCCTACAAGCTTATTTTCACAAGTGATCACTAAGGCATATGCACCTTTAATTTCTTTTAATGCTTTTTTGATTGCTTCTTCAATTCCCAATTTCCCATATTTTGCAATCAATGTAGCAATGACTTCGCTATCTATAGAAGTTTGAAATATGGTTCCATCGTCCTGCATTTTTTCTCTTATCTCTGAAGCATTTACTAAATTTCCATTATGAGCAAGAGCAATTGCTCCTCCTTTATAATGTACAACTAGGGGTTGTGCATTGGTAACATAACTCTCCCCTGTAGTAGAATATCTTACATGTCCTATGGCAATATCTCCATTCAGTCTTTCAATAACCGTGTCATTGAAAACTTCTTGTACTAATCCCATCTCTTTATAATACATAATATGTCCATCTGTATTTACTGCAATTCCAGCACTTTCTTGTCCTCTATGTTGAAGTGCATGCAATCCATAATAGGCAAGTCTAGATATCTTTTCTTCACCAGGAGCATAGATCCCAATTACACCACATTCTTCTCTTAATTTATCAAGATTCATTGAATACTCCCCCTTATTTATTAACTCTGTTTAACACTTCTTGATAGGTTTCTTCTACATCTCCTAAATCTCTTCTAAATCTATCTTTGTCCATTTTTTTATTCGTATTTACATCCCATAATCTGCAAGTGTCTGGTGAAATTTCATCTGCTAGAATAACTTCTTCATTATATACACCAAATTCTAATTTAAAATCGATTAACTTTAATCCTCTTTCTAAGAAAAATTCACATAACATTTCATTGATTTTAAATGTATATTTTTTAATGGTCTCAACTTGTTCCTTTGTTGCAAGCTTCATTGCCTCAACATGATAGTCATTAATCATTGGATCTCCTAAATCATCATTTTTATAACAAAATTCAAATATTGTGCTTGGTAATTGAGTTCCTTCTTCAATTCCTAATCTCTTAGATAAAGACCCTGCTGCCACATTTCTTATAATCACTTCAAGTGGTAGAATCTTTACTGCCTTTACAAGGGTTTCACGATCATTAAGTGTCTCTTCAAAATGGGTTGGAATTCCTTTTTCTTCTAACATCTTAAAAAGAAGATTTGACATTTTATTATTAACAATTCCTTTATCACTAATAGAACCTTTCTTTTCTCCATTAAAAGCAGTTGCATCATCTTTATAAAATACAATATATTTATTTTCATCTTCTGTTTTATAAACTTTTTTAGCTTTTCCCTCGTATAACATCTCTAATTTTTCCATTACATTTCCCCCTTTAAAAATCTTTCATCTTTTTCTATAACTTCCTCTTTCATTTCTTCTCTATATTGAATTAACTTTTCTCTCAATTCAGGATACTTGATAGCTAAAATTTGTATTCCTAACAATGCTGCATTTTCAGCTCCATTTATTGCTACTGTAGCAACGGGTATCCCTTTAGGCATTTGTACAATGGATAAAAGCGAATCTAATCCATCTAGCGTAGATGACTTAATTGGAAGTCCTATTACAGGTAATTGTGTATATGCAGCTATTACACCCGGAAGATGTGCAGCTTTTCCTGCCGCTCCAATGATTACTTCAAAACCCTCTTTTTCTGCATTTTCCGCAACTTCCATTGCTCTATGTGGTGTTCTATGTGCTGAAATAACCCTAACTTGTACTTCTACCCCAAAATCTTTTAAAAGCTTTTCAGTCTTTTTTACTACTTCATAATCGGAATCGCTCCCCATAATAATCGCAATTTTCATCATTTTCCTCCTTATATGACTTTATTTTTAATTTTCCAACATATCTATTTGTAAAAATAGCTCGAAATAGATTCCTATATCGAGCTATTTAATTAACCCTTAACCAGTTATATGCTTAACAATAAACATTATGGCTACTATATACATCATTGGGTGAATGTTTTTATGTTTCCCTCCAATAAGTTTTAATATTACATAAGATATAATTCCGAATGCAATTCCTTCAGAAATACTATAAGCTAAAGGCATCATTATGATTGTTAAGAACGCTGGAATAGCATCTGTAAAATCATCGAAATCTATTTTTAAAATAGGGCTCATCATGAAAAGTCCTACTAGTATAAGTACTACCGCCGTAGCTTGTGGTGGAACTGCTAAAAATATTGGTGAGAAAATCAATGCTACTATGAATAATACGCCAGTCGTTAAAGCAGTAAGCCCTGTTCTTCCACCCTCTGCAACCCCTGATGCACTCTCTACAAAAGTAGTAACTGTACTCGTTCCCATCATAGCTCCAACAGTAGTTCCTATTGCATCTGCAAATAAAGCTTGTTTTGCATTTGGAACTTTTCCATCTTTATCTAACATATTTGCCTTTGCTGATACGCCCACCAAAGTTCCAATCGTATCAAATAAATCAACAAACAAGAATGTAAATACTACCGAAAACATATTCCATGACAAAATTTCATTTATTGATACAAATTTAAATGCGATTGGTGCGATAGACGGTGGTATACTAACAATACTTCCTGGTAATTGAGTTATTCCAACAAGTATGCCTAAAGCAGTAGTAACAACCATTCCAATTAATAACGCACCCTTTACTCTCTTAATTAATAATCCACCTGTAATAATAATTCCGATGATTGCTAGTAATACGCCAGGGTCTTTTACATTCCCTAAACTAACTAGTGTTGCTGGATTATCTACTATAATATGTGCATTTTGAAATCCTATAAAAGCAATAAATAGTCCAATTCCCACACTTACTGCATTTTTTATAACAATGGGCATTCCATTTATAATAGCTTCACGTACATTTGTTAAAGTAAGAATGATAAAAATAATTCCTTCAATCAAGATCGCTGTTAATGCAAATTGCCAACTATATCCCATTACCTTTACTACTGTAAATGCAAAGAACGCATTTAATCCCATACCTGGTGCCAATGCAAAAGGTAAATTTGCTAAAAATGCCATTAAAATAGTTGCAAATGCTGCTGATAATGCTGTTGCTGTAAACAATGCTCCTTGATCCATCCCTGCCACACTTAAAATATTTGGATTTACAATCAGTATATACGCCATAGTCATAAAAGTCGTAATACCTGCAATAATTTCTGTCTTAACATTTGTTCCATATTTAGAAAGTTTAAAGATCCTTTCTAACATTCCCCCACTTGATTTTTCTTTAGTAATTTCCATTTTTACGCCCCCTATTTATAATTTTAAAGACAACAAAAGCCCAGACGGGTAGATTTCAACTGTATCAGTGAAACCTACCCGTCCGGGCTTTTATCCCCACGGTGTGACATTCAAAAGAATGCCTGTATCGCTCGGACCGAACAAATCGGAACCCTAGATACACTTTCACTCATAGTTAGGTAATTCTTGGTTACCTAGTAGAAACGCTCGTACCATATTAACAAGCATATATGAGTAATATTCAATTTTGCTTTTGCTTTTGTTTTTGTTTTCCCCACAACTTTATAATAACAAAAGCTGTTTAATTCGTCAATCCTATTTTCGAATATTTTTTGTTTTTTTTAGTTATTAATATGTATAAACACGAACATTATCAATCATTTATACGATCATTGTTTACATTTAGTCAGTTGTATTGAGAACCGCTCCTACCATTTTGAAATAAGCTACCTTATATAGGTTATTTTATCATGGTATGTTATACTTGTTATGAATATAAAGAAGGAGGAAGCTTAAGTGAAGATAAGTAAAGAGAAAAGTATATTAGCGATTATATTACTTGCGACATCATTCATTATTTATTCAATCCATTATGCACTATTTAAAGATATGCATCATATATTGGTTTTTTTAGTAGAAGATATCGCGTTTATACCTATTGAAGTATTAATTGTTACTTTGATTATTGATAAGCTTTTAGAAAAAAGAGAAAAACAAAAGTTGATGGAAAAACTAAATATGGTTATTGGTCTATTTTTTAGCGAAATGGGAAATACAATCCTTAAGACATTTGCCAATGCAGATTCTAATGTAGAAAATATCAGAGAAAAGTTAATTGTAAGCAAAGAATGGCAAGAAGAAAATTTTAAGATCTGTGAAAAATGTGTTCACACATATGAGCATACTGTACAAATTGAAAAAATAAATTTAGAAGAACTAGAATGTTTTTTGAAATCTAAAAGAGATTTTCTAATGAGGCTGTTACAAAACCCTTCATTATTAGAACATGACACTTTTACAGATCTTCTACAATCTGTATTTCATCTACAAGAAGAACTTTCTATGAGAAAACAATTAAATGAACTAACAGAAAAACATGATGCTCATATATCAATAGATGTTAAGAGAGCCTATGAGTTGTTGTCCTATGAATGGGTTGTCTATATGCAATACCTACAAAAGCATTATCCATACCTATTCTCTACTGCATTGATTCACAATCCATATAATAAACATTTATAATTGTTGGGGGTTTAAGGGACGGTTATTGGGGGTTTAAGGGACGGTTAACACAAATTTTAAAATAGCAGATTGAAGAAATTCAATCTGCTATTATTTTTTTCCATCCTTATTGGGTTACTGTTGATTTTAGTACTTTGTACATCTCTGCTTTTGTAGCATACACATATGGATTGATAAATGTCATACCTACGATTAAGCATATGGACCCAAGTATATACCAACCTATGAATGATAATTCTAATATAAAAATATCAAACTTACGCTCATCTGTCATCTGACTGCTTAACGCTAGTACTTCTTGACTATCCATCTGTGGGTTTTCTGCTAATATGTATGGTACTAGATAGTATTCATATGACTTTATTATTCCCGGTATCAACAATAATAGTGACCATAAAAATATCTTAAGTTTACAAATGAACATAGTCTTTACAGTGTTAGTATAATTGCCATCTCTGAAGTTACATAGTAAATCTGATAATTCTGTTGTACCATTCGTAGTTAATTCAATGAAATATTTCATACCCCCTACAATCAGTGGATAACCTATAAACACTTTGTATAACAATACTACAATTAATGTACATATTATTACCGTTAGTGAGGACTCTCTTACCCAATCAATTACCTTGGTTACCCCTTCTTCTTCCCCTAACAAAAGTATTAGACCTGCAATGTAAGATATCCAGTATCTCCCCTTTAAACTATTCCAACCACGATTTTTCATTTTTTCTATAGACCACATTTTTTACCCTCCCGTCTCTCATATGTTTTATTAGGTGAGTTATATAACATTCTAATAAACATGAAAAAGTAAATTATCACTTAGAATACATTTCTCATTATTGCATTATGTAATATAATTGTTTAATAACCACAATATTACAATACATTTCTATTATATACCAATTGATTAAATTCATGAATACTTTCCATAAATAATACAACCCCATCCTCAATATTTTGTATTATTATAGATTCAAAACTTATTATCTATTTTTTACATTAGAGAGAATTCTGTAAAAATGAATTTAATAAATTTTTTTTCGCTAATCTAGAGAAACAAAAATATAAAAAAGAACTTTCATCATGTGAAAGTTCTCTTTCATTATTTAATTAAATATTTTCTAAGTTCTAAAATTCAAAGGCTAAAATTATAATATTATTTTATAAATTAATATAAGCTACATAGTTTATTTAATTGTCTTGTCCAAAATTTCAATGAAGTTTGCATAACAGGTCCAATTAAAGGTACTGAAATAAATGTACCAATGGCAACAGGACCACCAATTAACCATCCAGTTGTTAATGCTGTTATCTCAAGTAAAGTTCTAGATAGTCTAACAGAAATGGAAAATCTTTTAGCTATAAATAAAGTCATGCCATCTCTAGGGCCAGCTCCTACTTTAGATGCCACATACATTCCCGATCCAATGCCCATAAGTACAATACCTACTATTAACACTATAATTTGTGATGTTACTCCTTTAAAAGATGGTATTAGATTTAAATCTAAAATCCTATTGAGAAAAAATCCAACTAACAGTATATTTAATACACTCCCAATAGCCGGCCTCTCTTTTTCAAAAATACATGTCATTAAAACCATAACAATCCCTACTATTTGAACCCATCTACCTACCGATAAATTAGTCAAATTAGCTAATCCAATATGCAAAACATCCCATGTTGCTACTCCTAGTCTTCCTGTAATAACAGTTGCAGCTCCTAAAGCCAAAACAAATATTCCTAATACAAATACTATCACTCTAATCATATAAATAACGTTCATGCCTACTGGATTATCTATTATTTCATAATTCTTTTCTACCATACACATCATCCTCTTTCTAAGTTTTTCATCATCTTCTCTAAAACTTTATTAAAAATATCTAACTCTTCTTTATTAATATCTTTTAGCGCATCTGCCTGTACATTACTAGAAGCTTCACACAACGTTGGAAACATCTCATAAGCTTTTTCAGTTAGTTTTATATGTCTTTCACGTTTGTCCTTTCCTTCTTGACGGGTTATCCATCCCATTTTTTCCATCCTAGTTAATGTCCTAGTAATTGTTGGCGCCTCTACACAAAGGTATTCACTTAATTCAACTTGTGTACACTGCTTTTTTTCATTTAAATATATTATAATTCCCCATTGTGAAGTATATAAGCCAAGGGGAGAAATTTTTTCGTTTACCTTTTTACTGAAAGATCGAGCTAGTTGGTTTACTTTATGACCATATAAATTCATTTTCATTTTACCCTCCAATTAATTACCCAAGTAATAGTTACCCAGGTAATCATATCATAAAAATTAATGATTATCAATCTTTAGCCAATAAATCAAGATCGTTTCTATTCCCGCTATCTTCTTATGCTAAGAAACTAATTCAAATGCATAATACATAGTATGATATAATAATTGAGAATTATATAATAGAGGACAAAAGAAAATTGAAATTCGAAAGGTTGATCAAATGAATAATTATAAAATGATCGTTGCCTATGATGGTAGACGATACAATGGTTGGAAACGTGAAAAGGGAGATAGTGCCGATAAATCAATTCAAGGTAAACTAGAAGGAATTTTATCAAGACTGTATAAGACAGATATAGAAGTTATAGGCGCTGTAAATACAGATCCTGGTGTTCATGCATTAGGTCAAATTGCAAATTTCAAAGCACCGAATATTGAACTAAGTGAAAAAGAAATACATCAATATATTGAAGAATACCTTACAGATGATATTGTTGTAAAATCTCTTGAAAAAGTTGATGAAAGATTTCATAGTAGGTTAAAAATCAAAGAAATGACTTATCAGTATAGACTTTGGAAAAAGAACTCTAAGGATGTTTTATTATTTGAGAGATATCAAACTTATAAATTAAAAGAAATATTGAATATAAAGGATATGCAAATTGGCGCAGAAAAATTAGTTGGAGAACATGATTTTGTGGCATTTACGAATAAAGGTAAAAACAAAAATACGATTAAAAAGTTACTTGCCGTTAAGGTTGACGAAACGGATAATGAAATACGCATTAATATTACTGGAAATAGCTTTTTAGTAAACATGGAAAGATTTATCGTTGGAACTTTAATGCAAATTGGCTCAGGTGAAAGAGATGCAAAATCAATTGATGATGCATTTGTCACTTTAGACAGAGCATATGTTGGACATAAGGCAATGGCCCATTCTCTATGTTTAATGGAAGTTTTATACTAATAGGAATGCTAGACAGAGGTATTTTTAAAAATACCTCTATTTTTAATACTACTCCATATCCCTGCGTGCTCTGCATGCCTGCGTACTCATCCTTATAAAAAGATTGAAATAACGACTTACATACTATAAACTATTAAAGAAAGCATGAAATCTTACAAGAAGGCTGGTGTATGATGAAAGTAATGATTATTGGAGCAGGAAAGCTTGGTACAAAACTGGCAACCGCAATGCTCAACGGTGAAATTCAAGTTACCATAATAGACAACAACCCGATTATCCTTAATCGACTGAAGGATCATTTAGATGTGTTAACAATAAATGCCAACGGTGCAAGAAAAGAAGTTCTTGAAGAACTAAATATCACTTCTTACGATTTAACCATCGCTGTTACAAGTAATGATGAAACCAATATACTGATAAGCTCCATGGCAAAGAAACTTGGATGCAAAAGCAGTATCGCCCGCATTAGAAATCCAGAATATGCTGATCAACTTGATTTTATGAAAAATGCATATAATATCGATCATGTAATCAATCCAGAACTGGCAACTGCAAATGAAATTTCAAGGTATTTAATGGAAAGCTACACCTTCTACTTTGGCGATTATGCCTTAGGAAAGGTTTCTTTGGTAAACTTTAATATTAAAAATCTATCTGATTTTGTCAATAAAAGCATCAACGAGTTACACTGTATTGATGACTTATTAATCGTTGCTATCTCAAGAAATGGTAATATTATCATCCCTCACGGTGGAACTATTTTAAAAGAAAATGATATTATCTACGTCATGGGACAGAGAGCTAAAATTGAAATCATTGCTAAAATTCTAAAAACATCCGTTGACAAAAAAACAGTCAAAAAAGTCATGATCCTTGGCGGTGGAAAAATTGGCTACTACTTAGCTGACAATCTCTCTCGAAAAGGCATAAATGTTAAAATTATCGAATCTGATATAAATCGTTGCAAAGTGTTAGCAGATCAACTTCATGATAACGCGTTAGTTATTCACGGGGATGGCACGGACATAAATCTTCTTGAAGAAGAAGATTTATCTGAAATGGATGCCTTCATCGGTGTAACAGGATATGATGAAGAAAATCTTTTTATGTCCTTACGAGCAAAACAATTAAACATTGGTAAAGTCATTGCTAAAATATCAAGACAAAGTTATGTTCATATTATTGAGAATTTAGGAATTGACTTGGCCATTAACCCTGTAAATATTACAGCCAGCGAAATATTGAAGTACATTAGAGGTGGTAGAGTTGTTTCAGTGTCCTTACTTCTTGATGGACAAGCTGAAGTTACAGAGATTATTGCCTCTGATAATTTACAGGTTTTAGATAAACCTATTAAAGATCTCAATCTGCCTAAAGGAATCATCATCGGCGCCATTGTTCATAAAGGTAAAGTAATTATTCCGAAAGGTAATTCGAAAATACAAGTTGGAGATCGAATCGTTGTCTTTTCACTTTTATCAGAAGTGCCAGCTTTAGAAACTTTCTTTCACTTAAAGGACGGATGTTAAATGAATTATAAAATGATTTTTAAAGTACTCGGATATATATTGCTCATTATAGCACTTGGAATGATTCCGCCCTTACTCATATCCGCTATCAACAAACAAACTGATATGATTTCTTTTGCCATCAGTATTCTCTTAACTGTTTTAACTGGTTTTGTTTTTGCAAAAATACCGATTACTAAAAAGAAAATAAAAGCAAAGGAAGGGCTTGCCATCGTAACTCTCGGATGGATTTTTGCATCCCTCTACGGCGCCCTTCCCTTTTACTTGTCAGGGAGCATACCAAGCTATGTAGATGCTTTCTTTGAAAGTGTATCTGGTTTTACAACCACGGGTGCAACCATCATTAATGATATTGAAGTACTTCCAATGGGCATATTATTTTGGCGTTCCTTTACCCACTGGATCGGTGGAATGGGCATTTTGGTTGTTGCTGTTGCTATACTACCAATGATGGGAACAGGAGGCTTTCATGTCTTTAAGGCAGAAAGTCCAGGTCCTATTACGGATAAAATTGCACCAAGGATTAAAGATACTGCTAAAATTTTATATGGTTCTTACATCATTATAACCATAGCAGAATTTATTTTATTACTCTTCGGTGGCATGTCTCCCTTTGAATCTGCGATTCATACCTTTGGAACCTTAGGTACGGGTGGTTTTTCTACAAGAAATGCTAGTGTTGGTGCTTTTAATAATTCTTATATAACCATTGTCATATCAATTTTTATGATTATGTCAGGGACTAATTTTTCTCTTTACTATGATATTTATAAAGGAAAGTGGAAAGAAGTTATCAAGAACAGTGAATTAAAACTCTATCTTGGTATAATAGGCATAAGTGTTTTAGCTATTACTATAAATACAAACATGAGTCTATATCATAACTGGTTTGAATCTTTTAAACACTCTCTATTTCAAGTCAGTTCAATAATCACAACAACCGGTTATACGACCTTTGACTACGAACAATGGTCTACTTTTTCAAAAGGCATCCTATTTATGCTCATGTTTGTAGGTGGAAGTGCGGGTTCAACAGGTGGTTCAATAAAAGTAATACGAATTCTCGCTTTGATCAAACTGATCAAAAGAGAATTAACTAAAATTCTTCATCCTAGAGCAATCGTATCTGTAAAATTTGGTGATCAACCTGTTTCTGAAGATACTTTACTTAACATTTCAAGCTTCTTTATGTTATATATGGTAATATTCATCTTTGGTTCTATCATCATATCATTAGAAGGAATAGGATTTATGGGTGCCACGAGTGCAGTTGCTGCCACCCTTGGAAATATTGGACCTGGTTTTGAATTTGTAGGGCCAACCCATACCTACTCTGATTTTTCAATTTTTAGTAAGCTGTTATTATCTTTCTTTATGCTCTTAGGAAGACTTGAGCTTTTTACTGTAATTGCATTGTTAACACCAAAATTTTGGCGAAATGGATTATAAAAATTTCAAGTTTATTACAAATTTAAAATGGATTAAGAAGTCAAAACTTCTTAATCCATTAATTTTATAATTTTTCACCATTTTTATCCAACGCTTTTAGAATTTGAATTTCATAAGGATTATTTAACTGCTTTAAATATTTTATTCCTTCCTCACAATAATATCCAACTTCCTTTGGTAAATATTTTCCAAAGACCTCTTTTATTTTAGGATTTTGCTCTATCCTTACTTTAATCTCTGCTTTTACTCTATACAATAATCCTAATTCATAGGGACTTTTTAATTTTTCTGCACATTCTTTTGCATCTAAATAATACAGTAAACCCTTTTTATACTTCCCATCCATTATATATAGCAACGACATATATCCTTGTCCTGTAGACCTTCCCCAAAGTATATTTAATTTATCATATACTTCAAATGCTTTTTTAAAATATACTTTAGCGCCATCATAATCTCCCATATCAAAGGCCGCTTGACCTGCATTGGTATAGAAAATGGTAACCCCATGGGTAATATTTTTTTCATTGCATATTTTTACAGCACGATCATAATAATTTAAAGACCTCATAAAGCTCATCTTGTGTCTTCTAATCTCGCCAAGATAATTATATCCTGCAGCCCTATTTAGGGTATATTTATCTTCAAATTCATTTTCTAACTCAAATACCTTAATAGACCTTATGATCAAGTCTTCTGCATCCTTGTAATTTCCCTCCATTATTTTCTGAATCCCTTTAAGCCTCCATAAAATACCTACATCCTTTTGATAATTACATGCTGTAGCTAAATCAAGTGCAAACTCTATATTTTCATCCATAAGGGTTGTATTATAAATTTGAATGCCATAATAAATCATTTGTAAGTATCCTTTAATTGCATAATCCAGGTCTTTAATCTGCATGGATATCTTTATCATATTTTGAACATCTTTAATTCCTCTTTCATATTCACCTTCTCTGATTAAGTATCTTCCCCTCATATGCAAAAATTTAACTTGTAGTTTTTTAACTTCCATTGAAATAGGATCATTTTTTATACTCTCTATTAAATCTTTTTCTATATCTTCTAAAAAATTCACTTCTTCTTCTTGACTTAAATATCTATTATACTCATCTTCAATATTTCCATCTTTTAATACTGGAAATAATTCATGGGCAAAATTCAAATACACATCTAAATTTTTCATTCTATATTTCAGTGCAAAGAAATGATTTCCTGCATTTTCAAAATGATAAATCAATTTAGGGTATATTAATCGATCCCTTTTATCATGATGTAATTTTTTCTCAAGCATAAATCCTATTTGATTATGCAATATTTTACGCCTTGCATTAGATTGCTGTGTATATATATATTCTCTTAACTTCTGATGGGTAAACGCAAAGTAAATTTTATCATGGTCACTAACTTCCCTTAATATTCCCTTTGTTTGAATTTCATCAACAATATCCATTAATTCTAATACATCGTGTTGACTCAAATCCTTAATCATATCTAAACTGATCTTATCAAAAAACATGGAAGCAATGTTTAAAATCTTTTTTCCTTCCTTAGAAATTTCTAAAAATCTATTTTTTAATATATCTTGCATTTTAGCAGTCATTTGACTTATATCCCCATTTTGCTTTATGGTGTTAATTACTTCTGTTATAAAAAAGGCATTTCCGCCCGTTTCTTCATAAATTCTTTCATATAATTCATCCTGTAAATTATTTTCAGGAAGTGCCATATGCATAAATTCCTTCATTTCTTCTTGATCAAATGAATTTAGACATATTTTTTCAATTTTATTGTATCTTACAGCAGAATTAATTATTTGTTCTATTTTTCCTGTATATCCATTTCTACAAGTTCCCATTAAAAATATATTTTTATTTTTCTGATGTAATAATATATTTCTAATTAAAGAACTACTAGCATCGTCCATCCACTGTATATCCTCAAAGCTCAATACAATTTTTCTTTTTTGAGAGACTTGATTAAGAACGGAAATCATCGCTTCTTCAATTACTTGCCTTTGTAATAGATCTATTTTTTCTGATGTATTATAATTCATATCTATATTGTATTTTGCAAAATCAGGAAATACATTACTAATAATACTCAGCCATAAACTTGGTATTTTTATATCTTCCTCTTTTATAATATCTAGTAATGTTACAAATACGTCATTCCAAGGCTTTAATATATACTCTTGTTCTGCTTGATAACAATTAGATTTGATTACTACCATATCCTGTTGCTTTATACTATCTAAAAAACATTCATTTAATCCGCTCTTTCCAATCCCAGGTTCACCCATAATGACGATGGATTTTGTTTCTTCATTTTTATCAAAAAGTTGATAATATTTTTTTAATACCTTAAGTTCATCAATTCTCCCATAAAATAAACTATCTTCTTGTCTTTCTTTCATTTCTTTTACACTTCGCCTTAATAAACTCTCGTCAAATAGTTTTTTTGTTTCTATATTAGGCTCTATTCCAAGTTCTTCTTTTAAAATTTTACACAATTTATTATATAGATCTGTTACTTTGTGAAATACACCCTTGTCTAAATAAACTTTCATTAAAACTCGATAAGCATGTTCATCAAAATCATCTAAATCTATTAGTTTTTTTGCACAATTAAGAACCCTTTGTTCATCATTTTTCTTAAGCGCATTTTCTATTTGCTCATTCAACTTTTGTGTATATAAATCTTTCATATGTTCCCTATGTTGAAGCATCCATCCTTCAAATTCCTCTGCTTCTTTTACATAAAATCCTTCTAAAAATTCTCCTTTATATACATCAATACAATCTTCACTATTACTCAAAAAATCATATAGGTCCACTTCAATATGAATCTCTGGATTTAGTATTACAGTAGATTTTTTAGGAGATATAACAATATCCATATCAAATGCTTTTCGAATTTTATACATTGCTTGTCTTAGATTTTTCTTTGCTGTCTTCTCTTCTGTTTCTCCCCATAAAATATTTACTAATGTGTCTCGGCTCGCTTGCTTATATACTAACAAGTAATAAAATAAAGCCTCAGCTTTTTTAAACGGAAAAGAAATCAGTTCATCATCTTTTAAAACTGTTGGATTTCCAAATAAATTTACATTTATAATACTCATTTTCTCACCCTTTATTATATATAATCTTAATAGTTTCATTATATATAATTTCAACAATAATTTGCAAATATTAAATTTTTCAATCAATTATTTTGACACTTTTTTCTCTACTTTTATTGCATCTCTGTAATCTTCTTTTGTATCAATATCTAAATTATAAAATTTATTATCAAAATCAATATAACTAACTTCATCATTGTTCTTTATAAATATGGAACGTGCCCCTTGATCTCCTATCAAACTCAATAAATCATTTTTCCATTTTAAGTGAAACAAAACTGGATTTCCTCTCTTTCTTTCATAACGTGGAACAATTATAGATGCTCTATCCGTTCTATGAAACTTATCAATAATTTCATTTATAATATTACTTTTAATAAAGGGTTGATCTCCAAGTAAAAATAAAACACCATCTGTACTTCGAGAAATTCTTTCCATCCCGGCTTTTACAGAAGTACTCTGTCCTTTTTTATAATTTGAATTATAAATCGGTACAACCCCTTTAGTGTTTGCTATACGTCTCCACCGATCTACGTCATCTCCATGTACGATATAAATTTCATCTACTTTAGATGATTTTGCGTTATCTATTACTTCTTCTATTATTGTATGTTTTTTAAAGGGTAAAAACAGTTTAGCTTCTTTCATTCTTTGTGACATTCCAGCAGCCAAAATAACCGCACTTATCATTTTTTCACATCCTTCACATAATTCCAACGACCTGTTCCTTTTGCATATTGCACAACAATATTTTTTCTATTTTAGATGTATCTTTTTCTCTAACCTTAATACCAATTTCTCTAGCCATAGTATAACGTTCTTTTGTATCTACTTTATTAATTAATAAAAATACCTTTGCATTTTCAGGTATCCCTTTTAACAATCCCTTATCAGAAATAACTATATTTGTAATAATATCAGGCGTAATAATTTCCTCATATTTTATTCCTGTAATTTCTGCTATTTGCTCTGGCCTATGGACAATATTAGAACTAAATTTTTCACCACATGCATCCATTCCAACAACAATAATTACAATCGTGCTCTTTTTTGGAATTACAGGTTCATGCGTATCTGGCGCTTTAAGTGACTTATGTTTTGCTCCATCTGCCTCTACAAGAATAATATCAAAATATCTTTTTTCATAAATTTCATCCATTTCTTTAGGTGAAATTCCTTTTAGTTTATTCTCTTTTGTAATAGATCTCCCTAGTCCAACTATTTTACTTTTTTCTGCACTTTCTCTGAGTCTTTTATCTACATTTTTTTCAGTTTCACTTATAATCATATGTTGAACCTGTTCTCTTTCTGGAAGATAAATAGCAGTTGTAGTCGATACTAGTACTTTCTTATTTAAAAGCTTCAAATCCTTCGCTAAAGCATACATGGTAGTAGTCTTTCCCCCACCCCCAACAAGAGAAATCATCTCTTCTTTCTTAAACTCTAATACTTCCCATAATTTCATACCATCTTCTCCTACTATTTCATAATTGCTCTAACAAATTCTTCTACTTGATTTTTTACCTGCATATAATTTTCTTTATCTATATTTAATATTTTTATGTCAGAATGTTCTTCTATGCGTTTGTAAGATGGATGCATCTCCTTAACTTTTTCTGCTGAGTTTTCGATTCTAGTATTCATATTATTCATGCTTTTCGGTGCTTTTAATACGCCTAAGATCGGAATATCTCCATCTACCACATCAAACAATACTTTCATAAAATCAGGCCAGTTTAACTCAACACCGCCTATTTCATCTAATACGATTAATTTTTTACCTTTAGTTCCTTTTTTCAACGCATAAAAAACATTGTCTTTAAATACTTCCTTATCTATTTTTAATTTTCCTTCACTGGTTTTCGAAAGAAACATATGCTCTATCTTTTCTATATCCTCTACAACTCTATTTACATCATATATTTCTTTTAAAGGGTTTATAGAAAACCCCATATGTCTTTGTCCAACAAATATCCTTTGAACAAAAAAACCTCCTACATTTTGAATATATGGAGATATTGCATTTTTAATCAATGTAGATTTTCCAATTTGTATATTCCCTTGTAGTAGTAAATGTTTTTTCATCTTTCTATCCCCTTTTTAAACAACATACCCTATAATATAAAAAAACATAGCAGATTCAATTTGCTATGTCTTTTACTATTATATTAAAGAACTACTTTAGATAGAATATTCTTTTCTACTTCTCCGACCTTTGATTCAAGCTCTTGTACCTCTTTTGTAAGCTTTGCAACAAACGCTTCATCTTTTATAGAACCCAAATTAATTTTTACATTGTATAGAGCTGATAACACTGCGGTTCTTGCCATCATAGCAGCTACTGCTCCATCTGTAACCGCATTTTGATTTCCTTTTACAACTACTTTTTCAATGATTTCCATGATTTTAAATGCATCTTTAGCAACATCAAGTGGAACCAATGAAGCTTTTTTTGTACCTTCTTGAATGGCTTCTTTTCTCTTTTCTTTTTCTTCATCTGTTTCTTTTGGTAATTTGAATGCTGCCATTACTTCATTAAATGCATCTGAATCTCGATCTATATCATCTACAAATTTATTTCTAAATTCAAGTGCTGCTTTTTGAACTTCTTTCATTTCTTCTTCTACTTCAACATATTTTTTCTTTCCGATTGTTAATCCTGCAACCATTTCAGTAAGTGCTCCTGCAACTGCTGCACTTAATGCTGCTACACTTCCACCACCTGGTACTGGATCACTTGAAGCTGTTTTATCTAAAAAATCTTTTATATTCATATTTGCTAACATGGTATTCCCTCCCTAATATAATAATCCACTATTTTCGTTATTTACAACTAATTTACCACCTTTAATAACTCTTTCCACAGTATTAACCGCAATATGATATGGAATAAATTTGTATGAAGGGAACTCAAGAATTACTAAATCTCCCTTTTTACCTTCATCAATACTTCCTATTTCATGTGCTCTATCTATTGCCGCTGCGCCATTGATAGTAAGTGCCGTAATGGCTTCTTCCGTAGTCATTTTCATGTTTAGTGTTGCTAAAGCAAATAAAAGTGGAATGGATTCTGTATGACAACTTCCTGGATTAAAATCCGTAGCTAATGCAACGGCACAATTATTGTCGATCATAAATCTACCACGAGCATATTCTTCTTTTAAACTAAAAGCTGTACAAGGTAGTAATGTAGATACAACTCCTGCTTCAGCCATTCTCTTAATGCCTTCATCCGATGCTTGAAGTAAATGATCTGCAGATACTGCACCTACTTCAGCCGCTAATTCTGATCCTCCTAATTGAACGATCTCATCCGCGTGAAGTTTTAACTTCATACCCATTTCTTTTGCTTTATTTAGTAATTTTCTTGATTCTTCTATAGAGAATACATTTTCTTCACAGAAGATATCACAGAACTCTGCCAAGTCATTTTCAACTACATATGGCAATACTTTCTCTATGATGAAGTCAATGAATTCTCCTCCACGACCCTTATACTCCGTAGGTACTGCGTGAGCACCTAGAAAAGTCTTTGCTATATCCATTGGATGAATCTTCTCTAATTCTTTCATAACTTCTAATTGTTTAATTTCTGTATCAAAGTCAAGACCATAACCACTCTTACCTTCTACAGTGGTCACTCCAAACTTCAACATAGAGTCTAACCTTTTTTTACCAAGAGTCATCAGTTCTTCCTTAGAAGCCTTTAATGTTCCTGTTGTGGAGTTTGCAATTCCTCCTCCACATTTCATAATTTCCATGTATGAATAACCTTTAAGTCTCATATCAAATTCTTCTTCTCTATATCCACCAAATACAAAATGCGTATGAGAATCTACAAATCCAGGCAATACAGTTTTACCCGTTGCATCAATTACATTATATTTTGACTCATCCATTCCTTTTAAAATGTCTTCTGTAGATCCAACGGCTTTAATAATTCCATCTTCAATTATTATGGCTCCATTTTCAATTACATGTAAATCAGACATTTCCTTTCCATGCTTTGCTTTAAATCCACTACAAGTAACTACTTGAGATGCATTTTTTATAATCATATTATTTTTCATAGTCATTACTCCATTCTATTTCTTAAAGTATAAGAGGTTGTGATTATATAATAATAAGCAACATTTATATAATCACAACCTCCTGCTTACCCTTATAAAACGATTTTACTCCATTAAACTAGTTTCGATTACTTTATCCATTGAGAATCCGTATAACCCTAAATAGTATTCAGCACTATTGATTAATGCTTCCATAGGTACAAGTCCTATTATTTCACTTCCTAAAACATTTACGCCATATCTTCTAGCTTCCATTTTTACAGTTTCAAATACTCTGTAAACTGAAGTTTTTGTGTAGTCTGTTATATTCATGGTTACTTGGGTAATTCCTCTTTCTTTAATCTCAACGCCACCCGCTTTTATATATTTAAATCCACCACCAGAGTGTCTGATTGCTTTTGCAATTTTATTTGCAATTTCAATATTTTGTGTATCTAAATCAATATTAAAAGCTACTAATGGCATTCTTGCACCTACAGCAATAACACCTGCTGTTGGATGAATTTCTGCTTTTCCAAAGTCTGGTTTCCACTCAGGATCTTTTAATTTTTCAGGCATTCCTTCAAATTGTCCTTTTCTTACTTTTGCAAGATTTTCTCTTTCCGGCTTACTAGCAGCTTTTTCATATAAGAATACTGGAATATTATGCGCTTCATTTATAGCTTTAGCCGTTTCTTTCGCTAACTCTATTGCTTCCGTCATAGTCATATTTTTAATTGGTATGAAAGGTACAACATCTGTTGCGCCCATTCTTAAATGCTCTCCTTGATGCTTATTCAAATCTATAAGTTCAGTTGCGATCCCTACTGATTCAACGATTGCATTTTTAACTGCTTCTGGTTCACCCATGATCGTAACAACAACTCTGTTATAATCCTTATCTGCTTCATAGTTTAAAAGTCTAACCCCTTCTTTTCCTCTATATGGTTCAACTATTTTTTCTATTTTGTCTAAATCTCTACCTTCACTATAATTAACTACACTTTCAACAATTTTTTTAATATCAGCCATCGTATACTCCTCCTAGTTTTTAAATGTTATTTCTCCATCTTGTCCCAAGCTTTGTCAACTAAATCCTTCACTAGCTCTTCTTTAGGAACATATGGTAATGTTATATGATCTTGTCCTTCCATAACATCATTGTACTCAGCACAAGTACTCATAGCATTTTCATTTCTTGCCCAAGCACGTCTTGCAACTCCGCCCATTACATCCCAAGGCATTGCAGATCTTAATATATCATCCACTCTCTTACTTCCATCAAGAACCATACCAAATCCACCATTGATAGATTTACCAATTCCTACTCCACCACCATTGTGAAGTGCGATTAAACTCATGCCACGAGCAGCATTTCCTGCAAAAATGTGCGTAGCTTGTTCAGCCATAATATTACTTCCATCTTTAATGTTTGAAGTTTCTCTAAATGGTGAATCTGTTCCACCTGTATCATGGTGGTCTCTACCTAACATTACAGGTCCAATGTCTCCATTTCTAACCATTTCATTAAATCTAAGGGCTATATTCATTCTTCCAAAAGCATCTTGATATAAAATTCTTGCTTGGGTTCCTACAACTAATTTATTTTTATCTGCATCTCTAATCCAGATCCAGTTATCTCTATCTTGGTATCTTCTATTAGGATCTATACAATCCATAGCAGCATGATCTGTTTTTAATAAATCTTCATGTTTACCGCTTAAGCATACCCATCTGAATGGTCCATATCCATAGTCAAATAATTGTGGTCCTAAAATATCTTCAACATATGATGGCCAAATGAATCCATCTTTATCATTGATTCCATTTTTAGAAATTTCGTTTATTCCTGAATCATAAATAGATTTCATAAATGCATTTCCATAATCAAAGAAGTAAGTTCCTCTTGCAGTTAATTCTTTGATAACTTCATAGTGCGCTTTCAAAGTCTCATCTACTAATCCATGGAATTTAGCCTTATTATTTCCTAGTAATTCTGTTCTTTCTTCAAAAGTAATTCCCTGTGGACAATATCCTCCAGTATATACTTCGTGACAAGAAGTTTGATCAGATAATAAGTCTATATGAATTTCATGTTTAACTGCATACTCAAGTAAATCTACTATATTTCCATGGAATGCAATTGCGCAAGGTTCTTCTTTTTCCATACATTCTTTTGCCATGCTAAATGCTTCTTCACAAGTTCTAGCAACTTTACTTACCCATCCTTGAGAATGTCTACTTTCAATTCTTGAGTAATCAACCTCTGCTATAATACCTACGCCATTAGCAATTTCTACAGCTTTCCCTTGTGCTCCACTCATACCACCAAGTCCTGATGTTATGAATAATCTACCACTTAAATCTCCATCATTAGGAATTCCTAATTTTAATCTTCCTGCATTTAATAGTGTACTATAAGTTCCATGAACGATTCCTTGAGGTCCTATATACATCCAACCACCAGCAGTCATTTGTCCATAATTTGCTACCCCTAGTGCCGCTGCTCTATTAAAGTTATCTGGATCATCAAACATACCAACCATAAGACCATTTGTAAGAATAACTCTTGGTGCCTCTGGTTTAGAATGGAATAATCCTACTGGATGTCCTGAATGGATTACCAATGTTTGATCTTGTGTTAATGCTTTTAAGTATTTTTGAAGCAATTGATATTGCATCCAGTTTTGACATACCATTCCTGTTTCTCCATACGTAACTAACTCATATGGATATAAGCAAATATCAAAATCCAAGTTATTATTAATCATTAATTGAAAAGCTTTTCCTTCTACACATTTTCCTTCATATTCATCAATTGGATTCGCTTTAATTTCACCTTGAGGACGGAAACGATATCCATAAATTCTTCCTTTTGTTAAAAGTTCTTCTAAAAATTCTGGCGCTAATTCTTCATGAAACTCTTCCGGTATATATCTTAGTGCATTTGTAAGTGCTAATTTAGTTTCTTCTTGTGTTAGTGTAAATTCTCTCTTAGGTGCACGTCTATATTGTGGATCAAACTCAGGATATTCAGGTAATACTGAGTCTAATTTTATTTTCATAGCCTTTGAAACATCTAAATTTGATAACATAAAACTTCCTCCTTTTAAAATCTTTCATATTTTATAATCCATATATTATTTTATAGTGTGTTACAGATCACAGGTATTATCCTCAACCTGTAACCTGCAACCTATGATTTTTTTAGAATAATCCTACAATATTTCCGTCTTCATCAATATCCATTTTATTTGCAGATGGCACTTTTGGAAGTCCTGGAAGTACCATTATGTCTCCTGTTAAGCACACAATGAATCCTGCTCCTGCTGATACTCTTACTTCTTTTACTGTAATTTCAAAATCTTTTGGTGCTCCAAGTAAATTCTTATCATCTGATAAAGAGTATTGTGTTTTTGCCATACAAATAGGAAGTTTATCAAGTCCTAATTCTTCTAATTTTTTAATTTGATTTTTAGCTGGACCTGTAAATACAACCCCTTTACCTCCATAGATTTCTGTAACAATTTTATTTACTTTCGCTGGAATAGATTCTTCAACTTCATAAAGGTATTTGAATTTTGGCTTTTCATTTTCAATCAATTCTACAAGCTTTTCAGCCATGTCTCTTCCGCCTTCTCCACCTTTTTCCCATACTTCATTTAATGATACTTCAACGCCTGCTTCTTCACATTTTTTCATTAGCATTTCAACTTCAGCATCTGTATCATTTGCAAATTTATTTACTGCTACCATTACTGGTAAACCGAATTTTTTAATATTTTCAACTTGTTTTTCTAAGTTAACAAATCCTGCATCTAATGCAGCTACATTTTCAATTCCTAAATCTGCTTTCTTAACGCCACCATGCATTTTTAATGCTCTTATTGTAGCTACGATTACTACTGCATCTGGTGTAAGTTCACCATATCTACATTTGATATCTAAGAATTTCTCAGCTCCTAAGTCAGCTCCAAATCCTGCTTCTGTAATTACGTACTCTCCAAGTTTTAATCCTAATTTTGTAGCCATGATACTGTTACAACCATGTGCAATATTTGCAAAAGGTCCACCATGAATAAGTGCTGGTGTATTTTCTAACGTTTGAACGATATTAGGCTTAATTGCATCTTTAAATAACATTGCCATTGCACCCTGTACCCCTAATTCTCTTGCATATACAGGTTCTCCATCCATGTTATAAGCAACTAGCATTTTACCAAAACGTTCTTTTAAATCCGTTAACCCACTTGATAAACATAATACAGCCATTACCTCAGAAGCAACTGTAATCATGAATCCATCTTGTCTAACAAATCCATTTGCTTTCTTACCAATACCTACTACTATATCTCTAAGATTACGATCATTCATATCTAATACACGTTTCCAAATAATTTGTCTAGCATCAATGTTTAATGCATTTCCTTGGTGAATATGATTATCTATTACTGCTGATAATAAGTTGTTTGCAGTAGTGATTGCATGCATATCTCCTGTAAAGTGAAGATTAATATCTTCCATAGGAACTACTTGTGCATATCCGCCACCTGCTGCTCCACCTTTTATTCCAAATACAGGTCCTAATGAAGGTTCTCTTAATGCAATCACTGTTTTCTTACCAATTTTATTCATTGCTTGACCTAAACCAACTACTGTAGTAGATTTCCCTTCTCCTGCTGGCGTTGGTGTAATCGCTGTTACTAAGACTAATTTTCCATCTTTTTTATCTTTTAATCTTTTAACTGTATCTAAAGAAATTTTCGCTTTATATTTTCCGTATAATTCTAATTCATCCTCTAAAATATTCCATTCTTTTGCAATGTCTGCGATTGGTAACATATTCGCTTTTTGTGCTATTTCTATATCACTAGGTACTTTAACTGTCATATTCAACACTCCCTTTTCGAATTTGTTTTTCTTAATTTTTATTATAGATGTCTTTCGTCAAAAAAACGTCTCCAATGTCAAAAAAAATAAAACAATTTATAAATTGTTTTATTTCAGATTATTGACAGTTAATCTACTTTTTTATTCATAAATAATAAAATTAGTTCTTTTAACCTATAGATGTACAATTCCTTCTGCTACAATATGTACGATTCCACTTAGATGAATCTTAACAACTTGATCATCCATCCATTTCGTTATTACTTGTAACTCTCCACCAGGTTGGTTAATGATTACATCTACCCCTTTTTTATATTTATAAGAAAGAGCTATTGCTACTGCTGAACTTCCAGAACCACAACCTCTTTCCCAAATAAGACTATCCGTTTCCTTCACATATACTAACGGCTCTATATACGATTCCTCTTCTTTATAAAACATGATCCCCAGAGCATCATATTCTGAAATATTCATATGATTCTTTACCGCCTGAAAAAACATTTTCTTTGAATCTACATCTTTACTATCTATTACTAAGTGTGCAATACCAGGAAATTCAACAAGTATTCCACCATATACTTTTCCATTATACGCTATAGAAAAATCTTTAATCCCTTTATGTAAAGGCATACTAGCAGTTGATCTAAAGCTTCTATTATTAATAGGTTCTACTTCACAACATATAATATTATCCGCCCCTGAAACTTCTAACGGTACAATTACCTTTTTCCCATCATTTTCAACTTCACAATACTCTTTATATACCAACGTGGCAGCTAAGGCTCTTGTTGCATTGCCACAAAATTCTCCACCCATCATCTGAAGTCTAGCGCAAGCCTCACTATTTTCATCCATCGGTTTTTCTATAAATCCCACTTGTTCTGCATAAATGCTATTATAATTCATTATTTTCTGTGCTACCTTTATATGCTTTGATCTAGGAATTTGATCTGCAACAAATACAGTCATATTCTCAGTTGGATTGGTTTTAATAAAGTTTAATTTCATTGGTTGTTTCCCCCTTTTTTCAAAAATAATAACTATTCTGACAATGGTTTATAAAGAGAAAAGCAATCATCTATTCTGAACAAACAGAGGATGATTACTTTTCTAATAGTTACGCTATCTTTAACAACAAATTATAATATAAGTGATGCAACTACACCAAATAATACTAGTGGAATATTGAAGTGTAAGAAAGTTGGAACACAAGTATCCCAAATGTGATCATGTTGTCCATCTACACTAAGTCCTGATGTTGGTCCTAATGTACTATCTGAAGCTGGAGAACCTGCATCCCCTAGTGCTGCTGCAGTACCAATCAATACAGCCGTACCTAAAGGACTAAATCCTAATTCCATGCAAAGTGGTACATAAATAATTGCGATGATCGGAATAGTTCCAAATGAAGTACCGATACCCATAGTAATGAATAATCCTATTAAAATCATTACTACTGCTCCTAATAATTTACTTCCACCAATCATTGCTGCTGCAGAAGTTACCAATGAATCAACGCCACCTGTTTCTCTAATAACACTACCAAATCCTGCTGCTACCAACATAACAAATGCAATAAATCCCATTATGCCAATACCACCACTCATCATTTCATCCATTTCATTCCATTTAATAGCACCAAATAAAATCATTATTAATAATCCA
The DNA here is from genome assembly GCA_015686845.1 of Lutibacter sp. B2. GTDB lineage: Bacteria > Bacillota > Clostridia > Peptostreptococcales > Thermotaleaceae > JADPRS01. The sequence continues at coordinate 28,120 of JADPRS010000009.1, forward strand.
ACCATAGCGCCTAACGGTAATGATTCCCATTTAACTTGGATAACTAATGCTGCCAATGCTCCTGCCAAAGCTACCATGTGTTTAGAGTTAAATTTAATTTCTTCTTCGTTTGCTGCTGATAATTCATCTGCTGCATCTGTCAGATTATACTCTCTCGCTTTTCTATACGTGATAAATATTGCAACTAACATACCTACTACCATTCCAAGACCAGGTATCCACATACCTTTCCATATATCAAATTTTCCAATTGCCATTCCATTTGCAGTCATCTCGTTTGCAATAATTCCATGGAATATAAGTCCAAATCCTACAGGTAATGCTACGTATGGAGTCTTAAGTCCAAACGTTAGAGCACAAGCTGCTGCTCTTCTATCGATTTTTAATTTATTCATAATTCCTAATAGCGGAGGGATTAAAATAGGAATAAAAGCAATGTGAACAGGAATTAAATTTTGTGAAAAACAACTTATAATAGCTATAATAACTAATAGCATTCTTCCTCTGCCTTTAATTACAGAAGCTATTTTTCTAGATAAAATTGTTGCTAATCCTGTTTTATTGATCGCTACTGCTAATGCTCCAAGTAAAATATAACTTAGTGCAGTTTCTGCATTTCCACCCATACCACCAATTAACGTTCCCATAACATCTCCTATTGACATACCTGCTAAAACGCCACCTAAAATACCAGAAATAATTAATGATAAAATTACATTCATTTTACAAAGACATAATACCGTCATTACAAATACTGATATAACAACTGGATTTGTTAACATAATATTCCTCCTTCGTTTTTATTGTAAGATGGCAGGTTACAATTTACCTGCCATCTTTTTAAACATTCATTTTTAAAGATTTCTTAAAGTACCAATTCTCCTATAACTGCTTCCACAGCTTCAACAATAGAATTATCCTCTACCAATTTAGCCGATTTATTTATATCTTTATACATAACTCTATCATCAATCCATCTATCAACCACTGCACGCACTTTATCGTATGCAATTTTTGTTCCTTTTCCTAATTTCTTATCTGGATTTCCAAAATCAATAGCTTGTACTGCTGTTATTAATTCTATTGCTACTACTCTACTTGCATTATAGTAAATATCTCTTGCTGTTCTAGCGGCAATGGTTCCCATACTTACATGATCTTCTTGATTTGCAGAAGATGGGATTGAATCTACACTTGCTGGATGTGCTAAAACTTTATTTTCTGATACAAGTGCTGCTGCTGCATATTGTGCAATCATAAATCCTGAATGAAGTCCTCCTTTTGGTGTTAAGAATGCTGGAAGTCCGCTTAATTGAGGATTTACTAATCTTTCAATTCTTCTTTCACAAACATTTGCTAATTCTGCTGTAGCCATACCTAAGAAGTCAAAAGTCATAGCCATTGGCTGTCCATGGAAGTTTCCTCCAGAAACTGCATACTCATCATCAGCAAAAATCAATGGATTATCTGTTGCTGCATTTATTTCAATATCAACTCTATCTAATACATAATTGATTGCATCTTTACTTGCACCATGAATCTGTGGTAAGCATCTTAGAGTATATGCATCTTGTACTCTGATTTCTCCTTGACGTGTGGTTCTTTCACTATCTTCAAGTATTCTTAATAAGTTCTTTCCAGTATCAATTTGTCCTTTGTGTGGACGAACTTGATGTACTCTTGCATCATATGCATCTGTAATTCCATTTAATGCTTCAGAAGTTAATGAAGCAGAAATATCACATAATTTAGATAGATTCATTGCATCATATGCAGTCAATGCGCCTACTGCTGTAAGTACTTGTGTACCGTTAATAAGTGCCAATCCTTCTTTAGATGTTAATTCTACTGGTGTTAGTCCAGCTTTCTCCATTGCTTCTTTTCCATCCATTAATTCGCCTTTATAATAAGCTTCCCCATCTCCAATAAGAGGTAATACCATATGTGCTAAAGGTGCTAAATCTCCACTTGCACCCAATGATCCTTTTTCTGGAATAGCAGGAATTACTCCTTTATTAATCATTTCAATCAATGTATTTAAAGTTTCAGGTCTAATTCCTGAAAATCCTTTTGCTAATGCATTTGCTCTTAACAACATAATTGCACGAACAATATCCTCTTGAAAATGTTTTCCTACCCCACATGCATGACTCATAATTAAGTTTTTTTGTAAATCTTTTGCTTCATCTTTTGAAATATGAACATCACTAAACTTTCCAAATCCAGTCGTAATACCATATACAACTCTTTCTTCATCTACAAGCTTGTCTACAAATGCTCTTGCTTTTTTAACTTTTACTAATGCATCCTCACAAAGTTCTACTACAAATCCTTTTCTCGCTACATTTACCACATCTTTCAAAGTTAAACTGTTTCCATCAATAACTATTCTTCCCATAAAGCACTACTTCCCTTCTATATTATGATTTTTGATTATGATTATTATGAAATGATTGAAATGTTACAATTACCAAATAAATGATTTCTCAAACATTTAATTATTTAGTTTTTAAAGTTTTCTGACTACAAGTTAATAATATATTTTTCAGCCTATTTTGTCAATTAATTTCATAATAATCCAAACAACTTCCAGTAGTAACACTTTATCTCTATAAAGTGTATCAAAGATACAATCATTCTACAACTTTTTTCTTGTAACGTGATAAAGTGACATGTCATTTCACTCTAGCTTCTTACAAAGTTTTCCTGTACACTTATACAGTACCCGTAAACCTTATAATCTTACAAGGAGGACGCTCTAATGAAAGCTACAAAATCAAACATATTAGGAACAGAACCAATTTTACCTTTATTATTTAAGCTATCTATACCTTCTATTCTATCTATGTTCATTCAAGCTCTATATAATGTAGTAGATAGCATTTTTGTTGCAAAAATAAGCGAGAATGCCCTTGCAGCACTTTCAATTGCATTTCCAATACAACTAATACTCATCGCTATTGGCGTTGGTACTGGCATTGGTACAAGTTCATTAATTTCTAGACTACTAGGACAAGACAATGCAAAGAAAGCATCAAATGTAGCAAAACATGTTTTAATCATAGCTATTATTTATGGAATCCTCACAGCTCTTATTGGTATCTTTTTTTCGAAATCAATCATCAAATTATTTACTCATAACCCAGCCTTAATTAAATATGGTGCAGAGTACATACAAGTTATACTTATAGGTTCTATAGCAGTTTTCATTCCTACGATTGCAAACAATATACTTCGTGGAGAGGGGAATACATTCATCCCTATGATTACTATGCTAATTGGGTCAATCTTAAATACTATTTTAGACCCACTTTTCATTTTCGGATATGGATTTTTTCCAGAATTAGGCGTACAGGGAGCTGCTCTCGCTACTATTTTGGCTAGAATCATTAGTGGAAGCTTTATTCTCTGGATGTTGTTTACAGGAAACCATCAAGTGAAGTTGAATTTCGAAAAATTCAAGATAGATAAGTCAATCATAAAAGGGATTTATTCAGTGGCACTTCCATCGATCATAATGCAATGTTTAGGCTCTTTTATGATATCAGGTTTCAACCTGTTATTAAGCCCTTATAGCGCCACTGCCATTGCAGCTATGGGTATATACTTCAGGCTTCAATCTTTTGTATTCATGCCTGTATTTGGCCTTAATCAAGGCTACATTCCTATTATGGGTTACAACTATGGACATAAAAATCCAGATAGAATGAAACAAACCATGAAATATAGTTTGCTCATTTCATTTACTTTTACAACCATTGGCTGTATCATCTTTCAACTATTTCCTGAAAATCTAATAAGGCTATTTGGAAACAGTACGGACTTGTTGACCATTGGAAAAGATGCACTCAAAACAATTAGTATAGCCTTTCCCATCATTGGTCCAGCAATTATTGGTTCTACTACATTTCAAGCGATCGGAAAGGGGATTCCAAGCTTAATTATATCTTTTCTAAGACAAATGATTTTATTACTTCCAATAGGATACCTATTGCTTAGTTGGAAAGGACTTCATGCTGTATGGTACGCATTCCCTATTTCAGAATTTATTTCTATAATTTTTCTTATTGTATGGCTTAAGAAGACTTTGCATAAAGTATATTATGATATGAAAAAAGCAGCTCAATAGCTGCTCTTTTCATATTATAACTTTGCAAGCAAGTTTTTAATCATAATAACTGCTTCTGCTCTTGTAGTTTTCCCTTGAGGATCAAAGCTTTCATCACCTCTTCCTCTTATAATCTGAAGCTTATAAGCGCCCTTTACATACCCTAATGCCCAATCGCTTATTTTCTTTCTATCCGTAAAATAGAGAAGCACATCATTGATTTTTATTTTTTCTTTCTTATTTTTCTCATAAACATTTGTAATAATCGTAGATATTTCCTCTCTCGTAATGCCTCTATCCGGTTCAAACTTACTATTTCCTACGCCGTGTATAATCCCTGCATCATAGGCTTTTTCAATATATAATGAATATTTACTATCCTTTTTTACGTCATTAAAAATTCCTTTGTAATTCTGCAGTTTCATATCCAAAGCATTAATCATAAACTCAGTAAATTGAGCTCTAGTAATTGCATCATCTGGTTTAAACAATCTTCCTGTCTTTGCTGAAACAATCTTTTTCTCTGCTAAATCATCTATAGCATTTTGTGCCCAATGATTACTCGTATCATCAAATACACTTTTTTTATTTTCCTGTTTCTGTTCTTTTTCCGTTTTAAATTTCCACGTCTTACTGATTGCCTTCACACTCTTATCTTCAAGTTCAACTTTTGCTTTAATAGAAACCGTATATGAAGTATTACTTTTTAGTGGCTTTATAGGCATGACTATAATACTATTTGTAAGGTGTTCATCTTTCGAAGGTGTATTAATATACGTATTAACGATATTCCCACTATTATCTGTCAATGTAACCTTTTCGATCATCCATTTTCCAATCGTTTCATTCGTAAAATAAGATATAGTAATTGGATATCCTACATTTTTTTTCTCTTCATAAAACCGCAAAGGATTTGGGATCTCTTCTCCATCCCAGTTCGTCTTAACATCTATTTGATTTTCCAAAGGATATACAATCAATTGATCTTTGGTCTGTCTATTTCCACCAAAATCAAAAGTACTATATCCATCCTTAAATCCATACCCAAAATCTTGAACAAATGGATTGAGCCAAGCCAAACGATGATAGGGTGCATCAATCAATTCATCAACTGCATTCTTATAATCTTTATAATTTTCACTCGCATTTTCTATTACATTTCCATATATATATCCAAATGCTTCTGCACGATTATATGGACTTACTCCAGTAAAACCCTTTTCATTAGAAAATTCATCATGGGTAAGTTTTTTATTAAAACTCATATAATTAGAATGAGACATAGCCGCACTATTTAATGCAGAATTTAATTTCAATGGCTCTAATTTAAATTTCTTTCTATACTCATTTGCATAGCTTAGCACTTTTTTTTGCTGATCTGTTGATAACGGTAATGAATTTATAGCATTTTCACTAATAGAAAACTGCCATGATTGAACAAGGGGTTTAAAACCAGTTATTTCTACATTTAAATCTACTTTATATGTACCCGGCTTTAGAGGCATAGTAGGCGTATAGAAAACACCATTATTCTTCTGGTCATACTTTGCATTGACCTCATTGCCATTTAACTTCATATAAACATTTTCAACTTTATTTCCATTTAAAATCAGCTTCATTCCTATATGTGGTTTTACAATCCAAACAACTGTATCTTTGGGTTGTGGAGGAAAATATCCTGGAGTAGTAGTTCCTTCTCCATATACATTAGTAAAGATCCCCAGCGACATGATTATTGTGATTGTTAGAATTATATATTTAAGCATTCGTTTCATTTATATCCCCTCCTTCCTCTATTTTAATATATTTCTGACTAAATTATCCTATTTGTCTTTAAACTGTAATATTACATTTTAAATTTAATAAAAAAAAGAATCCTGAAACAGGATTCTCATTTTTTATATCTATATTCTTAGTAATTTCCTTGTGCGTACATTGCTTCAGCAACTTTAACAAATCCAGCAATGTTTGCTCCAGCAACTAGGTTATATCCAAAACCGAAATCATTCGCAGCTTTCATAGCATTGTCATGAATATTGATCATGATTTGGTGAAGTTTTTGGTCAACTTCTTCTGCAGTCCAAGCATATCTCATGCTATTTTGGCTCATTTCAAGAGCTGAAGTAGCAACTCCACCTGCATTAGCAGCTTTAGCTGGTCCAACAATTAATCCTTTTTCTAAGAAATATTCAACTGCTTCATTTGTACAAGGCATGTTTGCACCTTCAGAAATAAACTTAACACCATTTGCAACGATTTGCTTTGCATGCTCTATATGAATATCATTTTGAGTAGCACATGGCATTACGATATCAACTTTAACATTCCATGGTTTTTCTCCAGGGAAGAATTCTACACCAAATTTATCAGCATAGTCCTGAACTTTATCTCTTCCAGATGCTCTCATTTCTACTAAGTAGTTAATTTTTTCTTCTGTTACGATACCTTCTGCATCATATATGTATCCATCTGGACCTGAAAGCGTAACTACTTTTCCACCTAATTCAGCAACTTTTCTACATGCTCCCCATGAAACATTACCAAATCCAGATACAGCAACAGTTTTACCTGCAAAATCTGTGCCTTCATGTTTAAGCATTTCGTGACAGAAGTAAACTACACCAAAACCTGTAGCTTCTGGTCTAATTAAACTTCCACCATAAGATAAACCTTTTCCTGTAAGTACTCCGTTTTCAAATGCACCTTTAATTCTTCTGTAGTGTCCGTATAGGTATCCGATTTCTCTTGCTCCAACGCCAATATCTCCAGCAGGAACGTCTACATCTGGTCCAATGTGTCTATATAATTCTGTCATGAAGCTTTGGCAGAATCTCATAATTTCAGCATCAGATTTTCCTCTAGGATCGAAATCAGAACCACCTTTACCTCCACCAATTGGAAGACCTGTTAAAGAGTTCTTTAAAACTTGCTCGAATCCTAAGAATTTAATAATTCCTAAGTATACAGATGGGTGGAATCTAAGACCACCTTTGTAGGGTCCGATTACGCCATTAAATTGTACTCTGAATCCTCTGTTTACTTGTATTTTACCAAGATCATCTGCCCATGGTACTCTGAAGATGATTTGTCTTTCTGGCTCACAGAATCTTTCTAAGATGTTTGCGTCTATATATTCTGGATGCGCTTCTAATACTTGCTCTAAAGAAGGTAATACTTCTTCAACCGCTTGTATAAATTCAGGTTGATCACCATTTGCCTTCGTAACGTTTTCTATTACTTGCTCAATATACTTTTTAGCATCTACACTTTGGTTTGACATTTAAAAAAACCTCCTACAGTAAATAAATGTTTACACATGTATATACATGTATACAATATATATCCTTAATTCAAGGAAATTATAACACCGCTATTTTAAGTTGTAAACATAAATATTTCCCTGTTTTTGAATGAGCGTATGAATTTTAAAACAAATGAATTTCAATCTTTTATTTCTTGAATGATATATTTTTCACCAATATATTAATAGACTCAATATTAAGGGCAGTAATATATTCAACTTCCTTTCGCACTTGTTTCTGAACCTCTTTAACTAACTTTTGTATGGGTTCTCCATAAAAAACAGATATTTCTACAATAATACTAATGCCAGTTTCATGATTTTTTATAACAGTTTTTAGAATTTTGTTAATATTAGAACTTTTTTGTGCTATATAGGCAACTAAATCAATAATAACTTTATTAGATATCGTATATTTACCCATATAACTAAAAGTAGGCCTTACTATAGACTTTTCTGATACTTCTAATGTGTCATTTTTCTTTTTTAGAATTCTCAATTTATCAATAAAATATCCTGAAAAATCTTTTTTTATTTCAAATGTAGGTACAGGAATTACATGTTTTCCAAATTTTATTCTTTGATTCTGTGCCATAATCCGTTCTTCTTCTGTAGAAATTTCATCGATAGATATATATTCGTCTACTACACCAATCCCTAAGTGAGATGCAATTTTTTCTACCATTCTATTTGAAGTACCTAATAGCAATATACTTTCAGGCTTGATCTTTTCTATTTCTTTCTTTACTTCCTCTTTATGGTCTTCATGTATAAAAAGTGCAATTTTTACAGCTCCAACACTTGTTGATTGTCTTTTTGCTGATTTACCGGCCAAAATTTTGTTTCCTTTAATTAATAATCCATCATCTACAATGCATTCAATTTCTTTTTCATATGCCAAGCTCATTGCACGATAACTCTTCCCAGTTCCGCTTTTTCCTACAAGCGCAAAAACTTTCATAACACACTTCCTCTCCTATAATAGACAAGTATTTATGTTGTTATTTTATCCATTATTATAATAGCACATTTCACCTAAAAATATATACAATGATAATCATTATATATTCATCTTTTTTTTCATATTTGCGACTTTTTATGTTGTAGCATTATATCTATTTTGGTACACTAAAAACATGTTAAAAAATAATTTATAGATATTTGAGGAGGACTTTATTATGGCTTATGTAATCAATGATTCTTGTATGAGTTGTGGAGCTTGCGAACCAGAATGTCCAGTTAGCTGTATTACTGCTGGAGACGACCAATATGAAATCGACGCATCTGCATGTATCGACTGTGGTGCTTGTGCAAATGTTTGCCCTGTAGACGCAGCAGTTATGGAGTAATCACAACCATATGTACGTATAAAAAAAGATACTCTTTATTGGGTATCTTTTTTATTTTAAAGTCGTTTGATTAATTTTACTCAAAAACTTTAAAATAGCCTTTTCCTCATTCAGTGTTATATCTGACAATATAAACTCCAGAAAATTCTCTTGTATTTCTAACGTTTTATTATACATATCCATTCCCTTTTCAGTCAAACTTAATATATATGCTCTCTTATCATCTTCACTTCGTTCTTTTCTTACATATGCATATAGAACCAATTTCTTAATGATAGAAGCAACCATTCCACGATCCATTTCTACTTCTTCTAATAATTCATAGATTTTTTTTTCTTTTTCTTCTCCAATAGCCTTTAATACATACACATCTAATAGTGATAGTTCTTTACTCTTCGTTCCTATTTTAAAACCCTTTCTATCATAAACTAAAATCTTATGCATTAATTTTTCAACCATTATATTGATCTCATTGTAATAATTACCCATTGTAACCACCTAATATTTATTCTTATTTTTTATCATTATAACATAATTGATAACTCATTTCAATTTCACATAATTCCATGCTGAAATATAAAACGAGCAATTGTTTAAATAAACAATTGCTCGTTTTGTTTCACCTTATTTTAATGCTGCTACAAGTTCTTCAGCATTACCAATTGCTTCAATTAATTTAGGAACTACATCATATAAGTCTCCAACGATTCCATAATCAGCAACGTCAAAGATTGGTGCGTTCGCATTTTTATTGATTGCAATAATAAGATCTGAAGATTGCATTCCAGCTAAATGTTGGATTGCTCCTGAGATACCGCAAGCAATATAAATTTGTGGCTTAACAGTAGTACCTGTTTGTCCTACTTGGTGAGAATGTTCGATCCATCCTGCATCAACGCAAGCACGAGATGATCCTACTACTCCACCTAATTTATCAGCTAATTTTTTGATTAATTCAAATCCTTCTTGGTTTCCAATTCCACGTCCACCAGATACAATGAAGTCAGCATCTGTAAGAGATACTATTTCTTTCATAGCTTTTACTATTTCTACTACATCTGTTCTGATATCTTTTTTCTCTAATCTAACATCAAGTTTGATAATTTCTCCAGTTCTAGAATCATCTTTATGCGCTTTATCCATAACTCCAGTTCTTACTGTAGACATTTGTGGTCTATGCTTTTCACAAATGATTGTAGCCATGATGTTTCCACCAAATGCTGGACGAGTTTGAAGAATCTTCTTGTCTTCTGGATCTATTTCAAGTTGTGTACAGTCAGCTGTAAGTCCAGTATCTACTCTAGCAGCAACTCTAGGTGCTAAATCTCTTCCTATGTGAGTTGCTCCCATTAAAACGATTTCTGGTTTAATTTCAGTGATTGCTTCAGCAATTACATTTGTATATCCATCAGTAGTGAATTTTTCTAACAATTCATCTTGTCCTAGGTATACTTTGTCAGCACCATATGAAATTAATTCTTTTGCTAAACCGTCTACATTGTGTCCTAATAAAATAGCACAAACTTGTGTACCGATTTCATTTGCTAATTTTTTACCTTCTCCAAGAAGTTCTATTACTACAGGCATAAGTTTGCCTTGTCTTTGTTCTGCAAATACCCATACATTTTTGTACGCAGAAGTATCTTGTACGATTGGCATAATGTTCCCTCCTACTTTTCATTTTTCTATATTAAATAACGTTATTTATATAAGATGCTTTTGCTTAAGTGAAATTGCTACTTTTTCAGCCATTTCTTTAGCAGTACCTTCAAGCATAACACCTTTTCCTTTTGGTGTTGGTACAAAAGAACGTCTAACTCTAGTTGGAGATGCTTTTAATCCAACTTCGTCTTGTTCAATTCCTAAGTCAGCAAACGAGCAAACCTTTACTTCTTTTTCTTTATATGCATCATAGATTCCTTTAACATACATATATCTTGGCGTATTTGTTTCTTTAATAGCTGTAAGAAGGATCGGTGTTTGAGCTTTGATTACTTCGTATCCATCTTCTAATTGTCTTTCAATAGTAAGTTCGTTACCATTTACATCCACTTTTTGAACATACGTAACTTGAGCAATTCCTAATCTTTCTGCGATTTGAGGTCCTACTTGCGCAGTATCTCCATCGATTGCTTGTCTTCCAGCAAATATTATGTCATATTCTCCTACTACTTTGTCAATAGCTGCAGCAATTGCGTTAGAAGTTGCCCAAGTATCTCCACCTGCGAACTCTCTACCACTTAAATGGATTGCATCATCTGCACCCATAGCTAAACATTCTCTTAACATTTCATCAGCTTGAGGAGGCCCCATTGTTAAAACAGTTACATGAACATCATCATACTTATCCTTTAAGATTAATGCTTCTTCCAATGCATTTGCATCATCTGGATTCAATATACTTGGAACTCCTTCACGAATAAGAGTTCCTTTTATAGGGTCTATTCTAACTTCGTTTGTATCTGGAACTTGTTTTACACAAACAATTATTTTCATATTTCTTCCTCCTTTTATATTTCATATTATCGAACATATATAAATGAATTCATAATTATTTCAAGATATGTGCAGCAATAACCATTTTTTGTACTTCTGAAGTACCTTCGTAGATTTCAGTGATTTTAGCGTCTCTCATCATTCTTTCTACTGGATAATCTCTAGTATATCCATATCCACCATGTAATTGAACAGCTTTAGTAGTTACATGCATAGCAGTTTCAGCTGCAAATAATTTAGCCATAGCAGCTTCTTTAGAATAAGATAATCCTTGAGATTTTCTCCATGCAGCATTATAAATTAAATGTCTTGATGCTTGGATTCTAGTTTCCATATCAGCCATTTCGAATTGTAATGCTTGGAATTTAGCAAGAGGTCTACCAAATTGTTGTCTTTCTTTTGTATATTTAATACTTTCATCTAAAGCACCTTGAGCAATTCCTAATGCTTGAGAAGCGATACCAATTCTACCACCATCAAGAGTAGTCATAGCAACTGTGAAACCTTTTCCTATTTTTCCTAATAAGTTTTCTTTAGGAATTCTGCAGTTTTCAAAGATTAACTCTGTAGTAGCAGAAGCTCTGATCCCTAGTTTGTCTTCTTTTTTACCAATGCTAAATCCTGGCGTATCTTTCTCCATGATGAACGCACTGATTCCTTTTGTTCCTTTTGATGCATCCGTCATTGCCATTACAACATAAGTGTCTGCAACTCCACCATTTGTGATGAATATTTTAGAACCATTGATAATCCACTCATCGCCATCTAATTCAGCAGTCGTTTGTTGTCCTGCTGCATCCGTTCCTGCATTAGGCTCAGTTAATCCAAATGCGCCAAGTTTTTCACCTTTTGCTAATGGAATTAAGTATTTTTGTTTTTGTTCTTCAGTACCATATTTCATGATTGGCCACATACATAATGAACTGTGTGCTGAACAGATAACACCAGTTGTTCCGCAAACTCTAGAAAGTTCTTCTACAGTAATTGCATACGTAACTTCGTCTGCTCCTGCGCCACCATATTCTTTAGGTACGAAAGTTCCTAACATGTTGTATCTTGCCATTTGTTTTACTGTTTCCCATGGAAATCTTTCTGTATCGTCAATTTCTGCTGCGATTGGTTGTACTTCATTTAGTGCGAAGCTTCTAACCATTTTTCTAACCATTTCTTGTTCGTTGGTTAATTTGAATTGCATGTTAATTCCCTCCTCTATATTTTTAAAAATTGATATTTTTTTCACATTACGATTTTAATTATAGCATAGATTGTCTTAATTTCAAATTTAAAATGTGAAAAATTATAAAAAATATGAATAAATTTTGTTTTATATATAATTCTTATTTAAACATGACTTTATGCACTTGTATACATGTACATTTTTTACACACTTATATAAGATTTTATTCCACAAGATTAATATTCATATAGTTTTTATCCCTTGTTTAGCATTTGAACCTTTTAAATAAATTTACATTTTGTCTGAAATTTTGCACACTGTATCATTAATCAAACAATATTTAAAATATATTACTATTATTCATGATGTTTCAGTAGGAACGATATGGTATATAAACTTTCACTTAAATGGACCGTTTCTACAACCACGTCTGATGGTGCTTGTATATCCGTTGGTGCAAAGTTCCAGATTCCCTTTATACCATTTGTTGCCATTACTTCAGCTACAGATTGGGCTTTTTCTTTGGATGTACAAATAATACCAATATCCACTTTATTTTGCTTAATAAAATCACCCATTAAATCCGCATCCATAATCTCTATATCTCTAATTTTAAGACCAATAAGCTTTGGATTAATATCAAACATACCAATTGGAATAAAACCAGCTTTATCAAAGTTCGTGTAGTTAGCAATAGCTTGTCCTAAATTTCCAGCACCAACAATAATAGTATTATAAGAATGATCTAACCCTAAGATCTTTCCTATCGCCTTATATAATTCTTCTACCTTATAACCATATCCTTGTTGTCCAAAGCCTCCGAAGTTATTTAAATCTTGTCTAATTTGTGAAGCTGTAAACCCAATAAGTTCACTTAACTCCTTAGACGAAATTCTTTCTCTTCCTTTTTCTAACAATTCAGATAAATATCTCCTGTACTTTGGTAATCTTCGAATAACTGCCATAGATATTTTTGCATTTTCTTTGATCATAATTACCAACCTCTATATACGATTTTTTTCAAATTATATCACTGGTCAAAGCATCTGTCAATCCATTCCAATTTCTTACTTTCCCCTTATTTATTGATTCTATCATATTTTTCAAATTATTGTATCTTGCTTTTATTTTTATTTTTCTTGTTTTTTTGATACAATAAAGATTGAGCCATATTAACCTTAAACATTTACTTTAAACATTAATTTTAAACTTCTTTATTAATATTAGCAAGGAGGATATTTATGATTATTTTATCATGCAATCATATTAGCAAAGCTTTTGGGATTGACACCATATTAAACAATATTTCTTTTTCCATTAACAAAGGGGAAAAAATAGGATTGGTCGGAACCAATGGTGCAGGAAAATCCACTTTATTTAAAATTATTACTGGCAAACATTCCTATGACAGTGGTGAACTTTATTTATCCAAAAATATCTCTATCGGATATTTAGAACAACATACTGATTTATCAAATCAAAATAGCATTTTTGATGAAATACTTCAAGTTTTCGAAGATCTTATAAAACTTGAAGCCGAACTTAGAAATTTAGAACAAGATATTTCTGCCACTTCATCTGATTCTAAACTACAAATTTTAATGGACACTTATGCATTAAAATCTGAAGAATTTCAGAAAAAAAACGGGTATGGATATAGTAGTGAAATCAAAGGAGTTTTAAGAGGATTAGGTTTTAATGAAGATGAATTTCATAAGCCTATTTATCAATTAAGCGGAGGTCAAAAAACACGGGTACGCTTAGGCAAGCTTCTACTGAGAAAACCAGATATTCTATTATTAGATGAACCAACAAACCATTTAGATATGGATGCAACAGAATGGCTAGAGTCCTTTTTAAAATCATATAATGGTACGATTCTTCTTATTTCTCATGATCGATACTTTTTAGATCAAGTGGTTGAAAAGATGTATGAAATTGAAAATAAAGAGCTTATCACATACAACGGAAACTATACTTATTATACGCAGAAAAAAGAAGTGCTCTTTCATCAGCGACAAAAGGAATATCTTGCCCAACAAAAAGAAGTAGAAAAACAAGAAGAAATAATTCGTAGATTTAAACAACATGGAACAGAAAAATTAGCGAAACGAGCAAGAAGTAGAGAAAAAAAAGTAGACAGCATAGAACGCATAGAAAAACCCTTACAATTTCAGAAAAATACCAAGATTCGTTTTGAAACACAAATAAAAAGTGGCAACGATATTTTAAAAGCAAACAATTTATCCAAAAGTTTTGATATCCACTTGTTATTCAAAAACGTAAATTTTGAAATCTACAAAGGAGAAAAAATAGGTCTTATTGGCCCAAATGGTATTGGTAAATCTACTTTACTCAAAATGATTCTTGAAAATATTTCATATGACACAGGCTCTATTGTCTTAGGTCATAATGTAGAAGTGGGTTATTTTGATCAAGAACAATCAGAGCTTAACTTAAAAAACACCGTCATTGATGAAATATGGCACGAGCATATTCATTTTACTCAAACACAAGTACGTACGCTTCTTGGTTCATTCTTATTTATTGATGAAGAAGTATTCAAGGAAATATCAGCCCTTAGTGGTGGAGAAAAAAGTAAGCTCTCACTACTTAAGCTTATGCTTTCTAAATCAAATTTTTTATTAATGGATGAGCCAACAAACCATTTAGATATCGTATCTAAAGAAGTTTTAGAAGAAGCCCTAACAAATTACGACGGTACGATTCTTGTAATTTCCCATGACCGTTATTTTCTAAATAAAGTTACAAACAAGACATTTGATCTTAGCCCTGATGGGTTAGAAACTTATTTAGGGAATTATGCATATTATCAAGAAAAGAAGAATATGTTTGAAGAAACAAAACCTCTACCAATAGAATCTACACAAACGAAAACACAAGTTAAAGATGCTAGACGCAAAGAAAAAGAAAAACAACTTCAAGAAAGAAAGTCAAAAAAACAACTTCAAGAACTCGAACAAAAAATTGCTTCTTTAGAAGAACAAATGAATGATCTTCAAGATTTAATGTGCAAAGAAGAAATATATTCAAATCCAGAAAAAAGCAAAGAAATAAACACACAAAGTGCCACATTAAAACAAGATTTAGACATTCTATATGAACAATGGGAAAACTTTTCAGACGATTCCTTATGATGAGTTATTCATATGGAATCTGTAAATGCTATAAAAATAAAAATATATTATAATTAAATATTTTTATAGTATTTTTATTTAAGATATGGTAAAATAACGTCAAAAGATGATCATATCAATTAAATTCATTTAAATTTAGGAGGTAATATTTATGTTATTAGAAAAAATAAAAGAAATTATTATTGAACAATTAGGATTAGACAATGACACAACGATTACATTAGATTCTTCTTTAATAGGTGATTTAGAAGCAGATTCATTAGATGCTGTTGAAATCATCATGGCTATTGAAGATGAATTCGATATTGAAGTTCCAGATGAAGATGCTGAAGGCTTCAAAACAGTTGGTAATATTGTAGATTACGTAACAGAAAGAAAGTAGTTTGATTTTCAAACTACTTTCTTTTTTTTATAGACCAACAACTTAGCTATTAACTATATAGCAAGGGTGTAACTATATAAACGTCGTTCCGGCAAGTATGAAGATTGCAAGTCACTCCTTATTATATAATTACAGCCTTTTAAAATTAAAGGATGAAGTTGTTTGTCTATAATAAAATATAAATTTTTATGCATAGTTTTCATACTTTAATCATATAATTGAATAAGGCACGTTATAATATGTATTCACATTTTTTCCACAGAATTATCAATGTTATGCACAATTCCATCTTCGCTTTTAGCCATTTATACATCTTATCCACATTACCCACAATGTTCTCCACAGAATTTTCTGAATAACTTTTCTATCTATTTTTTTCTCCTAACTTTAAATTCGGTATAGCATTTAAGTACAGATCTTTTTTGTATCCATCAATATAGTCATAAAAAGTGGCACATCCAATCATGGCTGCATTATCTGTACATAACTTAATATCTGGATATAAAACATGCATCCCTTCTTTTTCTGCTTCCTTTTTCAAGTGTTCTCGTAAACCACTATTGGCAGCTACACCTCCAGCTAATACAATCTGATCTGTATGCTTTTCTTTTGCTGCTTTTATCGCTTTTGTCACTAAAACCTCAATGACAGCTACTTGAAAAGATGCTGCTACATCTGCCTCTATAATTTCCATTTCTTTTTGCTTTTGAGAATTTAAATAATTAAGCACAGCTGATTTTATACCACTAAAACTAAAATCATAGCTATCTGCTTCAAGATAAGATCTTGGGAATTTAATAGCTTTAGAATCTCCTATCTTTGACAACTGATCGATCAAAGGTCCTCCAGGATAGCCTAATCCCATAGCTCTTGCAACTTTATCAAAGGCTTCCCCTACTGCATCATCTCTTGTTCTTCCTAGAATTTCATAAACACCATAATCTTTTACATAAGCTAAGTGCGTATGCCCTCCTGATACAATCAAACATAAAAAGGGTGGTTTTAATTCAGGATGCTGAATGTAATTTGCACAAATATGTCCCTCTATATGATTGACTCCAACCAAAGGAATATCTAATGCATAAGCCATAGCCTTAGCAGTAGATACACCAACTAATAAAGCCCCTACAAGCCCGGGACCATAGGTTACACCAATATGATCTATATCCTCTAAGGACACTTTTGCTTCATCTATAGCTTGTTGGATGACCATATCAATATTTTCAACATGTTTTCTCGAAGCAACCTCAGGTACAACGCCTCCAAATTTTTTATGCACATCGATCTGAGAAGATATTATATTTGATAGCACTTCTCTTCCATCTTTCAAAACTGCTGCAGCTGTTTCATCACAACTACTTTCTATAGCAAGGGTTAAATAATATTTACCATTCTTAGGTGGCAATATCTTATTCATACTATACACCTCATTTCTCTTTTGTTCTTTAATATTATATCCAACTAACTACAAAATAGCAAAACCTCTAATATAAGTCTTGTCGATCTTCTTGTATTTCCTTTTGTTGCTGTATTTGTTCCCGTACAACAAGTTCTTCCTTGATCCTTTTAAACTTTTTATCTTTCGTCAAATTCATAATCTTATAATTCCCCATAGATACGGCTGCAACAAATATACTATTAATAAAAATCAAAAACAACATTTCTATAAGTGAATTATGAAACGCAATAGAATTTTTACTCCACAAGCTGTAATGATGCATACTTACTACAAGACTAGATGCAAATAATGTAATTAATTTAGGAATTTTTTTGTTCTCATTTTCTGCTAAAAATATTTCTTTAATTACTTGAGTAATTAAATTCACAGCCAAAACCATCGCTGTGACAGAGGAAAAAAAATCCATGTTAAATAAATTTACCGTTTGTGTTGGATCTAAATAATTCATTTAAATCCTCCTCTCAAAAACATTTACATACTTCAATATATGCAAAATTATTATCTTGTGTTACTTGTTCCCGATAAATAATTTTTATTGTTTGTGAGATAATAATCATAGGTTGAAAATTATAAGTGAAAGGAAGATTCTATGAAGAAAAAACAATCATTTTTTAATAAACTACGTAACGATAACATTCTATCAGATGGAATGCTCTCACAAATTGATGAAACAGATTTGGTAAATATGATCATGACAGAACAATCATCTTTAAGCTCTTTTATTCCCCCTGACCCTCATCAAGATTTAGCACCATAAGTTAAACCCTTGAGTAACTCAAGGGTTTAACTTATATTCATTCCTACCCAAGCACCAAAAATACCCAATGTTATAGATAATAGGACATATACCCCTCCTTGAATATATAATTTTTTTTCAATGAATCCAATGGTTTCATAACCGAATGTAGAAAAAGTAGTATATGCTCCTAAAAACCCTACGCCTAGTAGCATCCAAATTGTAGTTGAAATATCTTTACTCCTATAAAGGTTCATCAAAATTCCAAGCAGGATACATCCTGATATATTAATCAAAAAGGTAGCATATGAAAAATCACTAGCAGTTCTTGATGCAATGAATTTTCCAATATAAAATCGCATAATTGCACCAAACATACCACCAATACCAACAAGAATCTCCATACTAAACCTCCCTAATTTTCTCTTGCTATCCTAATTCCAACCCAACACATGGCAATTCCCATAATTATGCTACTTCCTATGTATAACAAAAACATTCCAATTTGTTGTTGTTCAATTAATTTAACACTTTCCACACAAAATGTAGAAAAAGTAGTAAACCCTCCTGCAACTCCTGTAGAAATCCCTAAACGAACTTCATTAGAAAGTTTCCATCTTTTAGCTGTCACCGTCAAAAACCATCCTAAAAAAAAGCATCCTAATAAATTAATAATACAAGTTCCTAATGGAAATCCTTTTAGAGGAGGGATTAATTGTCCTATGAAATACCTTCCTAATGCCCCAAAAAAACCTCCAATCCCCACCGAAATCCCATTCAAATTTTTAATCCCCTTTCTATCTCTTCCACATAATCACTGCATCTTCCCCATTATCTTCATAATACTTAGGTCTGATCCCACAATTCTCAAATCCATATTTTTCATAAAGATCCTGTGCATCTACATTGGATTTTCTAACTTCAAGGGTCATATTATAAACATCTTCTTTACAAGCTAAATCAATAAGCCCCTTTACAATTTCTTTTGCGTATCCTCTTCTCCTTTTATCTGGATAAACAGCAATATTCGTAATATGGCCCTCATCTACTATAATCCACACGCCTCCATATCCTACAATTTCCCCCTCTTCCTCAACAACTACATATCTTGCTAAAGGATTGTTATTCATCTCATTTTTAAAAGATTCTTTACTCCAAGGATCTTTAAAACATTTTTTTTCAACTTCTACTACAGCATCAATATCTTCATTTCCCATTCTACGTAAATTAAATTTCACCATCATCTTCACATCTTTTCATTTTTGCTTCATATTGTCTTTCTGCTTCAGATTTTCGTAAGTATTCTGGAACTAACGAATAGAAACTTTGCGTGTCGCCTTCCTTTGCTTTCTTAAGTGCAAGCTGTGCAACAGAAGAAGCCCTTGGCATCCTAATGGTATTTGGACCTATTTCTACACGATCTTTTAAATTTTCTACTAGCTTATCCTTATTTTTTATAGCTCCATCTCCAACAAATACAATACTTTCAGGTCTAGGTACTAATTTTTCTATTAACTCATCAATAGAAATTGCCATGGGCTTTTCTATTACCTCAAGCATTCCATGATCCCACTTATAAACTGCAGTATATACCTGATCTCTTCTTGCATCTAATAACGGACATACCAATCCATTTGAAAAAGGTACATTCATAGCCAATGCATCTAAAGTAGAAACCCCTACGATTGGAATATTCATAGTGTGTGCTAGCCCCTTTGCAGTAGCAACGCCAATTCTAAGCCCTGTGAAAGAACCTGGCCCTTCAGCCACTGCAATCAACTCTATATCTTTTATAGAAACTTCACAGCTTTTTAAAAGCATATCAATTGCAGGCATCAACTTTTGAGAATGGGTCATTTTATGATTAATAATTTGTTCCCCTATTAATTGATCATCATTCATTATCGCAACGGTACAAACGATTGATGACGTATCTAATGCTAAAATCATCATATTTTTTTCAACTCCTCAATTATGTTTTTAAAATGTTCTGTGGTAGCTTTCATTTCAATTTTCCTTATATTCTCATGATCATCTCTTTTAATATCAATCCAAAGATGTTCTTTAGGAATGATCTCTTCAATGATGGATGCCCACTCTATAATACATACTCCATCTCCATAAAAGTATTCTTCATATCCTAAGTCTTCCATTTCTTCTACAGAACCTATCCTATATACGTCAAAATGATACAAAGGAAGCCTTCCCATATATTCTTGAATGATAGAAAATGTAGGACTTGTAACATGTTCATCCACTTCAAGTCCCTTCGCAATGGCTTTACTCATTGCCGTTTTTCCTGCCCCCAAATCACCCGTAAGGCAAATGATATCTCCTTTTTTAAGCAAAGTTCCTAGTTTGTATCCTAAATCATATGTTTTTTGTTCATTATTACTTATCATTGTATTCAACAACTGCACCTCAATTCAAATCTATTTGTAGTTATTTTGTCCAAAATCATACAATCATTATATACTTTATAAAAAAATGCTTCAATAAAAAAACACATTGTAGGCAAGAAGCATTTCCCGCACAATGTGTTCTTTATTCATTCTATTTACTTTTTAACACGGGCGATAACTTTTTATAAAGAAGGAATGTAAAGATAGAAACAATAATCCCCTTTAAAATATTAAATGGAATAATACCATAATATACTAAAGTTTTTAGGTCAACAATCGCAGAATTCGCTGCAGAACTCCATGCAATAATTTGCTCAAGAGGCATTATTTTAGCGTAAAAAGGAAGTAATATGAAATAATTAAAAATACCACCTACGATGGTCATCATAATCGTTCCAATAAGCATCCCTACCACAGCAGACTTTTTACTTCTATGTTTGTTATACATAATACTCGTTGGAATAACCAGTGCTATTCCGATAAGAAAATTCGCAAGTTCTCCTACCCCACCTGTAGTGGTTTTTGTAATTAAATGTAATACATTTTTTATAAGCTCAATCATAATTCCTGCTACAGGGCCTAATGCTAATCCACCAATTAATGCAGGTATGTCACTAATATCCAATTTTAAAAAACCTGGAAAGAAGAATAGCGGCATTTCAATAAACATGATTACATATGCAAAAACTGACAATATAGCAATTTTCGTAAGTGCTTGGGTACTCCCTACTGATTTAAAACCAAATTTTCCTTTTTCAATTGTTGAAGTTCTATTCATCATAGTAATTCCTCCTTTTCAGCAATCCCCATGGCGTCAGCTTATATTGCAATGCAAAAACGCCCGAAAGTAAACCTTCGGGCGTAAAATATCAAGCATAAAAAATCCTGCCATCTTCTCTCATCCAGACTATACTGTCGGTACTGGAATTTCACCAGTTCAGCAACCATTGTCGCTCGCGGACTTTACCGCCGGTAGGGAATTACACCCTGCCCCGAAGACTACCTACTCTATTTTATTTTTTTATTACATATTAAGTATAACTTAATTAATAATCTTTTTCAAGTATAGGTTCTCTAACAATTTTCCTCAAAAGTACAGACTCTTCTAACAAAGAATATTTGTGCTTCTTACACACATAAACAATCCCCGCAAGTACGAAATTATGAGGTAAAAACAATAAAACCCTTTCCCAGTCCATATAAAAAACATGCGTAACATTTACATGCATAAGAATCGTCACAGTGCCTTCTACCAAAAATACGATAACAAATGAAATTAATACAGAAATAACTGCTACTCTATATCTAACTTTAATAATAAAATATGTATAATTAATAAGAGTAATAATATGAATTATAGAATGTACTCCAAAAGGACTATATCTTCTAATAAAATACGAAGTTATTCCTTGTAAAACACCTACCCCTATCACCTGTTTCGTTGAAACATCTTCTTCTACCAAGCAAAGTCCTGCCCACAACATAAAAATTGCTTCAGGAATAGAACCAAGTATGACTACCTTTATTGGCATATTATCCATTCATAGATCCCCTTTAGCCTTCATTTTCTCCTTACTATATATTTATATTCAACATAGTAAACGTAATTCCTTCTATCTCAGAAAAACAATAGGGACGGTTCATTAAAATTCAACAACAAAAATATTCCTTTAGATCATAAAATCTCACTTATTCCTTTGATTTCATACATAAATTTATCCTACTACTAAATTTTTAAGCACAACAATTAATCTGCGTCTAAACATAAACCCAGATTATTTACTTATGCTATTCAGTTTTTCCTACATCACCAAAAATTCTTCTAGCATTTTATTATATTTGTCTTCACTAAAAATCAGTTCAAAACCTCTAAAACATAGACTAGCAATCCTTCCTTGTGTTATATTTCCTATTGTTTTACATATTTCCTTGTGTGAAAAATCACAAAATCTTCTCATCAAGAATGCACACAAAGCCTTACTATTTGTTGCTTCTCTATTGTATTTTATAAAGATCTTTCTCTTATCTATTTTTGTGTATCGGCTAACAAAGTCAACTATATTCTCAGGGGTAGCATCCCTTTTTAATATTACTCTTTCACTTCTATATTCTGTATTCTTTTCTATAAACTCTACATCCTTTTCCGTTACTACATCTTTATATTTATTTATAAATTCTTTATATGATTTTTTAGCTTTTTCAATTTTGGGGCTAAACATCTGTAGTATATATTTTGAATCTACTATATTGTATCTATCTTTTTTTAGTTGAAGATATATTCCTAGCGTGGAGTATTCGTATTTTTCTACACAATGATTGTATTCTTCTATGTCTTTTGGATTGTTATGTATGTATGCTGATAATGCTAATAAATACTTATCATCATTGATGATTTTACTTTTAAATCTATCCTGAAACACATGTCCATGTCTTTTATATTTTCTGTTAAAATATTGCGCATAGCACTGGTTTATACTATGCATTATTCTTGATACATCTGCTCCATTTGCATCTATTAATAAGTGTCCATGGTTATCCATAAGACAATATGAATATATTTTAAATCCAAATTTGTATTGATATTTTTGAATTAAATAAAGGTACTTTTCTTTATCACTATTTTCTTTGTATAGTTTTAGTTCACTTATACTACGTATCATTATATGATACATTGAATCTTCACTTTTTATTCTAGCTGTTCTTGGCATACTTTCACCTCTCTCTATGTTAGTATGCTAAGAAATTCATTTTATATTCATATTGTTACATTATTTATGAACTGTCCCTTTCTTCTGAACTGTCCCTTTCTTCTTATTTATGAACTGTCCCTTTCTTCCATTATTTATGAACTGTCCCTTTCTTCTTCTTTCTTCTTCTTTCTTCTTTCTTCTTTCTTCTTTCTTCTTTCTTTCACTTTTTTTCAAAAAAAAAGGATGGCTATGCCATCCTTTTTTCTTCTACATCCTTCATAGTAAGTCCGACTCTTCCTCTTTCCATATCTAAATCAATAATCTTAACCTTTACTGTATCACCAACAGAAACTGCTTCCATGGCATTTTTAATAAATTTATTGCTCAGCTGTGATATATGAACCAATCCATCTTGTTTAACGCCAATATCTACAAAAGCACCAAAATCAACTACATTTCTTACGGTACCCGTCATAACCATATCCAACCGTAAATCTTCCATCTTTAATACATCACTTCTAAAGATTGGTTTTGGCATTTCCTCTCGAATATCTCTACCAGGCTTTTTAATCTCCTCTACAATATCCTTAAGCGTAAGTAAACCGATCTCTAATTCATCTGCCAATTTAGATAAATATTTTTCTTTATTTTTACTTGGATGCTCTTTTTTATCATTAAGTTGTAGTCTAGCAAGATCTTTGAAACTAGTTAATCTACCCGTATTAGATATAGTTACTTCTTCTTCATAATGATCATTGCCATATTCAAGTATTTTCTTTTCAATTTCCTGTAACTTTCCTTCTTTTATATCATCCTTTGTAAATCCTAACTTTTCTATTAATTTTATAGCTGCTTCATAAGATTCTGGATGAACAGAAGTATTGTCTAACGGATTATCCCCATCAGAAATTCTTAAAAATCCTGCACATTGTTCAAAAGCCTTATCTCCTAGTCGTTTTACTTTCTTTAATTGTAGTCTATCTCCAAACTTTCCATTTTCTTCTCTAAAAGCAACAATGTTTTTAGCTATACTAGCACTAATTCCAGATATGTATTGTAAAAGTGCTGGCGTTGCTATATTTAAATCCACTCCAACAGAGTTTACACAATCTTCTACAACATTCTTTAGTGACTCCCCTAATTTAGATTGATTTAGGTCATGCTGATATTGCCCCACCCCTATACTTTTAGGATCAATTTTTACTAATTCTGCAAGAGGATCTTGTAATCTTCTTCCTATAGAAATAGCACCACGAATAGATACATCTATATCTGGATATTCCTCTGTAGCGAGCTTGGATGCAGAATATACAGATGCTCCTGCTTCACTTACGATTGTATAATAAACTTGCTTATCTATCTCTTTAAGTAAATCAGCTACTATGCTTTCTGTTTCTCTAGATGCGGTTCCATTTCCAATAGGAATGATATCTATATCATATTTTTCTATTAATTCCTTTAAAGTCTTTTTAGACGCTTCTACTTTATTTTGAGGCTCATTTGGATAGATAGTCGTATAATCTAAAAGCTTTCCCGTTTCATCTAAAACAGTGATTTTACATCCAGTACGAAAACTTGGATCTATGGCAAGAACTTTTGCATCCTTTACAGGTGCAATTAATAAAAGGGGACTTGTATTTTTTGCAAATACTTTAATTGCCTCTTCTTCAGCTCTTTCTGTTAATAGATTTCTTATTTCTCTTTCAACAGAAGAAGAAATAAGTCTTTTATAACTGTCTACAATGGCTGCCGTTAGAACAGGCGTCGTAACTTCATTTGATTTAGTAATAACCGATTTATTTAAGTATTGTAGTATTTCTTCATCAGGGCTTACTAGTTTTACTTTTAATTGTTTTTCCTTTTCCCCTCTATTAATGGCAAGTACTCTATGATTAGCAATACTTTTTACGCCTTCTTTATATTCATAATACATTTCATATACAGTTTTTTCTTCTGGATTTACGGCTGATGAAATAATAACACCCTTGTCCATATTTAATTTTCTTATTTTATCTCTATATTCTGCATGATCAGATACAATTTCTGCAATAATATCCTTTGCTCCATTGATCGCATCCATTACAGTTAAAACTTCCTTTTCCTCATTGATGAAACCCTCTGCTATTTTTTCAATACTTTCATCTATTTCTTGTGCTAGAATCATTTCAGCAAATGGTTCTAAGCCCTTTTCCTTTGCCTTTGTAGCACGGGTTCTTCTTTTTTGTTGATAGGGTCTATATAAATCTTCTACTCTTCGAAGTATTGTCGCCTTTAATATTTTACTTTTAAGTTCTTCCGTTAATTTCCCTTGTTCTTCAATGATATGTATTACTTCTTCTTTTCTTTTTTCTAAGTTTCTTAAATATGTAAGACGTTCATCTAATTCACGTAATACAACATCATCAAGCCCACCTGTCATTTCTTTTCTATATCTCGCTATAAATGGTATTGTATTCCCTTCATCAATCAAATTTAAAGTACTTTCTACTTGTTTTACCTTTATATTGAGTTCATTCGCTAATACTTGAACTATATTCATCCTTATTCCCTCCATTTTTTGTAAATACGTCTTTTTTCGCAAAAATTAAGCCGAGAATATATATATCCCGGCTTAATTTATCTTCAGATAGTCATTAATAAATATGTCTATTTCACCGTTCATTACCGATTGAACATTTCCTACTTCCGTATTCGTTCTATGATCTTTAACCATATTATATGGATGAAATACATAAGAACGAATCTGACTTCCCCACGCTATCTGGCTATAGTCACCTTTTAAATCCTCAATTTTATCCTTATGTTCCTTTTCCTTTAACTCAACAAACTTTGCTTGTAGCATCTTCATAGCCGTATCTTTATTACTATGTTGAGAACGCTCATTTTGACATTGTACTACCAGTCCCGTTGGAATATGTGTAATCCGAATAGCAGACTCTGTCTTATTGATATGTTGTCCTCCTGCGCCACTTGCTCTATACGTATCAATTCTTAAATCCGTAGGATTAATATCTGCCTCTATATTTTCATCTAATACGGGCATAATATCTATAGAAACAAAAGAAGTATGTCTTTTACCAGATGGATCAAAAGGAGAAATCCGTACAACTCGGTGTACACCTTTCTCACTTTTTAAATATCCATAAGCATTTTCACCTTCTACAAGCAGTGTCACATTTTTAATTCCTGCTTCTGTATCCGGTAAAATATCTAACGTTTTTACTCTATATCCTTTTTTATCACACCATCTAGTATACATTCTTAGAAGCATCTCAGCCCAATCCTGGGCATCCAATCCTCCTGCGCCAGAATGAATGGATAAAATGGCATCATTTTTATCGTATTTTCCAGATAAAAGTGTCTCTATACGCAAAGCCTCTAATTCAGCCTTGATCTCTTGAAAGTTATTTTGTATTTCTTTTTCAACAGAATCATCATTTTCTTCTATGGCCATCTCTAATAAAATATTAATTTCTTCCTGTTTTTCATGAAGATTTTCAATTCTACTTATTTTGTCCTTGATTCCCTTTGTTTCCTGTAAAATCTTTTGTGCCTGTTGAGGATCATCCCAAAATCCTGCATCTAAGGTTTTTGCATCTAGTTCCTCTACTTTCTGCTTTAATAGATCACAGTCAAAGAGAAGCACTCAAATCTTTTATACTATCCTCTAGATTGCTTATCTGAAATTTAAGTTGTTCTAGCTGAATCATAGGATCACACCCTCATCTTATTTTCCACAACACTTTTTATGTTTTTTCCCGCTTCCACAAGGGCAAAGATCATTTCTGCCTACCTTATCTTCATTTGTAACGGTTTTATTAATGATAGATTCTCCACCACCACTTGTACCTGTTACTCTGATGGTTTGCTTTCTTTCTGTATTTGTTTCTATGGATACATTAAACAAATACTTTAATGTGTCTTCTTGAATGCTTGCAATCATTTCTTCAAACATATCAAAGCCCTCTGTTTGATATGCTCTTACTGGATCTTCTTGTCCATACGCTCTAAGTCCAATCCCTTGTCTGAATTGATCCATTGCATCTATATGATCCATCCATTTTGAATCTACCGTTCTAAGCATTACCATACGTTCTAATTCACGCATTCTTTCTGATCCTACTTCTTCTTCTTTCGCATCATATAAATCTTTCGCTATTTTCATTACTCTTTCTTTTAATAGCTCTGTTGTTAAATCTTCTACATCATCAAACTCTAAACTGCCCTTTGGAAGGAATATTGTATGAAGGTAATCCTCCATTCCTTTTAAATTCCACTCTTCAGGATATTTCGTTCCTGCTGTATACGTTGCAATATTACCATCCACTAAAGACTCTAACATACTTAATATATGTTCTCTTAAATCTTCCCCTTCTAATACGCGTCTACGCTCATTGTACATTACTTCTCTTTGCTTATTCATAACATCATCATATTGAAGTACATGCTTACGAATAGAGAAGTTTCTTCCTTCTACTCTCTTTTGAGCACCTTCTATTGACTTTGAAAGAATTTTAGCTTCTAGAGGCTGATCTTCTTCCATACCCAATTTTTCAACTACACTTTGAATTCTGTCACTTCCAAATAATCTCATCAAATCATCTTCTAATGAAATATAGAATTGGGAAGAACCTTTGTCTCCTTGACGTCCAGAACGTCCTCTTAACTGATTATCTATCCTTCTAGACTCATGTCTTTCTGTCCCTATTATGTGCAGTCCACCAGCCTCTACAACGCGCTCATACTCTGCATCTGTTTCCTTCTTTATTTCATTATAAATTTCTTTATATTCTTCTCTAGCTTTTATAATTTCTTCATCTTCTGTATGTGCAAAGCTCGTTACCATAGAAAGTATATACTCTGAATATCCTTTTTTCTTTAATTCTTTTTTAGCCGTATATTCTGCATTTCCACCAAGGCTTATATCAGTACCACGACCAGCCATATTCGTAGCAATGGTTATAGACCCTAATTTACCTGCTTGTGCAACAATTTCAGCTTCTCTCTCATGATGTTTTGCATTAAGAACTTCGTGCTTGATCCCACGTTTCTTTAACATGTTACTAATCATTTCTGAATCCTCGATAGAAATCGTACCTACTAAAATTGGTTGTCCTTTTTCATGTCTCTCTTTAATAGCTTCTATAACTGCATTTGCTTTTCCTGCTTCATTCTTATATATTACATCTGCCATATCCATACGTTGGATGGGCTTATTTGTAGGAATAACCACAACATCCATATTATAAATATGTCTAAATTCATCTTCTTCTGTTTTAGCTGTACCTGTCATTCCGGATAACTTATTATACATTCTAAAATAGTTTTGTAGTGTTACCGTTGCTAATGTCTTTGACTCTCTTTGTACTTCTAAGCCTTCCTTTGCTTCAATGGCTTGATGAAGTCCGTCACTATATCTTCTACCATTCATAATACGTCCAGTAAACTCATCTACGATTAAGATTTCTCCATCCTTCACAACGTATTCCTTATCTTTTTTCATAAGATTACGTGCTCTTAATGCTTGATTGATATGGTGAGAAATTTCCATATTTTCAGGATCAGCTAAGTTTTCTATTTGGAAGAACTTCTCTGACTTTTCTACTCCGCCACCATCTTCATCCGTTAATACGATCGTACTCGCCTTTTCATCAACAACAAAATCCACATCTTGTTTTAACGTTTTTACAAATTGATCGACTATAAAATATAGCTTTGTAGATTTTTCTCCAGCACCTGAAATAATAAGTGGCGTTCTAGCTTCATCTACTAATATACTATCTACCTCATCTACGATGGCATAGTGAAGAGGTCTTTGTACCATTTCGGTGTTATAAGTAACCATATTATCTTTTAGATAATCAAATCCAAATTCATTATTTGTACCATAAGTAATATCTGCATTATAAGCCTTCTGTTTCTCTACTTGACTCATTCCATGAACGATACAACCAACGGTTAATCCTAAGAAATTATAAACCTTGCTCATCCACTCCATGTCACGCTTAGCCAAATAATCATTCACCGTTATTACATGTGCGCCTTTTCCTTCTAGTGCATTTAAATATACGGCTGCAGTTGCAACTAACGTTTTACCTTCTCCTGTCTTCATCTCAGCAATACGTCCTTGATGTAGTACAATTGCACCTAAGAGCTGTACGCGGAAATGACGCATTCCTAAAGCTCTCCATGCGCCTTCTCTTACTACTGCAAAAGCCTCTGGAAGTAGATCATCCAAAGTCTTTCCATTTTTTAACGCTTCTCTGAATTCATTTGTTTTATTTTGAAGTTCTTCATCTGTCAACTTTTTCATATCTTCTTCGAATGAGTCAATCATATCTACTGTTTTAAACAGTTTTTTTACTTCTTTATCATTCAAATTACCAAATATTTTTTCCAATAAACTTATCATCATCATCATCCTCTCTCGAGACGTACATATTATCCTAAATTATATTTTAACATATAGGGACGTAATTGTAAAAAAAATAAAGAAGAATAGTTCTTCCTTATTTATTCCCATTATAGCGAAATCTTATCATTTTACTTCTTTTTGTGAATACTTTTCTTCCTACAAACTTATTTTTTAACATGATTCCTTGAATCAACCAAAACATTCCTATACTTGATAAAAGATCCCCTATACTTATTATTCCTGGTAAAAAATATAATTTTGGAATAACCATCCATCTTCCAAAAAACTTTGTCCATGTTTTAAGATCTTCAAATGGAACATATTGTATTATGGAATTTACATGAAATCCTCCTGCCACAATTGGCATTTTATTTTTATACAAAATCATCACTAATAAATTTATAAATGTTCCTACAAATAAAATCCAAAACACTTTTTTGTCTACGTTCAAAATAAAAAAAAGAATTAAAATCAATAGGGATGCAATATAGGTGTATGGTAATCCGGCTTGTACCCATTGAATATCTTCTAAAAGCAAAGGCGAAAATTGTACCAATAATGCTAATACCATTAGCATCCACCCTTTAATAGAACCCACTTTAAAATTTCCAATTTCTCCACCTCTAAGTTTTCCAAAAACCAATCCTATAATCATTGCTTCCATAAACATCTTTACTCCCCCCTTAGAAGACGCTTTAAAACTTCTCATTATATAATAACATATTTTTCTACACTTGGAATTATTTTTAACGTTTTCTACGAACTAAAAAAGTAGCCAAATTGGCTACTTTTTCTTAAAATGTAGGTTCAATCAAACCATAATCTCCATCTTTTCTTCTATAGATTACATTCACATCATCTGTTTCACCATTTGTAAATACAAAGAAATTATGTCCTAACAATTCCATTTGTAAAATAGCTTCCTCTTCACTCATAGGTTTTACTGCAAATCTTTTCGTTTTTACAATTTTGTGTTCTTCATACGCTTCTTCGTATCTTGGGATCTGCTCAAATTTCATCATATTTTGACCTTTATATTTTTTTTCTAGCTTTGTTTTATGTTTTCTAACTTGTCTATTTAATTTGTCTACCGCACTATCTATAGAAGCGTACATATCCTCCGTAGCTTCTTCTACTCTCAATATAGTCCCATTAATAGGAATCGTAATCTCAATAATTTGTCTATTTTTTTGTACGCTTAATGTAGCTTGAGCCTCTGTATCCTCCTTGAAGTATTTACCAAATTTATCTAACTTTGATTCTATTGTGTTTTTTAATACAGGTGTCACCTCTAAATTTTTTCCACTCACTTTAACTATCATATACTTCAGCTCCTTCCAATCTATATAACAAATCTTTTGCACTTACTTATTAATATTCCTGATAAACGTAGGTTATTAAAAATTTTTATAATTCAATACCCTAATTTATTAGGACAAGTTTCTCTATTATATAATTACCCACTTTTTTTATTTCAAAACAAAAAAATAAAATTTATTTTCAAATATTTTTTCAACACAATTCACAGTTTTATCCACAGAATTTTCTTTCAATTTGTTTTACAATTCGTCCTTCCTTTCAGAGAAATATCTCTTTAACATGTATTTTATCACTTTTTACCTTTCAAATAACTTGTCCACAATCCATGCATATGTTTATTTTTCCACTGTGGATAATGTGGGTAACTCTGTTGATAACCCATTTTTACTATTTTTCATGTGTGGAAAACTTGTGTATTTCTCGGGGATAAGTTGTTTTTTTTGTCATATATCCCTTCTTTTCGTCATTCAACTTTTTATGACCATTTATTTTTACATATTTTTCATCAAAAAAAACCTCGACAAAAAGTCGAAGTTTTTTTAATGCATATATAGCTGACCTGGTCTTTGACCCCACACTCGCCTGCTGGAGGGTTTGCTCTGGGTTCGCCATCACTACTACCCCTCTCAGATATTTCTGGCAGGACTTACATCTAAACCGCACCATGCTCCGCAGTCCCATTTTTAAGACTACCTTACGTGGATCCCTTCGCCTGCGACTGGCTTGGACTTTCAACCACAGACCTATTACATGCATCAACTATTATATCCTTTTTTTATGAATAATGCAAGTGACAAAAATATAGTTATTTTTTACTTATGATCAATAAATACGCCTCCAATAGATGGGTACTTATTCGTATAGCTAGCTGCAATTTTTTTACTTTGATTTTGTGCTTTACTTTTCCTAAGGTTTTCTTTTACTTTATCAAATCTTTTGTTCATCTCTACAGTATTTTTTTTATCCAGTTCATCTATTCTTCTTAAAAGCATCATCACATTAGAAATTTTTTCTTTTAAAATCTTTATTCTTGGAAAAGCATTTACATCGATATCTCCCATAGATGCAATTCCTAAATCACTTTTTAATTTTTCAAGTTGTGTTAAAAAATTTATATCCATCTTGTTAATCTGATCCATAATACTTTGCTTTTGTTCGTTTATTTTATCAAGTTCTTCCATATCCTCTTTCTCTATAGCATCTTGCTGTGTGAAAGCAATCTTTACTATTTTTTTTAATTCATTTTCTTTTTCACAACAAAGATCAATTAAAGGTTCAATATTATTTTTCATTTTTTATCTTCCCTTTTTATTTTTTGAAGCTATTTCCATAGCCTGCTTCCAAGTATCTCTTAACTCTGTAACCATCTCTAATACTTCTTTTAATATATCTGCATTCTTCTCAATATTTGCAGCTACTAATCTATCCGAGAAGTAATCATATAATCTTCTGTATCCCTTAGAAACATCATATGCCATATCTAATGTAGCATTTAATTCATTGATTATAGCATTTGCACGCATAATTGCATTGTGTGATTTTTGAATGTTCTTTTGTTCAATAAATATCATACCTTGATTAATAAACTTGATCGCTCCATTATAAAGCATCAATGTAAGTTCTTGTGGTGATGCCTGCATTACATCATTTTGTTTATATTGATTTAATCCTGCATAAGGATTTCTTATTGCCATATTCATCTCCACCCTTTCTACATAGCACCTAATTGGCCTGCTAACCATGAACTTTGTGAATTCATTTTACTTAATGCTTGTTCCATAGCAGAAAATTTTTTCCAATATCTTCCTTCAACACTAGAAAGTCTTGATTCTTCTCTTGATACACTTTTATCAAACTTTAAAATTGCTTCATCTAGTAAACTAATTGAACCTGGTCTTCCTTTTCCTCCTGTAACGAAGTCAATTAACATACTACTCTTTACCTTTCTATATATATCTGAATTGTCTCCTGTTCCAGATTTGTTGATCATTTCTTTCATTCCATCAACCATATCATCATACATACGATTTACAATACCTGATTTTGAAGAATCATTAGCATCTGATGGAGCAAATAATAAATCTAGAACTGCTTTTGGATCTTCCTTTATTTTTGCCTTTAGTCCTGTATCTGGATCCTCACTAATTACTAATTTCCCTTTATCTTTCCAACTCCCTGTTGTGATACCTATCTCAAAGAGTTGATCAAAAGCACCATCACCTTCATTTGATGGAGCATACAATCCACTTCTTGCCGTTTGCATTAATTTATCAATATATTCGTCATTTCTAAGAAGTCCACTCTTTGCTTTTCCTTCCCAAAGCTTTATGTCGTCTTCCTTCATCGCTTCTTTCTCTTCTGCTGTAAGTGGCTTGAAGTCTCTATATCTCTTTTCTGATGTTTTTTTATTTAGATTTTCTATTAATTCATTATATTTATTTACAAAGCCTTTTATTTTATCATATACGCCGTCTACATCTGTATCTACTTTTATTGTAATTTCATCTGCTGATATTGAATTCAAATTAAAATTTATTCCATTTACACTAATATTATTTGATGGATACTCTAGATTTTTTGCTCCATCAAAATCTATTTTAGCATTGGTTCCTTTTACTTCTGTTAATGTATCTACAAAAATAGGTGTTAAACCATCATCCTTAAGTACTTTAAACTTATTTGTTGCTCCAACAAATAAGTTTTCTGAATCATTTGTAATTAAAATTTTGGCATTTTCACCAGTTTCCTTGGTAGATAAAAACAATCTCCCATTTACATCATCAAAGTTGGCTTGAAGCCCTAACGATTCTCCATCTTCAGAAGCATTGTTAATAGCAGCTACTAATTTACCTACTGTATTTATGTCATCAGGGTTACTACTTGGATCTGTCGGATCTGTAGCTTTAAAATCAATCGTTTTTGTTTTATCTCCAACTTTGAAAGTTATAGATCCATCAGCAATACCTAATTCACTTAACTTTGTACTACTAGTAGCTCCTACCTTAACAGGCGATTGACTAGCTACCTTAACCCCTTCAGCAAGCTGTGTCACTTTAATGTTATGTGTTCCTTCTGTCGCTTTGGCACTAGCTGTTGCAGTAAAAACACTTTCATCGGAAGATGTAGCCTTCTTAACCCAAGTCAGTGAATCCACTGTTTTACTATAGCTATAAGTACCAAATAATTCTGTTTTCGTATCTAAAATAAATTGTGCAATAGATTTATTAGTTTCATTGTACTGTTCTTGTTTCCATACTGAAAGCTGTTTACTCTGGTTAATTTTATCTAACTTTACACGCTCAGCCTTCATAATGTCCTTGACCATAGTCTCTGTATCCATCCCAGATGCAATTCCAGAAATACGCATATTGATACCCCCTTTCTATGCCTTTTTATCTACAAACAATCCTGCTTTCTCCATCATGTCAGCTACCATATCAAGGATCTTTTTTGATGGAATTTCTCTAATTACTTCTTTAGTAGTATCATCAATAACTTTCACCATAATTTGTTTTGTCTTTTCATGAATAGAAAATTTAAGATCTATATTCGTTATTTTCAAATCTTTATTCTCTTTCTCAATGCTTTTAATCAACTGCTTTTCTCCTGGAAAACTACCTTTTTTTTCTTCAGATATATTTTCTTTTTGTTGCACTTGTTCAATATTTACAGTTCTTTGATTATTTTGCGATCGATATTGCATTTGAGTATTCATGCTATTTCCTTCAATTTCCATATCTATACACCTCCTTTTATATTTTATCTCCGCCCCCATTTATCTCTATTGTCATTTATATAATCATTTAATTGATTTCTACCATAAGTAGCTCCTGCTATGATTTCTGTCTTATTTGTGTTTTCTGAAAGGTTTTTTTCAAATTCTTTTTTTTCTAACTCCTGCCATGCTTCATAAAGTGGCCTTAGAATCTTAATACATTCTTCAAATAAACCTTTATCTTTTTCTAGTATTCCTTTTGTAATTTGATTATTTATGTATATAAATAAACTTCTAAGATTATTTGCTATATCATTATGGCCCTTTGCAGTCGCTATAAACTCAGCTAATATATTCTTAGCCTTATCTACATTTTCTTCAAAGCTTGTATTATCTTTTTCTTCTATATTCAATAGACACGCTTTTAGTGTATCTATTAATCCTTCATACAAAATCACTACTAATCCTGCTTCATTGGCAGTAGCAATTCTGCTGGCTAAATGTTTTTTATTCATTATCTATCCCTCACTCTTATTGCAATAATTGTAGGATTGACTGTGGACGTTGATTTGCTTGAGCCATCATTGCCGTTCCTGCTTGCTGAAGAATATTTAGTTTTGTGAATTCTGACATTTCTAGTGCCATATCTGCATCTTCAATTCTAGACAATGCTGCGGTCAAATTTTCTGCTGCATTATCAATATTTGCAATGGTATGATCCAAACGATTTTGATATGCTCCTAGTGTTGCACGAGAATTTGAAATTATTTCTATCGCTTTATCAATCTTGTTTAAGCAAAAATCTATATTCTCCTGTTTTGTAACATCTAATGCAACCTCAGTTAGTTCCTCACTACTTCCATCATTTATATTAGCAGCTTTACTATATCCTTCTTCTCCCGATTTTCCTGTGATTCCTAATTCTAATGCACGCATATCTCCAATTGCAATCGTAAACCCTTGACCTTCATTAGCTCCAATTTGTAATCTCGTGTTATGATCTTTATCAAATCCATCTTCGATTGCAATATCATTACCTTCTAGACCACCAATATTTGCATTTACTATTATTTTAGTATTTTTCAACGTAAGATTTGCAAGATCCTTACCTGTTGCTTGTCCAGGTTTTTCTTCTAATTTTAGAGTATCCGTTCCCTGCTTTGATGCAGTAAATCTTACATTTGAAGCATTTACTGCAAGAACTAAACTATCTAGTTGTTCTTCTATACTTGTCCCCACATTAAATTGACCTAAACTAGCCTTAGCATCTTTCTCAACAGCCGTATAAGTATTCCCATCTATAGCAATCTTATCTCCTACAGAAAATACTTCTGTAATCTGATAATCATATATACCAAGAGATTCAGCTACCCCTCCAGATAAAAGATCAGTAATAGGTGCATTTGTTGCATCTGATCCTTTTATCTCTGAACCAGTATATAATGAAGTCAATTTAGTAGGATCAATACTTTTGATATCTGCATCAGCAGCTCCTGTAAAAACGAGACCTTGTAAAGCAGTATCTATAAGTGCTTTAGTATTCTTGCTGGCATCATCTTTGGCTAGTTTAATAGTGATTGTATCCGTACCATCGAAAGCAACATCCAAATCATCTGTAGTATTTGATTCTATTTTAACCTTTAATTTATTTGCTTTTTCCCCATTTTCTGAGCCAGCACTAATTGTAAGTTTATTTGTACCATCTAAATCAAACTCATATTTTGCCTCAGCTACAGGTATACTATTTGCTTTTTTCGCTACATTCGCCACGGTCTTACCCGCTCCAATTGGCTCACTTAACGTTACACCCTCTAATTCTGGGCCTGCTTGTTTAATGATACTACTAATCAATACAGAAACCTTTTCATCATTATTATCATGTTCTAATGCATCCCTTAGATTTACGCCTATAACCGAACCATTATACTCTCCACTTATAGAATTATAAAATTCTATACTTTTTCCATTAATGGTCATCCCTTTTCCTATAAGGTCTTGAATATTTTTATTTGTAGCTGTTTCATCCGCACCTTCTAAGGAATTAAAATCAAACTCTTTACTTGCCTTAACATTCTCTATTTTTCCTATAGCACTGTCTCCACTTCCTGAAGATAATGCACCTGTAGCTAATGGTGCTGGTGTATAAGTAGCTGCCTTAATCTCTCCTTTATCACCTGTGTATTCTCCTGTAGCAGTAATCGTAGTTTTATCCGTACCATCAAAATTAATCGTATAGTTATCTTTAAGCTTCGGATTATTTGACACAACAGCATCCAATGCATTTTTTAATGCTTTTGCACTTCCTGCCTCACTAGCAGGATCATCCATATTTACTTTTATTTTATTGGGCACTGACAATATATCTACATCATATGCATCCAATGCATTTTTTGAATTGGCATCATGCGCTTGAAATAATACCTCGATTTTTTGACCATTTAACTCTAATTCTAATTTATCTCCGTCAGAAGCAGGTTTACCCGTGTCCCACTGAAAACTTTGCTCAGCATTTATATTCTTTACAACTCCACCTTCTAATTTCGAATCATAAAACTGAACTGTGTCACGATTTGAAACATCTCCCTTTAATAGGCTTTGTTTATTGTATTCTGTTGTATTCCCAATACGATTAATTTCAGAAGTAAGCTGATTTATTTCATCCTGAATAGTCTTACGATCATCATCGCTTAATGTTCCAGTACCTGCTTGCACAGTAAGTTCTCTCATTCTTTGCAGTATACTATGGACTTCATTTAATGCACCTTCTGCCGTTTGTATCAATGATACACCGTCTAATGAATTTCTAGATGCCATTCTCAATCCTTTGATTTGACTATGCATCTTCTCGGAAATAGCCATTCCCGCTGCATCATCTGATGCTCTATTAATTCTCTTTCCAGAAGATAATTTTTCTAAAACTTTAGAAGTTCTATCACTGTTCAAAGTTAACAATCTATGGGCATTCATAGCAGATAGATTGTGATTAATTCTCATATTCTTTTTTCCTCCTCTGTATACCTTTACTCATATTATCGGACTATTTTACAAATCCCTTTATACTTATATATCTTCCTCTGCTTTATCTATAAAATTTATTAATTTTCCAACCACCTTATAAAAGTTTTCTGGTAACTTGTCTTTTTTTTCAGAATATCCACTGACCTGATCTTCAGCCTTTTCTTCCATATCTGGCATTGTGGCATATGCTTTTTGAATTTTCTTTTTTAATAAAAACTTTCTTTTCCAATCTAAATCATTCATCCATTTTCCTCCTGCACAATCTTTTAAATCTTCATATCTAATATTGCATTATTTAACCCATTGTCTTTATTAGATATTTCATTTAAAAGATTTGGTGTTTCCCTTACAGAAAAATCAATTCCTTCCAATTTATATCCTATTTTTTTCATTTCATCCCTTAAAAATGGAACATACTTTTCAAGCCTTTCTCTTGCTTCTAACCCCTCCACACCAACTTCAACTGCTACTGCATCATTTTTCATATTCAACTTCATTCCTACCTGCCCTAATTTACGAGTATCCAAATTAATAAAAATAGTAGTAGCCTCATCGCGATCTTTCTTCGAAATTCCATCAGCATCATTCACATAAATCTGCAAATTCTTTATTTCATCTCCCATAAGTACAGGAAACTGCATCAAATTCATATTTTTATTTAACTTTTTCTGCATTTCAAGTGCATCAATTAAAGCTTTTACATATTCGTTAGATTCTTTATTATTCTCTTGTGAAAATTCCATATCCTGCTTCATATTCCCTACATGCTGTATCAAATCTTTATATGAATCCTCTACCGTAGAATCTCCATTTTTCAACTTTTCAGATACAGCTTTTGATAACTTATCAAGCTTTTTAAACTGCATTTCCCAAACATTTGCCATCCCTTGATTCATAAACTTTATACACGACGAAATCTTATGCCCAAATTGCTCCACATTTTTTAAAAACATAGAGACATTTTGTATTTCATCAAGGGAAAATTTCATCTCATTCTTTAATAGAAGAGGAATAATCGTCTCTTTTTCTTTTCCAATATTTTTGATCGTTTGAATCAATCCATTTACTGTTTCTTTTTTACTTTTCAGAATTTCTTCATCCATCTTATCTATTGGCATATGAAGTACGTCTTTTCTCTTTCTCATACAATCTAATACCATAGAAGCTGACAACTTTTGTCTTACACGATTATACTGATTTGTAATTTCATTTATTATGTTTTTATTCATTTCTTTCTTATCTATATCGCTTCTATGATTGTTTTCTTTTTTCCATTGATCATGTACTTTCTCAACAGTACCCAAAGTCATGGAAACTCCTTTAGAAAGATGAAAATCAATATAGTTTGGATTAAGGCTCTTTATTTTATCAAAAATCCTACTTACATCAAATATTCTCTCTATCCCCTTCTTAACATTAAAATCAGTCTGAGTATTTTTAAAAGTCTCTATATCCGGTTTTGATACTTCTGTTACTTTTACTGATTTCTTATTAAATATAACTCTTTCAACATTTTTCAAATCAAAATCCGCATCATTTTTTAAAAGCTTAATTAAATCAGATACCTTTATCTCCTTTAATGTCTCTAGTCTAGTCTGAATCTCTTCTATCTTTACCTTATCACCGATTTCTTTAGGCACTACATGATCTATATCCTTTAGGCTATCTACCATGTATCTAATATCATCTTTTTCTAAATCAATTCCTAGATCCATTAAAGCAGATGCTTTATCCCCATCCAAATTATGTAAGATATCCTTCAACGCTTTTTTCATATCTATTACTTCATTTATGTTAGATCCATTAATATCTACTTTAGCAATAATCAATTCTTTCGCCATAGCAATATTTTCTTTTGAAGGCGTAATATCTAAAGCTTCTAACCTTGAAATAATGTCTTTTTCTACTCTCGATAAATCCTTTTCAGTAATAGTTTTAGCATCAATTCCACTCTCTTCATATGCTTTTGAAACAAAATCCGAAACCCCTTCTGACACTTCTATTTTTCCTTTTTTCATGCTGTATTTGCTATTATACAACTGATCAATACTCATGGTCTTTTGTTCCTTTACTGCTTCTACAAAAACAGTATCGTCTACATCTTTTAATTTCCCTAGCTTATAAAATGTACGATGAACTTTTTCAATATTTTCTTTTGTAATATTTATTTTCTCTTTGTGTAGTGACTTTATAATATCTGTAATGTCTTTTCCCATCTTACTTCCATAGATTTCTTTTGCTATTTTCTCTGCATCATCCGTAGTCAAATCTTTCTTAAGTCCTATCATCTTAAGAAAAGAAACTGATTTCTTTTCATCCTTTTTTATAGACTCTACCGCTTTTGCAATCTTATCAATAGAATCATTCCTAAGATCTATATCTTGTTCTACTAATTTAACAGCATGATCATAGTTTAAGTTCTTTTCTATCGTATCTAGGTACTGTTTCCCAACGGTTATCGTCTGAATATTTTCTTTACTCGTTTTCATTCCATGGGCCTCTAGATTTTTAATCGTTCTTATACTATTTTCATCTACTGGAAGTCCATAGGACTGAAGGATTTTTTCATAATAGCTTTTATTTATTTCTATAGGTTCCTCTTTTTTGTGAATCTTCATATCTATGATTTCAGATTTAGGAATCGTTACCTTTGCACCAATTGGCTCTTTCAAAGGATTTTTTAATTTGGCATCTACAATTCTATCACCCATATCAATAGAGACAGAATTATCCTTATTCTTAATCAATATTCCCGTAACATCAAATTTCTTTAGGGGTGCTTTATGATAATTTTTTTCTATTTTATTATATTGTAACTGCTCTAATCCTCTCAACCTTCAATCACCCTTTTCATTTTCTCACTTATTTTATCGACATATTCCTCCAGCCTCTTTAGTGATAACGAGATGGTTCTTTGTCACTTAAATAATTTCACTTAAACAATTTTTAAAACTTGCCGATACTTTATATAGATATTATGTTAGAAAGGACGTGTTCTCTTTGAACAACATCCAAAAAGTGCAATTCGCAAAAATACAAAAAATGCCATCTATGATGAATAAAGAAAAGGCTACTAAGAACATATCCTTTAATGAACAATTTGAAAAAATAAAATCTGATGATGTTCGTACTCATTTAGAAAAATTATACGGAAAAATAGTAGATGCATCTGAAAAGCTTGGAGATAGATTATATATAAAGGATTTGGTAGAATATAAGAATCTTGTAAAAGAGTTTTTAGATGTTTCAGTACAAAATTCTCATGCATTTCAACAGGATAATTTTCTAGACAGAAGAGGAAGACATAGAGTCCTTTCTCAAGTAAAACAGGTAGATCGAGCACTTGCAGATTTGACCAATGAATTTTTAGGGCAAGAAACAGACAGAATTTCTGTCGTTAAAAGACTTGATGATATTCGTGGAATGCTTGTAGACACGTTTATGTAAAGCAAAGGGACGATTCTTTACCGAAAGAATCGTCCCTACTAATTTTATAACTGTATATCCAAACCTCTTCCCATATGAGGATTTACTGATTGTTCCATTATTTTTGTTAGTTGAGCAGATTGTACCTTTGATGTGTCCATTGTCATTTTCATTACAGAAAGACTTGCTTGTTGCTGCACTTTTGCTTGACTTAGTATTGTTGATATTGCTGCAATGTCCATATTATCATCTCCTTAGGTTGTTCGATATATATTCTATACAATATATATCGATAAGATTTCTTCAACAATTCTTATTGTTCCTTTTCCATCAAGTAACGTCTGCATATATTCACTTAACTTTACTCTTATTAAATAGTCATTGCATAAATTCTTCAAGTTATACATCACGTCTTCTTTGGAAAATTCATCATACCAACCTAAAGATATTATATAACCTAGTGCATTCATCTTCTCTACTAATTCAGACTGATTATCTGCAACTATAAATCTTATTGTAGTAGTTCCACAAGCACAAAGCTCATATAAAGTACTTCCACCAGCTGCTATTACAATATCAGCTTTAAGCATGATCTCAGACATATACTTTGTGTTTTCGTATAATATTATATTTTTATTTTCCTTGGCTATTTCTCCTAGAGATTCTTTATTAGTAAAACCCTTACCTACAATCACATTTAGTTTTACCTTTTTTAGTTCTTCATCTTCTAAAATCATATTGATTATCTTACTACTTATATCGTAAGAGTCAGAACCACCCGTAGTTATCATAATATCTTTAGCTACAGATATACATCTCATAATATGCCCCATACCAATACTAAAACCACCATCTACTCTAAATACTACTTTATACATACTAATCTACATTTCTTATCAATTCAAAGGCTTCTATATATTGCAACATCATTCTCATGAAAAATATTATTTTCTTCTACTCAACAACTATATACGACTGTAACGGACTAATATGTGATCTTCTTATGCTATATTTATCTAATCCAAAAACCTCTTTCAAAGCCATAGTTTCTCCAGCAAATTCTCTAACATTTAGCTCATCAAATCCTATTATAGATCCTTTTGTAAGATGTCCTCTTATTAATTCAAGACATTTCTTTGTAGGTTCATATATATCAAAATCAAAATAAGCTAAAGATATTATTGTTTCTGGATGTTCTTTTAAATATTTTTCTAGAGTCTCTACTGCATTCCCCTTAATAATCTTATGCTTTTGGATATGAGAAATCGGACTTTCACTTTCGTGATAATTCAACACCTTACTAAGATAAGTATCATAATCCGCTGTTACAGAATAAGCCCCTTTTACTAAATTTCCATCTTTTTCATTTACAGATGGAAATCCTTCAAATGTATCAAATCCTATTATTTTTCTATTGTAATTATATGGTTCATAAATTCCTCTAAAATTTTCAAACATCACCAAATCTTTTCCCCATCTAACTCCAAATTCCATTATTACACCATGAACATTCATAATTTTTTGGTATAATTCGTGCATAAACAACGTTCTTGATAATGTTCTTCTACTCATGAAAAGGCCTATATTTTCTAATAGTTCATTTTCTGGTATTGGACAATTTGAATATAACTCAAAGAAACTATTTCTATTTATAATTTCCTTATCCGAACTATGTCTTGCTGTGTTAAATTCATCTTTCATATTGTTCCCTCCATTTTATCAAATAATTTTACTATCTTCTTTTACATAATCTATCTTTCTAATTAATCCAAAGACTTCTATATATTTTTTAATATTTATACTACTGATTACACATCTCTACAAATTCAATAATTCTAATACGTTTTTTATACACAAACACTATTCTTTTATTTCCTATAATAAGTCAAAACCTTATCTACTGCATCCACTACATCTTGTAAATCCTCATCACTCATTTTAGGAAACAAAGGTAATGTTATCATTCTTTCATAAAGTTTTTCTGCATTCGGACATAATCCTTTTTTGTATCCAAGTCTTTTGTAATAAGGTTGATAATATACAGGTATATAATGAACATTCACACCTATATTTTCAGCCTTTAAAGCTTCGAAAATTTCTTTCCTTTCACCTTTGAATTTTTCAAGTTCTATTTGTATTACATAAAGATGCCAACTAGAATTTGAATATTCTTCTTCATAAGGAATAATAACACCATCTATTTTAGATAGACATTCATTATACTTTTTAACCAATTTTCTTCTTCTTGTAATAAATCCATCTAATTTTTGTAATTGGCTAATTCCCAATGCACATTGGATATCTGTAATTCTATAGTTATATCCTAAATCTAATTGCTCATAATACCATGAACCTTCATCTGTATTTAGCAACAATTCATTATCTCTTGTAATTCCATGAGTTCTAAATAGCGAAAGCTTTTTATACAAATTTTCATCATTTGTTGTTATAACGCCCCCTTCTCCAGTAGTTATGTGCTTTACTGGATGAAAACTAAACTCTGTCATGTGCGCTATACTTCCAACTTTATTTCCTTTATATTCTGTTCCTATTGCATGGGCTGCATCTTCTATAACAGTTAAATTATATTTATCTGCTAAATCCATTATCTTATCCATATCAACAACTTGTCCTGTATAGTCTACTGGAATAATCGCTTTTGTTTTATCAGTAATTTTTCTTTCTATATCTTTTATATCAATATTATAAGTTTTAGGATCAATATCTGCAAACACAGGAGTTGCACCTTGATAAAGAATACAATTTGCTGATGCAGCAAAAGTTATAGGCGTAGTAATCACTTCATCTCCTTCTTTTATTCCTGCTGCATAACAAGCTGCATGAAGTGCCGCTGTACCATTAGATACAGCTACAGCATACTTTGCCCCTACATATTCTGCTATTCTTTTCTCGAACTCTCTTACCTTTGGTCCTGTTGTTAGATAATCACTCTTTAATGTATCCACTACTATTTCAATATCTTTATCATCTATACTTTGTATACCGTAAGGTAAAAATATATTTCTTATAGGTTTTCCACCATTTATAGCCAAATCTTTATTCATAAAATACATCCTCTCACCTTAAATATTAGTTTCTTTTTATAAAACCAATTTCCAATCCATAGGAGTACCTTTTTTAACGTTTATTTTAGCTTTTTCCCCAAGTATATCTTTATAATATTTTGTATGCATTCCAAATCCAGGTCTTATTGACTTTACATTTTCTTCAGTAAATATTTCTCCTTCTTTAATATCTTTAACTACAAATAAAGAACGTGAATGCTCACTACTTCTTCTTTGTTTTTCCGTAAGATCATAAGTAACGTCTCCAAGTGCTGTCTCAACAGCTCTAATACCTTTAACCATTTCTTTAAATTCATCAGGTTCCATAGAAAATGTCGCATCCGCACCTCCTAAACTTCTATCTAAAGTTAAATGCTTTTCTACTATTTTAGCGCCTAATGCTACTGATGCTATGGCTACAGAAGTCCCTAATGTATGGTCTGATAATCCTACTACAGTCTTAAAAGTATTCTTCATATTGGGTATAGTTTTTAGATTTATTTCTTCTAAAGGTGCTGGATATGCACTTGTACATTTTAATAAAGCAACCTGTTCATTTCCCATTCTTTTACATGCATTTAAAGCTTCTTGAATATCTCCTAAAGTAGCAATTCCTGTAGACATAATTATAGGCTTTCCTTTAGATGCTATATACTCTATAAGTGGTATATCGTTAATTTCAAAAGAAGCAATTTTATAAGCCGGAACATTCATATCTTCTAAAAAATCTACTGACGTTTTATCAAAAGGAGAAGAA
Source organism: Lutibacter sp. B2 (assembly GCA_015686845.1). Taxonomy (GTDB): domain Bacteria; phylum Bacillota; class Clostridia; order Peptostreptococcales; family Thermotaleaceae; genus JADPRS01. Next base: position 73,094 of record JADPRS010000009.1, read on the forward strand.
AAGCAAATAAGTCCTTCTTTTTCTGCTATTTTCTTCAATTTAGGCTGCCACTCCCATGGAGTATAAGCTTCTTGATACAATTTATGTAGTGTAGTTCCGTCCCAAATCGTTCCTTGCTTTATTTGAAAATATTCATTATCACAATCTATAGTTATAGTATCAGCCGTATATGTTTGAAGCTTTATAGCGTCTGCTCCAGCTTCTTTAGCAGCTTTAATAACTTTTACTGCATTATCAAAATTCTGAAGATGATTAGCAGACATTTCTGCTATTATAAATGTTTTTTCTCCTTCTCCTATCTTTCTTCCAGATATATTAATCAATGTACCACGCCTTTCTTATATGATTTCTAATATCTCTTTGTTCTTATCTATATGATTCATCACATTCTCTAGATTCACATACCCATCTTCATAAAACTTTTCGTACAACACTTTAATAAGTTCGTAATCATCCAACGTATCTAGAGTAATCCTGTAAGGTCTATATAAATACTTTAATTCATTTTTCAAAGGATACTTTTTATATTTAAACAATTCTTCTTCATCTTCAAGAAACCTATTATATACAACTTCTTTACCTCAAAGCTTTTTCATAATCTTACCTAGTGAACCTATGTGAGCTTGTATAATCACTAAATTCATTTTAAAGCATTCTTTCCAAGCAATCTATTATTCTTTCACAACCATTGTCATCCACTAAGCTTTTCATTTTTCCACTGGATTTTTTTCTTTCATCATAAGTATAATGCAAAATATTCTTGTATAAATCTTTTATTGTAGAATACTTAATCAATCCCATTTCATCCATTGTATCTGCTGCTAAAGTTTGATTTTCTGCTACAATAATCCCTATAGTAGGAGTTTTACAAGCCGCTAACTCATAAAGTGTACTTCCACACGATGATATTGCTAAATCACATTTTTTCATAAGTTCGCACATATTGGCATTGAAATGTAAATTAACATTTTCATTTTCATATTTTCTTAATTTATCAATAAATTTAAATGCTGGTCCAACAACTATATCAATTGTTCCTTTGAAATTTTTTATACTTTGTAATATTTGCTCTGTTAAATTGCTATTATCGCTTCCTCCTACTGTCACCATTATCGTTCGAACTTTATCATTAATCTGTTTATACTGTATATTTCTAAACTCTTCTCTTAACGTTGTATAACTACATCCCATCATAAGCTTTGTATTAGAATTCACTTTATAATTTAAGTCTTGTGCATAAGGATTCTGATTAATTAAAAAATCCACATTAAAATAATCGCAAATTTTTTCATCATCTAAGCATCCACTAATTTTAAATTTTTCTTTTACTATATCAAAATACTCCTCATCTACATCATAGCTATCTGTAATGATACAATCTGCATTAATATATTTTATATTTTCTTTTAGTTTATTTTCATTTATTTGTATAACTTTAAAGTTTTCCTTCTCAATCTGCTCTATTCCTGGTATATATCTTTTAGTAATAGGTTTGTCTACTCTGCAAGCATAAAACACATTATGTTTTTTCCTTAATTCTTTAGCTAAAACTAAAGTTCTCATAACATGCCCCATACCAATTTGAGAACCCCCATCAGCTCTTATACAAATGTCCATAAAATTTCCTCTTTCTTTTTATTGGTTTTCAAATGCTTCATAAGGCATAACATATATTCCTTTATAGGATTCCTTTATTATTTCTAAAGGAATCCTTTTAAACTGACTTATATCCCCAGTAATTTTTGTCAAATAATAATGATAGCCTGACTTTGAGCCCCAATCCTTTTTATATTTAAAAATTGGCGAATCTATACTATCACAAGACTGCCAATTATAGTATCTTGCACCTGTCTTCTTGGCATATTCTATACTCCAATGATCAATGAATGTCCCAACTTGTGTATGAAAATAATCACCATCTACAACCCTCATAAAATTATCAACAGAAAGTCCTTGATTTAAAAATAATCCACCTGCAATGATTTTATCATCTAACTTACCATACACCATTTTTACTCTGTTTTTATCATAATAACGGATGTATGTTTCAAATACAGAATATGGATATATAGCACAACCAGTTTCATTTAATCTTTTTAAATAAACATGATGATACCACTGATAAAGATCTTCTAAAGAATAGCTCTCTACAAGCTTAACCCCATAGTTCTGGCTTTTTTTTATATTTCTCCTTAGATTTCCTCTAAACTTTGAAGTCATATTTTTAAATACATCTTCATTCAAATCTAAATATTGATAGAAGTTTTTTCTTTCAAAATCAGCATCAAAATATTTTTTGTAAAGTTCATAATCATTATAAAAAGGATACATGCATATCGTTGTTAAAATAACATTCTCTTTCTTCGCATATTCTTTCAGAAAATTAATAATCAAACTATAAATTTCCTCTTTGTTACTCATATCACTTACTATACCACCATATCCAACATATGGCATGGAATGAATTATATTTCCATATTTATTCTTATAAAGAATAAATGGCATAGCTCCCAAAACGTTGTTTTTATTTTTGCATATAATATAATTAAAATCATAATTTTTCATGTCTTCATATATTTTTTCTACAAAATAGAATTGTTGATTTATTGCATTTTCATATAAGAATTCTATTAAATCCTTATCCTCTATACTTCTTTCTATATAACATTTCATATGACCACCATCTTCCAATACACAAACTACTTATTTTTATGTTTCTAAATAATATCTTACAGCTATTGCTAATAGTATTTCCTTCATTAGCTACAATAATGTTTTACTTTGTAAAATCAACTACAAAATTTGCATCACAGTATTGTCCATTTTCGTGAGTTTCTATAATTTCATCTATTTGAACACTACTAAATTTTGAAAATAATTTTACCAATTCTTCTTTTTCAAAAAAGTGCATTATCATTCCATTCTCATTAAAAGCACATTTACTTTCATCATCTTCTTTTATCATAAAAGTATTTTTTTCAATTTCTTCACCATCACCATATCTATAGTCTTTTTCGTTTCTTACAAATAACAAGCCCTTTCCAGTTGGTTTTAATACCCTGTATATTTCATCTACCGCTTTTTTTATTTCTTCATTTTTACAGTAATATAAAACCCCATAACTTATTAATCCATCAAAATAGTTGTTATCAAAAGGCAATTGGTCTACTGACGAAACTTTCAAATTATCTTGAAGTCCATTTTCCTGCAATAATTTTTTTGTATAATTTATACCTGACTCTGATATATCAACTCCATAAGCATCTATATTTTCATTAGCCATAAAATAAACGTGTCTACCTGTTCCACAACCTAAATCTAAAACCTTTATTTTTCCATCTCTTTTAAAATTTCTAAAAATAAACTGAACTACAATTTCTGCTGGATATTTAGGACGAAATCTAGACTGAGAATGCAATGTTTCCCACTTTTTCTTCATATTTAAGTTCATGAATAACATTCCTTTCATTATTATATAATCTACTTTATTTTTTTCTGATTTACATGCTGGTTTATTGTCATCAACTCAGTTTTTCTGTCAAACAAGTTTAATATATCTTTGAAATGAAAATCATGTTTTCCTTTATACAAATTGATATATATTTCTTTTATTAGTTTCCAATCTTCATGTGTATCTAAAGTCCACCTATAGTTTGAATAATCTTCACCATTTTTGTAATAATATATATTAGTATAATTTTCATATATGTATGGAGTAACATGTTCTCTTTGATACTTTTCTTTCGCATTTACATAAGCATCTTTTAAAGACTTAAAAGAAAAAACCTCTGTATCTAGACCCCTTGGATAAGTTTTTTCTGTTGGATGAGGTCCTTCGTTGCTTACTATTTCATACTTATTATCAATATAAAATTTTATTATTTCATCTGTAACAAATGAATCTATCAAAGGACAATCTGAAGTAATTCTTACTATTACATCTAACTTATTCTCTAATGCAGCATAATAATATCTTGAAAGCACATCTTCTTCGCTTCCTCTAAAATATTTTATTTTATTTTCTTTTGCTCTTTCAATAATTTTATCATCATTTTTAGAAGTAGTACTTGCTATAACAATTTCATCTATATATTTAGATTGCTTAACTCTATCTATTACATGATCTATTACATATTTACCACATAAATCAAGCATAACCTTTCCTGGAAGACGAGTTGATCCCATTCTTGCTTGAATAATAGCACCAATTTTCATTTTATTGTCAACTCCTTAATTCTATATAATCAACTTGATTTGTTGCATTATTTATATAAGGAATATATATCTTTTCATCCATTTTCAATTTATTAAAATCAAGTTTGAATCCATCTATTTTTTTGAACTCCCTAACTCTTGGATTTCCTAATAAAATATTTTTATACTTTTCTTCTCCAAAAATAGTGATATTATTAAATCTATTATCTAAAAATATTTCATTAATTATCGATCATTGGTTTTACTCCACTATCCTTGTATACATTCCAGATAAACAAATTTTTGCTCATCACTTAAATTAAATCTAAATTATTTTTAATCCATTTTTCTGTTTTCTTTATTCCTTCTTCTAAACTTACTTTAGGTTCCCATCCAAGTAGCTCTTTCGCCTTAGAATAGTTGCATAAAAGCTTTTGTATTTCACTTTGTGGATGTATATGAGGCACATGTTTGATTTTATCTTCTGAATCTGCTACCAATTTAGCCAAATCATTTATACTAATATCTCGTCCAAGACCAGCATTTACAATTGCACCATTTACTTTATCACTATAACCAGCTTCAACAACAAATCTTGCACAATCCTCTACATAAAGTAAATCTCTAGTTTGTGTTCCCTCTCCATAAATATTTAGCGTTTCTCCATCTAAATTTTTCTTAATAAATATAGCTATTACGCCACCTTCTCCTCCTGTTTTTTGAAAAGGTCCATAAGTATTAAATGGTCTAATAACTACTGCTGGTAATTTATATCCATACCAATAAGAAAGAACCATATTTTCTCCTGAAATTTTACTTCCCGCATATGGTGAAGCTGGCTTAATGTTATCCATTTCTGTTATACCCGTTTCATCATTTGCCCTATCATATACCATACACGTACTCATAAATATTATTTTTGTATTATTTTTTCTACATTCCTCTAAAACATTAAATGTTCCGATCACATCATTATTAAAAGTAGTCTCAGGATCATCTAAGCTATCTTGAACATTTATACTAGCACCTAAGTGATAACATATATCAAATTTATTTTTGAACAACTGGTTCAATATTTTCTTATCTTTTATATCACCATGAACAAATTCTTTAAAATTCTCTTTATCATTGAATTCTTTTATATTTTCTTTTCTTCCATTTGATAAATCATCTAATACCCATACATTATGGCCATCATCTAACAGCCTTTTTACTACCCATCTTCCTATAAATCCGGCTCCACCAGTTACTAAAATATTCATCAAAATATCTCCTATCATTCCTATTATATTAATCCTTCTTTTACTATTAATTGCCTTACGTCTTCCTTAGAAATTGGTTCTTCATCATTCGAACTATATGTCTTTTGCAGTGTAGCATTCCCTTCTCCATAACTATACCTTTTTTCTGTAAATAAAGGTGGAACTGCAAACATATTTTCAAACTCTACAGCCTGTTTTGATTCTTCATATGTCATTAACTCTTCATACATTTTTTCTCCAAGTCTTAATCCAATTTCTTTGATGGAGATTTCATTTTTAGAAATATCATATAATTTAGCTGTTTCTTCTATCACGACCTCCGCCAAATCACTTACTCGAATAACGGGCATTTTCAATACAAATATTTCTCCGCCTTGAGCTCTCTTACATGCTTCTATTGTAAGATTTGTAGCTTCTGACAAGGTCATCATGAAACGAGTCATTTTAGAATCTGTCAAGGTAATAGTTCTGTTCTCTAGTATCTGTTTTTTAAAAAGAGGTATGACAGATCCTCTAGATCCCATTACATTTCCAAATCGAACTGCTGCAAACACCGTATTATGTGCACCTTTAGAATAATCAGCTGATGAGATTAATCTTTCTGCCAATAGTTTTGTTGCCCCATATGTGTTAGTAGGAGAAATAGTCTTATCCGTAGATGTAAAAATAACTTTTTCTACTTTGCAGTTTATTGCTGCCTCTATCACATTTTGTGTTCCCATTACATTGGTCTTTACAGCTTCAAATGGGTTATATTCACATAAATGAACATGTTTTAGTGCTGCTGCATGAAACACAATATTGATTCCTTCCATTGCTCTTACCATTCGTTCATATTCTCTTACATCACCATATAAAAATCTCAAATTTTTATGATGACCTAACTCATTCATGGCTTTAAACTGTTCATATTCATCTATACTTAAAACACGAATAACTTTTGGCTCATATTTCAGTAGGGTTTTTACCAAACTTTTCCCAATTGTCCCCGTACCACCAATTACCAATATACTTTTATCCTTAAACATTTTTTCACCTATTTCTTTATTGATATATATTTTTATTATCGACAAATTTTCCGTTCTCTTTAATTAGAAAATTAGGCATCTGCTATTTAGGAAATCATATACGGTCCTAATACTCTTATTAATTCATTTTGCCAATTCTTATAAGCTACTATACATTTCGTATGAATGATTGATTCTAACTGAAGCATTTCTTTTCTCTCATAAATATTAATACTCTCTTTGAATAAATCTTTTATTTCATCTACAAAAGATTTCAATTGATTTTCAGCTATTTCATCCACAAATGGTTTCATAGATTCTTCTATGCTAAAAATCGCTTCTGCCGCATCGCTCAAAATATCAAAGGCTTCTTCGTATCTTAACTCCTTTAATTTAACATCAATATGGTCGAATCCTTCAAAAACGGTATAGCTTAACTCTAATATTTTTTTTATTACATCAACATATTTATACATAACTATTTCCTCACTTCTTTTTTTCTGAATGGCTGTAAGCTTCTCTTTTGCTTTATTTAGTGACTTAAGACAAATAGCAATAATATCATGTATTACTTTATACCATTTTCTCTGACTTAATAATATTTCTGCCAGTGCCATCTCTTCATATTCATATTTTTCAGGCACAGTCTTTAGATCCATCTCAAATTTTATATTAAAAGATTGTATAATATGCATCAAGAATAATTGCATTGTACGATGTTTAGATATAATTCTATTTTTAGGCTCCGACAATTGGGTTTGTATTTTTTTTATAAGTTTCGAATCCCCTTTTCCGTCCTTATATTCTCCAATAATATAACTTTCAAGCAAACTTTTATTCTCTAAATAGATATCATATCCTTTATTGCAATCTTCAATCATCGCCTCTAAATCTTCGATCGTGTCATTTATCAACTTTTCAACATTTTTTATATCACTATCAACCTCATCACTAGAAAATTCTGATAGATATTCTTTAATGCTCTGTAAAGGATCAATTTTTTTATTTATATAAAGATCGATGGATTCTTGAAAAGGCATAACTTGCGTTCCGTTTATAAATGCACCGCCTTCTGTACTATTGATGCATGTTCCCTTATACTGAGCTACATCCACCTCATAAGCCTGTCTAAATTCATTCCATGTTGGGTTTGTCAGTATAGGTTGTCCATCATTTCCCTTAACCTCAATTAAATTTTCAGAGAGTCCCTCTTGTATTTCTCCATACAATGTACCAGATGCATGAGTTTTACCATCTCTACTATATGCCAAATCCTGTCCAACTAGAATAATAGGATCGCACCCCAATGCTTCTGCTATTTTAAACGCCATATTCCCTGAAGAATGTTTTATATCAAGTATCCCACGATCAATTCCTAACCATTTAAAGTGGTCAAAATTACGATACACAATGACGCGAGGACCTGGATAGGATTCATAAGCTTCATTCATTACAACAGGACAGGCAGCATAATACACATCTTCTACTTCTTCTTTTTTATACCCTTTCAACAATTCAACCGTTGCAGTTATACGTTCTAAAGATGTAACCATATGAGGTTTTACCCCAGTGTCTAGCAAAATTCTTAAAGAAGCATCAGGGCAAATAATCAAAGCCTTATCTTCTAATCCCTTTAATAAATGCTTATTTTTGTTTAATGAAGGTCCTGTTGATGCAATAACAGCAGGCTTCCCTTTAAACTTATCACATAACAGCTTAATCCCTGGATTTAGAACGATTTCTTCTATGTTATCAAGCATATTTTCCACACCTATCAATGAATCCTCTGGATCATTTCCAAAGAAATTCAGTGCAAAAACACCGCTTTCTCTCAATATTTTTAGTGAATTTAAATAATACTCCTTATATAATTGCAGTGAAGAAAGATGATAAATGGGTTTTATTGTTTTTAAATAAACAATTCTCATCTTTCTTTTGAAGTAATCTGCACAAATAGGAAACAATTTATTTTCGTCTATTCCAACCATTAGCTCAATATATTCATTTTCTATTACTCCAGTTAAATCCATAACTGTTAATGCCATTTTAAATAATTCAGGGTCTTTTTCTATAATCAAGATATAAGCAGTTTTTTGTTTGTCAACCAAATGATCTATAAAATATTTTGCTTCATATCCAAGGCCAAAACCTAAGAAAACAGCTAATCTAGCATTCTTTAATTTTAAAGCATCTACCTGTTCCCTTGCATCTTGCAATGGATTATTTTCATTATAATAGTACATATTATTATTTGCACAAAATATATTTGCAGTCTTTTTGACCCCTGTGTACTCAATACGATAGTTATAGTCTATAGGTGTACGCTCCATAAGCTCTGCTATTTGCGAATATCTTTTTCTAAGAGCAGTCATATTTTTAGTATATATCAATTTTTTATTATTCATGGGAAATGCAGCGTTTGGCTTTTTATTATTTTTATTTTGAAAAAAGTTTTTTCTTTTCTTAGACAAGTCCAGTACCACCTTTCTTATTATAAAAAAGAGTTAGAGAAATTTTTCTCTAACTCTCTTATAAATTTTTTTGACTATCTTAATAACTGTAATACACCTTGAGGTGCTTGGTTAGCTTTTGCAAGCATTGCTTGAGCAGCTTGTTGTAGAATATTTTGTTTTGTATTCTCCATTATTTCTTTTGCCATATCTACATCTCTAACTCTTGATTCAGATGCTTGTAAGTTTTCTGCTGATGTATCTAAGTTTTTAATAGTATGCTCTAATCTGTTTTGATTTGCACCAAGTTTTGCACGTTCTGACGAAACTCTTTCAATCGAATCGTTTAAAACTGTAATAGCTTTTGTCGCATTTTCAAAGCTTGATACATCAAGCGCAAATTCTGTATTCGTTGCGTTTGTACCATCTGTTACTCCACTTATTGCAGTCAATACAGCTGACATAGTTTCCCCATTTGCTCTTTCATATTCAAATGCTCCACCTGCATCGTTACTAATGTGAAGCGCTTCAGAACGCATATCATCAATGGCAAGATTTAATGATTGTCCTTGGTTTGCACCAATTTGGAAATTCAATGAACCATCTACCACTGTATCTTTTTTCTCAGCTTCAATCGTTACATTTGTTTTAGCTGTACCGATTGCACCCGTAACATCCATCTCTAAACCAGTTATGGTAGCAGTAAGCGTAAGACTTGCTGTTTTACCATCCCATCCGTCTATAAGGGTCTGCTTTCCACCAGAAACAGAAGCTCCCGCTGAATTTTTTAAGTTTGCCTCAAGCTTAAAGCTTTCTTCTACAGTATATTCAAATACACCATTTGCCATAGCAGCAGCGTTAGCAGCACCAGCAAGTTTGAATTTTGCACCAAATGCTTCATAAGTAGCACCTGTATCAGCCCCATCTATTGTTACAGTAGCACTATGAGTTGTTCCATCTTTTCCGGTAAATTCTAATTTCAATGATGTTCCAGTACCATTTAATGTTCCTTTCCATGTACCAGCCTCTGCACCAGCAGTAATAGTTGCACTCAATGTAACAGCACTAGAAGCTGCATTTGTTGTCCAAAGTTCCCCATTAGTAACTATATTAGTATCAGTATCATTATCACCACTAAGTGTGTAAGTTAACTTATTCGTAGCCGCTGCATCCTTTAAATCATTGATCTTGAAAGAAACACCATTTTGATCATAAGTGAATGAACCATCAGCAGCTGCATTGATATTTACACTTGTTTCACCTGAATATCCACCAGCGAACGTAACTTTAATTTTACTCGCGTCTATCATTTCAATTTCCATTGTTGCAGTTGCTTTACCACTGGAAGTACCTGCAGCAGATCCAAGTGGAACATCTTTACTCCAATCTATTTGTATCCCATTATCAAATTCAACATTTCCAAAGTTACCTGTTGTAGCAATTCCAGTAGCCTTCATTGAACCATCTTTAGTTGCACCAGCAATATCAGATACTTTATCTACTTCTAATGTATAGTTACCTGCAGCATAAGTAGCATCTGTTTGTGTTATTTCCAATCCATTTGCAACTGCAGAGCTGTTGTATGCAGCTGCTTTTGCAGTTACATGAGTAGCTGAACGCTCACCGTTCATTAGTTTCTGTGTATTGAACTCAGTAGTATTTCCGATACGGTTTATTTCTGATGTTAATTGGTTCATCTCTTTTTGGATTTCCCCACGGTCAACACCTACATTTGTATCAGAAGCTGCTTGCGTTGCAAGTTCTCTCATTCTTTGAAGAATTTCTTGTGTTTCTCCTAATGCACCTTCTGCTGTTTGAATCATTGAAATACCATCTTGTGAGTTTCTTGATGCTTGATTTAAACCTCTGATTTGTGCTCTCATTTTCTCAGAAATTGATAGACCTGCTGCATCATCAGCAGCACTATTTATTCTTTGTCCTGAAGATAATTTCCCTATTGATTTTTCAGAATTTGCTTGATTGATTCCCATTTGACGCTTCGTATTCATTGCCATCATATTGTGATTAATTATCATTTGTAATTCCTCCTTGAATTTTTTATAATAGGCATCCATGCCCTTTGATATTAAACATTTATCCTACATTCGGCCGATTGTAAGTATTAAATTGTCCTTATATTATATTTATCGACATATTTAAATATAACTTTATATTTTTTTATAAGTTTTTTATCTATTTTTTAAATAAAGCAGCTATCCCTTTTAAATCCAATATTCCTTTGGATGCATTTTTGTTTTCCTCTTGTATTTCTAAATATATTTCTTTTCTATGAATTTCTACATCCTTAGGAGCAGATATGCCCAGCTTTACTCTTCCATCTTCTATACTTATAATCTTAATTTCTATATCATGATTGATCATAATACTTTCATCTTTTTTTCTGGTAAGTATAAGCATGATCCACTCCTCCTTATTTTTCAAATATCTTGTATTTCAAAGAGTATTTATTATTCTCTATGATCATCTGCTTTGCCCTTCTATCTTTAGTATTGACAATAATAGGCGCTTTTAAATTGATCGTCATATTTTTTATATCATCAGGCACTACAGCGATAGAATAAACGAGTATATTTTCTTTTTCTAGTTCATTTATAATAGCATCGTTTATATTAAATTCGTATTCTTTATTGAATAAAAAAGGATTTGTTATAACAAAAGTAAGTTCAGGCTCATCTACAGATTGTAGCCAGTTAAAGGGAACTTCTTTATCTGTATTTTCAATGACTACATATTTTTTTATATCCTCAAATCCCAAAAGTCCATCTTCAAATGTAAGTATCTTTTCTTCATCTATTTCAATTTGTCCAAAATGTTTTGTTTGTAATAACATAGTATACCTCCTTTATCCTTTAACATCCACATATTCTATATTAATACTATCTTTCTGATTTAAATATATATTCACCTTTCCAGGTTGATAATTAATAATAGGCTTGTTTACGTTTACGTCTATATTTACTTCTCCTTTTTGAAAATCAATATTAAGTTTAGGATCAGTTGCACTTATTTTAGGTCTGCTCTTTGGCGTTAGGCCTATATTATAGTCTTTATTGTCTGCTTCAAATGCATTCCTTATAGCTTGAGAAATGATGGGATTCCCACCATTTTCTATCCTCATTAGTTGGTCTCCCTCACTAGATATTCTTGCAATTGCCTGTGATGCTCTTTGTTTTCCAAGATTAGCCGATGATTTTATAAGTTCAAATACATCCTTTAGCCCACTTTCTGAAAAACATACACTTTGGTCTATATGGATCTTGCTGTTTTCTGATTTTATATTTACCTGTGCATGTTTGGTTTTCATATTCACATCAGCCTGCGGCTGCTGTATATCTACTTTAGCATTGGTAATTTCCATTCCTATTTGTGCATTGGTAGTATTAATTTCAAGTGGCATATCCTCACTCCCTGTTATCTAAGAAAATCTAATAGTGTTGGTTGAATAATCTTAGCTCCTACAGATAATGCTGCACGATAAATATTTTCTTCCATCTTCATATCCATAATAGCCTTTGCCATATCCACATCTTGTGCCTTAGAAAGAAGCTTCGTAAAGTTTAATATGTTATCATCTATTCTATTCTTGTCAAGCTCTAGTCTATTTGTCTTTGCTCCAAGTTCAGATAAACGAGATAATATATTCGCCATATTATCATCAATATCGTCAAGCATAGAACTCGTGTCTAATTTTGCAGATTTAACTGCTACTTTTTCAGATGCTTGTCCATCACTTAGGCCCAACTGATTTACAAAAGCACCACTGATTTTTATATCATCAAAAGTATTTGTATCATCCTTTTTATTTCCAGTAAACTTAAGTCTAAAATCATCTGTAAAAGATACATTTATGGTTCCTTTTAAAGCTGACTTATCAATCTCAGCTTGTATATCACTTATAAGTTCTTTTCTTCCAGCTATTGTATCTAACTCATACTTTTTGTTTTTAGGTAACGGTATGGACGTAGTAGTACCTCCTACAGCTAATTCAAATGTATCTGTATCACTAGTCTCTAAGGCTCCTTCTAATCTTTCACCTATAAGGAGTGAAGAGAACATCTGACTTGATAATGAATTTTTCGAATCTATAGTTTGAGTAGCTGTCATAGGAGGAGTACCCCCTACTATGTTCGTACTTATAGTAAACTCCTCATCCCCCTCAAAAGTCATATTTGGAGCAGCAATAATAACTTTTATTCCTTTCTTTTTTAATTCATCATGAGCATCTATAGCTCCTTGTATCTCACCTTGCGTTAGTGGATTACTATCAGGAAGAGTAATGCTCATTCCATCGATACTTAAGGTTTTATCTTTCAACGTATTATTTAAATCTGCTAGTGTTATAGGAGTTGTCTTGTATACACTTTTTCCATCAACCGTTGCAGAAAACTTAATATTTCCTGTAAACTCAATATCACTTCCTGTAACTTTTACCTTTATTCCTTTCTTTTTTAAAAATTCATGTTCATCTATTGCCTTTTGAATGTCAGCTTCTGTTACGGCTCCCTTTGGAAAATCAAAGACAAAAGTATCCTTATCAATTTGTATAGTAATACTTTTAGAGGTATCACTATCCCCTAAATTTATTCCTGCTATATTACCTGTTCCATACTCCATATCTACAAATCCGTGCTTATAATCTTCTTCTCCATTTAATACCTTCTCTAATTTAGTCAGTGTTTCAAATGCTCCACCAAACCCTTGTCCTATTAAGTCATCTCCAGTAATATTTACCTTCATGAAATTTGCTGTACCAATTTCTATTTTTATTTCATCATTCATATCTCCATGATTGATTCCTTTATTATTTTCATTCGTTAGAAATTCTTTAAACTTATCACTATCAGTATCTCCATCTACTATTCCTTCTGGAGAGATGAATTTCCCATTATATTTTATCTTACTTCCTACTTCTGTCTCTTCTATAGTAAAAGGCTTTTCCGTAGTTTTGTATCCACCAAATAAATACTTACCTGCAAAAGTAGTATTTCCGATAGCAACCATTTGGTCTTTTAATTGAACAATTTCCTTTTGAATCGCTTTTTTATCGTCCTCTGCCATAGTGCCTGAAGCACCTCTTACAGTAAGCTCTCTTACACGCTGAAGTACATCCTTTAACTGACTCACTGCTGTTTCTGTAGCATCAAGCCAGGAATTTGCTTCATCTGCATTCTTCTTATACTGTTCATGTGCTGAAATATCAGATGTAAACTTTAAAACCTGCGCTGTCCCAACCGGGTCATCAGATGGTCTATTAATTCTTTTTCCCGTACTTACTTGATTATCTATTTTATCCATTCTATTTAAATGGGTATTAAGATTGCCCATCATATTATTAATCATCATCATGTTCGTAATTCTCATATTTTGCAACTCCTTATGAACATTTTAATCTATCTTCCTACGAGTCCCATTCTATTAATAATCGTATCGATCATTTCATCTACGGTAGTAATCATTCTTGCATTTGCATTATATGCGTGTTGAAACTTAACCATATTAGACATTTCTTCATCCATAGAAACACCAGATACAGACTGACGTTTATTTTGCATTTGTCCTGTTAATATGATTTGATTCTTAGAAACGTTTATTGCTTGTTGAGAATCTACTCCCAGGTTAGAAACCAATGAATTCATAAAATCTCCTGGCCTTCCCCAAGCAAACATTTCTGCATCGTCCTTTAGCGCATTTAATAAAAGTGCATTTCCTCCATCACCAGCAAGATCTGCATAGGTTCTACTTGCAGCAATATTATTCAAACCATCTTTGGTATCTTCAATGTCTTTTGATATACAAATAGAAGTTGCACTCATTCCTCCATTGGTATCCGTTGTTCCAAAGAAATCCATACCTGTATCTCCATTTAATCCAAATCCCTTACTATGAATCTCATTTACCTTTTCTGCAAAAGTTTTTGCAAATTCATCAAGTTTGCTTATGTAATATGGAACTCCCTTTTCGCTTCCTGAGACATTGTCTCTTGCATCCACAAGTCCCTTTAATTTCCCACCTTTTAAAATAACTTTAGATCCATCAGCCCATTTTACATCATGTAGATTGTTAACATCTATATCTGGATTCACTTTTTCCGTGTTACCTCTTAGATCAAGCTTCATTTCTGTTACTCGATTATGTGATACTAAGGCCGTACCCCCTATAAGTATGTTTACTTTTCCTTCTTCGTTTTCAATTGTTTGAATATCTACAAGTTCTGATAATTGATCTATTGCTAAGTTTCTTTGATCTTTTAAATCATTTGCTCTCGTTCCATCAATCTCAGCCCTAAAAATTTGATCGTTTAAATCTGCAATACGCTTTCCATATGTATTTACCTGACTCACTACGGTCTGTACATTAAAATCTAAATCTGTTTGTAATTTATCAAGTTGATTTCCCATATGATTAATAGTATTTGCTAATGCAATTCCACGTTCTCTAACCAAAGCCCTTACTGTAAGGTCTTCTGGCTTTGTACTTAACTGTTGTATAGCTTCAAAATAATCGTCAATCACACTGCTAATTCCTGTTTCAGAAGGTTCATTCATAATGGCTTCTATATTTTCAAGTACAGAAGTTCTTTGTCCCCATTCACCTAATGCTTGATTTTCTTCTCTAAATTTATAATCTAAAAATTGATCTCTTATTTGATTTATATGGGTTGTATCTACACCCGTACCAAGCATGCCTTCTCCATTTGGAAGATTTAGAGGCTTCGACTGACTCATATCTAGTCTTTGTCTTGTATATCCTGGTGTATTCACATTCGCTATATTATGTCCTGTTACATATAATGCCCTCTGGCTTGCAAACAATCCAGAACGGGCAATATTAAATCCAAAAAAAGTTGAACTCATCTTTTATCCCACCTTATACTTTAGCATCGAAAATATTGCTCTTTTTATTTAAATCGTTTTCATTTGCTTCTTGTCCATATGTACTTCCTGCACTTTCTGAACTCAAAAGTACATTCACATTGAAATCTATATATGCCAGAGACTGTTTTATTAATTTTTCGTTTAACTCGTTTATGTTTTTTATTTTTAATAATAGATCTTCTAATCTTTTCTTGCTATTTATAATTTTATCTTTCGCATCTTTATCTAGATATTCACAGAGTTCAGATAAATTTTCAATTGATTCTACCTTTATTTCATACAATATATTCCCTACAATTGTATTTCTAATCTGATCTATTTTTCGCATGGTAACCATCAGTTTTTCTTCTTTTTGCGTAATATAGTCTAGCTTTTTCACTTCACCTTGAATGATGATTTCTTTTTTTTCTTCTGCTAGCTTAAAATACTTTTCATAAATTTCACATTCTTTTTCAATGGCCATTACTAATTGTTCGATAGACTTAGACACATGAACCACTCCTATTTTTTACCCATCATTTTATCTACAACTTCTTCCATAGAAGGACGATAATTTCCTGATTCTATTTTTCTTTTGATATCATCTACCTTATCTTTCCTTATATCTGGAAGCTTTTTATAAGCTCCTGTGGCTACTTGATACTCTCTTGCCTTATCAGATATATCTATTTTATCTTCTTCTTGTGTAAATCCAGTGCTTTTATTTACCTTTGAAACATTTTTGTTATATGCCCCTAACACCTTTTGTATATTCTGCAAACCATTAATTTTCATAAAAAAATACCCCCGTTTCTTCCAATCTCTTAACTAGAGTATCGGCATTTACGAAGGGTAACTTTACATTTTTACCTTTTATTTTTTTCTCTCAGCTGTAAACATCTTATTTCTTACTGATACTTCTTTTTTCTTTTCTACTTTTGTCCCTGCAAGTCCGCTTCTCAACTCTGCAATACATGGATCACAAAATCTTCCTGTTCGAATTCCTTTTCCACAACGTTCACATTGGATTAAAATAGAGGAATCTTCTCCTATAATTTCTAACTTTCCAGCCCTTATATATCGAAGTATTCTATCTTCATCTACGCCCGTTTCCTCTGAAATCTCTGTAATCGTGGCTCCTCGATGATCATATACATACTCTTTTACCATCTGATATTCTTCATCATCCTTTTTATGACATCTTGAGCATATTTGGGTTACTCCAGTATATTGAAAGATTCTTCCACATTGTTTGCAATTACGAATTTCTGCCATACAAACACTCCTCATCAATTTTTTCCTGTTGCAAATGATGCTATATAAATTGCTTTTGGATTTGCTTTATTTAAAGCTTTACAGCAAGCATCCACAGTATTTCCTGTAGTATATATATCGTCAACTAATAAAATTTCTTTTCCTCTGAACAAGTCAGTTGAATTAAGATGAAAAGCACCTTTTAAATTTTCAAATCTTTCTTTTTTGTTTAATTTATTTTGCTCAGAAGTATCTCTTACTTTAATCAAGTTCTTATCATTAAAATTCATATTCATGTTTCTTGCAATATATTTTGCAATAATACTTGATTGATTAAATCCCCTTTGCCTTTTCTTATTCTTATGCATAGGGACAGGTACTACATAATCAATGTGTTCTATTTTATTTTGATGCAAAGTATCCGTTATGATCTCAGCCATATGATACCCGATATACCTCTTATTATGATATTTGAAATCATGCACAATTTTCTTTATATTACCATCATATACAACAGATGACAACCCTTTTGTGAACATATGAATATTCTTTAAACAATCAACACAACTTTTATCATCATCATTTTCATCCAATGGTTTTCCACAAACGTCACATGCGGGCTTTTTAATCCACGTAATCTTTCCTCTACATTCATCACACAACGAATACTGATCATTCGTTTTTATAGATTTTTCACATACTATACAGTAAATATTCCTTGGATAAATAAAATCTAGTAAGGCATCTATCATATTATAAACAAGCTTCATAGTAATCTCCTTTACCATCACCTGTCACCCGTAACTCATCATCCCTAACTTTCCACAAGCATATCCTCATCTAAAAAACGCTTCAATCTAAATCGAAGTCCTGAATTTCTCTTTACAATCCTATGGTTATCAACCATATTTTTAAGACTGGCTTCCATTCCTACCATAACCACAAGCTCCTTTGCTCGAGTTACCCCTGTATATAGTAAGTTTCTAGTAAGAAGCATAGGGGGTCCCCAAAATACAGGCATAACCACTATAGGAAATTCACTTCCTTGACTTTTATGAATCGTAATACAATAGGCCAGCTCAAGCTCATCTAACTGTGCAAAATCATATTTTACAATCTTCTCCTCATCAAACAATACAAATAATTCTTTTTCTTCTTCGTCTATATGGTGAATATATCCAAAGTCTCCATTGAATACGCCTTCGCCATCTTCCGTTTCATCTATATTTTTCCATTTTATATTATAATTATTCTTCATTTGCATTACCTTGTCCCCTACACGAAAAATCTTCGTCTTCATTTCTTTCTCAGACTTATATTTACTTGGAGGATTTAGAATTTCTTGAAGTTCATTATTCAAATTATACATTCCTGCTTCCCCTTTTTTCATTGGAGCAAGGACTTGAATACTTTTTAAAGGGTCACAATTATTAAATTTAGGGAGTCTTTCTTTGCAAAGTTCTTTAATGGTTTTTACAATTCCCTCTTGCGTCTTTCGTCCCATAAAATAAAAATCTTTTTCCTTCTTATTTGTATAGGGATATTCTCCCTTATTAATTCTATGGGCATTTACGATAATCATACTCTCTTGAGCTTGTCTAAAGATTTCATCAAGCTTTACTACTTTTATAATCGTACTATCAATAATATCTCTTAATACATTTCCAGGGCCTACAGATGGCAACTGATCCACATCTCCTACTAATATAAGTCTAGTCCCTGGCATAATGGCCTTCATAAGACCTTCCATAAGGCGAATATCCACCATAGACATTTCATCAATGATTACCACATCCGCAGCTAATGGCTCCCCTTCATCTTTTCCAAATGCCATACCCGTTGACTCTTCCATAAAAGAATATTCCAAAAGCCTATGAATCGTCTTTGCTTCTCTTTGTGTAGCCTCACTCATTCGCTTAGCCGCTCTTCCCGTCGGTGCAGCTAAAACAATGGATTGATTATGTTTTTCAAACATTTTTATAACACTATTTATAGTCGTTGTCTTTCCCGTTCCAGGTCCTCCTGTAATAACGAGTATCCCATTTTTTTCCGATTCTATAATTGCTTGCTTTTGATTATCTGCAAGTATGATTTCTTCACTATCTTCAATATCTTTTATTTCCTTCTCTATATCTTTAGAAAGTTCCTTTATCTTAACAGAAGACATTTGAACCAATTTTTTACATACATAAGCTTCTGCATAAAATATATTTTTATCAAATACAGCTACTTCATTTTCAGTTATTTGCTCAAGATGGATCTCCTGATTAATGGTAAGCTTATAAATCCCATCTTCTACTAATTCTGTAGCCACATCTAATATCTTAGATGTTTCATTGATTAAGATTTCTTTTATCATATAGGTATGTCCCGATAACATATTTTGATTGAGTGTAAATTTAATGCCACTCATAATCCTATAAGGAGATGTGGGTTCTATTCCCATACGTTTTGCAATAGCATCTGAAATCTTGAAACCAATTCCTATAATATCGTCCGCTAATCTATATGGGTTCTCTTGAATTAAATGAATGGTATTTTGTTTATATTTTTTATAGATCTTAATAGCATAGGCAGTAGTAACTCCATATTGTTGTAAAAAAATCATAACTTCACTAATTTCCCTTTGCTCCTTAAAAGCCTCTGCAATCTTTTCGTACTTATTTTTACCGATTCCGCTAATCTCCATTAACCGTTCCGGCTGATGTTGCATAATATCCAAAGTGTCTTTTCCAAATTGATCTACAATTCTTTTAGCCATCTTCGGCCCAATTCCTTTTATTATTCCAGAAGCCAAATAATTTTCTATACCTTCTAATGTATTAGGGGTTACCTCTTTATAAGAAACCAGATCTAATTGTTTACCATATGTTGGATGTGTAATCCAATTTCCTACAAATGAAAATGTAGCTCCTTTATTTGCGATAGGCATATATCCTACCACGGTTATCTGCTCTTTATCTGTTTCAACAAGAGCGACAGTATATCCATTCGCTTCATTGTTAAAAATAATTTCTGATAGTATTCCTCGAATTTCTACGGACATGTCTTCCTCCTGTAGAGTTTATTTGCTTCATTATAACATATTTTTAAGTTTCCTTAAAAGTTCCTTAACGCAAAAAAGACGGTTTAAACCGTCCTTCTATTAATTAACCTTCTTTTTCAGTTCCCTTACAAGATCCTTAATCTCCAAAAGTTCTATATAAAGCCTTGCCAAATCTTCCATAGTAGCAACCCCCTCTCTTGAAGCATACAATTTTCCAAAGCTCTTTCCTTCTCTTTTCAATTCGTCCTTTTCTATATTTTGTACAATCAATCTAGTATCATTCATATGCTTTTTAACAGAACGAATTCTCTGCATACACAAAACCTCCACCCCACTATTTAATACGATCTTGGTATGATACTCATCTTCATAAACTTCCTTTATATCATAAAAGTTCACATACCCATATGCCCCATCATTTTCAAACCTAGGCTTTCTCATCTTAAAAGGCATAAGTACCAACCTACTATTTATAACAATTGGAACCCCAAGCCTTTGATTTATCATCTTCCCATACTTTCTTCTACAAGCGCCAATATGTACAGCATAATATTGAGAAATCAACCTCAAAATAGTTTTTACCCTCCTAGGATCTATACAAATATTCCCATCCACACCAATCATCTTAGTACTATTTCCACCCTCATCATAAATAGGAATAATAGAACTTATTCCACCCTCAATAATATCTTCTAATCTCTTCATCCCGAAACCTCCCTCAAGGTTTTTTATCGAACATATGTTTGCATATTCATTATACATTTTTTTCTATGAAAAGTCTATACAAAAAATGCCTACACTGATCAGTGTAGGCGAGCAACAACTTTAGCCAAATCTTGAATACTCAAACTCAAATTCTCAAGCTTTCCCTCAATGCGCATCAGTAAATAAACGGATATCACAATTGGAAATCCCATATTGGCAATCTGAGCATACAACTCTTCCATGGCTTCATCTCCTTTTTTAAGGGACGGTTCTAAAATGTTTTAATTTTCAAACATTTTAGAACCGTCCCTATTTCCTAAATCAGTTCAACAATGTCCGTGCTAACAATCCTAGCCCCATCAATCTCTTTGAGTTCTCCATTTTGAGTCTCAAAAATGTTTTTTGCAATAATCTCCTTCATAGCAGTCTCAACCTGTTCCTTAGTCAAATCATCCTTTGCATAATCTACTGAGATTTTCGTCGTCTTTCCAAGCTCATTTTTAAAAACCATCTCTAATTTCTTCAATTATATTCACCTCCTCTCCTCCCCTTCATTTTCTTACGCTTGTTCTAATACAGATTCATCAAGTCTCTGTACCTCAAGCGCAGTCTTTTGTTGAAGACCGATCATCACTGCTGCTACATCATAAACCGCTTGATTTTCTGCATTGTCCTTAACATGAGAATATGTCTTACTTCTTTTAAGTGTTTTCCCATTGTCATCCGTCCCATTGCTAAAAACAATCTTTAACTTAGCCTCTTGTGGCTGAACATTTACTGCCATGTTATCACCTCCTTTCACTTATATAGATAGCTAAAAAGTAAAAAGTAGGACACAATTATTTGACCTTCTGCCGCAATAAATCTAATGCAGCTTTCTTACTTCTCATGGCCGTCTTGTAGCTGATACCTAATTCATTGGCAGCATCGACCATGCTCATTCTATTAATACAATTCATAAAAATAATCTTTCTTTGCCTATAGCTAAGATGATCTATCTCAATGAGCAATCTTCTTATATCATCTCTAAAAACAAAATTATCCTCTATATCTACATCCGCCTTTATAGAATCTAATAAACACCCTCCATCCTCAGATTCATAATCAAGAGATAAATGAATCTTGTCTTTTTTATTTCTATTAAGATATAAAAATTTAAGTTGGAGTTTGATGTATCCAAGATATGGAACGCCCTTTTCTTCATCAAACTCCTCAAAAGAACTAAGGATCTTCCAATACCCCTCCTGCAATAAATCCTCAAAGCCCTCATTCCCAAAGCTATACTTTTTAATAGAAGAAATGACTAACGGTCTTAACCTCTCTAAAATATCAGCCTTTGCATCTTTGTCCACCTTGCATCTATCCACTAAATCCTTCATCCTATCATTCATACATATCTTCCTAAGGGAGAACCAGTCCTCATTTATTTGCGCAAGATAATTATATAAATTTTTTAGGCAAAATAAAAAAGCCGACTTATAAAAAGTCGACTTTTATTTATTCTTACTTGTCTATTTTTCTAGCGCTTCTATTCTTAAAATCTCAGCTTTATCTGTTTTTTCCCAAGGAAGATCAATATCCGTTCTTCCGAAATGTCCATAAGCTGCAGTTTGTCTATAAATCGGTCTTCTTAAATCTAAATCTCTAATGATCGCTGAAGGTCTTAAATCAAAATGCTTATTAACAAGTTCTTCTATTACTTCCGCAGAAACATTTCCAGTTCCAAAAGTTTCAACTAGCACAGATACAGGCTTTGCCACACCAATAGCATAAGCTAATCCAATCTCACACTTATCAGCAAGTCCAGCCGCAACAATATTTTTAGCAACATATCTAGCTGCATAAGCTGCAGAACGGTCTACCTTTGTTGGATCTTTACCAGAGAATGCTCCACCACCATGTCTAGAATATCCACCGTACGTATCTACAATAATCTTTCTACCCGTAAGACCAGCATCTCCTTGCGGTCCACCTACAACGAATCTGCCAGTTGGGTTAATATAATATTTCGTATTTTCATCTAATAATTCAGCAGGCACGATTGGCTTAACAACATTTTCAATCAAATCTTTTTCAATTTGAGGTTGTTCTACATCTTCACTATGTTGCGTAGAAATTACAATCGTATCAACTCTAACAGGCTTATTTCCTTCATACTCGATTGTTACCTGTGTTTTTCCATCTGGTCTTAAATATTCTAAAGTACCATTTTTACGAACTTCAGCTAATCTTCTTGATAATTTGTGTGCAAGTGAAATCGGCATAGGCATAAGCTCTGGCGTCTCATTACAAGCAAATCCAAACATAAGACCTTGATCTCCTGCACCAATTGATAAATCATCTGTCATTTCACCTTTTTTACTCTCAAGCGCTTGATCTACACCCATAGCAATATCTGCTGATTGCTCATCTATAGAAGTTAATACTGCACAAGTCTCAGCATCAAAACCAAATTTTGCTCTCGTATATCCAATTTCTTTAATGGTTTGTCTTACAATCTCAGGAACATGAACATAACAGTTTGTAGTAATTTCTCCTGCTACTAATACTAGTCCTGTAGTTACAGAAGTCTCTGCCGCTACACGTGCATTTGGATCTTTTGCAAAAATCGCATCTAATATTGCATCCGAAATTTGATCACACATCTTATCTGGATGCCCTTCTGTTACAGACTCTGAAGTAAACAATCTTCTTGCCATTTAAAAAACCTCCCTATTCTATATACATCATTTATTTTTACCCAAATGAATACAAAAAAAACTCTTCACTTTTATGAAGAGTATATTTCCACATACTCCTCATCTTCCAGAATTCTCATTCTGCCGGATGTAGCACCGCGTAAAAAAATACCGGTTGCTGGGCATCATAGGGCCTATTCCCTCTGCCTCTCTTAATAAGGATTTTTTATTATATTTTGTTTTTCGACATCATAATACCACACACGCTTATAAAAGTCAACAGCATTTATATATTTTTATAAACTAACTGCAACCTTACTAAGTGTCATCATAATAAAAGCAGCAATACAGTTCCCAATAAAAATTGCACTAATGGCTGGAACAAATGGAATTCTAAAAAGGGATGCAGCTAGTGAACCTGTCCATACGCCAGTTGTAGGAAGAGGAATTGCAACAAATAACAAAAGTCCCAAAGCCTTATATTTATGTATTTTTTCTGTTTTTTTAACAGTACGATTTATAATTTTATCAATCCATTTTCTCCAAGTAGGATTTCTTCTCAGTTTTGTGAAAATAGGATTTAATAATAAAAGTAAAAACGGTACAGGAATGAAACTACCTATAACCCCTAAAATTGCTGCAGTAACTGGATCAATCCCCATAGATATACCTAATGGAATCGCTCCTTTTAACTCCATTAACGGCATAGCAGCTACAACCACTACCATTATCTCTTTTGATATAATATCCATAATTTGATTCATAATATTCTCCCTTATCCTCAATTTATCTACACCAATTATATATGATAGTTCACCATTTATGAAGAAGTTTTTTTTTTACTTTGTAATCATAATTTAACACTATTTATCTAATTATTTATATATAATAGTAGGTATATATAAATAATTTGAAAGGATTTGTCACATGAGAAAAATACTAGGGTGCATCAAGAAAGCAGTAAAAAACTTTGATATGATACAAGAAGGAGACGTAATAGGCGTAGGAGTATCTGGAGGAAAAGACAGTTCATCCCTTCTATATGCTCTAAAACTATACCAAAACTTCTCTCCAGTAAAATTCGAGCTTAAAGCACTAACCTTAACATTAGGATTTGAAGACTTTGATTTAACACCTATTAACGAATTTTGCAGAAAAATAGAAGTAGAACACATCGTATGCCCTACACAAATTGGCAAAGTAATATTTGAAGAACGAAAAGAAAAAAATCCATGTTCATTATGTTCTACAATGAGACGCGGAAGACTTCATAACCTGTGTAAAGAACATGGCGTCACAAAACTTGCACTAGGACATCACGCCGACGATGCAATAGAAACACTATTTCTTTGTATGATGCACGAAGGTAGAATAAATACATTCGAACCGATCACATACCTAGATAGAAAAGACCTTACAATGATCAGACCGCTAATCTATGCCTATGAAGAAGATATCATATTAGCCGTGAACAAACACAATATACCCGTAGTGGAAAGCACCTGCCCTGCAAATAAAAAAACCCAAAGAGAATACTTTAAACAGATGCTCACAAACATATATGGCGACATTCCAAATGGTAGAAAAAATATATTAAAAGCATTAGAAAACGCAGACCAATTTAACTTATGGTTCAAATAGGAGGAATTATATTATGAATAAATTCAAAAAATGTATAATCAGCATGACCGTACTAGGATCTATGGTATTTACTATCATTCCAGCTTATGCAGACTGGCAAGGCGGACTCTATACACAAAAGAAAGAAGACCTATTAGCACAAGGCGTTACCCACGAACACATAATGAAATTCAAAGAAACAGGATGGACCAATATTCACGTACTACGCAAAAAACTAGACGCAACAAATACAAAAATCTCATTACTTACAAACACAGGAGGAATAGGAGAAAAAGCATCCCTATCAAAAATGGCAAACCAAAGACCAAACCTAATAGGTGGCATAAATGGTGACTTTTTCAGCATGACCTATCCAGGAACATTAGGCCCTATGGTAGAAGACGGAAAGCTTATAACAACTCCATTCTATATCCAAAACCAAATGTCTTCATTTAATATATCCTCAGAAGGAAATCCTTTTATTACATATTGGGAACCCTATGAAATGGAATTCATCAACAATATAACAAAAAATGAATTTAAATTTTCTACCATCAATAAAAGTACAGATTCGCCTAATACAGCAATCGCATTTACACCTGATTGGGGTAAGAAAGCACCAAATCTACCAGCAGTTGAGAATACGATACAAATAATCGTACAAAATGATATCATCATAAACATCGTATCTAGCAAAGAAGGAGCTTACATCCCAGAAAACGGATACGTCCTATGGGCAACAGGAAGTTTTGCACAAAATTTATCACCAAACTTTGTAACAGGTGATTCTGTAACATTAGATATGGACGGTCCTCTAGATTTCACCAATCTATCCCTAAGTATGGGTGCTGGTGCAGTTCTAGTAAAAGACGGTCTGCCTTATCTAAATTTCTCTCATGATATAAAGGGAAATCATCCAAGAACTGCTCTTGGAATAACAGCAGATCAATCAGAAGTATTGCTAGTAACAGTAGATGGACGTACAAATTCCTACACAGGCGTATCTCAAAGTGAACTTGCTCATATCATGCTCTCACTTGGCGCATATGAAGCGGTAAACCTTGATGGTGGGGGATCTACAGAAATGGTTCTAAGAAATAAAGGAGAAATAAATCCAACCATTACAAACAATCTATCTGAAGGATCTGAAAGAAGACTCGTAAATGGAATAGGCATCACAAATACTGCACCCGCAAGCAATGAAATCGGAGGAATGGTATTAAAAACCACTGACTCAAACATATTTGTAGATTCATCAAGAAAAATTGAAGTAAAGGCATACGACACAAACAATCATCCAATGGCCATAAACATAAACGATATTCACTTTAGCGTAGAAGGTGTCTCTGGTGAATTTACAAACAATATATTTATCCCAAAAACAGCGGGAGAAGGATTTATAAAAGCAGACTATAACGGTGCATCTGCTCACTTAAAAATAAAAGTTCTAGCAGATCCAGTAGAGCTCATCACTACACCTAATTCTCTTATATTGAGTGCAAATGAGCACATACAATTAACAGCAAAATTAAAAGATAAAGATGGATACACTTCACAGATAAACATAAATGATTTATCAACCAACATACCAAATAATCTAATAAACATAGATGCAAATGGAGTATGCTATGGAACAAACCAAGGAGGAAGTGGCGTAATAACAGCTAGCTTCAAAAACCTTAGCACACAAATTCCTTTTGCAGTAGGATATAACAGCGAAATCATAAATGACTTTGAATCACTAAACGCATCATTCCTAGCATATCCAGCGGAAGTGATCGGATCATTTAATTTATCTCCTATTCATCATTCAGGAAAATTATCAGGAGAGCTTGCTTACAATTTTTCACAAACAGATGCAACAAGAGCAGCATATATTCTTTTTGACAATGGCGGAATTCCTTTTGAAAAGCAACCGCGTAACCTGGGTATGTGGGTTCAAGGAGATCAAGGTGGCAACCACTGGCTAAGAGCCAAAATAGTAGATGGACAAGGAATGGATCATACCATCACGTTAAGTAGAAATATAGATTGGACAGGATGGAAATATGTAGAAGTCCCTATGCCAACCAACATTACAATGCCCATTAAATTAGAACGTATTTATCTTACAGAAACAGATTCTAGCATAAAAGATAGTGGGAAAATATACATTGATGATATCACAGCTTGTTATTCAATCAACTTACCAAAAGTAGAAAAAACAAAGGACTTACAAAATGATAAAGCATCTTTACTAGATTTAAAACTACCACTTGTACTAACAGCTGAAAAATATAATATAACAAAATCAAACGATAGCACATTCATAACACTAGATAACACGCAATATGGTTTTAGAAAAACAGACTTTGCCCAATGGCCTTGGCTAATAAATACACTAAACAATAATGACTCACAACAATTGGTCATCCTATTACCAAAACCGTTAAACTTTATAGACAAGTTAGAACAGACTCTATTCGAAGATACATTAAAAGAATATCAAGATAAGCACAATGCAAAAGTTTGGGTAGTATCAAGTGGATGCAATGAAATTAAAATCACACCAAAAGATGGTATCAGATACGTATCATTACGTGATCTATCAGATATTATTCAGTAACATATTTCACCCCCTTACATATATATATAATATAAGGGGGTGTTTTCTCTTTGAAAATAAACTATCCAAAATCAACACTACTTACCCGTACACACCACACAAAAGAAAATGCAACAGAAATACTATCCCAATCAATTAGAGATAAAATAACACCTAGAAGCCTTGTATTATGTATTGGCACAGATCGATGTATAGGCGATGCATTAGGTCCAATAGTAGGTACTCTGCTCAAAGAAAAAAACTGTAGATTTCCCGTATACGGCACACTCGATAGCCCTATACATGCAGTAAACCTTTTAACCTCAATTGAAGCAATCAAAGAAACACATCCCAATAGACATATCCTAGCGGTTGATGCCTGTCTAGGTTATGAACATCTTATAGGAAATATCCACGTAAAAAAAGGTCCTATCTTCCCAGGCAAAGGCGTAGGCAAGAACCTTCCTGGCGTAGGTCAAACCTCCATCATAGGAATCGTTGATAAATTCCATGGTGAAGACTGTTTTTCTATACATACAATTCGGCTAAATTTGGTTACAAACATTGCAAAAATTATTGTGAATTCCATAATAAGGGCTAGTTATTTAAGCTAAAAAATAGACATTAAAAAATGTCTATTTTTTCATCATATACATTTTCAACAACAGTAGCATCACAACTTGCTTTTATTTTTTCACTATATGCTTTTTCTCCACACACGATAACCCCAATCGCCAATACAACAAACATAATAGATATGATCCGTAACAATCCAAACCCCTTATCCCTCATATAACCCCTCCGTCAATTATATATTCATATATAGTATTGACTCTTTTTCAAAAAACAAAACACATCATCGTCTTTATGACTCTGATGTGTTTCGTGTATATGCATATATTCCATATAGTATTATGATGCTTCCTGCTATTTGCCATAGGGTTGGATTTTCTGAAAAAATCAATTTTGCCCAGATGATTGAACATACTGGTTCACCTAATATTGTCGTTGATACAAAAGTTGAACTTACATATCCTAATGCCCAATTTAGCATACTATGCCCTAAAAATGTACAAACCAGTGCTAATGCTAAGAAGATCATCCATTCTCTTAGTGGATATGGATAAAGGGGTATGTCTAGTATTAGTATTCCTAAAAATAATGTTATAAAGCATGTACTATAGACTATAAACGTATAGCTAGATACACTTATTTTTTGTCTTATAGCTCGTCCAATCATTAAGTATATTGCAAAAAATAATGCTCCTACTGTTGCTAGTGCATCTCCTAATATAATATTACTTCCTAATGTATAATCTCCCCCTGAAATTATAACTGCCCCCAAAAAAGCGATTCCTATTCCCAACAGTGCTTTTTTAGTTGTTTTTTCTTTAAATAATATATAGGTTGCTATTACCGTAAATATAGGTGTTGTATTTACAAGTACTACTGCACTTGCTATGGATGTATATTTTACTGCATATACCCACGTTGTAAAGTGAGCAGCAAGTACTACACCACCTATCATACAAGTAAAGAATGTTTTTTTATCTAAACTCTTTATTTCATCCGTATTTTTAAGAAATATAGAAGGTAACATAAGTAATACGGTGATCCCCAATCTATAGGATGCAACTATGAGTGCGGGTGCACTAGACATTTTGATAAAAATTGATGAAAAAGATACTGCAAGTACTGCTATTATAATTGCAATCTTTGGATTAAATGTTACTTTCATAGATGTATCCCCTTTTATTCTATGTTTATAAATTCAAATATATCATTCTCATCGCTGTGTACAAATTCATATAAGATACTGTTTTCTAGGAACACTCTTTTGTTTAATTTTAATGTATCTTTAAAAGTATCACTTTCAAAATATAATGCTAGTTCTGTTATTTTTTCCTCTGTCTGAGCACCTATTATTAATTGATTTGCTGTAGTTAAATAATATATTCCATGTATATCATCATTAATATAATAAGTTTCCTCCCCTACATGCTTATTATTTGGGTTGAATTCTGTATAAAGAACGCCTTGATCATATTCATTTTTCATAGTCTGAGGCTTTTCGTCTTCTAATACTGTTACCAAGTCAAAAAGATCCTTCACTTCATATACTATTAGGTACTCTCTTTTTCTAAGGGAAAATGCTGCTTCTATACTCGTTAGTTTCATACTCGATTGAACTTTCGCATTTTTTACTTTAATCCCTATTTCAGTATTCTCTATCTCTATTTGAGATACCAGCATTCTGTATCCAGTTGCTATGTCTATTAAGGATTCTGTCATATATAGATTTTCTTCTATCTTTTCTATATTATTCTTTAGAAGTGTTGAAGGTTTTTTTACTATTGGGTCTTGAATATTTTTGTTTGAAGATAGATAGTTTACGCCTTCATCGTCTAATCCAGCTGCTCTCATTACGAAATAATTTATGAGCTGATTCGGTTCTTTTATTTCTTCACATATTTTATTCCAAAGATCTAGTATTTCTTCACTTGTTATATCTACTGGTTGTTCTAATATGAAGTTGTATTCACTTTCTGGTTCTGGAAGTATTTGTGCGTATTCTTTGTTTTTTTGTGCATGGTTTTTCACTAAATATCTTGCCTCTTTTTCACTTATATCTACAAATTCTCCTCCAAGGCCGCCCATCATATTTGCTATTTGTATCCGTGCCTGGTCTTCTCCTAAAACTGGTATATAGTCATCTATCCCATATTCTTCTGCGTCTAGATGAAATAGTTGATTTAATATTTCTCCTTCTGGCGTTTTCCATTCTATGACGATTCCGATTACGCCCATTAGTCTGGTATTTGTTGCTTTTGCCTTTATGAATTCGTATGGATTATTTTCTATTTTATTTCCTTTTATAACTGTGAATTTTCGTTTGTTCATTATATTCTCCTTTTTCTCCTTGAGGTTTAAGCTTAATTAGCCCCATAAAGATTATTATATTATTATATTCAAATTTGTACAATGTTTTTTGCGAAAAAAGAAAAAAGAGGTAAAAAAATAGACATTAGAAGCATGTCCATTTTTTATTTAACCACTAACGAAAAAATAATTCCAAATATAGGAATACTCATCACTACGCCTGTTAAAACAATTGCTTCTTTTTCTTTAAAAATTAATTGATTTCCAGCAATCGTCTGGTCTTTTCTCATTTTAGTAAAAGCTCTTTTAAGATTCCCAAAATATTCACCCATAAATCATTCCTCCAAAAATCATATCTATTATTTGTATTATTCCATGTTTCGACAATCATGTCAATATACCTTAGGTACTAACTATATTATTTCCCCAATGCTTTTTTCATAAGAGCCTTTCTTCTTTCACTCTTTTGCTTCTTATACTCAGCCTTCGCAGTACCAGCAGAATCCAAAGAATATTCATTCTCCTCAAGTTCTTTTTTCATCTCATCTAAAACCCCATAAAACCTGCCATCACATTCTTTCTCAAGTGCCTTGCCCTTCTTCAAATACTTAAGACCAAGACTAAACTTCTCACTCATTTTATCTTCATCCGACAAAGCATTATATTCACCCTTAGCCTCACCTAAAAGAGTAGCCAATTTTCCATTAAACTCACTTTTTAAATTTGCAAACTGCTTAGTATACTTCTGAACTATAGTCCCTTCAGTAACCTCTATTTCCTCAGCTTCTTCCTCTACAGGC
Source organism: Lutibacter sp. B2 (assembly GCA_015686845.1). Classification (GTDB taxonomy): domain Bacteria; phylum Bacillota; class Clostridia; order Peptostreptococcales; family Thermotaleaceae; genus JADPRS01. The sequence goes on from JADPRS010000009.1 coordinate 104,449, forward strand.
TTCGCTGCTTTCTTTATACTCTCATTATCAGGTTTTTTTATCTCCTTACTATCTATAATTTCTTTCTTATCATCTTCTTTTTTCACAACCACTTCTTTTTCAACCTCTTTAATCTCTTCATTCTCTTCCTGCTTAATAACAGGCTTTTTAACAGCTTCTTTTGGTACCTCTTCCTTTTTATTGAAATATCCAAAAATAGCAATCACCGTAGCTAAAATACAAATTATAACTAATAATTTTTTTTTCATCCATTTACCCCCATATTCATTCTACATTATCTATATTATACCAAATAAATAAAAATCCAACAAAAAATTTTTCTGTTAGATTTTTTCTATTTTTCTTTTGCAACAGAGGGCTATTGCAATAACCTTTTCTTTAATTCTTTTGTTTTCTCTACCGACAATTTTGAAATTTTAGCCGCTATATCAACATCTAAACCTAATTTCAATGCCTCTATCGCAGATTCTTCTCTTCCTTCTTCTCTTCCTTCTTCTTTTGCACTACTTATCATATTCGCTCTCTCATGCAGTGATTTTTCTCTCGCTTTATATAATGAAATTGTTTCTTTATCACTACTTAAATATTCTAATCTTTCTTCTACTTTTCTAATATCTTCATCCATATCCATCAACTCCCTTAAAGTATCTTCCGATATGTCTTTATTAAAAAATGTTAGCCATCTTTGAAGCTTATCTTCTTTTAAATTCTTCTCTTCTAACTTGTTAAATTTAGGAATTTCTATAAAGTGGATTTCTACTAAATCTGTAAGCATATACTCTTTTGATTCATCTTCCCATAAATGAAATTTAGTATGAAATTTCTCTAGCTCTATATAATTAAACTCTAAAATATTAATAGTTATTACTTTCTGTAAATTCTTATAGTCCTCACCTTTAGCTATATTTTCATTAAATAGTCTGCCCCAATAAAATAACGTTCTTTTATCCATGTTATGTTGATTAGTAAGTTGTACTTCTATATTTATTTGTATTCCATTTTCTGTTTTTGCTCTTACATCTAAAATTCCTGTTTTATCTTCCATCATTTCTCTAGTAAGTTCTTTAT
>JADPRS010000060.1 GCA_015686845.1 Lutibacter sp. B2
TTTTTAACTGGAGAAAATAATCATAAGGAGATAATCCAATTACTTTTTTGAATACCCTTAAAAAATGAAACTTGCTCATATTAGCCACTTTTGATAAATTATCTAAACTTAAATCCTGTCTCCAATTGTTATTAATATATTCTTTTACCTTTTTAACCAAATAAATTTTATCGTCCTTTATTATTTCATTTATTTCAATTAATGTGCATTCTAATTTTAATACTTCCTCTAATAATTTGATTAGAAAATCTTCTTTTTCAATTATTAATCTTGATTCATCTAGTATTATTTCAAAAACATTCTTAACTTTTCGACATAACTGATCATCAGAAATTTTAACTTTACCAAATTGTAAAAAATTATTATTATAATCTTTAATAAAATTTTCTATTATTGCGGATTTTAAACATATCACACAATAACTGTACTTACTGTTTTCATAAATTTCAAATTCATGTGGAGTATTGGGATTTATCAAAAACAATTCACCTTGACCTATGACATACGCCTGATTATTTACCTTTAATTGAACCTTTCCCTTTGTTATAATTCCAATATTGTAGGTTCTATGCAAATGTGTCTTAAAATTATGACTGATATCTATTCCTTTTACTATTCTTATATCAAATAACCTCGGAATATCTATAAATTCAATCTTTCTTTCTTTAATATCCATTTTTTCACCTTCTATTTCATTACTCATATATAATATAAAATAACGTTCAGCTATATTACAACGTTCCACACGTTCTCCGTGGAATGTTTGAAAATAGTATGTTATATGATGAGCCTTCAGGAGTCTCTGAAACTATTTCTTTTTACTTCATTTTGTCTCAATTCCTTTTTCAGTTATAATTCTTCCTAAAGCTCTAAACTCTCCAGCTACAATATCCACTTTTTCATAAATACCTTCATTGTTAGTCATCTCTAATTTGTTAAACTTATCTTGCTTCAAATCAATCGCTTCATATGCATATTGTAGCATTCTTTTCATTACTTCTTCGCCTGGTTCTGTATCTCTATTTGTTTCTAATGATCTTATCTGTACTTCTATATTTTCAACTTTTTCTCTTAGTCTATATAGTTCATCTTTTTGTTCAATCATTAACATTCCGCTGATTCCTGCATATATGTCAATTGCATTACTAAATGTTGTGCTATAATAGTCATTCTCAATACTATCATCATTATTCCAAAAAAACACTAAAACACCTAGTGTCAGAATCAATGTTATTATGATGATTTTTTTATTCATTCTATCCACTCCTAATGTTGGTTTCTAACAATATTCCTTACATGCTTTTCATATAACGTTCCTGCTATCTTGCGACGTTCCACATGCTTTTCGTGGAATGTCTGAAAATAGTATGTTATCGACTGTAGCTTTAAACACCATTCTCGATAAAAAAATTCTTCTATTAAAATACCTGTCTATCATATTTAATAATTCTATTTTACTTTTTAAATGTAAGCGTAAAGCCTAGTACACATACGAAACTAAACATTTAAGTGATAAAATCATCTCAAAAGAAATTGAGGTGATATACATATGAATAGTAAAGAAAATCGAAAATATTGGGAAACAATAATCCATAATCAAATGGAAAGTGGTCTTTCTCAAAATCGGTGGTGTGAAGAAAACAATACAAAGGTTAGTACCTTTAGATATTGGAAACACAAGATGTTTTCCAATAAACCTTTAGAAAAAGCAGAAAAAACTACTTGGACTAAGGTTACACCAATAACGGATACTCAACTTTGTAATAGTAAGATCGAAGTCAAAATAGGGCAAGCTACTCTTCTAATAGATAAATTCTTTGATGAGGAAATTCTGCATAAACTAATGGGCATACTTACAAAACATGTTTAATAAAAATCGCATTGATCAAGTGTATCTAGCCCTTGGATCAACAGACCTTAGAAAATCAATTGATGGATTATCTTTGATCGTTCTAGAGACATTCAAACTAGACCCATTTTCAAGAAATCTCTATGTATTCTGTAATAAAAAACGAGATAAAATAAAAATTCTAGAATGGGATACAAGCGGATTTTGGCTTCACTACAAGCGCCTAGAAAAAGATACATTTAAGTGGCCTGATGATATTAGTGGAACGCATGTGGCTGTAGACGAAAGATCATTCAGATGGCTACTTGATGGACTAACAATCAAAGAAAGATATGCTCATAAACCAATAGAAGAAAGACAAATATTTTAAGCTGTAGATTCTAAAAAAACCTTGGATTTACAGCTTTTTCACTATGAATATATAAGAAAAAATGGTATAATTAAAGTATGGAAAACATTGAAAACCCAAGGGTTATAGACGAAAATACAACTGAAGATAGAATGGTTTTTTTTGAAAATAAAGTGGCTCAGCAAGAACAAAAAATCGAGGAGCTTGAAGCAAAAGTAAAATTTTATGAAGAACAATTCAGACTTAGCCAAGCTAAGAAATATGGTTCTTCTAGTGAAAAAACTGATCCTGAGCAAATTTCAATCTTTAATGAAGCTGAAAAACTGTCGGTAAAACCTCAGGAATCAGAAGATATTGAAGAAATTCTTGTAAAAAGAAAAAAGGGCAAATCTAAAAGCCGTAAATCATACGAAGATCTAGAAGTAGAAGAAGTTCATTACACCTTATCAGAAGAAGATCAAATATGTCCATCATGCAATGGAACTCTTCACGAGATGAAAACCGAGGTTAGAAAAGAATTAAAAATCATTCCTGCCCAAGTGAAAGTAGTTCATCATATTAAATGGGTGTATGCTTGTAGAAAATGTGATAATGAAGGTGTTGGTGGAACTATAATGGCAGCTAAAATGCCAAATCCAGTTATACCTAGAAGTATGGTATCTCCTTCTCTCCTAGCATTTATAATGGAGAAAAAATATAATCAAGCCCTTCCCCTATATAGACAAG
>JADPRS010000061.1 GCA_015686845.1 Lutibacter sp. B2
TAACGTTTAGGATTGCATCTGAAGTTGAGTGCATAATAATAAAAACCTTTTTTCATCATTACCTAACAGAAAGGCTCCTTATGCCCAATCATAAATCATACACTCAATTTCAGATGCAATTGTGTTGAACGGAACCTTTGATCCATAACAGCATTCTATGGAGTTTCAATTTCATCTCTTTTGTCATATTTTTTCATCTAGACCTCATAATTTGGTATATTTTTTAATTTTAACAACTCTTTTCAATAATTTTTCTTTTAAATCCCTTATTTTTTATACAATGTTACTCAATTTAAAAAAGTTTATCTAAAAATGGGCATACTTTCCCTAAGGACTTTTCCCCTTTAAATTTTTCTGATTAAACTTTTGCTTAAACTATTATTTCTCTAATTATTGGTGGTGAATAACATCTAGGTTCTAACTTAGATTTTCTCATCATATGTCCATTCTTACAGCATGGACATTTTTTGTAGTCTATTCCTGTTAACCTTAGAAAAACATCCTCCCACGTTTCATCATCATTAGAAGTATGTGACACATTATTGGCTACGCCAAATATTTCTTTACAAACCTTTAGCTTTGTGTTTCTATTTTTATTACTTAAAATTCCATAATGTCTTATCTTTACAAACCTATGAGGTAGTATATGTAGTAAAAATCTTCGAATAAACTCAAATACATCTAATGTTATTAATTTATTTTTGTTATGATTTTTATAATCTCTCCATTTAAATGTGACTCTTCCATCCTCAAATTTTACAATTCTATGATTGGATATGGCTACCCGATGGGTATATCGTCCAAGATATCGAATAACATATTCAGCATTCTTAAATGGTGGTTTTGCATATACTACCCATTCTTTTTCATAAAGTGCATCCACCAAGGTCTTAAATTGATTATATTTTACTAGCTCATTTATCAAACCAACAAACTTTAATTTTTTATTAAAATATGCTTCTTTTAAATAATACAAAAACTTCCCTTTAAATAATCTAGATAATACTTTTACTGGAATAAAAAATCCTTTTTTAGAAGATATCCATCTAGTTCCATCTATGGATAATCCCCCACCCGTCACAATACAATGTATATGCGGGTGATCCATAAGATTTTGTCCCCATGTATGCAGTATTGAAATAAACCCTATTTCTGCTCCTATATATTTAGGGTCTTCTGAAAGTTCTTTTAGTGTCTCTGCACTAGCTTTGAAAAGTATAGAATATATTATTTTTTTATTTCTTAAAGTTAATGGATTAAGCTCATTCGGTATTGTAAATACTACATGATAATACTCTATAGGCAGCAAATCTTTATTTCTAGCATCTAGCCATTTTTCTTTAGCAAGACTTTGACATTTGGGACAATGTCTATTTCTGCAAGAATTATATGATATTCTTATATGTCCGCATGCGTCACATTCATCAATATGACCTCCTAAAGCTGAGCTTCTACAAAATTCAATTGCTCCCATAGCTTTGAATTCTTGCCTTGAAAGTCTATATTTACTCCTATAGGCTTCGCCGTATTTATGCAATATATCTGCTATTTCAATCATTTTAGACACCCATAAGTAAGTCCAAAGGACTCTTTACATTCAATACATCTTGCCTAGTTAAATGAATATATATACTTGTAGTTTTGGGATTAGTATGTCCCATAAGCTTTTGAATGTGATAAATTCCCGTTCCTGCTTCAATTAAATGGGTAGCAAAACAGTGACGAAGTGTATGAACAGTAGCTTCTTTTTTTATTCCAGCTTTTTCTTTCGATTTTTTAAACATTTTTTGTATAGATCTAGTTGAAATTGATTTGTTAAGCGGATTACCTGGAAATAGCCACAAAATAGGTCTATAATATTTAAAATACTCTCTTAAAACCTTTAAATTTTCTATTGACAACAAAGTATATCTATCTTTTTTACCTTTTCCTTGGATCACTCTAATTTGCATATTTTTACTATCAATATCTGAAATTTTTAAATTTGAAGCTTCACTTATTCTTAATCCAGCAGCGTATATAGTCATAAATATTGCTCTATATTTAAGATTCGTAGTAGCTTCAAATATTTGTTTTACCTCTGATGTTGAAAGAACCACAGGTAATTTTTTATGTTTTTTCATTCTGGGTATCTCTTTTATATCCCATTCTCTTTTCAATGTTATTTGATAAAAAAACTTTAAGGCACTATATACTGAATTAATATATGAACTACTAACCTTTTTATTGATAATTAGATAATGTAGATATGCTCTAATCTCATCTGTTCCTAATTGATCTGGCGATTGATGAAAGTACTCAGAATATCTTTTAACATATCGAATATATGCCTGTTGTGTTTTAGGGCTGTAATTCTTAAGTTGTAAATCCATACTCATTTTTTCTCTAAGTGTACTCATAAAATCCACTCCTTTTAATGTTTTATGAGTAGTCTTTCCATAAAAACATTAAAAGAAGCTAAAGATGATGGTTTAGCTTGATTTTACCACCGCTTCAGCGGTTTAGTTCAAC
>JADPRS010000062.1 GCA_015686845.1 Lutibacter sp. B2
TATTCTTTACATAAAAACTTATTTATTCTTTACATAAAAACTTATTTATTCTTTATATAAAATATTAATAACATTTTATATAAAACAAACAGAAGAAAAAGGATTATTTCTGGTTCTGGTGTAAAAAGAGATGCAAAAGCTGCTAAACACTTTTTTATTTATTTTTGCTTTTGGGTAAAACAACAATTCTCATAAAAAAAGAAATAAGCTGGTTTGAGATGTAGTTAAGGATATTGTAAATAAGGGGATAAAAAAAGAGGAAATAAAAGAAATAACTCGAATTAGTATATATTAGAATAAGTACGTATATGAAAATAAGGCAAAAAAAGATATAATGAAAATGCCTATATTGAATGAAAAGATATGCAGAGTAAGAGTATAGAAATATTGATGGAATTACTTAGATTGAAGTATATTTGATGCAAAATTTCGGAAAAAACACAGTTACCTCTATCCATAGAACTTTACATTTAACAGAAAATGCTATAAAATAAAGAAAATTGAATGAAAAAAAAGACTGATATTGAAGTATCAATCTTTTTAACTCTAGTTACTGTTTAAGCTTGAAGACTTAAGCAGCTAACTCAAGGTATACCACTACCGAGAGAAAATGAATAACTCACAACTAAAGCATATTGTAAATTCAATTTATTATATGTATTTATTGTAACCGATATTCATTAAATTGTAAATAATAAAGTTTATTACAACTCTTAGGTCAGTGACCTAGGAGTTTTTTTATATTTTGCTAAATATCATATCGTAAAAAGCGGGGGGCGTTTCTTGTGGCTGTAGCACAAAGACTAGAGCAATTAGAATTAGAGATAGATGATAGTAAGCAACATATAAAGCGAATACATAGCAAGAACAAAGGTTGGATTACTGTAGCGCAGAAGAATCCAGATTATAAACAAAGACATTATACATATGTGAAATTAGAGGGAAAAGAAGAAGAAATACTAAGCACTGTAAATGCTTATATATCCCAAAATACATTCTACAAACCACAACGTAGGATTGAAAATATAAAAGAGCTTAGAGCCTTGTATATAGATATCGATTGTTATAATACAAAATACTCTAAAGATGCAGTTTTGTATTTCTTGGAGAATGATTATTTTAATTCTAAAATACCAATACCCAATTTGGTGATAGATAGTGGAAGAGGACTATATCTAATCTGGTTGATAGAGCCTGTACCTAGTCATGCATTAAGTTTATGGTATGCTTGTCAAAGGTTTTTCTATAATGAATTAAAAAAGTTTGGAGCAGATGCGAAAGCACTAGATCCTACAAGGATATTGAGGGTTGTGGGAACGATTAATTCTAAGACGAATACCTCTGTTCAGATAGTAGATACATATAAGCATGAATATACGTTAAGAGACATACAAGAGGAATTCTTGCCTGAGGTTAAATCAAAGATTAAGAAAAAAGGTAGACCAAAGAATATTGTAAAGTTGTTTAATGAATATAGTCTTTATCATGCAAGGCTATTGGATCTAACTAAGATATGTGAATTAAGAGACTACAAGGTAGACGGTAGCAGAGAATTTATATTATTTCTTTATAGATATTGGACTTGTTGCTTTACAGAAGATGCCGTAGAAGCGTTAGATAAAGCGATAGAACTTAATGCCATGTTTGTACCACCATTAAAGAAAGATGAGGTTGTAAAGGCTACTAAATCAGCTGAAACATGTTTTGATAGCAAAGACAAAGAATACAAATACAAAAATGATACATTAATAGAATTACTAGAGATTACAGAAGAAGAGCAGCGCCAGTTAAAATCAATAATTGGAACTAGGGAAAAGTATCACAGGAACAATGGTAGAAGGAAGACGGAAAGAAGAAATAGTAATGGATTAACAAAGAGAGAGCAAGAAAAATTAGATAAAGAAAATCAGATTAAAAAATTAATAGAACAAGGATTAAATAAGAGTAAAATTGCAGAAGAATTAGGAATTAATAGAAGTACAATGTATAGAATTTATGGATCTTTATTAAAGGGGAACTGAAATGGCTCTTTGTATTAGAGGGGTGAAACCTGTACTTGATCTTTGAGGGAATATGGAAAAGTGTCGCCTGAAATGGCTCTTTGTATTAGAGGGGTGAAACCTGTACTTGATCTTTGAGGGAA
>JADPRS010000063.1 GCA_015686845.1 Lutibacter sp. B2
AAATTTAATGCAACAGTAAAGCTTAAAGAAAAAGATGCAAATGAATTTGCAGGAGGAACATACAACTTTGTATTAAGTTTAGAGAATGGTAAATTTAAAGATACAAATGGAGATAATGCAGATCCAACAGTAACAGATTCAGTATATGATGCAGCAAATGGAAGTGTAATTACAATTAATAGAGTTTCAGATACAGAAGCTGAAGTAACTTATAAAAGAGCAACTACTAACGATACTACAGAAGCAGTTTTAGATATTAACTTACCAGTAGAAGTACAAGGTGAAGGTGAAGTAAAGGTAATCGTTGATGCTGATGGAACACCAATTAGTTCAGGAGAATATGTAATAGCGAATGCAGCAGCAGGTGGTACAGTAACTACAATTGTAGACACAGTTGATTTTATGGATGACGAAACAATCGAAACGATCAAAATCGAAGAAACAAGTGTAGGAGCTATTAAAAATGGTGGAAAAATTAAAGTAAGATTGCAAGATAGTGACTTCGAATGGAAAGCAGGCAGTGTAACAGTTACGTATGCTGGAGGATTTGGATCAGTAACTCAAACAAAAACAATATCTTCTAACGACAGAGACTTTGAATTCGAAGTAGATCAAGAGAGTTCTGGATCAAGAGGAAGAATATATATTGAAGGACTAGTAGTTAGCAGTACAGATGAAGATAAGTATGGTGAAGTAAAAGTAAAAGTTTCAGGAACAGACATAAGTGATGAAACAATGGTAATAGGAGAAAGAGTAGACTATGGTGTAAGCTTTAAAGTAGATCAAGATGATGATATGGCAGAATTATTTTCAGGAAGATATGAAGGTAGTGGAGCAGCTGCTGCAGATACAGCTATCTATCAAAGTGATGAAGGTATCACAGAGGATGAACACGAATTAGTAACATTAAAAATCAAAGAGAGTGTAGAGGGTGCATGGTTAGCATCACCTAGAAAAGCAGAAATAGAATTCCCATCTTGGGTAAAAGTAATTGGTATGGATGTTGACTCAGATTCTAAGTTGGATTTTGAAATTGAAGATGGAAAAGATAGAAATGTAGTAACAGTAAAAAGACATGATAATGGTAAAATTGATGAAGACGTAACTTTCTATGTATCAGTACAAGCGGATAAAACCGGAGATATTGAAGCAAAAATATCAGGTAGAGCAATTCCAACAGAAGGAAAAGTAGTATTAGGAAAAGCAATCCAGACAGTAAAAGTAGAAACAGAACCAACAAACTTAAAGTTAGGTCTTAAGAACCAAGAAATTGGAAAGATAACACTTACAGAAACAAAAGAAGAAGCATTAAAAGAAAAAGAAGTAAAAGTAGTATTAGACGAAGACTTTACATGGAATGAGACTCCAGAGGTAAAAGTAGTTAATGGAGATCTTGAAATAGATGAAGATAGCATAGAGACAAATGACAATGAATTAACTTTCACAATTAAAGGAGAAAGTACAGAAGCATCTAAAATAGAAATCACTGGAGGAACAGTAGACTTAGTAAGATACCTTCCAGAAGGAGACTATGAAGTAGAAGTAAAAGGAGCAGCAATAGTAAGCAACAATGACGAAAATGAAGCAGATGGTAAGTTCGATGAAGAGAAAATTGCTAAAGTTGTAATAGCAAGAGTAATAACTCCAGCAGATGATAACACAACAGCAGGGCAAGAAGTTAACTTTGTAATCGGAAAAACTGAATATAAAGTTGGAGAAGAAACAAAAACTGCAGATGTTGCACCATATATCAAAGATGGAAGAACAATGTTATCATTAAGATTTGCAGCAGAAGCAATCGGCGTAGCAAATGAAGACATCATGTGGGATGGAGTTACAAGAACAGTTACAATCTTCAAAGGAGATAGAATTGCTCAAGTGAAAATTGGAGACAATAAATTAACAGTTAACGGAACAACAATCACAATGGATACAGTAGCAGAAATTAAAGACGGAAGAACAATGTTACCAGTAAGATTTGTAGCTCAAGCATTAGGAGCAGACGTAGATTGGGATGGAGCAACAAGAACAGT
>JADPRS010000064.1 GCA_015686845.1 Lutibacter sp. B2
TGGCTTAATTCTTACACTGTTTAATTTTCAAAGTTCAAAAGTTTGTCGTTTTTTAACGACTCATTCATCTTACCATCTTTCGTCGCATCTGTCAAATGTTTTTTATTTTCTTCTAAACAGTTGATGTTTTCGACTACAATATATACATTATCACATTTATCGTTTTGTGTCAACAATTTTTTCACTTTAAAAATATGTTTTTTTCAAAAGCGACAAGTAATACTATATCACCTTTATATATTATTGTCAATATATTATTTACTAGAGAATAATTTCATTTTTAAAATGTATTTACAAAGGAGATAGCTTTTAATACAATCGTAATTATAGAAAAGTTCAGTATTGTACAAAATATAAAAGTGGGCGTCTTATCAATACTGGATAAAATACATATTTCTTTAAGGAGGTACATAATGTTATCAAAAAAAGCCAAAAACATCACCCCTTCTTTAACAATAGGAATAAGTACTAAAGTTAAAGAGCTAATAGATCAAGGATTAGATATCATCAATCTTAGTATTGGTGAACCTAATTTTTGTACTCCTACTCCTGCAAAAGAGGCTGCTGTAGAATCAATTTATACGAATAAAGCTAAGTATGGTCCAGCATCTGGAATAACCGAACTTAGAAAAACAATCATCCATAAGCTAAAAACAGAAAATAATATATCTTATCAATTAGATGAAATCGTAGTATCAAGTGGTGCAAAACATGCTATTACTAATGCTCTAATTGCCTTAATTAATCCTGGTGATGAGGTTCTAATCCCAAAACCATACTGGGTAAGTTATCCTGAAATGATTAAATTAGTAGGAGGAAATCCAGTTTTCTTAGATACAAAAATGAAAAATAATTTTAAAATGACAACAGAAGATATTATTGATGTTATCACACCAAAAACAAAAATGATATTCATTACAAATCCTTCTAATCCTACAGGCGCAGTATATTCTAAAGAAGAATTAAAATCTATTGTCAATCTTTGTATTCAACACAACATATTTATCTTAGCAGATGAGATCTACGAAAGAATTTGCTATAAAGATAATTTTATAAGTATAGCGTCTTTATCTGAAAAGGCAAAAAACATTACAATTACTATAAATGGACTTTCTAAATCTGCTGCTATGACGGGTTGGCGAATAGGGTATACAGCTGCAAATCAGACGATTTCCAAAGCAATTTCAGCAATACAAGGACATCTCACTTCTCATCCTTGCGTCATTTCTCAATATGGAGCAATTAAAGCTTTAAATTCTTGTCAAGAAGATATACAAACTATGGTTCTAAATTATAAGAAGAAAAGAGATATTGCATTAAATATGCTTGAAAAAATAAAAGATATTTCTTTTATTAAACCAAATGGAGCATTTTATGTATTTATTGATATTTCTTCTTTAAAAAATAAGTTAAAATATAATGATTATTTTTCCATATCTTTTGCTAATCAATTACTAGAACAAGAAAAAGTTGCTGTAGTTCCAGGAGTTGCATTTGGTATGGATGATTTTATTCGTATATCTTATGCTTGTGATAATGATACTTTAATCGAAGGAATAAAACGTATTTCTTCTTTCATTAATAACTTGTAAAAATAAAGATGTTATCTAAAAGCTACCATCTTTATTTTTACAAAATTTTTCTATATATAATACTATAATATAATGTTGTATTAAACAAAAAAACTATAACGAATTATATCGTTATAGTTTCTTGATAAACCAGCGACGACCTACTCTCCCAGGCAGTTACCCACCAAGTACCA
>JADPRS010000065.1 GCA_015686845.1 Lutibacter sp. B2
CGGCCAATGTCATTAAGTTAAGACATTGCCAAAGGCAACTATCAAAGAACAGCGTATGAAAATCATACCCTGTTCTTTTTTTCTATTCAAAAAAGCTTGCAAATATGATGAATTTTATGGCGAATCCCTTGAAAGTATAAAAATCAAGGAGGTTCGTATACATGAACAAATATGCAGATTTAATTAAAGGAATTTTAGATACGGTACTCTCAGAAATGGATACATATTCTTATCTCTTTTGTAAAAATCCAGGAAAAGATTTTACAAGAAAAAGAAAACTTGATTTTAAAGAAATGCTACGCATTTTACTATCCATGGGTGGAAATAGCCTACAACGTGAACTTATGGAATATTTTTCATATGATGCAGATACAGCAACATCGTCAGCTTTTGTTCAACAACGAGAGAAACTTTTACCAGCAGCATTTCAGTTTCTGTTTCATCAATTTACCAAAAAGGCTCTTTCATCTCGCACCCATCTAGGTTATCGTTTATTAGCTGTCGATGGCTCTGCTTTGTGCATTGCACATAATCCTAATGACTTAGAAAACCATTTTCCTAATGGTTCAAAATCAAAGGGATTTAATCTCTTGCACTTAAATGCTATGTATGATTTATGCAGCAGAGTATATGTTGATGCACTTGTTCACCCAGGAAGGAAAGTAAATGAAAGACAAGCTTTAGTTGATATGGTCGAGCGTTGTGACAGTAACAAAAAGACTATTGTTATCGCAGATCGTGGATATGAAAACTATAATATTCTTGAGCATATGGAACAGAAAGGTTGGAACTATGTTGTACGGATAAAAGATATAAGTAGTAATGGAATCTCATCTGCACTTGTCATTCCTAAAGAAGAAAGTTTTGATAAAGAATACAACCTTTTAATGACCCGAAGACAAACAAAAGAAATCAAAGCTCATCCTGAGAAATATAAATTTATGCCTAAAAATCAAAAATTTGATTATCTTCCAATTGATGATCAAGGAACTTATCCTATGCATTTTAGAATCGTTCGATTTCCTATATCAGAGAATCAGTTTGAAGTGTTAATCACAAATTTAAGCGAAAAAGAATTTCCTGTTAAAAAATTGAAAGAATTGTATCACATGCGTTGGGGCATTGAAACTTCATTTAGAGAATTAAAGTATGCTATTGGGCTAACGAATTTTCATGCTAAAAAAGTGGCGTATATCACCCAAGAAATATTTGCAAGACTTACTATGTACAATTTCTGTGAAATCATCACTATGAATGTAATTCTACACCAAAAAGATAGAAAACATGCCTATCAAGTGAATTTCACTATGGCCATAGCAATATGTATGCAATATTTCAAATGGAAAGGTCATATACCGCCACCTAATATTGAAGCACTTATTCAAAAGAATATTTTACCTGTCCGAAATGGAAGAAAAGACCATCTCAAAGTCAGAACCAAATCGTCAGTAAGCTTCTTATATAGAGTATCCTAAATACTAGAAAATATAACTCTTTTTTAAACAGAGAAACTATCTGTCTAATTGTCATGCTTAAAAAGCTATTTTATAAAAAATAAGGCAATTGAAAGTGTATCACTTTCAATTGCCTGTATTTTTTCATGTCATTATTTGATTAACTTAATGACATTGGCC
>JADPRS010000010.1 GCA_015686845.1 Lutibacter sp. B2
GGTAGGCATATGTCCTGTGACGGTATACCGTCACAGGACATATGCCTACCTTTTTTCAATATTTTTATCCCTCAATCAAATTTTTAGTTATATGTTTTGTACATACATAATATCCTTATAAAAACAAGACTATTATGAAGGGGCTGCAATTAATATGGGGGATACATTTGTTTATGAGCAAATAATTTTCATACTTACTTTGCTAAATGAAAAAGATTATAATATAAGACAACTTTATAACCACTTTACTCAAAATTATAACTATAGCAAAAAAGAAGGCTCTTTTAGAATTGATCTGAAATCAAATTTTCCTAAAGTATATTGTAAAGAACACGGTAGATATTATTATTATTATCAGAAAGGTGATGCATATAGTAAAAAAGCAAAAGACCATATAGCTATAGAGTATCCAGAATACATAAAAGTAAATATACAAAAAAAGAATGCTTCAATGATAAAATCTATTGAGGAAAATTTTTCTGCTACTTTTTCTGCTCCTATAGAAAATAACATTGGAGAAACCATACAAGAAACTAATGATTCACAGCTCCTAGAAGATTCAACATCTATTATTGATTCTCATAGTAAAGATACTGTTGCCGCATCAGATTCCGAAAAAATTTCTCAAGGTAAAGAAAAATGTTTAGAAACTTTAAAACAAAATATTTCCACTACAACAAAAGAACTTTTAAACAAACAAACGAATACTTCACCAACAGATCTTTTATATAAAATAGACGACAATGTTAATGGACTTCTATATAAGATAAATGGACTGGAAGATAGAATGAATAAACACATAAAAAAGAATACTTCGAATGTCAAAAAGTTGTATGCGTATATTGATGAGGTTAATAAAGATAATACCGTCAATATTCAAATATTAGATACTATTATTAATGCCCTTACCCAGCTTAAAAAATCTATGGAAGGTTAATTCTACGCTCATCTTAAAAATAGTATTTTATGATTCCACAGCAAACCACGCTAAACATCATCAGACTAAATCTGTCAAAGCAACAAAAATATTCTCCAGTCTTCCCATCCTAAATTATACCGCGTAATACTGTTGACCCTCTATTCATTTTAAATATTTTTTATTACAATCATATTCCCTTTTAGAATAAAAAACAGCTCTAATATATTCAAAATATCCTCCTAATTTTCATACCACTATATAGTATGTAACTATTTTATTTAAAGATTCTTAAATGCTAATTTTAAAGTTCTAATGGCTAAATTTGATGTAATTTCTTTGCCATTGAGTGTTGCTATTACAGACCTGTCATAGATGTCTAAAATAGTGCAATTATAGCGTTTACTCCCATTACTCAAATTCATATATGTGAAATCAGTGCACCAAACTGAATTTGGTGCTTGAACTGTAAATTTACGATTAAGCAGATTAGGAAATACCTTATGTTCAGTTCCTTTTAAATATGCTGATTTTTTCTTCATTACTATAGATTTCAACCTTAACTCGCCGTTCATGTATTTATGGACGGTAGCTTTGCTGTAGAAGGAACCTTTTCTAGCAAGGAAAATTTTCATATTACGATGTCCCAAAGTACCATTACTTTTATGATAAATAGATTTTATGTTATCTAGTACCTTTTATTTTTGGGTATGATAAAAAGGCTTTCTATCTCTTAAAAAGTTGTAGTAGGCATTGGGGCTGATATTGAATTTTCTTAAGAGCCATCGGACTCCATATTCCTGTGCAAGACTGACAAGAGTACGTCCTTCTTCAAGATGAAGGCGCATAATCTTATTTTAAAATTCTGGTTCGTATCTACGTTTTTTCATTGTTGTAACCTCTTTTCTGAAATAAATTATATCATTTATTCGACTGAGGTGTTACAACTTTAGTATACCATTACATCTGTATTTATTTTGTTATATACTAATATTGACTCTTTGTTTTATACCCATCTTTACATTTTCTAATATAAAACACTCTCAGAATTAAGATTACCTATATATATGCATGGGCAATAAATCAGTATTAGGTCTTTACAACTAAGATGTAACTAGTCTGTCTCTTACTCCTAAAACATCATCTATACTCTATTGCTTAAACACTAAACTCAACTATTAATTTTCAAATACTTTAATATTATGCTCTTCTACTTCTCTTCTAGATAAACAAACTTTGCCTATAAAACATTTTTCACACTTTTCTTTACTGCATACCCTATCTATATTATTATCTATAATATTATTTGTAGCAATCTCTATTTCTCCTTTCAAATTATCTAAATCTTCTTTTGTAACGATTTCTCTATCCTTATTCCCATCATCTAAATTGTATATTTCTATATAGTCTGCTTTTTTACCAGTTAAATTTTCATATCCTAGACAATACGTATGTAATTGCATCCTACTATTTTTCCCTAATAACGAAGTATCTCCTTTAATACTTTCTGTTTTAAAATCCGTAATATAAACCTTAACTTCATTAGTTTTCTTCTCTACTTTTTTTACTAAATCTATCCTTCCATTTAAAGTAATATTTTTTGATATAGGTACTTCAATTGGCTGTTCTACATATTCAATCCTAGCATCTTCATCATCTCTAATATTTTCAAAATAACCATTAGTGCTTTTCTTACATTTTTCAAATAAATTTTCATATAATCTATTATCATCTGTCAAATAAGGTAAGTAAAAATTCTGCTTAATTATGCTACTTAAATCAATATTATCCATATCATATCCACTTAAAATAGTTTTATTTATATCATTTGCAATACCATGCATTATTTTCCCATATCCAGCCATCGCTTTTATAGGTTGTTTAAAACCATATAAATGTGACATTTTAAATCTATATTGACATTGAAAATAGTCCGTTAATATAGAAAAAGATATACTCAAAATATTATCTTCTTCTCTTACAACTATTGGCTTCATATTCTCATATAAATCATTTCCTTTTCTATATTGAACAATATAATATGAATTCTTTATCTCTTTAAGAAATTGAGATATTTTCCCTGTATTTCTTCCGTATTTAGCTCTCGAAAGCATTAACAATTTTTTGCTTCTTGTTACTGCAACATAAAATAATCTTCTTTCCGCTTCTATATCTTTTTCTATATACCTCTCCGATTTATAAACACACTCCCTCGGTAAAAAATGCCACTCATTTAACCCACCTATTTTTTGATGTGGTAACATATTATTACTCAAACCTGGTACAAATACAGCCGAAAATTCCAAGCCTTTAGCTTGATGAATAGTCATAATTCTGACACCTTTTATTTTGGTGTAACTATTTTCTAAGTATCCTTCTGGATATTTATTTTCTGCTCCTTTTTCTATAAAGTAAATGAAATTTTTGAATCTTTTTTCTGGTTTTGTTTTATAATTTATAGATTCATAATCATTAATTACTTGACTAAATTTACCTAAGTTGTACAGTATTTTTTCTATACCTTTATTTTCTTTTTCTAGCTCAAATAACTCAAGTTTACTAATAAACTCTAAATAAATATTTTGAATTATCGCTGAACTAAATAACTTACTTTCTCCTATATTTATTTTTTCTATATGCTTAATTGCATTTTTAATATTTTCAAGTCTTATTTTATTATGAACACCAATCCACGCTTCCTGTAATTCGCCAACTTCAATCTGATTACATAAAAACTTTATAATTTTAATACAAGCTTTTACTTCCTCTGTATTGAATAATTTATTTACCCCTTCAACATTGTAAGGAATATTTCTTCGTTCCAATTCATTTATTATTGGTTCTATTAGTTTATTTGCTCTTACTAATATGGCTATTTGATTTAACGGTACATTTATCTTTTCATAAATATCTTTAATTCTATCTGCTATAAACTCTGATTCTAAATCACTATCTTCAAACTCATTATATATACAATCTCCAACTTCATAATTTGATTTACTAGCTGTAATTTTCAACATGCTATCTCGTTTCAAATTATTTTTAATACATTTATTTGCTATATCAACAACGCCTTCGCTAGACCTAAAATTTATATCCAAATAATATGTTTCTACATTTTTATATCTCTTACTAAATTCTATAAAGTTCCCTATATCACTACCTCTCCAAGTATATATATTTTGATCCATATCACCAACAACACAAATCTTTGTATTCATTTCGTAAATTAATTTAATTATTTCTTCTTGAATATAATTAACATCTTGATATTCATCTACCATTAAGTATTCTACGTTTTCTTTTATATAATTTCTTAATTCTTCATCTTCTAATAATTTTTGATACACCCGACGTAATATAGCTGTAAAATCAAAGTACCTATATTCATCAAGCTTTTCATTATATTTTTTTAATGATTCATTTATTTCTTGGGGTACAAGTCCATTTTCAACCTTATTTTCACCTAAAATATTAACCATATTTAAAAATAACTGTATATCATATCTTTTCATTATTTCATTTTTATTTAATTTTTTTATTTTATTTATACCCAACTCATAATAATATCGTTGCGCAAAAAGTGTACTTCTTATAGGAGATAAAACTTCATAGTCATTATACATATTTAATGCTTGCTGTAGTAAAAACAAGCAAAAACCATGGATTGTTCCTATATACATTTTAGAAATTCCTTCTATTTTTAATCCATTCTCATGTATTTTCAACTTAACTCTATGATTTAACTCAAGTGCTGCCTTTTCTGTAAATGTAAACAACACTATACTAGCTGGGTTAACTCCTTTCTTTAGAAGGGTAATAATTCGCTCTACAAGCGTTCTAGTTTTTCCCGATCCTGGTCCTGCTATTACTTGTATTACTGAAGCTTCACTATTTATTATTTTAAGCTGTTGTTCTGTAAATACTTGATTTATGACTAATTCATTTATATCTATTTCAAGCTTTTTTGCCATAATCTCAATTAACTCATACTTAATATTGTCTCCATTCTCTGCTCTCTGAATTGTTTTCTCTCCTATATCACATAATTCTGCAAAAACCTTTCGACTATACCCGTTCTCTTCTCTAATTTGTTTTAATTTCGGTAAAACTTTCATTGTTGACACTCATATCACCTCTAAAAAAAAGTATATCATATGTTACTATTTACTGATTAAGTCACTTTCTATTTACAATTGGTCAGTTGGTCAGTTAATTTGGTCAGTTGGTCAGTTAATTTGGTCACCTAATTCTTATCATTAGAAAATCAAGCATATATTATACTATTTTTAATTAAAACATCTTAGTTTTCTTATTATATAAGTATCTAATCCTCTCATTTTACTGGATTACCAGTTACCAATTCAAACTATAACAAAGTACTTGTATACCCCAATTACAAATAATGCTGCCATAACATTATCCTCACTTCCAAATAAAAATAACCTTTAACAGACTTATAACTGTTAAAGGTTGTACTATCCATATTATTATATATTCTTATTCTTTTAGTTATTTAATTTTTTATTTACCATAAATACCTTTCTAAATGTTCCTTACAGTTTTAGTTTATTACTGCGACTTATATTTTCTATTTAATTAATATACACTCGTCAATAATCCAATCTATGTTACATATTTTAGGAAATAATTTGTCAAAAAAACCGCCGTTGTTTATGGTACGGTCTAGCCCCTCATTTCTACTGGTAAACACTACAGGGTATTTGTTGAGATATAAATCAATTTAAATATATCTTAAAATCATGCTACTTCAACGTTATCTTCAGCTTACATATTTTTATTGGAATGAAGGACTCGAAGCCACGACAAACTGATTAGAAGTTCGTCAAGGTATAGATTATATAAATTCACTACTACTCATTATATCTGTGTCTATTAGATTACCAAAATGGTTAAAATCACTTATTTGATTTTCAAATTCCCAAAACTGTTACTCCAAGAACTTACTTTATCATTTCTATCAAAATTAATACTATCGCCATCATAACTCCAACTATTTAATGATTCATATATTGTATCTGGTGTACCCATTATTTCTAATACTTCTTCTTTGGTTGTTCCTATGGTGATCTTTTTATTTGTGTCAATTTTTTTGCCTAATTCAACTTTTAAATTTCCACAACTGTTGCTCCAAGAACTCACTTTATTACTTCTATCAAAATCAATACTATCTCCAGCATAGCTCCAACTATTTAATGATTCATATATTGTATCTGGTGTACCCATTATTTCTGATACTTCTTTTTTAGTTGTTCCTATGGTGATCTTTTTATTTGTCTCAATTTTTTTGCCTAATTCAACTTTTAAATTTCCACAACTGTTGCTCCAAGAACTCACTTTATTACTTCTATCAAAATCAATACTATCTCCAGCATAGCTCCAACTATTTAATGATTCATATATTGTATCTGGTGTACCCATTATTTCTGATACTTCTTCTTTAGTTGTTCCTATGGTGATTTTTTTATCTACAGTATCCCATTCTTTTTTTTCTATCATATTTTGTTTTTCAGTAGTAGTATTTTTAGTTGTATTTTCAATTGTATTATTAGTTTTTATATAAGACTTATTAGTAATATGATGAGTATTTTTTTCTGTATTGCTATTATACCAATATGTATCTAGATATTTACCATATACCCAGCCATATCCTTCATAATTATTGCTAATTATATATACATCATACCAATCATTTATCTTACCAAGAACTATCGCTGTATCTTTTTTAGTCAGTATAGCTACTTTACTATAATTTGTTTTAGGCCCTTTACGTACATTCAATTTATCTATAGTAATAACCCCAAATAACACAACCTCATTTGAGAACTTATCAGTATAGTCTGTATACCCATTTGTGTGGGCTAAATAGTTTTGTGAAGCGTAGTTTGGAGCAGCTGTTTTATCGTTACTACTACTAATTGCAGTTTCTTGGTTATCTAAAATATTTGCATCATTAATATCCTCGTTATTTCCATAGTTGCCTATTATGATAAAAATAAAAACAACTATTATTAGAGATATAACAATAAACATCCTTTTAAAAGCATCATTATCCATGATAAAGGCTTTATTATCTATATTATTGTTTTGGTGTTTTTCATATTCATTGACATTTGAATACTGATCATTTACATCCTTTTCTGATTCCCTATCTACTTTATTGCTAGTTTGAGTATAATGATTTTTATTTAAATTAGAAAATATCATATCATCATAAATCTTATTATAACTCTCTCTTTTGCTTATATTACTTAATACATCATAAGCTTCATTGATTTCACTCATCTTTGTATTGGCATACTCAACATTAGTAGGATTAAGATCAGGATGATATTTCTTAGCTAAAGTTTTATATGCTCTGTTAATAACTTCTGTAGATGCCTTTCTATGAACTTCGAGTATTTCATAATAATCTTTTACTGACTCTTCTTTATTGTAATCAAAGTCATTAGTATAGGAATTAGATTTTTTACTTAGATTTTCAATAATTTCTTTTATTTCATCTTTATAATCATCGGGGTTAAAAACTATATTGAACGTTTTATTATATATCCATCCTAATATTCTTACCTTAGTAGAAATCAAGGTCTCCATCATCTTCAAGTTAAAAAATTCGTTATAATCTGCCTTAGGTATGCTTTCAAAACAATGATTGTCCCATTTTACTTTATGCTTTCTATACAGTTCACCATAACTAATTAATGTTAAATCTAAAAAAGCAGTAACTTCTAATAAATATTGTAAAAAATCTCGTTGTGTATTAATCTCTTTAATAGACATATATATATCTTTAGCCAAGTTTTCTATTTTATCTACACTGTAAACTTTTAAAAAATCCGATGCTATATTATCATTATATACAAACCATTTTGAAACTTGTCTTATATCTCTAATACTTTTATAATCTATATTTCTATTTAGTCCATTCCCAAAATTCATATCTCCACCTCATATTCTTCCTATAAATAGTCTATTATTTATATTTTACCATATCATGAGAATTAAACATTGAAAAGTATAATCCTTTTAAATAAATTTACATAATGCTAGCAGTACCCCCAGTTAAGGTTATCCATATTATTATCAAAATTCAACTAACTTATTTTAGGTAAAAAAACAAAACTTTTATTATGCCCTTTATCTGTTATCACACAATATGTTCTGATCAAGTAAAATTGTAACACTTTTGTCTAATATTTTTATGAGCTGTACCGAGCTTCAAAAGGGGTTCTTCCTTGGTTGAAGGAATAAGGCTTAAGATGATTGTACCAGCTATAGGCATACTCATATACAGCTCTGTTTAGCAGATTATCATTTTAAAAATTGAAAAGATATATCAGCTCATTTTTAAATGTGTTAACATATCTTTCCATAGGAGCATTATCGTAAGGACATTCAGCCTTACTCATACTTTGAGTGATTTGGTTATTGTAGCAAAATTGAGTAAATTCTTTAGATGTACACTGGCTTTCTTGGTCGCTGTGTAAAATTAAACTAGTATTGGCTGGCTTATGATTTTTTAATACTAGTTTTAAGGTTTTAATGGTTAAATCAGATGTAATTTCTTTGCCATAGAGTGTTGCTATTACAGATCTGTCATAGATGTCTAAAATAGTGTAATTATAACGTTTGCTGCCATTACTTAAATGCATATAGGTAAAGTCCGTGCACCAAATTAAGTTAGGTTCCTGCACTTTAAATTCACGATTTAGTAGATTAGGAAATACCTTGTGTACAGTCCCTTTTAAATATGCTGGTTTTTTCTTCATTACTACAGATTGTAAATCTAACTCGCCATTCATGTATTTATGGACGGTAGTCTTGCTGTAGAAGAAACCTTTTCTATCAAGGAAATTTTTCACATTACGATGTCCCAAAGTTCCGTTACTTTCATGATAAATAGATTTTATGCTATCTAGTACCTTTTGTTTTTGGGTATGATAAGAAGCCTTTCTATATCTTAGAAAGTTGTAGTAGGCATTGGGGCTGATATTGAATTTTATTAAGAGCCATCGAACTCCAAATTCTTCATGATTATTCTTGATAAATTGGTAAATCTTTAATCTATTTCCTTTGCGAAGAATGCCGCCGCTTTTTTTAGGAATCCATTTTCCTTTTCAAGTTCTTCTAATTGCTTACGAAGCTTTAGATTTTCCTTAAAATAGTCGTGTTCTTCTTTCCTGGTAGGATTAGTTTTGCATTCTTCACGGTAAGATTTTACCCAGTTTGATATACTTGCTTTGTTTACTCCATATTCTTTTGCAAGGCTAGTAAGCGTTCGTCCTTCTTCCAGATGAAGACGTAGGATCTTATTTTTAAATTCTGGTTCGTATCTTCGTTTTTTCATTATTGTAACCTCTTTTCTGCAATAAATTATATTATTTATTCGACTGAGGTGTTACAACCTTAGTATACAATTACAGAATAACTTTATCTTTTAATGAGTTTAATTTGTATTCTCTTAGGAGTACAACTACACCAAGTAAACAATTAAGATTAAAAGTGACATCTTAATACTCTTTTCCTAAATAATTTTCTTCGTTCTTATAATAAACTCTTTGTCAGTCCTGGGACTGTTGTATTCGCTCATATTTAAATAATACTCCTTCTGTTGAACATGCCTTGAAGTATGACTTTAGTGAAATTACACCTTAATGCAGATATAAGATAATCATATAGTATAACAAAATGGAATATTTTTTAAACCAACTAACCTCTATTGTAAGAATAGAGGAAAGACAATTATATATTTCATTCACATATCTTAAAATAGCATGTAGTTTAGAAAGGTATTTGAATACACAGGAGATGTAATTGGTTAAAAATTTATTAAGTATTGAGAAAGATTAGGAAAGGAGTAAAAGAAAAAATTTAAAGGAGATGTTTATCATCTCCTCTTCTTACATAAATATTATGTATATAATTATTACAGCACCCATTGCTTTAATAAAGCTAACACATTCTTATACAACTTATTACAATCCATTAAGCTTGATAAGTTATATTCTTCATTAGTATTAATTGTTTTGAATTTGGCTAGTATGTGGAAATCAATCCAGATACACCCTAGTTCATCACGATCCATTGTTGACAAAATTTTTGGAATATCACTTAAGCTTTTAGCATCTAGTAAATTAGATATTACTCTACTTGGTAATTTAACTTCTGTTATTTCTAACTTATCGTTATCAAACTCAAACCAAATTTCATCAGATTTAGGCGCATGTGGATCAAAATCTGATGGGTCAACAACTAGTCCACCTCTAACTAAGAGATTTGGCTTTTCATTATTATATTTCTGTAATTGTTGGATAGTTTGACTGATTTTATTATTTGAAATATCATCAATAAATTTATGCCACATCCAGTCATTTTTCATTATCCAACCTTTTTTTATAGTATTAGGGTAATATAGAGCTACATTTTCTCCTAATCCTTTTTCAACATGTAGTCCGCAGAAAGTGTAACCTCTGTCATTAAAGAGCACATATTTTCCATAACGATATGCTGGCCACTCATTACTTGGAACTACCCACCACAATGTATCTTCAGGTATATTTTTATTCCATGGTCTTGGAGAGAATCTTTTTTGCCCATAGTTTAAATGAGTTGCTAAAGAACGAGCAGCATTCATAGTATTTTCATACTTTAAGATTTTCATTTACATACCTCATTTCTAAGTTTCATAAATTATGCCTAGCCTTTGGTATCATATAACTTTATAGATTTCTAACATTAATGTAAGAAATTTTTGTTATGCATGATATCAATATATTAATATGAAACATTTGAAAAATTATTCAATATTTTTAATAAATAGGAAATACACGTTAATTAAATATATAAAGAATGAAATTAATTAAAAGATCTTTAAAATATTGAAAATGGAAAGTAGAGAAAAAAAGAAGGAGATGATAAAAATCTCCTTTTATGGGTGTCTAATATTTAAATTTAAATTGTATTATAGTTTTATTATAATTTTACTGTTATATGGATAATTGGAAGTTATATTATGCTCAAATTTTTATTTATGATACGGTTTATCGTATCATTTTAGAACTAAACGATTTTTCTGGCGAAACTGCTGTACTAAGAATAAAGACATTCGTTGGTTTTCTTAGAAGAAAAAGACCTTCTACTGAAGAACCGTTTATTCTCTTTTTTTACTGTTGATGAAATAAACGAAACAAAACCAAGGAGTTATAAGTAATGACTAAAATCTCCTCATAAAATGAAAATGATGGCTTTAATAAACTCATATATTAGAATTAGGAAATAGACAGCCTATGATTGGATGTCTATTCTTTCTTCTTGGATTCTTCTAATGAAAGCAACGATATAACTAATATCCTCTACACCGTTAATTGCTAGCTGTTCTTCAAGAAAGCTAATAGAACTATTAAACTCCGTTTCATCATTGCCGAATAAAGCTAAATATTGCATAACAAAACTTACAAATGCTATTGCAATACTTAATATCTTATTAAATTCATAGGTACTCAATACTTCAGCATATGATAAAGCTGTTTTCCTATTTATATGATAAGCTCCATGAACTCTCAAAATCCTCTTAATCGTACAATTTCTTATTAGCTTTTCAAAATCAGACGAAACATCAGGATACTTTAATGCAATTATATGTAGATAGTATCTTGTTTTTCCAACATACTTATCCAAAAACTTTATGATTTCTATCGATACAATCCTAAAATCGTCAATGGATACTTCATCTTTTATTCTTTTCAATGCACCTATATAAGCTGGAATGAAAGTCTTATAGTTAGCATTCCTTCCCATTCTTAAAAATGGCTTAACTCCTTCAAAACCATTAGTTTGATAGCTTATAAATATATCATCAGCATCAAAACTAATAAATTCAACTTTGAATTTTCTTAAATTTGCTATTGCTAAAGCAACAAGTTTCCTTGTTGATGGTTTGTTATTTTTCAAGAAATGGAATAATGTATTAATATCAATCAAGTAGCTTGTATCAAATTGCTTTGAAGAATGAACTTCAGTATTCAAAAAAGGTACTTTTAAGTTCTCTGATAAAGCTATGCAATCAAGTGTATCTTCTGGAAATAAGTCTAATTCTGATTTTAGTTTTACTCGTACATCGACTGGCACTTCTTTAACATTGAGAGATTTATTGATGTAATCGAGTATGGCAATTGAAGAATTTCTAGTTATACCTGATTGTCTTTGTTTAACAATTGTTATTACATTATATGGTATAAGCACTTCGTTAAATGAATCGAGTAAAGGCAATGCCCCTGCTTCCGATAATATTGCTAATGTGTTAGCATCTATTAAAATCTTATCGTTTATTTTTTCAGCCTGTTCAAATGCTTCATATACATTTCCATTAGAAATATGAACGTGAGTAAATGGATAATGATTATACATCAGCATTTCTTCTATTCCAGTTCCAACAAGCTTATTGTATACTGCCACTCCAATGATTCCTTGATTAAAGAACCAATTTATTTGACTGATATCTCTATCACCAGTTACAGCTTTTATTTTTTTTATTAGTTCTTCTCCAGACTCATTTTCTGAGTGCTTAATAACCTTAAACCATTTAGGATTTGGGTTCTTTGCATAATATTCGCCCATATATGAAAAAGCTTCATCAGTTTTACCATTATCCATACAAAATGCAGCATAGAATTGATGAAATGGTGACTCCAAATCATCTCTAACGAAATCCTTAATATCATTTAGCTTTTCGAATGCATCAGGTAGTTTGCCTTTTTCTTTTAGGATAAATGCATAATATATGTAGTATAATTCAGGCCGTTCCAATTGCATTGGAACAGCATGTTCAAGATAAAGTTCAGCATCAAATACCGAATTACTATTCAGTTTTAATTCAACAGCCTTTATTAAATCATTATGATTATCATTTACCTTAAATAGTTCAAAATATGCTTTTGCAGTTTTGTCTAAATCTCCTTTAAAGGTATAATAGTTTACTTCTAAAATAGCTTTGTTTATTGGCGATAATGTATTTAAATCAGTTGATTCATATTGACTGAAGAATTTCTCATATTGTTCTGTCTTTAGGTAATACATTAATTTGTTGTAAATTACAAATGGCATTTGTAATTCGATTATTTCATACTTCCTTGAATCAACATTATCGAAAAACTCGTTGAGTTCATCAAACAAGTCGTTCTCTAGGAGTAGTTGAAGCAAATCGTACAAAACTAGTGAATTTTCGGCTACCTGTTTGAATTTACTTATTTCTTCAATTAGTTTTTCTTTCTCACCTTGCTTATCAATGTACTGAATGTAATTCATCCATAACACTTCATCTTTGTTATTTCTAGTGTACTTCTTGTAATAATGGATGTATCTATCAAATTGATTATCTTCCTTTAAAGCATTGAGTAACGAAAGTTGTAATACTTTGTCTTCTGGATAGTTGTTCTCTATCTCTACAATCAGCAGTTCAATTTCTGATTCATAATCTTTCTTTATCTCGAAATAGAAAGACTTATATTTGACTTTCTCATAATCATTCAAATGAGAAAATGTTTCTTCGTTATAAATCCCATTAAGAACTTCAGCTTCAACAACAGGCCTTAAAATATCTAGTTTGGTCAAATTAACATAATCTTTTGACTCATCCCTAATCTCAAGTATTCTTTTATGCTTATTTGTAACTGCAAGTATATTGAATAAGAATGGAAATACCATTATCGCTATTGTAGGTAAAGTATCTTTATTGCTATCAGTATATACTGCTTCAAGCTTTTCTCGCGCCCTATCAAGCTGGCTAAAGTCAATATTATCAAGAGTAGTTGTACCATCCTCTTTCATTGACTTCATTGATTCAAAATATTCACATGCAGCAATACCAATCTCTTTAGTAAGATTTTTACTAAACCTATTAGATTCGATGTAGTTCTCTTTGGCTAAACTAAAATCTTGATAATTAAAAGCAACATCACCTAAGTTAGTATAGATAATTGCTTTTTCTTTAATTCCAAGTCCTTCTCGTTTTAACAACTCATTTAACTGTATTTTTGCTTCTTCATATGCAATTACTTTGTGAGTAGCCTTCAATAAAACACTACCAGCCAAAGCATTTATATAATCTGTTTTTTTACTAATTGCTTTATCGCTAAGAATTATGGCTTTTTCAAGTTCTCTTCTCTTATAGAACCAGATAGATAATAAAAAATAATAACGGTGAATTTCTTTAACATCATCACCTAAAGCATCAATCTTTGTTAACCATCTATTTATAGTTTCTTCTTCAGCATCAATATTTATAAAGCAATTAAGTAGTCCATTGTAAATAAGGAATTTTTCATCCTTTAAATACTTAGAAAAATCATCCGACTTTATTAAGTTCTCATATTCACTGATAGCAACATAAGGCTTACCATCAGCAATTAGCTTTTCAATCGGAAGTATTTTTTCTTTGAAAGATACAGATGAATCTTTATCTAACAAAGTCTCGTAAAGTTTTTTAAAATGCTTAGAATCATCAATGTGGAAATGGTACTCATCAATC
The DNA here is from genome assembly GCA_015686845.1 of Lutibacter sp. B2. Taxonomy (GTDB): domain Bacteria; phylum Bacillota; class Clostridia; order Peptostreptococcales; family Thermotaleaceae; genus JADPRS01. The sequence goes on from JADPRS010000010.1 coordinate 14,463, forward strand.
TCCATATGATTAGCAATTTTGTTGTCTCTAGCATCAACATTGCCATATTTACTGCTTGGATTGAATAAAACTTTACTATTTTGTATTAATCCTTGTAGTAAGTCACCAAATTTACTCACTTTTCTACCTCCCCACTAATTATTTATTATTTTTTTTATTGATTTCATTTCCTATAGTAGTGTTATTGATATCAATATTACCATTCTTTGTTCTAGGTTTGAAAATAAGTCTATATTTTTTGGTAGTCAATAGAAAAGCACCTACTCCAAAAATTACAGTTATCAATATTCCAATTAAAGCTTCATTACTCATTATCTCTTCCTCCATATATTTTCAAATTAGTCTAATTCATTACCAAAAATTAACATTATTATATCTTATAATCCTTTTCAGTTCTATAATTCTGAAACCTTTGGTTTAAGGCAAGAACGATGTTATTGACCGTATTATAAACCATACGAATTCATCACCTTGAACCATTGATTTTTCAAGACTTTTGAATAGCAAAAGAACACTGTTTGTGCTACGATTCATCGTACTACATTTTAAATTTACTCAGGATTAATTGCTAATTATATGTATTCAACTTCTCATTATAAACATTAGCATCACTATAAATACTAAATCATAATACCTCGTAACTAATTGTTCGTCCCATATATAAGATAGTCTTTCATTACAATAATATATATGTTTCAAATATATCCATATTATAACACTTTCGTAGGTATATTTACATAATTTTCAAGCTTTATATATATATCAATTTATTTTCATTAACTAAAGTTTCAGTAGAAACACTAAAAATCCCAAACATGAAATATACCTACTAAATCTAGCAGTACTTCACAAGAAAGTTTTTTAGCTTCAAATTATTTACATGCAATTTAAAACCGCCCTACTTCAGAGCGGTTTCACAACAACCTCCGTGGATTACAAACTCCACATTGAAATTATGTATTTATCTTAAAGTACTTCTCCTTTATTATCTTTTTCAAGTTTTTCTATTAGTCTATCCATATTTTTAGCTGACACATTCTTAAATAGTATTTTGGCCAAAGCTTTCGCTGCACGTATATTATATTCCTCCATCTTTTCTTGAGTAGGTTCATGCACAATTACTTTTGAGATCTTACTCATATGAGAACCTCCTCATTAATATATATATATGGCAAGCTAAATAAATTAGTCCATTATATGGTTAACATACATTTTTTTACATACTATTTTAATGCTATAAAAATGCATAATAAAAACATAGGCATGATAACAAGACAGAAAGGAGTGACAATATGAAAGCTGCAATCTACAGCAGAAAAAGTAAGTTTACGGGCAAAGGTGATTCTGTTGAAAACCAAGTACAGATGTGTAAAGAATATGGTAAAATGCATGGTATTACATGCGACTATATAGTATATGAAGATGAAGGCTTTTCAGGTAGCACTACGAATAGACCTAAGTTTCAAGAAATGATTCATGATGCTATGTCAAAAAAATTTGACGTACTCATATGCTATAGATTAGATCGTATAAGTAGGAACATTGCAGACTTTGCTCGTTTGATTGAGGAACTTCAAGAATATAGCATTGATTTTATAAGTATTCGCGAACAATTTGATACTTCTACTCCTATGGGAAGAGCCATGATGAATATTGCCGCCGTATTCGCCCAGTTAGAGAGGGAGACCATCGCCGAAAGGATACGAGATAATATGTTAGAACTTGCAAAGTCTGGTCATTGGCTTGGCGGACAAGTACCTCTAGGATATAATAGTAAAAAAATCACTTATTTAGATGCAGAATACAAACAAAGAAGTATGTATCAATTATCCCCTATAAAAGAAGAGCTAGAGACTACAAAATTGATTTTTGATAAATACCTAGAAACCAAATCTTTATCACAAGTAAGCAAATATCTATTATCCAATAATATTAAAGGTAAAAATGGAGGAGACTTTGGTAAAAAAAGCATTAATAGTATTTTAACTAATCCTGTATATGTAAAAGCTAACCATGAAGTTTTCTCTTATCTTCAAGATTTAGGAATAAGTACAGCTGGTAAGCCAAATGTCAAGCATGGAATCCTTACCTATAATAAAAGTCAAAAAGGAAAAAAGACCGATTACACTCAGTGGATCGCAGCAATAGGGAAACATGAAGGAATAATTAATCCCAATGATTGGCTTTTCGTACAAGAAACACTCAAAACAAATAAAGCAAAAGCTCCTCGCATGGGAACCTCCCACACTGCCCTTCTCACGGGTATATTAAAATGTGCAAAGTGTGGAAGTGGTATGCGTGTTACATATGGTAATAAAAATAAAGAAACTGGAAATAGAGCCTATTATTATACCTGTAGTTTAAAAAATAATTCTGGGCAAACAAGATGTGCTAATAAAAATATCCGTGGAGATCAATTAGAACTGATGGTCATTAAAAAATTAAAAGCTTTTAATAGAGATACATTGCTTAAGGAATTAAAAGACCTTCAAAAGAAAAATAATCAATTTAACACGACTGCACATGAAATAGAATCTATAAAAAATCAAATGGACGCCAAAAAGGTAGCCATTCAGAGTTTAGTAACTCAAGTATCCCAAAACAAAGAAAGTATTGCATCAAACTATTTTATTCAAGAAATTGAAAGATTAGATAAGGAATGCAAACAATTACAACAGAAACTTGAAGTAAAGAAAAATACGAAAGACGTAAAGGATGAAGAAAATATAAATATTGATTTAATCATTCGTTCATTGGAAGATTTTAATGCCTTATTTGATACTTTAGAAAATATTAATGATAAAAGGTATCTCATTAGTTGTTTAGTTGATAAAATCACATGGGATGGATCTAATGGTGATGTGGACGTATATTTGTGGGGGTGTAAAAAAAAATGAAGCCATATTTTCCACAAAACCCCAAATTGTCGCAATTTGGTGGTACGTACATCTGTATGCCCTACAAATAGTCCTGACTTCTCTCCTGCACATAAAAGATTATCTACCCCTTCAACCTTCATAGTATTGTCTCTAGGCGCAATAGATAGATATCTAATAGAATTTCCTATTCCGCCTGAATATGGATCTTCATATCTAGCATTTTCTAACCCTTTAAATTTTCTCAACTTTTCTAACGGATAAAAAGGTGCCATTAATTTAGCATGCCCTGTATCTAGTAATATTAAATTCTCCGCATACTCTTTTAGCGCATATTGTTGACAAACCTTCATATCAAGCTTCTTTAAATTAACTTGATCTTTTGGAACGGGTAGTATGACTACACCTTTTGTATTTAATTCATCAACAATTTCTTTACTTAATGAGTCTTTATTAAGTTTACAAGACCCACTAAAAGCTCCATGAGATCCATCTTTTCTCTTTCCTACTATATCTTCTACACCAGCTTTTTTGCTAATGCTTATTCTTGGACCAAATGAAGGACATCTTAGTATACACATAGAGCATCCATTTCCATATTTCAAACAATTCCCCATAGGTCCCGTTGATCCTGTAGTTTCAATAAATACATCTCCTGAAATTACATTTCCATCTTGTAAAACTATTTCTTTTATCGTTTTTCCCTCTTTTATAACATCTACTGCTCTAGATCTAAACAATACGTTTATATTCATCTCTTCTAATAATCTTCTTGTCATTGGTTCCACTTTACATACATCATATAAGCTTGCATGCGTATGCCCTGGAAAATCAATATTGACATGCCTTGATGCTTTATCAGTTATATTAAATAATTCTTTTGCTCCTAATAATATACTTTCCTCTGTAGCAGTATACCTTCCATTATTTCTCATAATACCGCCAACGTTACCAAGTCCTACTAATATATCCATTCTTTCAATAATGGTTACATTCGCACCTGCTTTTTTAGCAGTTATTGCAGCTGCAACGCCTGCCCATCCTCCTCCGATTACTATTACTTTAGTCATTTAACATCCTCCTTCCCTAATATTTGACCTGATTGTATTTGTGTTTTACACATTTTCACTTCATCTCCATTTGCAGTCTTACAGATACAAGAACCACAAATTCCTTCTCCGCAACATATGGTATTATTATTAGTAATAACAAACTTTGTTTTCATATTATTTTTTTTAACCTCTTTGTATACAACTCTATGAAAATTATCTGAGCCCGCACTATATGCCAAACTAAAATTCTTATTTTTTATGATATTCCTAAATTTTTCCATGTCGTTTTCCTGCTTTAAGTTTAATATATTTATGTCTACATCATATTCTTTGATATAGTCTTTAATAAAAACAATATCTACTTTCCCTGGATCAATTATAAATGTAACTTTATTATTATTTTTCAACAAATATTTTAGTGTTAAAGCTGCAGGTGCCATTCCTAGACCTCTCGCAACAACCATTACTTCTTCATTGCTAGTATTTTTTAACTGTTTCAATCCAATTAGACCATTCCAATAGGGTCCTCTTAGTAAAATATCTTCACTTACTTCAATCAATGACTTAGTTTTCGATCCAACAACACGTAAAGCTATATCGATTTCACTTTTATCTTCATCCACATTCATAATTGACATAGGTGCATCGAAAAAAGTTGGTTTGTCTACTTCTCTAACAAAAACATACGAACCTGGATGTTTTAACTGTCTAGCTAATGTTCTGTTTACTTTTATTTTTAAAATAGCTAGATCTTCTTTGATCATCTTTTTTTGTACAATCTTTGCATTACATTCTTCTCTTGTATTTCTTTTCTTATTTCCACACCAAAAAAATTCTTGATATATACATACACCACTCCAATCACACTCGCATGCACTTTTACCTTGAAGATGGCTACATATAATACATTCATTACATTCTGCCAAATAACAAGGACAGTATTCACTTCCAGCATCTATACATTGCAATCTCTTATCTACCAATATTCTTCCCCCCTACATTTCTAAAATAAAAAAATACCCTATAAATATAGGATATTTTTTTATTTTAAAATGTGTTACTCAAATTGCTTATTTTCTACTTCTTAAATATTTTATTTTTAATAAAGTCCCATACTTTATCTTCAAAATCTTTTTCATAAATATCTTCTCGTGCATTCAGCTCTCCTTTATACATTAGATCGTCATCTATATATACCTTGAAATAGCCTAGTTTTGTTCCTCTAGCTATAGGTGCGTCTAAAACTTTATCCATATCTACTATTACTTTGAGTTTGTTTTTTTCACTAGGTTTCATAGGAATAATTATATCTTCGGGACTCACTACTTTAGTATAAGTTTTTTTACCATTTTGTATTTTAACCGTTTTTATTACAGTACCTTTCTTAACAATACAATGAGCTTCATACTCTGAAAATGCATAATCTAACAAAGAATATGAGTCATTAAACCAATTAGGATCATTTAATACGACACATATTAGCTGCATTCCATCTCTTGTTGCTGATGTTACTAAACATCTGCCTGCAGCCCTAGTATATCCTGTTTTAACTCCATCTCCACCTTCATATTGTGTTAATGTTTTATTTTTATTATAAAAATATTTATATCCCTCTCTATTTGCAATCCATAATTTAGTTTTTACAATTTCACTAAATTTCTTATTTAATAATGCTTCTCTAGTTATTAATGCTAAATCATATGCTGTCGTATAATGGTTTTTATGATGTAAACCATTAGGATTCATAAAATGTGTATTTACTGCTCCAATTTCCTTAGCCTTTTTATTCATTAAATCAATAAATTTCTCTACTGAACCTCCTACATGAGATGCAATAGCTACTGCTGAATCATTACCCGATCTTAACATAAGCCCATAAATCAAGTCTTTCATTAAAACCTTCTCATTATGTTGGAGATATATAGATGATCCTTCAACACCGACTGCCTTGTTATCAATTTTTATATATTTATTTATATCACCATTTTCTAAAGCTAATAAAGCAGTCATTATCTTTGTAGTACTTGCCATAGCCATACTCTGTTTTATATTTTTTTCATATAATATCTTTCCAGTTTTTACTTCCATCACAATTGCACTACTAGCAGAATTATTATAACTATTTCCATACGATAAATTTGTATTGCACAAGAAAAAAAACACTAGTACCAGTGTATATATTTTTATATTTTTGCCTCTCAATGTAATCACTCCATTTGTTATAGTAGTAATATTATGACCTAATGAAAGGAAAAAAATACAATTCTTTTATTCATTTTTTAGTTTTTTATATCCTGCATAATAGAAGAGTAAGGAGATACTACTATAATCTCCTTACTCTTCTATATTTTTATCTTCTTTAGGTGATTTTTTATCACTCATGTTCTTAATTTTGTCTAATAATTTTGGCATAAAATCGATAACACTGTCTAACATACTTGCATTTTGGTCAACTGGTAATAATTTCATTCCCTCTTTTCCTACAACCATAAAAGCTACAGGTTGTACTGATACTCCTGCTCCGGTACCTCCTCCAAAGGGCAACTTTGTGCTTTCATCATTGGGGTTCCTTTTTGCACAATATTCCCCTCCTCCAGAAGCAAAACCAAAAGACACTTTTGATATAGGAATAATGATCGTCCCATCAGATGTTTCTACCGGATCTCCTACGATTGTATTTACGTCTATCATATCTTTTAAACTTTGCATGGTTGTTTTCATCAAAGCTTCTATAGGGTGTTCAGACATAACATTCACCACCTTTTTCTTAGGAATATATATCCAAATTTTATTGCTGTAATAATAATATATCCTATTTTTATACTTATTATACAATTCAACTCACTTTTAAATTCTTTCTTTCTATAATTGGGCATTACATTTATAATAATATCTTTACTTTTAATATTATTTCTAATAAAAATATCAACATTAGACTTAAGCATCCATATAAATCCTGTAACTATGGCAGTTTCTGATGCCATTTCTGTTCCAATTTCTGTTTGCCACTTACAGTACTTTAAAAACATTTTATTTTTTATATATTCAATAATATTGTAATATTTATAGAACTTTTCTTTTAAATCTATTAATTCTTCTATTGTAATCCATTTTTTATCGTATCCTCCTTTTTCTTCTTTCGTTTTCAATTTCAAATATGGCATTTTGCTATCTTCCACTTTTAAATCGATCCTAGGAATATCTATTTTGTATTCATATATTTTAAATATTATTAGAATTTCAAAATCAACTTTAGCTGTTTTTTCATCTTTAAAAATATTTATTTTTAAGATCATGGGAACAAAAAATATGCTACACATCATAATACCTATTAACCAGAATATTAGTTCTCTCAAAAAATCACCTCTTAATAAATGTATGTAGTATATTTTTTCCAAATTTTAAAATAAATACACATTTTTTTAGTGGAAATAAAAAAAACCTATGTTATCATAGGTTTTAATTTCATCTTTATAGTTCAACTATATCATCAAAAAATTCATTAATTTCAGGTAAACTATTTAAGTTGTTTAATCCAAAAGATTTCAAAAAAATATCTGTAGTACCATATAATATAGGTCTCCCAATTCTCTCTAAACGTCCTGTCTCTTCTATTAATTCTTTTTCTATTAGTGTGGTAATTGCTTTATCACACTTTACGCCTCGAATCGATTCAATTTCTGGCCTAGTAATAGGTTGCTTATAAGCTATAATTACTAAAACCTCTAATGCTGCTTGTGTTAATCCCTTATTTTGTGGTGGCGTACATAATTTTTGTAAATATTCAAAGTGATTCTGATTTGTACTAAATTGAAAACTATTATTTATTTCTATGATTTGCATACCTCTATCTTCTTTTTCATATTCTGTTTTTAAATCTAATAAGCATTTTCTTACAAATTCAGATGAAAGATTTAATGCATTTGCAATATTCTTTACATTCAAAGGTTCTCCCCATATGAATAAAAACGATTCAATAATTGATTTCACTTCTTTTTCTTTCATTTTCCTACACCTCATTAATTATACTAACCTATTCAAGAAAATACGTCCAAACACATTCGTTTGTTGAACTTTTATAAATTTTAATTTCATTAATTCTAATATTGCAAGGAAAGTTACTACAATTTCACTTTTTGAAAAAGATTGACTAAATAATTCTTCAAATTCTAATGAACTCTCTTCATATAAACGTTTTTTAATATGCTCAATTCTATTTTCTATAGTAATTTCCTCTCTTTTTATTTCATTAACATAAACTGGAGATTCATTTACTTTTTTTCTTTTTTTTAATAATTTTTTAAAAGCATTTAGTAAAATTCCCATATCTATATCTATAATATTATTTTTATCATATTTTACAAATTGATCTAATTGTGCTTGTTGTTTATAAAAGATTTTTTTGTTGCTATTTTCCCTTTCTTTAAATTCTAGTGCAACTTGTTTATATTTTTTATATTCTAAAAGTTTAGATACTAACTCTTGCCTTGGATCTTCCTCTAAATCAATTGCCAATTGTTTTTCTTGTTTATCAGGCAGCAACATTTTTGATTTTATTTCCATCAAAGTTGCCGCCATTATTATAAATTCACTTGTAACTTCTAAATCGAATTTTTTCATATTTTTTATATAATCAATATATTGTTGTGCAATATTTGCAATAGGAATATCATAAATATCTACTTTAGATTTTTCAATCAAATGAAATAATAAATCAAAAGGGCCTTCAAAGGTTTCAAGTTTTACATTATATAACATATAATTCACCTACCAACATTGACATGTTCAAAAAATACTTCCTTCCTTCAATAACTAATTTTTTTTTTATATTTAAGAGATTTTATAATTATATCATAATAATATTACTTGTTGTTATTTAACAAATATAAAAGTAGTACATATATCTACTTATATGTACTACTTTTATATTTACTATAGTATATTTGTAATAATTTTATTAAATATATTTAAAACAGAAGCTGCCTTTATTTCTTTTTCTGTAACAATATCTATCTTTCCTACCTCTTTACCATCTTTAGTTATTGCAATATATCCTACTTTCTTTCCTGCTATAAAAGGAGCTTTTATATTTTTTTGTAGAACAATTTCTTTATGAACTGTATTTTCTTCTCCTTTTTTTACGATTGTACTTAAATCATTTTTCGCTATTACATTTATTTTTGCTTCTTTTCCTTTTTCTACAAATAATTCATCAATAATTTGATTTTTCTTTGCAATAGAAACTATACTATAATTAGAAAATCCATAATTTAATAGTTTCTTCGCCTCAGCAAATCTTATTTTAGAAGTAGGACTTCCTAAAATAACCGCAATTAATGTAAATCCATTCTTTTTAGCAGAAGCAGACAAACAATACTTTGCATCACAGGTAAATCCCGTCTTGATTCCATTTGCACCTGGATATGTTTTTATTAGTTTATTTGTATTTGTCATTCCAAGTGTTGTTTGTTTTTTATTCGGTAATCCTACGCTCATAGTAGACATCCAAATGGTTAGCCATTTGTGTATTTTAGGATGTTTCAGTAATTCTCTCGACATCAGTGCAATATCATATGCACTTGTATAATGTCCTTCTGCTGGTAATCCATTTGTATTCATAAATTGAGTATCTTTCATTCCTAATTGCTGCGCTCTTTCATTCATACGTTTTACAAATAATTCTTCTGTTCCACTTAGATGTTCTGATATAGCAACACAAGCATCATTTGCAGATGATACTGCAATTCCTTTTAATAATTGTTCTATTGTTTTTTCTTCACCAGGTTCTAAATAAAGTTGACTTCCACCCATGCTTGAAGCTCTATCACTAATAAGTACTTTATCCTCTAATGCAACAGTTCCATTGTCTATAGCTTCTATTACTAAAAGCATAGTCATTATTTTAGTCACACTTGCTGGTGGGAGTTTATCATGTATATTTTTTTCATATATAATTTTCCCACTAGTACCATCTACCAAAATAGCTGTTCTAGCATCTACATCAAATTCTTCTGAATTAGAATAAGATATTGTTATACTATTTACAAATATCATAGTAAGACACAAACAAAACGCCATAATTTTACTACATTTTAATTTCACTTAAAGTCCTCCTTGCTTGATTATTTTAATGTTATCTTTTCCAGCTAACATTATTGTTATGCACAGGAGGACTTTTCTAAAATTATATTTTAATATTTCTTTTATTTTTTTATCTAGCTTTTTCCCCAATTCTCTTTAAACTTTTCTTAACTAAGTTTATAAATAATGATTTTACTCGATTCGCTGTTTCTATTACTTCTTGGTGATGTAATGGTTGATCTAAAATACCTGCAGCCATATTTGTTATACATGATATTCCAACGACTTTTATGCCTGCATGATTTGCTACAATTACTTCAGGTACTGTTGACATGCCTACTGCATCTGCTCCTAAGAGTCTCGCCATTTTCACTTCTGCAGGTGTTTCATAAGTAGGACCTGTAAACATCATATACGTTCCTTCTTTTACTTCTATACCTTCTTCTGATGCAACTTGCTTTATTATTTCTCTATATTCTTTATTATAAGCTTCTGACATATCTGGGAATCTTGGTCCTAAGTCTTCATCATTAGATCCTATTAACGGATTATCAAATGACCAATTTATCTGATCTTTAATAATCATTAGATCTCCAGGCGTATATTTTTCATTGGCTCCTCCAGCAGCATTTGTAACCATTAATAACTCAATTCCTATTTCTTTTAAAACTCTCACCGGAAAAGTTACTTGTTGCATAGAATAGCCTTCATAATAATGAAATCTTCCTTGCATTGCCACAACTTTAATTCCTTCTAATTCTCCAATAACCAATCTTCCTTTATGTCCTGCAACCGTAGACGTTGGAAAATTAGGTATTTCGTTATAATTAATATATACAGGATTTTGAATCTCATCTGCTAAAATTCCCAGTCCAGATCCTAGTATTAATCCAACAGAAGGACATGTATCAATTTTCACCTTAATATAATCTGATGCTTGTCTTATTTTTTCTTTGTATGTATTCATAACTACACTCCCTTATACTATTTGATGTTTAAAACTTTGTCCAATTTTAGGCATTTCAATTTTTAATATGTCTGCTATAGTAGCTCCAATATCAGCAAAAGACTCTCTTACTCCAATATTTACTCCAGCTTTTATATTTTTTCCATAAACAATAATTGGAATATATTCTCTTGTATGATCTGTTCCTTTATATGTAGGGTCATTTCCATGATCAGCAGTAAAAATAATAATATCATCTTCATTCATACTACTTAATATTTCAGGTACTCTTTTATCAAATTCCTCCAAAGCATCCTTGTATCCTTTAGGATTTCTTCTATGACCATATTTTGCATCAAAATCAACAAGATTTGTAAAAATAATTCCTTTATTTTCTTGTTTTAAATATTTTATAGTTTGATCTACGCCATCCATATTATCTTTGGTATGAACAGCCTCTGTAATTCCTTTGCCATTGAAAATATCTTCAATTTTTCCTACTGCTATCACATCTAATCCCTTTTCTTTTGCGGCATCTAGTATTGTTTTTCCACAAGGATTTACAGAATAATCTCTTCTATTTGAAGTCCTTGCAAAACTACCTATTTCTCCTATAAAAGGTCTTGCTATAATTCGAGCCACTTGATCTTCTCCCATTAACATTTCTCTTGCAATTTTACATATTTTATACAATTCTTCTAATGGAATTATTTCTTCATGGGCAGCAACTTGAAATACACTATCTGCAGAAGTATATATAATAGGATATCCTGTTTTCATATGTTCTTGTCCTAATTCCTCTATAATTTCAGTTCCCGAAGCTACTTTATTTCCTATTATTTTTCTACCGATTTTTTGTTCAAATTCCTCAATAATATGCTTTGGAAATCCATTTGGATAAGTCTTAAAAGGTTCTTTTATATGTAGTCCTGTAATTTCCCAATGTCCAGTTGTTGTATCTTTTCCGGTTGATATTTCTTTTGCTTTTCCATAACATCCTATTGGATTTTTAATGTCTTCAATTTCATTGACCCCTTCTATATTTCCAAGTCCTAATTTTTGAAGATTATTTAAACATATCCCATCACAATATTTAACAATATTTCCCAGAGTATTTACATCTACATCTCCATACATAGCAGCATCTGGTAATTCACCTATTCCTACACTATCTAATAGCATAATCGTCACTCTGTTAATCATATGTATCCCTCCCTCTAAATTATCTTAACTCAATTATTATACCCAAAACCTAAGTATGCTAAAATTAAACTTACTATATTTTTTAAGCTCTAGGATGTGACGTATTATAAACTTCTTTAATATTATTTTTAGTCAACAATGTATAAATCTGAGTAGTAGACATATCCGAATGTCCTAGCATTTCTTGAATAGATTTTAAATCTGCTCCATTTTGTAATAAATGAGTAGCAAATGAATGTCTTAATGTTTGGGGTGTAATTTTTTTATTTATTTTTGCTTTTTCAGTATATGTTTTAATAATTTTCCAAAAGCCTTGTCTAGTTAACCTTTTTCCATGATAGTTTACAAACAATGCTTGTTCCTCATCATTGCAGATAATATTTTCTCTGCAATGATCCATATATTTTTTTATTGCTTTTTTAGCCATTGATCCTATTGGAATAATTCTTTCTTTTAATTTATTTCCACAACATTTAACATATGCCATTTCTAAATTTACATGAGAATAATCTAATGTTATCAGTTCTGATACTCTTATACCCGTAGCATATAAAAGTTCTAACATAGCTTTATCTCTTATTCCCTTGTGCGTAGTATCCTCCGCTTGAGAAAGTAGTAATTCAACTTCATCTTGCGTAAGAATACAAGGTAACTTTTTTTCAGCTTTTGGAGACTCTAAGTTAATTGTTGGATCTTTATCTATGTGATTTTCGCTCAATAAAAACTGACATAATGACCGTATAGAAGCAAGATTTCTTGAAATGGTAGATGTAGCTCTTCCATTCTTTTGTAAATACAATAAATAAGTAATAATTGTAGTCTTATTAACATTTTTAAAGTCTTTTATGCTTCTCTCTGTCATAAATTGTACGAATTTACAAATATCCCTTTTATAAGATTCTAATGTGTTTTTTGATAATTCCTTATCATAAGCTAGATAATATATATAACGATCCAAATAATCCTTCATCACAATTGTCTCCTTCGTTTTTAAATACATTTTGGCACTATTTATGGGCTATATTTATTGAAATGGATATTTTATAAAGCTTTTCATACCATAAAAAAAATTTTCAGTAAAACTGTTTTTTTTCTCTATATAAGGACTTGATACAAACGTACTATTGCCCTTTGGTTTATGATACTTTTCTTGTATTATATAGGTTTTGAATAACATATCAATACATTGTGGCAATAAAAAAGTCAATATAACTAAAATAAATAAGATCCTCACAAATAAACATAGATACTTTCTCATTGCGCCATATCCCCCTTAAACAATTACATCATATTCTTTGAAAAAAATCCCATAAGAACTGGCGTAACGTATGCTTCTATAATGCATCCTAATACAATCACAGTAAATATGGATATAATAATGCTACTATATAATATGAATTGTTTAAATATACTGGTATGAACATGGCTGTTATTAAAAATTTTATTCCTTAATAACATTTTTGAAAAAGAAATTCCTAAAACTGCAGTTATAATAATACATGGTAAAATCAAAAGATTTTGTGGTAATATGGAAATACTTGCAAAAACAACACCTTTTACGCCCAATTGTTCTACTAGAAATCCTACTGTAAACCCTACAATTAATCCTCTTATTGATACCAATATCAAAATTAAAGGCATACCAATAACGGTAATCCCTAATATCCATATTAAAACAATTGTTTGAAGATTATTTATAAAAGATTGCTTAAATACAGCAAAAGAATCAATAGAAGTATCATTTAATATATGAAAAAAAACTCTCATATAACTAATAAGCTCTTGTTTTTGATAATCTCCTAATGCCTTTACGGTAAATACACCTGCTGAAATTCCTATAATAAAAAACATACTTACTAAAAAATAAATTCCTGAATTTCCTTCCATATGACTGTACATAAGTACTCGAAATCTTTTTAGCAAAGCAAGTCCCCCTTTCCTGCATAAGAGATACTCTAAAAATTATTTAGTATCCCTTTGTCTTATAAAAGATTATGCAGAATAAGGACAATTTAGACCTTGTTTGTGGAATATTTATAGGCAAGCTTACATATGATATAACAATAGTCCAACTTGATTCAGTATTGTCTTTATTGATACTAAATCAAGTTAATATGTAATTATAAGGATGTGATTATATGTGTAAAATTATCACTCAAAATCAACTTTGTTTTGTTGGAAAATTTTCAGATCTTTTAACTACACTACAAGAACTTTCACAAAAATACAATACAATAAAATCTCTTATTGATGATCAGACAAAATTTTAGCACCTAACTGACCAGCAATTCCTGCAGTAATAAAATATTCTTTATCTTTATCAAACTTTCTTCCCATTGTACTCATATTTAATTCAGTATTTTCAAGTATATTGATTACTTTTACATAGTCAAGATACATAATATTATGTTTTTTTCCAATATTGGTATTTTCTATTTGACTCTTAATATAATCATATTTTTCATTTTCAAATTTAGGAATAGGGATAAAAGCACTCGTTTTACTTATTTGATTCAATACAGTTAAACTATGATGACTCATTCCTTTATGCCTATTACGAGAATCTGCAAAGCTTATTCTTGGGACAGCAATAGCTGTTCCGCCTAAATCATTAACTGCATCTATCATATATCCTTGTTCAATTCCACTGAATCCATATTTTGTTCCTGTCCCTACAATACCAGGTCCCATAGTTATAACAGCTATATCTGCTTTTAGCACTTCTTTTGCCGCTATTAATCCATTATATATATTGACACACTCCAAATCCCCACCAAAAGAATTACCAATCGTAATCGTATTACTTATAATTTTTTTGTTTTTTAAGTTATATACAACATTACTAAGGTCAATAGGTAATGCTGCTCCATCCGTCATAATATATGCTATTTTAACCTCTTCTAAACATGTTTTTAAAACAGCAGTAATAGGAACTAACATGCTATGTAAACTTCCAATAATAACAGGCATTTTATCAAGGGACTTAAAGTCATTAAAAACTTCATGATATTTACTAGTTTGTTCTTCTGCTGCGAAGGTCTTGATTTGATAAGGAGAATATCTTAATTTCATGATATGACCATTATTTGTTATGTCTTTCTCTGGTATATTTAAATTAGATATGACAAAATGATATCCACCTGTTCCAAGATTTAAATCTACCGCTGTGGTATTTAATAATACCTGGTCTTCAATTTGTATACTTCCAGTTAGTTTATTGTAATTTATAGCTTTATATTTTTTTTCTTTAATTTCAACCATGATCTCAGTTATATTTTCCCTCTTTTTTAAAATCTCTATTACTTTTCCAATTTTTATTCCTATCAATTTATTCACTCTTTTCTTTTTAGGTTCTATACTATCTATTTTCTTCCTATTTCATCTACATATCGTAAAATTCTTGATTTTTGTATTGTCTCTGTTATTGAATACTTCTCTGCATAAATATGTATTGATACTAAAAACAAAAGAGCTCCTGCACGAACAGATAAAGGCATTTCATATGTCCATAAAAGCCCTAATGTAATGCCCAACATATTTGACCCTATATCTCCTAGCATAGATTTAGCTTTTAAATCATATGGCAAATACGCTAATACAGAACCCATAAGTCCACAAGTTAATATTTCTACAGCTTTATAAATAGGCTGAAAAAACAAAATACAACTGCCTAACAAAAAACCTTTAATCGCTCTACCAGGACGCAAATCTAATAAGTTTATAAAATTTGTGAATAGCGCAATCACACCCGTATTTATAATAATATCTATCCAACTATTAGATATTATTATACTAATAATAAGACTAATACAACCTCCTAACAAAGCTTTTAATCCCCCTGTAGAAAGTTGTCCTTTAAAAATCATCATAAGATGTCCTTTTAACCCCGTTACATCTCTATTTCCCAACAAATCATCTAATAATCCTAGTAATGCCATAGTCAAATTTGCAATCAAAAAAATTAAAACTGTAGTTGTTTTAACTTCAATTTTAAACAATAGTAAAACAACTATATTAATCATAATAACGGGTATAAATATAACCCCCATTCCTACAGGGATATTTTCTCCTTTAAAATTCTTTTTGATGGATCCTCCATTATATAATAAATCAAAAAACATTTTTAGTAACAATTTACATATCATAAAACTTCCTATTAAATATATAACTGAAATTAACATTTATCTTCTACTCCTCTATATTTTTTTAATGAGTGTGAGCAATATATGATAAAATTGTTTTCCCCTATGCAAGAAACTTTGTAAGTCTCTTCCCGTTTCTCTATGCGTCATGCCTACTTCTACTTCTTTTACTCTATATCCCATATTTAAAATATCTATTGTCATGCCTACTTCTACCCCATATCCGGATGGAAGGTTCCCTACTCTTTTTAATATTTCTGTTTTAAAAGCCCTCTGACCTGAAAGAGTCGTGTCTATGCTTTGGCCCGTGTAAAATTTCACGCCAGATTTAGCAAGATTTTTAACCAATCCAAATCCACCCTTTTTCTTCGCTCTAGGAAATTTTGCAATGGTAAAATCTGCTTCATCTTCTAAAATCGGATAAATCAATTTATCAACTTCTGATGCAGTTTCTTGTAAATCTCCATCTAAAAAAATAATTATTTTACTATTACTTATAACTTTGTCTAAACCATAGTTCATGGCATAACCTTTTCCACGATTTCTATCTAAACGATACACTTCTGCATTTTCTTTTTTAGCAGTTTCAAATGTAGTATCTACAGACCCATCATCTATAACTACAATCCGATCAACATAAATTGATTTTTTTATAGCTTGTATCGTATTTTTTATTCTAGTTCCCTCATTATATGCAGGTATTAATACTGTAATAAATTCACACATAAAATCACCTTCTACTCACAATTTATTACTCCTGAACAAATCCTTTTGGTAGCAACCTCTCAGCAGTTTCTTTTTCTCCAAAATCGCCTTGTCTTCCACTTACAACCATGAGCATAGAGACTTTTCCAATAATAGTATCTACATTATCAACCGTAGGTACTCTTAATTTTTTATATTCCTCTATATTTGATATGTCAGATTTCAACTGTTCTACTGCAACAATTGGAGTTTTATTATTTTTTATATACTGAATTAATGGAACCTCTATTTGATTAAATACAACTTTATTTTTATCTACATTTCCACCTGCAATAACAATATAATCAATTGGCTGTTTACTTATTTCTTCATAGTCTATCATTCCATGTTCTTTTAATTTTTCTAAGAATGTTGCATTTTCTTCTGTTAATATTGCAGAACTAAACGCTTGTATTATCTTTTCCCCTAATTCTTCTTTAGTGCTTCCTTCTAAATTCAATTCTTTAGCAATCTTTAGCATTAATTCATTATCATTTAATAACATTTCTTTTTTCACAAACACTTTCGTTACATTTTCACATCCGGCCTTTTCAAATGCATCCTTAAGTCCTGAATATGGATATTGTTCGTTTGTTTCTACAATCATTACATTTAAACCCTTTAACTTGTTTTTCAGTAAATCTGGATATATCGTTTCAAAAAATTTAATATTTTTTTCTTTTTCTAAATTTACTATATCCATTTTTGATTGTAATTCATCTTGTTTTGTTTTGAATTCATCAAATTTACTTTCAAGCTGTTTAACTAATTGTTCTTGTTGTTGTACGATAAGATCTTGTCCATCTAACATAATTCCGATAAATATACCTATACCAATTGCTAAAAAAATAGCTACAATAGTACTTACATAATATTTTAAATTAATCACCAATACTTCGACCTCCTTAGTTGCTACATAGGAAAAGCAAATTTTAATTTAATAAGCAGTAGTTTTAACAATTGTTGTCCTGATGGCGAAAAAACGCCTACAACAAATATAGGTATAATCGCACCCATAATTAACCCAACTAGATGTTTCATCTTTACACTTTCTCTATATAACTTATTTACTCCTTTTGCATCAATAAGCTTAGAACCTACTTTCAAACGAACTAAAAAAGTACTAGACATTCCTTTTCTACCTTTTTCTAAAAAGTCAACCATATTAGAATGTGTCCCTACAGCAACAATTAGCTCTGTTTCATTTTCAAAAGCCAGTAACATTGCAATATCCTCACTTGTTCCTGGTGCTGGAAATACAACGCTCTCTAATCCTAACTCTTCTATTCTTTCTAATCCCGGAGCCGTGCCATTAGGATATGCATGTACAACAATTTCATTACATGCTTTTAAACATTCATCAGAAACACTATCCATATCTCCAACAATCATATCTGGATTATACCCAAATTCCATAAGGGCATCTCCACCACCATCAACACCTATAAGTATAGGATTAAATTCTTTTATATAAGATCTTATAGCCTTTAAATCTTCCTTGTAATTTTGTCCTCTAACTACAACTAATGTATGTCTGTTTTTAAACTTGGTCTTTACTGTAGGAATTTTCAAACTACCTAGCATCAAATCTTTTTCTTTTCGTGCATATTCTAAAGTATTTTCTATGAATTTATCAAGCTCGTTTTGAAAATTTTTATTCGTCTCTTTTAGTTTTATTTTTATTAATTCACTCGTTAATATTTTACCACTTCCAATGCATTGTCCATCTTTGTAAATAAGATTTTCATTAATTTCTATAAGTTGTCCATCTTCAATGGATTGAAATACATCTTGTCCAACATTATCCAGAATTGGTATACCTGCTTTTTCTAAAATTTCTGGTCCTAAATTAGAATATCTTCCACTAATACTTTCATCTGCATTAATAACTATACTGGGTTTACATTGCACAAGAGACTTGGCAGATACTTCATCTAAATCCCTGTGATTAATAATAGCTGCCTCGCCTTGTTTTAATCTTTTTACTAAATCTTTCGTTTTTTTATCCACTCTCACAATTGTATTAATTATCATAAATTTCCTCCAAGTGCTTTTATTTTAGTATTACTCTATTAGATAAAATAATACAACTCACACTCAATTCCATATTATATCATAATTATTGTGGATAATATATAACTATATAATTTTCATATCTTTATGAATAATTTCGACATTTATTTCGAAATATGGTTTTATACATAAAAAATAACTATTTCTTCGAAAAAAATATTGTAGCCGTTTCTTCACCACTTAATAATTTCAATAAAATATTTTCCTTCTTTCCATTGGTTAAAATCATAGGTATTCCATAATTATTTACTGTTCTTGCTGCTTCAATCTTAGTAATAATTCCGCCTGTTCCAAAAGAATTTACCTTTCCTATTTCGATAGAACTAATTAATTTATCTATATCTGTAACTTCCTTAACTAAAACCGCATCCTTACTCTCTTTAGGATTTTTATCAAATACACCATCTATATCACTAAACATAATAAGCAAATCAGCATTCCAAAGATTCGCTGTCAAAGCTGCTAATGTATCATTTTCGCCAATCTTTATTTCTTCGACACTAACAGTATCATTTTCATTTACAATAGGAATAACACCCTCATCTTCTAATGTGAACAATGTATTTCTAATATTTAATGTTCTATTTGAATCAAATAAATCTTCTCTAGTAAGCAGGATCTGCCCTACATGAATATCATATTTTGAAAATGCTTCTCTATAAGCATTCATAAGTTCAACTTGACCAATAGCACATAATGCTTGTTTATAGTGTATATCTTCTTTTCTCATCCATTTTCCGATAGTCACAACACCAGCAATTCTCGCACCTGAGGATACAATCAAAATTTGTTTATCTTGATCCATTAAGCATTTTACTTGGTCACTTAATTTTTGTAAAAATACTTGATTTATAGTTCCATTTTCATTTGCTAAAGTATTACTTCCTATTTTAATTACAATTTTTTTACTTTCATTAATCAATTTTGAAATCATATTATCCCTCTATTCTCTTATTTGTCCATTTCCAATAATTTTATATTTCATACTAACTAATTCGTCTAATCCAATGGGTCCACGTGCATGAATCTTTTGCGTACTTATGCCCATTTCTGCTCCAAATCCAAATTGGCTTCCATCTGTAAATCGTGTCGAAGCATTTACATATACTGCTGCTGCATCTACTTTTCTTGTAAATAAATTTGCATTATGTAGGCTTTCTGTAAGTATTGCCTCCGAATGCTTTGTACCATATTTGTAAATATGGCTAATTGCTTCATCCATATTCTCTACAATTTTTATAGCTACTATATAATCCAAATATTCTTCAGCCCAATCAGCATTGGTAGCTTCTTTTATAGGTATTATACTTTGTGTTTTTTCACATCCTCTCATCTCAACACGATTATGTAGACAATCGTATAACTTAGGTAATACATTTTTCGCTATATTTTTATGTATCAATACTGTTTCACAAGCATTGCAAACGCCTGGCCGTTGTGCTTTTGCATTCTCTATAATATCTATAGATTTTTGTACATCTGCACTATCATCCACAAATATATGACAATTTCCCACACCTGTTTCTATGGTAGGAACAGTTGCATTCTTAACAACAAATTGAATAAGTTCAGCCCCTCCCCTTGGTATGATTAAATCTATGTACTCATTCATTGTTAGCATTTCATGTATAACTGACCTATCAGTAGTATCTACAAAAGCAATAACATCTTCAGAAATATCACTTTCTTTTAATCCTTCCTTAATGACATTAACTAAAGCTCTATTTGAATTTATAGCAGACGACCCGCCTCTTAGTAAAATTCCATTTCCACTTTTTAATGCAAGTGAGAAAGCATCTACCGTTACATTCGGTCTTGATTCATAGATAATCCCTATAACCCCTAGCGGTACACTCATTTTGCTTATAGTTAAACCATTTTCTAATGTCCATACATTATTACTTTTCCATATGGGATCTTTTAGTTTAATAATTGTTTCGATTCCTTTTACCATATCATCAATTCTTTCTTCATTTAAACGCAATCTATCTATCAAACTCTCTTTCATATTATTTCTCTTAGCTTCTTCTATATCCTTTTTATTTGCATTTAATATCATTTTTTTATTTATGTTTAAACTATTAGCCACTTTTTTCAAAGCATCATTTTTACATTTTGTCTCTACAATAGCTAATGTATTAGCGGCTTCACTTAACTTTTTACACATTTCTTTCATAGTTATCATTATATTCACTCCTTTTATAATTTTTACTTTCGTATTAATTTAATATTATAGCACAATCACTTGCATTTTATTTTATTTTTAAGTTATTATTTAAAATAAAATCACTCATTTGAGTGATTTTATTTATTCATTGCTAGATGTAATTATTTCTTCTGCCATAGGCAAATTATGCTTTTCTCTAACTAGATTTTCAATTTCTACACAGATTTCCGGATTATCTATTAAAAATTTCTTAGAATTTTCTCTTCCTTGCCCTAATTTTTGTTCTTTATAACTATACCAAGAACCTGCTTTGTTAACAATATCCTCTTGAACACCACAATCTAAGATTCCACCTTCACGTGAAATACCCAGTCCGTACATAATATCAAATTCAGCTTTCTTAAAAGGAGGTGCTACTTTATTTTTTACTACTCTTACTCTGGTTCTATTACCAACTATATTTTCACCTTGCTTAAGACTTTCAATTCTACGAACATCTAATCTTACTGATGCATAAAATTTAAGTGCTCTCCCTCCAGTGGTTGTTTCTGGATTTCCAAACATAACCCCTACCTTTTCTCTTAATTGATTAATGAAAATAGTAGATGTGTTTGACTTACTTATTACGCCAGCTAATTTTCTTAAAGCTTGGGACATAAGCCTAGCTTGCAAACCCATATGACTATCTCCCATATCTCCTTGTATCTCAGCTTTAGGCACAAGTGCAGCCACTGAATCTATTACAACTACATCAATAGCTCCACTTCTAACAAGTGCTTCACATATTTCTAATCCTTGTTCTCCTGTATCTGGTTGCGATATCACTAACTCATCTATATTTACGCCTAAAGCTTTTGCATATACTGGATCTAATGCATGCTCTGCATCAATAAAAGCTGCTGTTCCTCCATTTTTTTGTGCCTCTGCTACTATATGTAATGCTACAGTAGTTTTCCCTGAAGATTCTGGTCCAAAGATTTCTATAATTCTTCCTTTTGGTACACCACCTATTCCAATTGCAATATCTAATTCTAAAGAACCAGTAGAAATAGCCTCAAGATTCAAAGAAGCATTTTCCCCAAGTTTCATAATAGAACCTTTTCCAAATTGTTTTTCAATTTGACTCATAGCCATTTCTAATGCTTTTTTCTTTTCATCCATATTTCACCAGGATCACTCCTGGTTTCACCACCTTTTTTCGTTTTCGAACTTATGTTCTGTATTTATTATAATTTATTTCTGTGGTTTGGTCAATACAATTCATTATTTTAAAATATTTCTAATCATGTTTAAAGCTAATAACATGGTATACCTTCTAACTCTATTTCTATCTCCAAAAATATGATATTCATTGCATACTATTTCATTATTATAAGCCATTGAAATATAGACTAACCCAATAGGCTTCTCTTCACTGCCTCCACCAGGTCCCGCAATGCCTGTCACTGCTAAACATATATCACTACCCGTTTTATTTTTAAGACCTAAAGCCATTTCTTTTGCCGTTTGTTCACTAACTGCACCATATTTCTTTAATGTTTCATCTTTTACGCCTAACTCATCCATCTTTGCAGCATTACTATAAGTAACAATTCCTCTGTCTAAACACTGTGATATTCCTGGTATTTCTGTAAATGTAGATGCAATAAGTCCGCCTGTGCATGACTCTGCAAAAGAAATCGTTTTATTATTTTGTAATAACTTATTTGCAACTACTTCAACTAATTCTTCATCGTCTTTACTATATATAAATTCTTTAAGTCTATCTTCAATCTTAGCTATCATTGAATCTACTAATTGATCTGCTTCCTCTAAACTTGATGCTTTAGCCGTTACTCTTATACTTACTTCACCTTCTTTTGCATAAGTAGCAATTGTAGGATTTGTTTGCGATGATATTAAATCAAGTAAATCCGTCTCTACTCTAGATTCTCCTATTCCAAAGAGCCTTATAACTTTAGAATGTATACTATGTTTCGATTTTTTGTGTAAATATTCTTTTACATAATGATCAAACATCATCTTCATTTCTTTAGGTGGTCCTGGAAAAGATATAACGATTTTTTCATTTTCTTCAATAATAAATCCTGGAGCGGTTCCACAATCATTTGGTACTACCTTACTACCCTCTGGTAAATATACTTGTTTTAAATTATTTTCACACATTTTTGTATGTACTTTATCGAAAAAATCTGATAGCTTTCTATAAGAATCCTCATGACGAACTAATTTCTTGTCCATTGCTTTTGCAATGGTTTCTTTTGTTAAGTCATCCTGCGTTGGCCCAAGTCCCCCTGTCGTAATAATTAAATCGGTCTTAGATAATGCTACATCTAATATTTCTTTTAGCCTATTTTCATTATCTCCTACTGTGTAATGATAATATACATTTAATCCTAATTCATTTAATTTTTTAGACAAATATACAGTATTTGTATTTATAATCTGTCCAAACAAAAGTTCTGTCCCAATACTTATAATAGAACAATTCATAATCTTTCCCCCTTATATTAAAATATGAATTTGTGCTAATCCCTTAAGTATAGCAAAACAATAAAAGCAGCTATGCTGCTTTTATTGTTGTTTGAAAACATGTCTATTTAAATATAAATAATCCACACCTGATACAATGGTAAGAATTACTGCCACCCACAAAGCAATTGTACTAAAAGGAAAATTAATTAAACTAAATGGATAATTGTTAAGTAATATAGCGATGATTGCAACTATTTGTGCAATGGTTTTTAATTTTCCATATAAGCTTGCTGCAATTACGATTCCTTCTGACGCTGCAACTGCTCTTAAAATAGTAATGGTATATTCTCTAGATATAATTAAAACGACGATCCATGCTGGTAATTTATGCATTTGTACAAGGCAAACTAAAGCAGCCGTTACTAGCAGTTTATCCGCAAGGGGATCCATGAATTTTCCAAATTTTGTAACTTGATTTCTACTTCTAGCAATATATCCATCAAGGGTATCAGTTATAGCAGCTGCAGTAAAAATAGCAGCTGCTATATACATCCCATAGGGTATTTTATTTAATAACGCAATCATAAAAATAGGTACTAAAAAAATTCTACCGATTGTCAATTTATTAGCAAGATTCACCTAGCATCTCTCCTATTAAATCATATTCTAAAATATCCGTTATCTTTACTTTTACAAATTCTCCAATCCCTATTTTCTTTGATGTATGTACATAAACAACACCATCAATCTCTGGAGAATCATAAGTAGTTCTACCAATATAAACAAAATCTTCTAATTCTTCCTCTATAAGTATATCATAAATTTTTCCTGTTTTCTGCTTGTTTTTTTCAAAAGAAATATCTTTTTGCATAATCATAATTTCATCTTGTCTCTTGATCTTAACTTCTTCATCAATTTGATTAGGAAGTTTTTCTGCTGGCGTATCTTCTTCTTTTGAATAAGCAAACACCCCTAGCCTATCAAATTTAATATCTTTAACAAAATCTTTTAACTCCTCAAATTGTTCCTCTGTTTCTCCTGGAAAACCTACAATTAAAGAAGTTCTCAAATGAATTTCAGGCATCTTGTTTCTCATTTTCTCTATTACAGAAATGATATGTTCCTTCGTAGTTTTTCTATTCATACGTTTTAAAATTCCATTATTACAATGTTGAATTGGCATATCTAAATACTTACAAATCTTTTCTTCACTTGCCATAGTATCAATAAGCTCATCTGTAATTTTATCTGGATAACAATATAATAATCTAATCCACTTTATTCCCTCAATTTTACAAAGTTCTTTTAATAATTCTGGTAATTTATATTCATTATATAGATCAATCCCATATCTTGTTGTATCTTGTGCAATGATAATAATTTCTTTTATTCCTTTGTTTGCCATGTCTTTTGCTTCATTAATGATCTTTTCCATCTTTCTACTGCGGTATTTTCCCCTTAACTTAGGTATAATACAATACGTACAATGATTATCACAGCCTTCTGCAATTTTAAGATATGACATATAGGATGGTGTACTTAATATTCTAGGCAAATCTTCTTCAATTTCTGCATCGATATCTCCAAACTTACTCACTTTTTTCCCCTCTAAATTATCTTTAACGATAGAGATAATTTCGGGGAAATTACCTGTGCCTACAATTGTATCTACTTCAGGTAATGCCTCTAACAACTCTTCATTATACCTTTCTGCTAAACAACCTGTAACTACTAACAATTTACACTCACCATCAATTTTATATTTCCCTAATTCTATAATCGTATCAATGGACTCTTGTTTAGCAGATTCAATAAATCCACATGTATTTACAATAATAATTTCTGCATCTTCTTTTTCTAATGTTAACTGAAATTTATTTTTTTCTAATAATCCCCTCATAATTTCAGCATCAACTAAATTTTTTGAACATCCTAATGATTCTATAAATACTTTTAATTCCATTAACAATCTTTCTCCCTTCAATTATTGCTGTATATTATCTAAAAATACAACCATATTCATTACAGCTTCATCCATACATTCATAATTAACGATTAAATCATATGGTTCATATTTACTAATAGAATGTTTATATAATGGATCATAATACTTATTAATTAAATACTCTACTACATATCTATACTCTTTATGATCTATCTTTTCCAATAATAAATCCACTTCTTTATGTCCTAACCTTTTTCTTAAATGGTTAATGGATTCTTTTATTTTTGAAATTTGATTTAGTTCTTCTTTTATATAATCTTTCAAAATAATGTCTACTCTCTTTTGTATTGTAGTATTTGTTAAAATATGATATCCACTCAAGATTTTTTCATAAACTTCATTTGGAATTTGAACATGTCCTACCCTTTTACTTTCACTTTCTACAAAAATATACTTTTCTTTACTATCATATAAAGAATGAAATATATATGTCTCAAACATTTTCTGTGAAGGTGTTATTCCATTAAATACAATGTTTCCAAATACAGAGCCACTATTATTTGCAATCTCCTCAAGATTTAATATAGATTTTCCAGCATCCTTTAATTTTTCAAGAATATGCGTTTTGCCTACACCTGTCAATCCATGAATCATAATAAATTTATAATCATCCATACAGTTTTTAAAGAAATTCATTGTATAGCTTCTATATGATTTATATCCATCTTCTAATTTATAAACATTTTCAACTTTTAACATGTTTATAATAGTACATAAAGAACTACTTCTCATACCACCTCTCCAGCAAAAAATCACTATTTCATCATATATGCTAGCATATTCTTTAATCTTTTCATATATTTTTGCTAATTTACTAGAAGCATATTTTAATCCTTCTGTAGTAGCTTTATCAACACTTTCTTTTTTATAGATGGTTCCTACTAAGGCTCTTTCCTCATCATCTAATATAGGAATATTAATTGCTCCTTTAATGGTTCCATCCTCAAATTCAGATTGTGATCTTACATCTATAAAAAGTACCTTTTCTTTATTTAATGCCTGCTCAATTGTCATTACTTTCATCATTTATATCCCTTCTTTTACACTATTTTTCATTTCTTCAAATTCATCTTTAGAAATAATCACCCTTCTTGGTTTGCTTCCTTCATGTTCTCCTACAATTCCTCTTACTTCCATCTCATCTATCAATCTTGCAGATCTATTATAGCCTATTCTAAATCTTCTTTGTAACATGGATATGGAAGCTTGTTGTATATCAACAACAAGCTCTATTGCATCTTTTAACAATTCATCTACAGGATTATTTATATCTACTAAATTTTTTTCTACTGTATCCATAATTTCTTCTTCATATGTATCTTCCTTGGCTTGTTGTTTTACAAAATTGATCACTTTTTCAACCTCTGAATCAGAAATATAAGCACCTTGAACACGTATTGGTTTAGATGCTCCCATAGGATAAAATAACATATCTCCCTTTCCAAGTAATTTTTCTGCTCCGCCCATATCCAAAATTGTTCTTGAATCTACTTGTGACGATACAGAAAAAGCAATTCTTGATGGAATGTTTGCTTTGATTACACCTGTAATAATATCTACTGATGGTCTTTGTGTTGCCACTATTAGGTGTATGCCTGCTGCTCTTGCCATTTGAGCAAGCCTACAAATACTATCTTCAACTTGTCCAGGAGATACCATCATCAAATCAGCAAGTTCATCAATAATAACTACGATTTTAGGTAAATGATCTTTAGATTCTGTAATCATTTTATTATTATATCCAACAATATCCCTTACGTTATTTTGAGCAAAAGCTTTATATCTACGTGTCATTTCCTGAACTGCCCAATTAAGTGCACTAGAAGCTTTTTGTGGATCTGTCACTACTGGCAAAAGCAAATGTGGTATTCCATTATAATTATTTAGTTCAACTACTTTCGGGTCAATTAGAATAAGTTTTACTTCTTGTGGGGTGCTTTTATATAAAATACTTGTAATTAATGTATTTATACATACACTTTTTCCAGAACCTGTAGCACCAGCAATAAGCATATGAGGCATTTTAGATAAATCTGTTGCGATTGGATTTCCTGCAATGTCTTTTCCTAAAACAAACGTTAATTTTGACTTACTTTTAGTAAATATATCACTTTCTAATACTTCTCTTATTGTAACCATTGAAATACTTTCATTTGGAATTTCTATACCCACCGCAGCTTTACCTGGAATAGGTGCTTCTATTCTTATATTTGATGCTGCTAAATTTAGTGCAATATCATCTGCTAAATTAACAATCTTACTTACCTTTACCCCTGGACTAGGTTGAATTTCATATCTAGTAATGGTCGGTCCTTTACTTACTTGTACTACTTTTGCATCAACACCAAAATTGCCAAGCGTTTCTTCTAATATCTTAGCTTTATGTAAAATTTCCTTTTTATCATCTTTAACGCTTCCATGGACGTTTTTATCTAACAATTCAAAAGAAGGTATTTTATATACTAGATCCGTATTTTGATGATCATCAATATGTATATCAATTTCACTATGCTCTATTGTTGAAACACTTTCTTTTTCGGCATTTATATTTTTCATTTTTTTTACTATATTAGATTCTTGATCTGCATCTTTTGTAAAATCCAAAATTTTAATCTTTTCATCAATAACATCACTGGATATATTTGTATGATTATTTTGTTTTTTCACAATATTTTTCTTTTCTTTCTTGCATTCACTTTCAGAAGTTTTTTCCATTGGTACTTGTACAAATTCTACAAGTGCCTCTTTTACGAAACGAACTCCTTTTACAACAAATCTTTTGCAGTTTTTAATTATTTTAATAAATGAAATTTTAGTAATCAACATAAAAGAAATCATGAGCATTGTAATAATAACTAAATAACTTCCTTTTATACCCAAAAGTTTAATACTTATATATCCTAATAATCCACCAATCAATCCCCCACCTAAACCATTATTCCCATTGTTGTAAAGTGTTCTTATTACTTTAAAATCCAAAATGTTGTCAGGTATATATTCCATATAATGTAGGGTATATAACATAATACATCCTATATATATAATAACACTAGCATACTTTACTCTTTTGCTGATAACAACATTGTTCCTAATGATAGAATACACACCCACTAAAATAATTAAATATGGTAGTAAATATACAGGTGTAGACAATAATCCCATCAAATTCAATTTGATTATTCTGCCTATTTCACCTGCCGACTGGGTCTGTATACTAATCCATATTAGTATACCCATGGCTATAATGAATAAAGAAATTATTTCGTTGTTTAAAGAATTGCTTTTTTGACTTTTCTTTTTTCTAGACATAGTGTTCTCCCCCATTTATCTAACCTGATAAATTATTAGAAAAAGCACAGATTAACTGTGCTATAAGAACAATTATAATTTATAAAATAATAACATTACTAAATAAATACCCTAATTATTATAAAAGACAAAGTATTAATAATACATATTAACACTTTGTCATTGATATTATAACATAAGGATATAAATTATTCTATTATAAATTCTTTATTATACTTCTTTGTTCTTTTTCATTAATTCATTTAATTTATTCATCGCATCCCTTAATCCTCCTACTTCATCAATTAATCCTATTTCTACTGCTTCTTTACCAATCAAAATAGTTCCTACATCATTTGCTATTTCATCGGTTTCATTCATTAACTCTAATATGGTTTCCCTAGACACATTGGAAGTTCTAATAATAAAGCTAATAATCCTTTCTTGCATTTTAGCAAAATATTTAAAAGTCTGTGGTACGCCTATTACTAGTCCATTCATCCTAATAGGGTGTACAGTCATAGTTGCAGTTGGCACAATAAATGAATAGTTACTTGATGTTGCCAAAGGTACTCCAATGCTATGCCCACCTCCAAGAACAATAGATACAATTGGCTTAGACATACTTGCGATCATCTCCGCAATAGCTAATCCCGCTTCAACATCTCCTCCAACTGTATTTAAAATTATAATCATACCTTCAATTTTAGGATTTTCTTCTACCGCAATTAATTGAGGAATTATATGTTCATACTTAGTAGATTTGTTTTGTGGCGGAGATACGGTATGTCCTTCAACATGACCAATAATTGTTAAATAGTGTATATTATCAGGCATGGTTGGAATATTAGGATTCCCAATTTCCTTTAAATTCTCAAGTTCAGGATTTAAGTTATTATTATTTTTATTTTCGTCCAATTTGTGATCCTCCTCATCCTTACGGATATTTGTTTCGTATACCTAACTTTTACATTCCTTAATTATTTTTTCCAATAAAAAAACTACTATACTGTTAATCATAGTAGTTTTTACGTAAATTTATTATCTATACAATTTAAATTCTTTGTGAAGCACATTTACAGCCTCTTTTGTTTTTTCTTCTTTAACAAGACAAGAAATTGTAGTATGGGAATCTGAAGTTTGTAAAATTTGTATATTCTGAGAAGATAAAGCTTTTACAATTTTCGCCATCACCCCAGGCACACCTCTCATTTTTTGTCCTATAACAGTAATCTTGCTACACTTTTCAATCATGTTGTATTTAAATTGGTATTCTTCTAATACTTTTTTTAACTTTGATACGTTTGTATTCTCTATGGTAAATACTTTTTTATCCGTAAAAAAATTAATCAAATCTATACTAATTTTTAGGTTTGTTAACTCATTCATTAATCGCTCATTTCGTTCAATACAATCTTCAAAATACACATTTACTTGAACTATATTATTTTTATGTGCTATACCAGTTATAACTTTATCCTGTGATTGATCATATCGATAACTTTTTAAATGATTATTTTTATCATTAATAATGGTCCCTGGTGCATTAGATAATGTGTTTTTAATCTTTAGGGTAACATTCCCTCTTTTAGCTACTTCAATCGCCCTAGGGTGTACTACTTTGGCACCATCTTCTGCCATTTGATAAATTTCATCATATCCTATCGTATCAATTACTTTTGCTTCTGTTACTAATCTGGGATCTGCAGTCATTACACCATCAACATCCGTATAAATTTCTACCGTTTCTGATTTAAACGCTTCTCCTAAAATTGCTGCTGTAGTGTCACTTCCACCTCTTCCTAAAGTAGTAATCTCTCCATATTCTGTTACTCCTTGAAATCCAGTTACTACAGGAATAATACCTTTTTCTAATATATTATATAAATATGTTGTATCTACTCTTATTACTTCTGCATCACCATGTTTCTCATCTGTAATAATGCCTGCTTGAAATCCTGTAACTGCTATAGCAGAATGCCCCATAGATTTTATAGTATTAGCTAAAACAACAGCAGAAATAATTTCTCCACATGACATAACCATATCTAATTCTCTACTATTAAATTCTTTATGATTAGAATTTGCTAAATTCACCAGTGTATCCGTTGCATATGGATCTCCATTTCTGCCTAATGCTGATACAACTACAATAGGGGTCATACCGTCTTTCTTAGTCTGTATTATTTTACTAGCCACTTTTTTTCTCAACTCATCTGTATCTACAGACGTTCCTCCAAATTTTTGAACAATTATATGCATCATCTTCCCTCCAACCGTATACATATCTATATATTAGCATGAATCTACAATATCATCTAGATATTTTTAACTACCAATCTTTATATAATTATAATATGTAATTAAAAAGTTTTTGGGATATTATAAATCAAATTATTCATGATCTAGTTCTATAATAATCATATCACTTCCTATTTTCCGAACACATTCCCACGGAATTTCAATCATGCTTTTATCTTGAAAAAGTGAAAATTGATTTTTGAAATCAGGTACTAATGCGGATTTTATCTTTCCACTTCTTTCATCAATTAACAAATCTGATTCAGCTAAAATTCCTAATCTTCCTCCATCACTTAAATTAACAATTTCTTTTCCCCCTAATTCACTTAATCTCATATTAATCCCCTTTCTAAAATTCATATTTAATTAAAAAATGAACCTCTTAGCACACACTCATATTTCCTCAAACTACTATATTCCTGTATGGCCAAATCCTCCACTACCTCTATTTGTTATCTCTAGATTATGCACTTTTTCCCATATTACTTTTTCATATTTACAAATTACCATCTGCGCAATTCGATCTCCAGTATGGATCATAAAATCTTCTTCTCCCCAATTTATTAATGGTACTTTAATTTCTCCTCTATAATCACTATCTATAGTCCCTACTCCATTTACTAACCCTATTCCGTATTTAACAGCTAATCCACTTCTTGCTCTGATTTGAGCCTCTAAACCTACTGGTAATTGTATATATATACCTGTATTCACTAACACTCTTTTTCCAGGTTTTAATACGATATTTTCTTCAATATTTGCCTTTATATCCATCCCTGCTGATCCAATAGTTTCATATTCAGGTAATGTGATATTTTGTTCTGTTTTTATCTTAATTTTATTATTCATCTTTTCCTCCTTAATAAAAAATCTTTTCTATTACTCCACATAAGAGCGAATATCAATTTTTTTCAATATGTTTTATAATCAAGAAAAGCAAATTCAAACTGCTAATCTTCAATTAGTTCTGATACTGTACATATTTTAATTCCTTCTCCTTGTATTTTAGCAACTATTTCAGGTAATGCTTCTATTGTCGCTGGCTTTGGATGCATAAGAAGAATAGCTCCCTTATGTTCCTTTTTCATAACTCTATTAATAATAACTTCTTTTGTTGAACCTTTTTTCCAATCAACTGTATCCACACTCCATAAAATCACTTTATATCCCAATTCACTAGCAACTTGAATCGTCATTTTATTGTGATCACCAGAGGGGGGAGCAAAATATATAGGTTTTTTATTAATAACCTTTACAATTTCATCTTCTGTTTTTTTGATTTCACTATGATTTTCATTTCTACTAATTTTACTATGCATTTTATGACTATATCCATGGTTACCAATCTCATGACCTTTCATATCCATTAATTTTAACATATCCGGATTTTTTTTAGCCCATTTTCCTGTTACAAAAAAAGTTATATGTATATGCTCTTTTTCAAGGATATCTAAAATTCCAGGAATTTCTTCTGTTCCCCAATCAACATTGCAGGTAAAAGCCATCTTTTTTACATTAGAATCAACATTCCTAATAGGCTCATTTGTTTCTTCTTTCCATACATTTGTAGTATCATAATTACAATAAATGATTGTACCTATAATTACTAATAATATAGCTATGCAAAATACTAGAGATTTTTTTTTAGAAATGACATATATTTTCATCTCAAACATCCCTCCCTTACATAGTTAATCTATATTCATAGACTATTATTTTATTCTATATTCTATAGATATATTTGTACAAAAAAAACATAAACCTAATTGGTTTATGCCTTTTTTATTCTGTCTTAGCTGATTTTTCGGCTTCTTCTAAAACAGCTTTTCTAGATAGATTTATTCTTCCTTGCTTATCAATTTCTATTACTTTTACTAAAATTTGATCTCCAATTTTTAATACATCTTCTACTTTTGGAATTTTTTCTTTAGCAATTTGTGATATGTGAACGAGTCCTTCTTTTCCTGGAAGTATTTCTAAAAATGCTCCAAAATTCAACATTTTCACAACTTTCCCCATATATAGTTCTCCAACTTTTACTTCTTTTAAAAGTGCTTCAATTATTTTCACTGCCTTATTTCCATCTTCAACATTTTGTGCAGTAATAAAAACTCTCCCATCATCTTCTATATCAATTTTTACGTTTGCTTCATCGATGATTTTATTAATCGTTTTTCCGCCTGGACCAATTAACGTTCTTATCTTATCTGGATTAATATTCATACTAATAATTCTAGGTGCATATGAAGATATATCAGCCCTAGGTTTTGAAATAGCACTCTCCATTTTATCAAGGATATGTAATCTTCCTTTTCTAGCTTGTTCTAAAGCCCTTGATAAGACATCTTTACCGATTCCATGAATTTTCATATCCATTTGAATTGCTGTAATTCCATCTTTCGTTCCTGCCACTTTAAAATCCATATCTCCTAAGAAGTCTTCCATACCTTGAATGTCACTAAGTACTACAACATCATCATCTTCTTTAATTAATCCCATAGCAATTCCTGCAACTGGAGCTGTAATAGGAACACCTGCATCCAATAAAGCTAATGTACTTCCACATACTGATGCCTGAGAGCTACTTCCATTTGAACTTAAAACTTCAGATACAAGACGAATCGTATAAGGAAAATCCACTTCTGATGGAAGTACTGGTTCAAGTGCTCTTTCCGCCAAAGCTCCATGTCCAATTTCTCTTCTTCCTGGACCTCTTAAAAATCTCGCTTCTCCAACACAATATGGTGGGAAATTATAATGATGCATATAACGTTTTGATTCTTCTTCACCAAGTCCATCGATCACTTGCGCATCGCCAATAGCTCCTAATGTGGCAATTGTAAGAACCTGAGTTTGTCCTCTAGTAAATAATCCTGTTCCATGAGTTCGTGGTAATAGAGATACTTCTGATGAAATTTTTCTAATTTCTTCAGCACTTCTATTATCTGGACGAATGCCTTCTTTTGTAATCATTTTTCTTACTTGTTCCTTAGTAATTTGATAAAGAGTAGCATCTACATCTTTTAAATTATCAGGATATTTCTCTGCAAAGTATGTACGGGTTTCTTCTTTTACATTTCCCATATTTTCATTTCGCTCTAATTTATCAACCGTCTTAATGGCTTGTACCATTTTGTCAGTTGCAAATTCGATTACTTCCGCTCCAATCGTTTCATCAACCTTATATAATGGAACTTCTTGCTTAGGCTTTCCTACTTCTTCAACGATTTTTTCTATAAACGATATGATTTTTTTAATTTCCTCGTGAGCAAACATAATGGCATTTAACATAACTTCTTCTGGTACAATATTTGCACCTGCTTCTACCATCATAATAGCATCTTTAGTTCCTGATACTACCAAATGCAACTGGCTTTTCTCACGCTGTTCTAAAGTCGGATTAATAACAAATTCTTCATCAACCAATCCAACCACTACAGAACCTGTTGGTCCATCAAATGGTATATCTGAAATAGATAATGCAACAGAAGAACCTATCATTGCAACAACATCTGGCGTACAATCTTGATCTACTGACATTACTGTGGCAATAACTTGTACATCATTTCTAAATCCTTTAGGAAATAATGGTCTAATCGGTCGATCAATTAACCTAGATGTTAATACAGCTTTTTCTGTCGGTCTTCCTTCTCTCTTAATAAAACCACCTGGTATTTTACCTACTGCGTAAAGTTTTTCTTGATAATCAACACTTAGTGGGAAAAAATCTATACCAGTTTTAGGTTCTGAAGAACTAACGGCTGTAACCAATACTACAGTATCTCCATACTTTACAAATACTGAACCATTTGCTAATTGTGCAACTTTCCCTACCTGAACTTCAAAATTTCTACCTCCAAAGATGGTAGTAAATGTCTTTTCCATTGTAACCCCTCCTAACATAAATATATTTAAACCTTCATTATGTAAATTTCTAGATCATTTATATTATTTCCTACATTGTTTGTAAAATTCCTTATTATAAATATTTATAGATTATAAAATAATAGAGCGGGAATATCCCGCTCAATTATCTCTACTTTCTTAAACCTAATTTTGCAATAACAGTTCTATATCTTTCGATATCCTTATTTTTTAAGTAACTTAATAAGTTTCTTCTCTGACCTACCATTTTTAAAAGTCCACGACGTGAATGGTGATCTTTTTTGTGAATTTTTAAGTGTTCATTTAACTCATTAATTCTAGTAGTTAAAACAGCAACTTGTACCTCAGGAGATCCAGTATCTGTTGCATGTACTCTGTATCCTTCGATTACTCCTTGTTTTGTTTCTTTATTCATTGCTTTCACCTCCTTTTATCTATCCCCATAAGCCAAGTAAAACGTCGGTGATTCGAATTACATAGCCAATGGTTCCTTACAACAATTAATTTTATCATAGTATATAATCATTGTAAACAAAAAATTATATACTGAAGAAATTTTTAGCACTTTCAATATCTTTATGAAGTTGTGCAATCAAATCGTTAGTAGAAGAATATTTCATTTCATCTCTTACTTTTTCTATAAAGAAAACTTCTATTTCTTTTCCATATATATCTTGATCAAAATCTAGAATATGTGTCTCTACATTAATGGACTCTGATCCTATAGTTGGATTGAATCCAACATTTGTAATACTGTTATATATTTTATTACAGAGAATACTCTTTGTAAAATAAACGCCTTCTGACGGTAATATTAAAGTAGAATCTAACTTAATATTTGCCGTAGGAAATCCAAATTTTCTTCCATTGCTTTTTCCATGAACTATTTTTCCAACAATAGAATATTTTCTACCTAAAAACAAATTAGCCTTTCGAATATTCCCACTTCTTATAAATTCTCTTATTTTTGTACTGCTAATTACTTGTTCTTGTATATTTAATGCTTTAATAACCATTAAATCATATGAATATTCATTTTTAAACTTCTCTAAAAGTTCTACATTTCCTTGTGCTTTATATCCAAATTTATAATTGAATCCTACAATACAATACGCCATGTTTAGTATTCCTTTTAATACATCTCTTACAAAAACTGTAGGATCTAATTTCATTTGATATTCATCAAATTCAATAAAGACTACATAATCTACACCTAAACTTGATAAGAGTTCAATCTTTTGCTTGTGTGTTATAATTCTTTTTGGTTCATTCCCTTTACCTGTAAGCCCTTTAGGATGATTAGAAAAAGTATAAACTACACTTTTCAAGTTATTCTTTTTACAAGTTTCTACTAAATTCACAATCAAGGCTTGATGACCAATATGCAACCCATCAAAATTTCCTAATGCTATACCCGTATTAGCATTCATTTTAATATGATCAAGCGATGTTATTACTTTCATTTTGTTTCAATGCCCCTTTAGTTAAAAACTCTATCTATATCAATATACCAATCTTTATCCATTTTCACTTTTCCTAAAGCAATAAACTCATCTTTTAAATATACTCTTACTACAGTGTCTGTTATTAAATTTTTTTCATCTATTATGTTTTTAGGATAGAGATTATTCCCATTTCTTAAATATTTTTCTGAAGCTTCTTTTACATCTATTCTTAACAGCTCTCCAAGTGGATAGTCTATGGGAAACAAATAATTTTCTTTAATTTTTTCATGAGATTCCTTTTGTAATTCTTCAATGGTTACTGTTTCTTCTAATTCAAATCTTCCACTTTTTATTCTTAATAGAAAAGACATATATGCTCCACAACCTAATTTATTCCCTATGTCTTCACATAAGGTTCTAACATATGTACCTTTTGAGCATAAAACATCAAAGAGTATTTGATTATCATTTATAGTTAAAATATCAATATGATGAATATATACTTTTCTAGATTTTCGCTCAACGACTTCACCTGCTCGAGCTAATTCATATAATTTTTTACCCTTATGCCTAACTGCCGAATACATAGGAGGCGTTTGATTTATTTCTCCTACAAAGGATTGTATCGCGTCTATAATTTCTTCCTTTGTAACATTTATTTTACGCTCATTTATGACTTTTCCCCATTTATCTTGTGTGTCTGTATTCTTACCTAAAGTCATTTCACATCTATATTTCTTTTTATCATTTAACAGATATTGACTAACTTTTGTTGCTTCTCCAATACAAATAGGTAAAACGCCTGAAGCCATAGGATCTAGCGTTCCTGTATGTCCAACTTTTTTCATATTCAAACATTTTCGAATAAAGCCTACAACATCATGAGAAGTCATATGGGGAGGTTTTAAAACATTAATAATTCCATTCAATTTATCACCTACATATATTCTTGTATTTTTCCGATAATCGTTTGTTTTGCAGTTTCAATATCTTGGAAAATTGTGCATCCAGAGGCTTTTTTATGTCCTCCACCACCCAACTTTTCTGCAATTTTACTTACATCAATATCATATTTAGACCTTAATCCAACTTTAATTTCATGATCACTTACTTGTTTCAATAGTACGCCTACTTCTATACCTTCTATATCTCGTGCAAATTCAGTCAATCCATCTGCATCTTCTAATTTTGATTCAGTTAACGCTATCATATCTTTAGTAACATACATAATAGCAAGCTTATCATTTATATGAAAAGTTAATGTATTCAAAACCTCTTTTAATAATTTCACTTTTGATACTGACTTATTTTGATAAACTTGCGTACTTACAAAATTAATATCCACCTCTTTTTCAAGAAGTTCTGCAGCAATCCTGTGTGTATGTGAAGATGTATTATCATATTTAAAGTTCCCTGTATCTGTTGATAAAGATGTATATATGCAGGTAGCTATTTTTTTGTCAAACTCCACATTTAAGCCCTTGATGATATTATAAATTAATTCTCCAGTTGCCGCTGCTTGAGAAAAAACAAAATTAATATCAGCAAAATGAGTATTTGTAATATGATGATCTATATTTATAGTTATGACATTTGTTGTTATATATGATTGTCTTTCTTTCAGCCTACCTAAATCGCTACAATCTATTGCTACAACTACATCTGGTATAAAATTTTCATCCATAGCACTATGTATATGTTCATACTCAAGAAACTTAATGTTAGAAGGTAATGAATCCTTCAATAAAATATATGGTACTTTATTCATTTTTTTTAATGCCAGATATAATGCCATTGATGAACCAATCGTATCACCATCTGGCATTATATGAGGAAGAATAAGTATATTCTTAGCATTTTGTAAAGTTCTTACAATCTCATTTATATGATTATTTTTGTTCATTTTCAGTACCTGGTTTATTAACCTTGTGAATCAAATCTGAGATATACATAGCATTTTCAATAGAATTATCTAATTTAAAAACAGGTTCAGGCGTACATCTTAGTTTTATTTTCTTTCCAATTTCTTTTCTCACAAAGCCAGTAGAATTGGCAAGTGCTTTAAGCGTCTGATCCTTGTCTTTTTGACTCCCGTACACACTGATAAAAATATTTGCAAAGCTTAAATCTCTTGTTACCTCCACTTCTACAACACTTGTGAGTGGCGATATTCTAGGATCCTTAAGTTCATTCATTATCATACTACTAACTATTTTTTTTATTTCTGTACCTATTCTATTCGTTCTTGGATACGCCATTCTAAAAATCACCTTTCTTCATATCTAAACTCTTTTAATTTCTTCAATTATATATGCCTCTATAATATCGCCTTCTTTTATATCATTGTACTTTTCAAGGCCTATACCACACTCATAACCAGCAGCAACCTCTTTTGCATCATCTTTAAATCTTTTTAATGATGATATTGCTCCTTCAAATATTACAATTCCCTCTCTTACTAATCTAACATTAGCACTTCTTGTAACTTTTCCTTCTAATACATATGCTCCTCCAATAGTTCCTATCACTGGAACTTTAAAAGTTGCACGAATTTCAACTTTTCCTAATATAACTTCTTTATATTCTGGATCTAGCATTCCTATCATAGCAGCTTGAACATCCGCAATTGCTTCATAAATAATTCTATATGTTCTCATATCTACATTTTCTCGTTCTGCTAAACTCGTTAACATTGATGATGGTCTTACATTAAATCCTATTATGATTGCATTTGATGCAGATGCAAGCATTATATCTGATTCTGCAATCGTTCCTACTCCACCATGTAATACATTTACTTTTACTTCATCATTACTTAATTTTAATAATGATTGCTTAACAGCTTCTACTGATCCTTGAACATCTGCTTTAATAATAATATTCAGTTCTTTAACCTGACCTTCTTGTATATGTTTAAATAAATCCTCTAAAGATACTTTTACTGTTGCATTTAAATTTTTCTCTCTATTTCTAACACGTCTTTTTTCAACGATTTGTCGTGCTATTTTATCTTCTTTTACTGCATTAAATGTATCTCCAGCATTCGGAACATCTGAAAGTCCTAAAATTTCAACAGCAGTAGAAGGACCAGCTTTTTTAATGGTTTTTCCCTTATCATTCATCATAGCTCGTACTCTACCATGAGATGCGCCTGCTACTATTGTGCCCCCAACCTTTAAAGATCCATTTTGTATAAGAACAGTAGCAACTGGTCCTCTATTTTTATCTAACTTAGATTCTATAACAGTTCCTACCGCTAATCTATTTGGATTCGCCTTCAATTCTTGTATTTCTGCAGTAAGTAGAATCATTTCTAAAAGATTATCAATACCTTCACCTGTTAATGCCGAAACTGGCACACAAATAGTATCTCCACCCCATTCTTCTATTACTACTCCATGCTCTGTTAATTCTTGTTTTACACGATCTGGATTGCAATCTGGTTTATCTATTTTATTAATAGCTACAATCATAGGTACATTAGCAGCTTGTGCATGGTTAATGGCTTCTATGGTTTGAGGCATTACTCCATCATCAGCTGCAACAACTAATATGGTGATATCTGTAATACTTGCCCCTCTCGCTCTCATAGAAGTAAATGCTTCATGCCCTGGCGTATCTAAAAATACAATTTTCTTTCCATCAACATATACCTCAGAAGCTCCAATGTGTTGCGTAATTCCTCCTGCTTCTTTTCCAGTTATATTTGTTTTTCTGATTGCATCTAATAATGATGTTTTACCATGATCAACATGCCCCATCACTGTAATTACTGGTGGTCTTTCTTTCAAGTCTTCAGGTCTATCAGGTACTTGTTCAATTTCAAGTTCAATTTCTTCTTCATCTTCATTATTATCTTCTTTCTTTATTTCTATACCAAATTCAAGTGCAATTGAACTAGCTGTATCAAACTCAATCTCTTGATTAATATTTGCAAATATACCCAATGAAATTAATTTACCCAGTACTTCTGATGCACTTTTGTCTATTTTTTCGCACAAGTCTTTTACTGCTATTTTTTCACCAATCTTTACTGCATCATCGTTAGCATCCATTTGTAATGCTTCATTATTCACTTCGTTTTTTATAGTTTTATCGTTCAAGTTTTTTTCTTTAATTTCAATCGCTCCTTTATCATCTTCCTTATATAACCCTTTTAATATGTCTACTGTATCTTGTTCTAATGTACTCATATGATTTGAGACAACAACATCAAGTTCTATCAATTTATTAATAAGCTCCTTACTAGACAGGCCTATTTCCTTTGCCAACTGATAAACTCTTAGCTTTGACATTGTTTATTCACCCCCTAAATTATTTGAAACATTATCCTCCTGCTTAATAAATGAAATAATATGATCCGCTAATCCTTTGTCTTTTACCCCATATACTGTTCTATTGTGTTTTCCAATGGCCTGTGATAAATCTTCTTTATTTCCATACACCACATATGGCATATCTCTATATTTACACATGTTAATAAATTTTTTTTTTGTATTATCAGATGCATTTTCTGCAATAATAGCTAACCTTATATCATTTTTCTTAATAGAACGTTCAGTTGTATCTTCACCTGTTACTAAATTGCCTGAACGTTGAGCTAATCCTAAAAACGAATTAATTTTACTTTTCATCTTTCGTTAACTCCTTACGTAAATTGTCATAAATTTCTTCATTCACTTCTTGTTGAAAAGTTTTATTTAAACCTCTTTTTTTCTTCAACTTATTAAAACATTCAACATTATCACATATATAAGCTCCTCTACCAGCAGCTTTAGATGTTTTATCAATTTTAATTTCTCCATCTTTTGTTTTTACAATCCGTATCAACTCTTTTTTAGACTTTTGATTCATACAGCCAATACATTGTCTGAGAGGTATTTTCCTAACTTTCATAAATTCACTACCTCCTATTCACTTACTCTTTAACAAGTGTTTCATTATATTGTGATTCACTTTTAATATCAATTTTCCAGTTCGTTAATTTTGCTGCTAATCTTGCATTTTGCCCCTCTTTTCCAATAGCCAAAGACAATTGATAATCTGGAACAACTACGGATGCTGTTTTTTCATTTTCATTTACTTTAACTTTTAAAACTTTAGATGGACTTAATGAACTAGCAATTAATTCTTCAGGCGCATCACTCCATTTTATAATATCAATTTTCTCGCCCTTCAATTCATCAACTATAGATTGTACTCTGATGCCTTTATGGCCTACACAAGCTCCAACCGGGTCAACATTTTCATCTTTAGAATATACTGCGATCTTACTTCTAGAACCTGCTTCTCTAGAAATACTCTTAATTTCAACTACGCCATCGTGTATTTCGGGAACTTCTAATTCGAATAATCTCTTTACTAATCCAGGATGTGTTCTAGAAACCAATATTTGTGGTCCCTTCGTTGTCTTCTTAACCTCAAGGATATATGTTTTAATTCTATCATTATGATTATAAATTTCTCCTGGAATTTGTTCTGCTGGAATTAAAACAGCTTCTGTTTTCCCTAAATTGATAAAAATATTTCCTTTACTCATTCTCTGCACAATACCTGTAACAATTTCACTTTCCCTATTTATAAATTCATCATAAATAATGCCTCTTTCGGCTTCTCTAATTCTTTGAACAACAACTTGTTTAGCAGTTTGTGCAGCAATTCTACCAAAGTTTTTAGGCGTAACCTCTTTTTCAACTACATCTGCTATTTCATACTTTCTATCCATCTCTTTAGCATCATCAAGACTGATTTCTAATAAATCATCTTCTACTACTTCAACAATCTCTTTTAGAGAAAACACTCTAATGTCACCAGTTTCTCTATTTATATAAACTTTTACATTTTGTGCTGACCCATAATTTCTCTTATAGGCAGAAATTAAAGCTGCCTCAATAGCATCTATCAATATTTCTTTTGAAACACCTTTTTCTTTTTCTATTTGGTATAGCGCTTCAATAAACTCTACGTTCATAACAATACACCCCCTAACCTAAAATTTCACTGCTAACTTCACTTTAGAAATCTGCTCTCTATGTATTTCAACTTCTTCATTTTTCATACTCTTTATTGCTACACAGCCTTCTTTCAACCCTATCAATTCTCCTTCTAACATTTTATTACCCTCTATAGCTTTATATAAATAAATTTCAATTTGTCTTCCTCTATATTTCTCAAAATCACGTTCTGTCTTTAAAGTTCTATCTAATCCTGGAGATGAAACTTCTAAATAATATTGTTGTTGAATAGGCTCTAATTCATCTAATTTTTCACTTAAGAAGTCGCTTACTATTTTACAATCATCTAAAGTTATACCACCTTCTTTATCAACATATACCCTTAGATACCAATCTTGACCTTCTTTTAAAAATTCAACATCTACCAACTCAAATTTCTGCTCTTCAATTTTAGGCATAACAATTTTTTCTACTATATCCGCTATTCTCTCTTTCGCCAATTTTATACCTCCTCTTTGATTAATATTGTAATTGTGAACAAATATTAAATAATCATTCTACCTTTATTTTTATAAAAATATTTACATATTATTCTTTTTAAAATTATAGCATAATAGCAAAGAGTGGGTCTTTTCCCCACTCTTTCCATTAGATCATATATGTCTATCCTCAAAAGTATATCATATAAAAAAAACTTGTGCAAGTCTAAAATAAGGACAATTGATTTGTATCTGGTAACCCATCTAAACATCCATGGTTTTTTAGATTCTCTATTACAGTCTTAGTTACTTTGGCTCTTTCTCTCAAATCTTCAATAGACATAAATTTTCTATCTTTTCTACATTCTGATATACTTTTAGCAGCATTTTCTCCTACACCCTGTAATCCTCTCAGGGGAGGAAGCAATGCATTTTGAGATATGATAAATTGATCAGAATCAGATTCATAAATATCTACTTTTTCAAATCCAAATTCTCTACAATACATTTCGTATGCTACTTCTAACACTGTCAATGAATCTTTTTCTTTTTGAGATGCTACATTTCCTAATAATTCTAATTCTTTCATTCTTTCTTTAATTGCTTTTTTCCCTTTTACAACAAGTTCTGCATCAAAGTCAGAAACCTTTATCGTAAAATAAGTAGCATAAAATGCTAGGGGATAATGAACCTTAAAGTATGCTAAGCGAAAGGACATCATAACATAAGCAACCGCATGTGCTTTTGGAAACATATATTTAATCTTATTACAAGAATCAATATACCACTCGGGAACATGATTCTCTCTCATCATTTT
Organism: Lutibacter sp. B2; assembly: GCA_015686845.1. Classification (GTDB taxonomy): domain Bacteria; phylum Bacillota; class Clostridia; order Peptostreptococcales; family Thermotaleaceae; genus JADPRS01. The sequence continues at coordinate 58,396 of JADPRS010000010.1, forward strand.
TTCATCTTCTTCTGTTAAACCTTTTCCTTTTCTAACTTTTTCCATTATCTTAAATGAGGACTTCGGTGGCAAGCCCTTTAATATAAGATAATTCATAATATCATCTCTTGTAGATATTACATCTTTTAATTCTGCAATATTTTGTCTAACTAAGTCTTGCGCATTATTTAACCATACATCTGTACCATGAGATAGTCCACTAATACGGACTAATTCGGCAAATGTTGTAGGCTTCGTATCCATTAACATCTGTCTTACAAATTTCGTTCCAAATTCTGGAACACCCAAACTTCCAACTTCACAATCAAATTCATTATCTTGTATTTTCAAAGCCTTTGGACTCGTAAATATACTAATTGTATCCTTATCTCCGAGCGGTATTTTAGTAGGGTCTAATCCAGTAATATCTTGAAGCATCCTTATAATTGTAGGTACATCATGACCAAGAATATCAAGCTTTAGTAATCTACCACTTATTGAATGATAATCAAAGTGCGTTGTAATAACCCCTGAAGAACTATCATTTGCAGGATATTGTATTGGACAAAATTCAAAAATATCTTTATAGTGTGGAACTACCATTACACCGCCTGGATGCTGACCTGTTGTTCTCTTTACTCCAGTACACCCCTGCAAAAGCCTTTCTATTTCTCTGTTATTAACCACCATCTCTTTTTCATCAAAATATTTTTTAACAAATCCATAAGCAGTTTTTGATGCTACCGTACCAATGGTTCCAGCTCTAAACACATGTCCTTCACCAAATAATTCTTCTGTATATTTATGCGCATTCGCCTGATATTCTCCTGCGAAGTTAAGATCTATATCAGGTTCTTTATCTCCTTCAAATCCTAAAAAAACTTCAAATGGTATATCATGCCCATCTTTTACATAAACTTCATCGCACACTGTACATTTTTTATCAGGTAAATCAGCGCCACTACCAATAGAACCATCTGTTATAAATTCAGAATGCTTACAATTTGGACATACATAATGTGGGGGAAGAGGATTTACCTCTGTGATATCACTCATAGTAGCAACAAATGAAGATCCTACAGACCCTCTTGAACCAACTAAGTATCCATCTTGCATCGATTTTGTAACGAGCTTTTGGGAAATTATATATAATACTGCATATCCATTACTTATAATTGAATTTAATTCTTTATCTAATCTATCTTTTACTATTTCAGGAATTGGATCTCCATAAATTCTTGTGGCTTTTTCATAACACATATTTCTTAAATCTTCATCGGAACCTTCTATTACTGGTGTAAATGTTTCTTCTGGAATTGGTATAATCTTTTCTATTTGCTCTTCTATAAATTTAGGATCTTCTATTACTACTTTTTTAGCATTTTCTTTTCCTAAATAATCAAATTCCTTTAACATTTCATCTGTCGTCTTAAAATACAAAGGAGGCTGATTATCTGCATCTTTAAAACCTTGTCCTCCCATTAAAACTCTTCTATGCGCTTCATCTTTTGGATCTAAAAAGTGTACATCTCCAGTTGCTACCACTGGCTTACTAAATTTTTCACCTAAGTTAAATATTTGCCTATTTATTTCTCTAAGTTCTTCTTCATCTTTAACGAATCCCTTTTGAATCAAAAAATTATTATTCATTATAGGCTGTATTTCTAAATAATCATAGTATTTAATGATATCTTCTATTTCTCTTTCAGATTTATTATTTAAAATCGCTTTATAAAGTTCTCCCGCTTCACATGCAGTTCCAATAATCAAGCCTTCCCGCATCTGACTCAAAAGTGATTTTGGAATTCTCGGTCTCTTATAGAAATATTCCATATGTGATTTTGAAATAATTTTATATAAATTTTTCAATCCAGTATAATTTTTCACTAATATTATTGTATGAAATGTATCTAATTTTTTCACATCTACATTGTTACTATATAGATTATTTAAATCACTTAATTTAGTCACATTTTTTTCAGCTATCATTTCTAAAAATTTTAGAAATATTTTAGCTGTAGCCTCTGCATCATCTATAGCTCTGTGATGATTCTTTAATTCAATGCCTAATTCTTTAGCAATTATATTTAATTTATATCTTTTTAGTTTTGTAAGTAATATCTTGGATAACTTTAAAGTATCTAATACTGGATTATTAAAATCTTTTTTTAAATCTTTACAGTTTTCTTTAATAAAAGATACATCAAAATTAGCATTATGTGCTACAACAACACATTCTCCTACAAAAGATAAAAATCGAGGCAATACTTCTTGAATTGTAGGTTGGTCTTTAACCATCTCATCCGTTATTTTAGTCAACTCAATTATTTTGAGTGGGATTGCTCTTTCTGGGTTTACTAAAACATTAAATCTATCTACAATTTCACCATGTTGAATTTTTACTGCACCAATCTCTGTAATTTTATCATTTTTACTTGAAAGGCCTGTTGTTTCTAAATCAAACACAACATATGGTTGTTCTATATCTTGATCATTACAATTTTGTACGATAGCCTCTCCATCATTCACACAATATCCTTCTACACCATATATAATCTTTATACCATGTTTTTTTGCAGCTTCCATCGCCTCTGGAAAAGCCTGTACCACTCCATGGTCTGTAATTGCTATTGCAGCATGTCCCCATTTTGCAGCTCTATTAACTAAACTAGCTGCAGTATTAACAGCATCCATAGCACTCATTTGTGTATGTGCATGTAATTCAATTCTTTTATCTTTCGCATGATCTTCACGTACTTGGGGTAGCGCCTTCACTATATCTCTCCCCATTATAATAAGTTCTTTTGAAAAAGTATCATATCTAGCTTCTCCTCTACATCTAAAAAACCGTCCTGTTTTTAGGGCTTCAGATAAGTCTACTTCCTGCTCTTTTTTGGCAAATACCTTTACCCCTATTGAACCATTGTAATCGGTTAAACTCAAATTAAATAATACTTTTCCATTTTTTAATTCTCTCGTATCTATATCAAATAATTCTCCTTGTATAGTTACAATCCCAGCTTCTTCATTAACACTTGATATAGGAATTGGTACATCTTGATTTTTTTTACCAAGTATCACATCACTTTTAATTTCACTTTTATTTGAAGTATTTTTGATGATTTTATTTTCATTCTTTATTATATCTTTAACAATACTTTGCATCTCTATTTTTTTTTCTTTCAAGTAGGTATCTTTTGTAATTATATCACGATCATCATATACCTTAACCATGATTTGTATTTGTATGTTAAATTCCAAATTAATTTTTCTAGAAATAAACTTATCTATATTTTTTCTTTTTATTGCTTCGATTGCCATTTCATTTTCTAATGCAATTTCTAAGGTGTCTTTATTAAATTGCACCTTCGCATCATTTAACCATGCCAATGAAGCTGGATATATTTCTTTTAATTCGTAGATAATATTTTCCCAATATCTATCAAATTTTTCATGTAAGTCAACACCAACATAGGAAACTTTAAATTTCACTTCTTTAATAAAAGGTATATCTTTTTTAATATGATTGTTTAATTTATTAAGTTCTAACTTACTAATAATTTCATTCGCTATTAATTCAAATTGCAATACCCTATCTTTTTTATAATATTCGATTTCCGTAACGGTTACATCTGCAGACAAATTCATTTTTGCTCTAAATTTTCCAAATATCTCACTTAATAAAGTTGGCAATTTTTTCCCCTTTCATAACATTTCGTCAAAGAAAATATGATCACAATTATAATTTTTCAATTTCTTCTAACAGTACTTCCTCGATTTCTTGTTCTTCCACTCTTTTTATAATTTTTCCTTTTTTAAATAATAGTGCAGAAGACTTTCCTCCTGCAATACCAATATCTGCATCCTTTGCTTCTCCCGGACCATTTACTGCACAACCCATAATCGCTACAGATATAGGTTTGTCTATTTTCTTTAATTTCTTTTCAATTCTATTCGCTAAACCAATAAGATCAATCTGACATCTTCCACAAGTTGGGCAAGAGATCATCTTAATTCCAAAACTTCTAACTCCACTCGTATTTAAAATTTCTTTTCCTACTTTTATTTCTTCTACAGGATCTCCAGTTAGTGAAATTCTTATGGTATCACCTATACCATCTACTAATAAAGTTCCTACTCCTACAGAAGATTTTATCGTTCCACTATATATAGTTCCTGCTTCGGTAACTCCTACATGAAGGGGATAATCTACCTTTTGAGAAATCAACCTATATGATTCAACCGTTAATTTCACATCAGAAGCTTTTAGGGAAATTACAATATCTCTAAAATCTAATGATTCGAGAATTCTCACATGCTCTAACGCACTATCTACCATAGCCTCCGGCGTAATTGTTCCATATTTTTGAATAATTTTTTTATCTATGGAGCCCGCATTTACGCCTATCCTTATTGGTATCCCTCTCTCTTTTGCACTTGTTACAACTTTTTTTACTCTATCAACATCTCCAATATTTCCAGGATTAAGTCTTAATTTATCTACACCATTTTCTATACAACGCAAAGCCAATCTATAATCAAAATGGATATCTGCTACAAGTGGAATATTTATTCTTTGCTTAATTTCTTTAATAGCATCTGCTGCTTCCATATCAGGAACTGCCACTCTTACAATTTCACATCCAGCTTCTTCAAGCATCCTAATTTGCTGGACCGTTTTTTCTATATCTCTCGTATCAGTATTCGTCATAGATTGTACTAATACAGGAAATTCTCCACCTATATTAACCCCACCAAAAGATACAACTCTACTTTTTTTTCTTTTAATTTCCATTTACTCTCACCACCTTACTATAAGATAAATCTCATAACATCTTTATAAACCATGAAAACCATTAATCCCATCAATAATACAAATCCTGTAAAATGTATAATTCCTTCTTTTTCAGGATCGAGAGGTCTCCCAATTATGCCTTCTATGATCAAGAAGATCAATCTTCCTCCATCTAACGCTGGAATTGGTAACATATTTACCACGCCCAAGTTAATACTGATCATTGCTGCAAAGCCTAATACATTATATATATTCGTTTTAGCAACTTTACCTACTAAATGAATAATCCCAATGGGACCAACAACATCGTTAGCTGACGCTTTTCCACCAAAAAGTTTTTTGAAAAATCCACACATTTCTTTAATCATAACATACACATTATCAAAACTTGCTGAAATGGATTTTATAAAAGATTTTTCAAATTTAGGTGAAATACCGATCATTATTCGTTTCGTTGTCTCATCATAAATGGGTTTAACAACCATTTCTTTTTCTTTTCCATCTCTTACAACTTTCACTTTAAGATTATTTTCTTTTCTTTCTCCAATATAGTTTACAATATCATTCCATCTATGAACAGATGTATCATTAATTGATACAATTTGATCACCTGACTTTATACCAGCTAATTCTGCGGGGAAATTTGGGGTCACCTTATTCATTGTAGTAGTTGGAAATCCCATTGCATAAAAACTAATACTAAATAGCAAAATAGCCAATATAAAATTCATGACTGGACCTGCAATAATCACTAATATTCTTGCCCATAATGGCTTATTATTAAAACTATTTTCATCTGAAGAAGCCTCATCCTCACCTTCCATCTTTACATATCCTCCAATTGGAAGTATTCTTAATGAGTATTCTGTCTCTTTTCCCTTAAACCTTAATATTCTGTAACCCATCCCAATTGAGAATTCATGCACTTTGATACCCACAAGTTTAGCTACACCAAAATGACCAAATTCATGAAATAATACCAATATGCCAAAAATGAGAAAAGCAATTACTATCGTCCCCATAATTACACCGCCTTAAATAAATTTATTTTTAATAAATTTTCTAGCCCACGAATCAATCTCAATGATTGTATCAATGTTAAGTTCATATTTAACATCATGCTTTTCTAATGCTAATTCTATCATATTAGATATGTCATAGAATCCTATTTTCCCCTTTATAAATAAATCAACGAGTTCTTCATTTGCTGCGTTTAACACGGTAGGATAGCTTCCTCCTTTTTCAAGTGCATCATAAGCAAGCTTTAAACATGGAAATGTTTCTAAATCTGGTTTTTCAAAAGTTAACTTTGAAGTCTCAAAAAAATCCATCTTTTTATAATTGTTTTTTATTCTTTTAGGATACGTTAGTGCATATTGTATTGGTACCCTCATATCAGGATAACCCATCTGAGATATGATGGAACTATCCTTATACTCTATCATAGAATGAATAATACTTTGAGGATGTACAACTACATCAATTTGATTAAGCTCAACATCAAATAACCACTTAGCCTCAATTACTTCTAATCCTTTATTCATTAAAGTTGCAGAATCTATACTAATTTTTTTCCCCATATTCCATTTAGGATGTTTCAATGCTGCTTCTACTGAAACATCTTGTAATTGTTCCTTAGTATATCCTCTAAAAGGACCGCCTGATGCGGTTAATATAATTCTATTAATATCTTTCAAAGTATATCCCATTAAACTCTGAAATATTGCACTATGTTCACTGTCTACTGGCAAAATATTTACACCATTTTTTTTTGCTTCATTCATAACAATCTGACCCGCTGTAACTAAAGTTTCTTTATTCGCAAGTGCGATATCCTTCTTCGCTTGTATTGCTTTTATTGTAGGGATAAGACCGATCATGCCCACTACAGATGTAAGTACTACTTCTATATTTGATAAAGTTGCAACGTTAATCAAACCATCCATTCCATGTAAAATTTCAACTTTATTATTTTCAATTCTATTTTTCAATTCTAATGCCTTCGACTCATCCATTACTGCTACCACTTCTGGATTAAATTCATTAATTTGTTTTTCTAAAAGATCTATATTCTTACCAGCCGTTAATCCTACTACATTAAATTTATCTTTATTCTCCCTAATTACATCTAATGTTTGTGTCCCTATAGATCCAGTTGATCCTAATATACTAATATTTTTCATCAAATCACCCTTTCGAATACGTAAAGTCTATCTCCTGTCTACTTTATAAATAAATTTATATAGTAGTATACCGTAGGTGCAGTAAAAAGTATGCTATCAAATCGATCTAACACACCTCCGTGTCCTGGCATTATATTCCCATAATCTTTTATTCCTACATATCTTTTAAACATTGATGCAGTCAAATCTCCAAATTGACCTAAAATACTTCCTATAAAACCTATTATCATACAATGATAAGTAACTTCTGACGCAAAGAAGTAAGCAAATAAAAAACTCATTAAAATACTTCCTAAAATTCCTCCTATTGCACCTTCTATTGTCTTTTTAGGGCTTATGTTAGGACAAAGCTTTCGCTTACCAAAAATGTAACCACTAAAATACGCAAAGGTATCCGTAGCCCATGCTACAATAAAAACCAACCAAATAAGATAATTATATTTAGAACAATTTACAATAAACACTATATGATACATGAAAAAAATCACATAACAAACGCCTAGCATTGTAATGGCTGATGATAAAGGATTCAATTTTCTATTAAATATAGTATTGATAAATGTAGCTATCATAATTATAAAAAACCATGCCATAATTAATTTTTGATCAATCTCTTTTAATGTAATCAGAAACATTGATATTATAGCAAATATAGCGATTGGTTTTGAACCGTAAATATCAATATTTTTAAAGGCATTAAAAAATTCGTTAGCTGCCATAAAGGCCAAAAATAATACTGCTAAACGAAGTGTTAATCCACCTTTTATGATAACATATAAAAACAAAGGAATTGCTACTAATGCAGATATAATCCTTGTTCGCACACAATCACCACCTTTATTTAGTTGCTCCAAATCTTCTATTTCTTTTTTGATAATCACAAATGGCATCTATTAAATATTCTCTATTAAAATCTGGCCAAAATATATCAGAAAACCAAAATTCACTATAAGCAATTTGCCATAGTAAAAAATTACTAAGTCTTAATTCACCACTTGGACGAATGACTAAGTCTGGATCAGGCGTCCCTTTAGAATATAGAAAATTTTCAACAATATTTTCATCAATATCATCAATATCCAATTTATTCATTTTGACTTCATTACAAATGCTTTTTACTACATTTACAATTTCGTCTCTTCCTCCATAATTCAATGCAATATTTACAACAAGCCCAGTATTATTTCGAGTTAATTCTATGGCTGAACCAATCGCTTCTATGATTTCATCAGAAAGAGCACTTATATTTCCTATGGTTTTTATTCTAACATTATTTTTATGTAATTGGACTACTTCCTTTTGCAAGTAATAAACAAGAAGTTGCATAAGTGCTGAAACCTCTGATTTAGGTCTTTTCCAATTTTCTGTAGAAAAAGCATATAAAGTCAAATAATTAACACCTATATCTGAGCATGTACGAATAACCTCTCTTAAAGCTTCCACCCCCGCCTTATGGCCCGCAGTTCTTGGTAGTCCTCTTTTTTTAGCCCATCTTCCATTACCATCCATAATAATCGCTATGTGTCTTGGTAAATTATCTAAATCCAAAGATTCTTGTATGTTTTTATTTTTTTTTGAAAATAAGTCTTTGATATATTTCATTTTATAGTTCCTCCAATTAACTTTAACTACAAAGAATATTTTTAAACCCCCAATATATGGGGGATTAAAAATAGCTAACAGTTAATTTCACATGATTATTAACTTTTATTTGTTTAATTACTCTACCTTCTCCTTCTTTGCAAATGGATTTAGGTGAATGTGTTTCTTTTATAGATACTTCAAATTCATACTTACTTAAAATATTTAAAGCCTCTTCTACATGAAACCCAACTACATCTATTATAGTTGACAAGATTATACCTCCATCATTTCTTTTTCTTTTTTATCTAGTAAATCTTCAATAATATCAATATACTTATTCGTCATCTTTTGAACTTCATCTTCTGTTTTTTTCAGATCATCTTCAGTCATTTCTCCACTTTTTTGTTCTTTCTTTAATTTATCGTTAGCATCTCTTCTTTCATTTCTAATAGCAACTTTTGCACTTTCAGCAGCTTTCTTTACTATTTTTACTAACTCTTTTCTTCTTTCTTCCGTCAACTGTGGTATTGCTAAACGAATAATCTTTCCATCATTAGATGGATTGATTCCTAAATCAGATTGCATAATTGCTTTTTCAATAGCTTGAATAGATGTTTGATCATAAGGCTGTACTACTAGCATTCTAGCTTCTGGTGTAGAAACACTTGCTATTTGCTTTAACGAAGTAGGTGTTCCATAATATTCAACAACAATTCTGTCTAATAATGCTGGATTAGCCCTTCCAGCTCTAATCCCCTTAAGTTCATCTTTAAAAACACTCACCGTTTTTTGCATTTTTTCTTCCAATTGATTTTGAATTTCTAAATTCATCTTTTATGCCTCCTTTACTAAAGTTCCTATTTTTTCACCTAAAATAACTCTCTTGATATTTTCCGGTTCATTAAGTCCAAATACTACAATAGGTATATTATTATCCATGCATAATGAAGTAGCTGTAGAATCCATAACGCCTAGCCCTTTATTTAATACATCAATATATGTTAGTTCATCAAATCGTTTTGCATTAGGATTTATATTGGGATCAGAATCATATACTCCATCTACTTTCTTGGCTAACAAAATCACTTCTGCCTCAATTTCAGCAGCTCTTAAAGCAGCTGTAGTATCTGTAGAAAAATAAGGATTTCCAGTTCCTGCTGCAAAAATAACAACTCTTCCTTTTTTTAAATGTCTTACTGCCTTTCTTCTAATATATGGCTCAGCTATTTGACGCATTTCAATGGCAGTTTGAACACGCGTTAGAACGCCTATACCTTCAAGTCCATCCTGCAATGCTAATGCATTAATTACTGTAGCTAACATGCCCATATAATCAGCAGTCGTTCTATCCATTCCTTCTCCAGTACGTCCTCTCCAGAAATTTCCTCCGCCTACAACAATACAAACCTCTACTCCTAAATCGGAGATTTCTTTTACTTGCTTTACAATGGAATCAATCGTCTCTTCATTTAAACCGAAACCTTTTTTTCCAGCTAAGGCTTCTCCACTTATTTTCAATATCACCCTTTTATATTTTGGCGTCAACATAATAGACCTCCGTTTATATTATTCTATACTTTTAGGTAGAATTCCTTTCATAAACACTAACCATATTTTAAAAAAGAGAACACAATCAGTGTTCTCTATCTTAAATTTTCAAAATTTACTTATTAATTTGTTTTGCTACTTCTTCTGCAAAATTTTCTTCTTTCTTTTCTATACCTTCTCCAACTTCAAATCTTGCAAATCTTCTGATTGATAGCTTTTCACCTATTTTTGCAATTTTTTGGTTTAGTAAATCTTGAATTGTAACATCTGAATCCTTAACAAATGGTTGCTCAAGTAAACATATTTCTTTATAGAATTTTTCAATTCTTCCTTCAACCATTTTATCAATAATTTTTTCAGGTTTTCCTTCATTAAGTGCTTGTACTCTTAAAATTTCTTTTTCTTTTTCGATTTTTTCTGATGGAACTTCTTCTCTAGCTATGTATTGAGGATTTGCTGCTGCAATTTGCATAGCTACATCTTTAACAAATTGTTTGAATTCATCGTTTTTAGCAACAAAATCAGTTTCACTATTAACTTCTACTAAAACACCGATTCTTCCACCGTGAATATATGATTCCACGATACCTTCTGCTGCTACTCTATCAGCTTTTTTAGCCGCTTTCGCAAGACCTTTTTCTCTTAATGATTCTATAGCCTTTTCCATATTTCCGTCAACTTCTATTAACGTTTTTTTACAATCCATCATTCCAGCACCCGTTGTAGCTCTTAATTCTTTTACCATTGCAGCTGTAACTGCCATAATAACTCCTCCTTTTTATCTATACACTAAAATCAAAAAGGTAAGAGAAGTAAGGAATATATCCTTTTTCAACCCTTACCTCCAAAATTATTCTTCGATTTGTTCTCCTTGTCTTCCTTCTATCATCGCATCAGCAATTTTTGCAGTAATTAATTTAACCGCTCTTATTGCATCATCATTAGCAGGAATAACATAATCTACTTCTTCAGGGTCACAATTAGTATCTACAATACCAACTACTGGTATCCCTAATCTTTGAGCTTCTTTTACTGCAATTCTTTCTTTTCTAGGGTCTACAACAAAAATAGCTCCAGGAAGCTTATCCATGTCTTTTATTCCACCTAAGAATTTTTCAAGTTTCCCTTGTTCAAGTTTTAACTTTATTACTTCTTTCTTAGGAAGAACATCAAACATACCTTTTTCTTCCATGTTGTTTAATTCTTTTAATCTATTAATTCTTTTCTTAATTGTTTTGAAGTTTGTAAGCATTCCACCTAACCATCTTTGGTTAACATAGTACATACCACTTCTCTTTGCTTCTTGTTCAATAGACTCTTGTGCTTGCTTTTTAGTTCCTACAAATAAGATTGTCTCATTATTTGCTGCAATCTCTTTTACAAACTCATAAGCTTGATCTACTTTTTTTACAGTTTTTTGCAGGTCTATAATATAAATACCGTTTCTTTCTGTAAATATATACTCCGCCATTTTAGGATTCCATCTTCTTGTTTGATGTCCAAAATGTACTCCTGCTTCTAATAATTGTTTCATTGAAATAACTGCCATTGTTGGTACCTCCTTGGTTTTTTACCTCCACTCTGTTCATCTTTTAAAGTGCCCGTAGGACCCACTTATAAATTGCAGAGCGTGCGTTTTTTGTTACCTTAAGTAGTATAACACAGCATATAGTAGTTTTGCAATAATAAATTTTACAATAAAAAGTAAACAATATATATATATTGTTTACTTTTTATTGTAAAATCATACCATCTTTACAAAGCATTTTTATGCGTAATTTTTTTTATAATATCTATCATAGCATTTGTAGAAGAAATCTCATATTTTCCCCATATGATTTTATTCTCTAGTCCTAATATAGCTACTTCATTTAAAAAATCTTGTTCTAACTCTATTAAATTATTCTGCTTTAATATTTTTGCTACATCTTCACACATTGTTCCCTTAGGAATATTAATTATTACGCTCACTTCTTTTTTGTCAGAATGTTCTTTTGAATCAATTATTCCTGTTTTTTTAGCTTCTAGTTTGATCATGCTAACGTCTAATTTATCTTGCTCTTTTTTATATACTATATTGTTAACTACAGGTATTTTGTCCTTATTCGTATCAGAGGCAATTTTTTTCATATACATTATATTAAATCCAGATGATATCATTAGTCCTATACCGATTCCCACAAAAATTACTATTATTGTATTTCTTTTCAAACCATCACCTCTTTTTCATATCACATATTAATTGAATTTCTCTAATACCCTTTTTTTTACTTTTTGCAATATCTGCTACAGAATATCCCTCTTTGTATAGAGTTAATATTTCATTGATCTCTCTATCTTTTTCATCCAAATATATTTTAACATCTTCTTTCACTTCATCATAATCAACTTTTTTATCATCTTTATTTTTATATTCTAAATCCACTTGTAAGTTTAAATATTCTATCTTTTCATCAATTAACTTTATCGTATCCTCCATATATTCGAATTTATGGTTTAAATTATTCATTACATTTTCACCTATATTATTTAATTCTTCACCAATTTCTTTTGCTGCCTTCATATTATTTAATAATTTTTCGTTTTCAGACTCAATCATATGTAAATTTATTGTTTCATCAAAGTTTTCATCTTTTTTCAGCATAAAGAAACTTATTGTTACTATTATTATTCCTATAAAAAAAAATACATAATTAATCATGTTTTCTCCTAATACATTTATATTTTTATATCAATTTTATTTCCAACCGAATTAATTGTTCTTTCTAATTTTGTTTTATGACCGTCTACACCTTCATACTCATTTTCTTTCTTACTTTTGTTGTTTTTATGTTTATTTTTTTTTCTTTGGTCATCTCTTATATGGGCTTCATCTTTATTTTCAGATTTATTCACTTTCTTTAATTCATGATCTACATTCTTTTTATCATTTTCTATTATTTGGTCATATTCTGTCTTAACCTTATAATTTTGCATTTGTTTTTCCTGAGATAATTGTTGCGTTTTCGAAACAAGCATTTGAAAATCTACAGGCCTGATAGACAATTATATCCACCTCCATCTTTTTATGAATTAGGTACGATTTTAATCTCCTCATTCTCTTTTAAAATTGTCACACCATAATTTTCATCTCTATTGTAGAATATCATGTCTCCAATGCTTATTTTAACCCCAGGATATATGGTAGAAGAAGCACTTACTTTTCCCTCTTTTGACTTTTCAAATATCGCATTTAATATACTTATCTCTTTATTTATTGTTTCTCTTTTCTCATTTAAATATTGTTCCGTACTAATAGATTTTTTAAGCATCTCTTTTTTCTTTTCCGTAAATAAAGGCGTGCCTTTTATCTGCGACAGCACTTTAATTACTTTCAAAATATTTTCTAAATTCTTATTAATCTCTTTCAGATCTTTTTTCAGCAAATTATTTTTATCCCTATTTACTGGATCAATTCCTACTTTAATTGTTGTTGTCGTCTCCATAACAGAACCAATAATATTTGCTTTTAAATCTTTCGTTGCACGTGCTTCTCCTCCAACAATCAATCCTTTTTGACCTTCAATAACAATAGATCCATTTGCTTCTAAATTGGAATGCATTACAACATCTGCATAAATATCACCATCTGCTTTTATATAACAATTTTCTACATACTTAACAACAATATTTTGTCTACTAACTAGTTTTCCTACACTTTTTCCATGAATTCCTTTATGCAATTTAATATCTCCCGTTGCAAAAATATTTGCACTTCCTACAATACCATAAACTTCAACATCTCCATCTGCTTCAATCATAAATCCACTTTTTATATCTCCTCTTACGATGACATTTCCATTAAAATGTACATTTCCAACAGAAGTATCTAAATCCCCATTTATTTCATATACGTTAGATATACTAACTTTACCATCCTTTAAAACAACTTGTCCATCAGCATCTGCAATTAATTTAAGTCCACATGCACTTTCCACTATATTTTTACCTTTTTTGAAACATACTTTTTTTCCAAATTTTTGTTTTACTTCTTTTCCCCTAATATTCATTCCTGCGTCTCCCTCAGTTGCAGGAATTTTCTCTGCAATATAGGCTCCTTTATCTACACATTTTATACTGTTTAATTCTTTGAAATCTATCGTTCCATCTTTTCTAATTTGACGCATATGGTTTTGTTCTACATCAAAACAATATATTACTTCTCCATCTTTTCCATTTTCAGGTAGTTTTCCTTTTGCAATTATTCTTTTCTCACAATCTCTACCTTCTAAAATTATTTCATCAATCACCTGATCATCTAATCCATATATGACGTTATTTTTTTCTAATATTTCATCTATATCAGCTCTACTTAGTTTTGTTTCTTCTTGCATTTCAACTGATATGTAAGCCTCCATCTCATCCTTTGATATCTCGAGTTTCAATATATTCTCCACTCACAAGCCCCCTTGTTGTCTTTGCTATATATCACTTAATTTACTTTTTAATTTCATAATTGCTTTCGTATGAATCTGTGATATTCTAGATTCTGATATATTTAAAATATTAGATATTTCCTTATAAGTTAATTCTGAATAATAGTATAAACGAATAATTTTTTGTTCCCTTTCTGATAAAGCATCTAATCCCTTAATCAGACTATTTTTCACTTCTTCTCGTTGAATACATTCTTCTGGATTATAGTCTATATCATCTGATACAATGGAAAAATTTGCGTTAGACATGATCTTTTCTTCTAGTGAAACAATAGATAAAGAGCTTATTTCTGCAAAAATATCATTTAATTCTCCTAATGATATTTTTAAATATTCTGCCACTTCTCCATCTTCTGGATTTCTTCCTAATTTATTTTCTAAAGCAATATATGCCTTTTCTATATTCTTATGTTTCTGCCTAATAGATCTAGGAATCCAATCTAAAGACCTAAGTTGATCAATAATTGCTCCTCGAATTCTTATATATGCATATGTCTCAAATTTTACATTCTTTAAAGGATCATATTTGTCTATAGCATCTAATAGTCCAAATATTCCATAACTAACTAAATCTTCATATTCAACATTTTTTCCATAATTATTATATAGTCTTCCAGCAATATTTTTAACCAAATCAATATGTTCTACAATCAGCTGGTCTTTAATATTTTTATCACGTGTTTTTGTATATTGGCACCATAAATCTATATTTGACATTCTTATCCCTCCCTTAGACATGTACAACTTTACTCTTTACTCTCAGACTCTTTAATTATATGTTCAAGTTGTAAGTCTAAGGGTGTAAAATCATCTTCAACATTATTAGAATTGCCTGATGTATTGATTTCATCTTCTACTGGTAAGTTTTTATGATTTAACGCCCCTAACTCTAAGTTTTTTTCTTTTGTTTCTAAAATATAATTTATAAGAAAACGTGAGGACACAAATAATATAAAAAAACAGAATATACTCCTTTTAAAAAAAGTGAAAAAGGTAATATTATTTATTGCAGCTACAATTGTACTTATTCCAATTGAAATAAAGAGTAAAATATATGGTATAGACTGTAAAATTTTCATTAACTATAACTCCAATCAGATTTCTTTTATTCCTTGACCTATTGTTTTAATAAGCATTTTACCTGTATCTGTATATAGTTCAATCGTTCTTCCAAAATTGCCCCCTGTATCTTCTGCAACAATAGGAATATGTAACTCTCTTAAAACCTCTTTTGTAGCAATTACATTTCTTTCTCCAATTTTCATAATATCATTTCTATTAGAAAATGCAAACATTTGTGCCCCTCCAGCTAACTTGCTCACTAATCTTGCACGACTTGCTCCTAACTTTAAAATATCATCTAATAATAATCTTACCGCCGTATCTGAAAATTTAGCAAGATTAGAATTATTTCTTATAGATTTGCTTGAAGGTAGCATAATATGAGCAAGGCCACCTATTTTTTTTAAGGGATCATATAATGTGATCCCTACACATGAACCTAATCCTAATGTTGTTAAAATCCCTGATTCTTTCATTACATTCAAATCTGCCATTCCCACTTTAATAATTTTAGCCATTATTCTAAGACTCCTAAACTTTTAAGTAATACTTCGTAAGAACCTGCATCTGGTACAAGAAAGAAAAAACCTTTAATATCATCTGCCCCTGCGTTAAATTCAGTTTCTACTAATAAAACTTTATCTCCCACCTTCCCATATTGAATAATCGGAACACTCAGTATGGCTCCTGCCATATCTGTTGTTAATGAAGGAACGGATATTTTCATATTTAATCCTGTAAGTGCAGTAAGAGAAGAAATATATGCACCAGATAATATATTTCCTATTTCTTTCAGTGCAGACCGATCTATTTCATCTAATGTTTCACTGTTATCTTCTCTAGCCATTAATAAATTTGCTAGCATTTTAGAAGATTTCCCAGTCAATAAAAACATAATATTGCCTGTTATGTCTCCATCTACATCTAAACATATCCCACAAACTGGAATTTCTTCTCCTCCAAGCAATTTGGTAACTTCCTTAAATTCTAAAATTTCAACTTTTGGTACACTCATATCAATCTTTTTATTTAACATCATTGCCAAAGCTGTGGTTGCATTTCCTGCCCCTATATTTCCGATTTCCTTTAAGACATCAATTTGCATGCTATTCATTTGTTCTATCGATAATGACATTTTTTCTCTCCCTACTAAATTTCTTTATAAGTTTCTATTACTTTTTTAAGGTTCAGTAGAATAATAATCCTATCGTCATTTTTACCAATTGCTTCAATATAATTTTTATCCACACTATTATAAATATCCGGGGCATTTTCTATACTATCATCTTCTAATTTTAAAACTTCATAAGATGAATCTACTAATATTCCAGTTATAATTTCATCCTTAGATACAATAATAATTCTTGAATCTTCATCAATTTCCTTTCTCGACAAATTAAGCCTTGTTCTCAAGTTAATAACTGGTATAATCTCGCCCCTTAGATTAATAACTCCTTCAACATGCTCTGGTGCCTGTGGAACTCTAGTAATTTCTGTAACTCTTTCAATCGTCTGTACATTAAGAATATCAATACCATAATATTCTTTCTCTAATGTAAACAATACATATTGATGATCTAATAATATTAAATTTTCATCCATTAAGTTCCTCTCCTTTGTGTATTAAATCTAGAATAGTGAGTTAATATCTACAATTAATGCAACTTGTCCATTACCTAAAATTGTAGCCCCTGCAATTACTTTAACTTCTGATAAAAATTTACCTAATGTTTTAATAACAATTTCCTGTTGTCCAATTAATCCATCTACAATAAATCCAGCACTTTTTTCTCCTTTTTTAGCTACTACCACAGTTAAATCTTCTTGTTCTTCTTTCTGCTGATTTACTTGCAAAATTTTATTCATTCTCAACAAAGGAAGCGTTGTATTTCTGTATAAAATAACTTCTTGTTCTTGTATTTTTCTTATTTCATTGGATTTTATAGTGATAATTTCTTTAATAGAATTTAAAGGAATTGCATATTTTTCAGTTCCTACATTCACTAAAAGAGCTTGTATAATTGCAAGTGTAAGTGGTAATCTTATAATAAATTTACTACCAACCCATCTACTAGTTTGAACTTCTACAATTCCACCAAGTGATTCTATCTTCGTCTTTACAACATCTAAACCTACGCCTCTTCCTGAGATATCAGAAATCACTTCTGCTGTACTAAAACCAGATTTAAATAAAAGCATTACAGCATCATTATCATCCATTGTATTTGCTTGTTCTTTTGTAATTAATTCATTTTTAATCGCTTTTGCTTTTACCCTTTCTATATCAATGCCTTCACCATCATCTTCTACCTCAATAACTACACTATTGCCATCTGGATAAGCAATTAATTTCACAGTACCCATTTCAGGTTTTCCGTGTTGTTCTCTTATATTAGGTTCTTCTATGCCATGATCTATTGAATTTCTTATTAAATGTATCAGCGGATCTCCAATTTCATCTATAACAGTTCTATCAACTTCTGTTTCTTCTCCTGACATTAATAATGAAATCTCTTTTCCTAAATCCTTAGAAAGATCCCTTATCATTCTTGGAAATCTATTAAAAACTCTTTCTATTGGAACCATTCTTACTTTCATAACAGCATCATGTAAACTGGTTGTAATTCTTTCTAAGTATTCAATAGCTTCATTCATATTTTGTTTTTTCCCTGATTCATCAATTTCTTCAAGCCTAGATCTGGTTATAATTAACTCACTTACTAAATTCATCAAGTTATCCAATCGATCAATATCAACTCTTACAGTTTTTCCTAGCTTAGGTTTTTTTTGAGTTTGTGTGTCCTTTTTTTCATCTTCTTTTTTTGCATCTATTTCTATATTATTAGTATCTTCTTTTTGCTGAATTTCCTCAATCGCCTCTGGGGAATTAGTAATTTCTTTTTCTTCAATGTTACTTATACTTACTTTTTCTATTTCTGAGATATTCATCAATTTATTTTTTATAATTTCTTTATCGATCTTTGATAAAATAATCAGCTCAAATATAGTATCAAATTTTTCATCCTCTATATCTTCTACTGGTGGATTTGATTTTATAATTTCAGAATCTTGTTCTATCATATTAAATACGATAAATGCTCTAGCAGCTTTAAGCATACAACCTGAATTTAATTCAACTCTAACTCTATATGCAGCATATCCTTGTTGTATAGATTTAAGAATAATATTTTTAGAAAATTCTTCAACCTTAATATCAATTTCTTCATCAGCTACAACGATATCTTTAATTTCATCCTTGCAAAGGTCTACATCTTCCACGATGATCACTTTATGTAATTTATCTATTAAATGTTGTGAATCTTGTTCTCCCTCTTGACCCGTATTAACAATTGTATCAATATATGCTTCTAATATATCTAAACATTCAAATAAAATATCTATAATTTTTTCAGACATTAAAATTTCTTTACTTCTTAATGATTGCAATACATTTTCCATCTCATGTGTAAGCTTTGCTACCTTATGAAACCCCATAGTAGCAGACATACCTTTTAATGTATGTGCAATTCTAAAAATTTCATGTATCAAATCCATATTTTGCTGATCATTTTCAAGTTGTAAAAGGTTTTGATTCATATTTTGAAGATTTTCTTTAGACTCTTCTATGAAAATTTCTAAATATTGATTAACATCCATATTCTATACCTCCAATATTTTATTTATTTTTTTTGCAATCTCTTGAAGTGGTGTAATTTCATCAATACACCCTAAGTTGACAGCAGATTTTGGCATTCCATATACTACACAACTTTCTTCATCTTGTGCAATCGTATATCCCTTTTGCATTTTTATTTTTTTCATACCATCTGCTCCATCTGAACCCATACCCGTCATAATAACAGCTATCACATTATCTGTTGTACACTTGGCTAAAGAATCTAACATAGCATCTACAGATGGTCTATGTCCTGATACAGGATTTTCTTTTGTTAGGTTGATCACATATTTATTTTTATCCTTGTTCACCTTTAAATGATATCCTCCAGGAGCAATATACGCATATCCAGGCAATAAGATTTCATTGTTTTCTGCCTCTTTTACATTAATTTGAGATAAATTATTTAATCTTTCTGCTAATGATTTTGTAAACCCTGCTGGCATATGCTGTACAACTACAACACTAGCAGGTATATTTTTACTCAAATGAGGAATCACCTCTTGTAATGCCTTCGGTCCACCTGTAGAAGTACCGATTGCAACAATCTTGTTTATACAACTACTTCTGACCTTTAGCTCATTCGTTTTAGATGTTTCTCTTACAGTTCTATACGCTGGAATTTTTTTTTCATCTATTCTATTTTTCCTAATTGTAACGTTAGCAGCGATACGCACTTTCTCTATAACTAGTTGTTTAATCTCTTCTTCATTCATTTTAAAAATATTAGTCGGCTTTGTAATAAAATCTACTGCTCCTAATTCTAGTGCTTTAATGGTAGCCTCTGCGCCTTCTTTCGTTATACTACTAAGCATAACTACTGGTAAAGGGCAATTATTCATAATCCATTTTAAAGTTTCTAGTCCATTCATTATTGGCATTTCTACATCCATTGTAACTACATCTGGCGAGAGTTGTTTTATTTTCTGGATTGCATCTTTTCCATTTCTAGCCGTTCCTACCACTTTTAATTCTTCATCTAAGTTAATCCAATCTGTAATTACCTTTCTCATAAAAGCAGAATCATCAACAACTAAAACTTTTTTCATCTAAACCAGTCCTTTTTTTCTCATTTTTCTTTGATGTTCAAAAATATAAGATATAATTTCTTCTCTCATTTTTTCATCTATATCTTTAAAAGTAATTCCCAATTCAAACTTATAATCGAATTCTTGATATTTTACACACCTTAAAACAGCACCCCTAACACTAATATTCTTTTCACCTGTTTTAAGCATTACTTCCACATTTTCTCCTATTTTTAGTGGCTCTTTTATTATTAAGCATAATCCTCCACCACTAATATCTTTTGTCAAACCTTGAATAGTTAGTTCTATATTTCCATGTTCATCTACTTTTTTGACTGCTGCATTTAGCATGGCTTCTAGTCTAAAAAAATTTCTCCGTTGAATCTTAAACATTTCTCCAGCTTTTTCGACTTTCATACAATATAACTCAGATTTTTTTACTCTTTCCAAAACTCGTACATCAAATCCATATACAGCAGAAGCTTTTTGGCTATACATAATACAAATCTTCTCACCCACTGTAATTGGAACCAACATCCCTTGAGAAGTTGGTACAGAAATCATAAAAATATCATCACTCATAATATCTATTACTTGACTGATTAATTTAGGGCTATTAGTCCTCTTTTTTCCTTGCAGTTCTATCTCTATTTTTATTCCTATACTAGGCAAATTATTTTTCTCCATAACTTAATCCTACTTTCATTTTATATTCAGTGATCTTTTAAAAGGATTTTTTATAAGAAATCATAAACTTTTTGATAAATTTTTTAAATCCACTTACTTCACAAACTTCATTAGCTGATTCATTTGTTAATTTATATGCAATTGTTTCAATTCCTTGACTAACTAAACTTTTTGGATGACTTATTAAATAAGGAATTTGCAATTTTACCGATTTTGTAACAACTTTATCATCATACAAGTATCCTAAGCATTCTAGTGGCAAATTTAAAAATCGTTGAGATGCTGTATTAAGTTTATTAAATACATCTGCACCCTCTTCATAATCTTCAACACGATTTATTAAAACTCTAATAATCTTTTCCTTATCATTTGATATAATATTCTTTAACACGGCATATGCATCTGTAATGGATGTAGGTTCTGGTGTTGTGACTAATATAATTTCACCTGCTGCTGCAATAAACGATAAAACTGTATTATTTATGCCTGCACCAGTATCTATAAGCATAAAATCTGTGTTTTCTCCTAAGCTGCTTAGATTTTCAATAAGAAATGCTACCTCTTCTTCTGTAAGATTAGCAAGGTTTTTTAATCCAGATCCCCCTGAAATCAGTTTAATACCATTGGGTCCTTCTGTAATAACTTCTTTTAACGTTTTTTCTCTACTCATTACATGTGCTAATGTATATTTTGGAAGTACGCCAATTATTATATCAATATTAGCAAGTCCTAAATCTGCATCTAAAATTGTAACACTATACCCAAGTTTTCTAAGTGCTAACCCAAGATTAATGGTAGAATTGGACTTTCCCACGCCTCCTTTTCCACTAGTAACAGTAATCACTCTTGCATTCTTCTTAATCATTTTTTTTTCATCAGGAACTTTTTCAAATTTAGCATTTTTCATAATTTCCCTAAGTCTCTTCGCTTGATCATTCATAATGATCACCTACAATCCTACTAGATATTTTCTCTGTATATGCAATTTCAATATCATCAGGAACACTCTGCCCTGTAGTAATATAAGAAAGTGATTTGCCTGTATAAATTTTAATATTTAGTATATCGCCTAAATTGGTCGACTCATCTACCTTTGTGAATAATAACTTATAGTTTTCAATAAATTTGTATGCTTCTGCAATTCCTACAATATCTTTGTATGATGTTGTAGTGCTAACTACAAGAAAAATATCTGGTTCATCTATATACTTTAATAATTTTTTGGTCTCATCAAGTTCTTCTTCCACTCTATGATTTCGTCCTGCAGTATCAATCAATATAATATCTTTATCGTGAAACTTTTCTATTGCCCCTATTACTTCTTCTGGATCATATATAACGGAAATAGGAATATCTAAAATTTCACTATATGTTTTAAGTTGTTCCACAGCTCCAATTCTATATGTGTCGGCAGTAATTAAAGCTACAGATTTTTTATCTGAAATTTCAAATCTAGCAGCTAGCTTTGCAAGTGTAGTCGTTTTGCCTACCCCCGTAGGCCCTACAAACAGTAATACTTTTTGCTTTTTATCACTTGTATTTATTACCCTAGGTTCTTCTAATAATTCTCTTATAATCATTTTTATAGTTTTACAAACAACCTCTTCATTCTCATCCGAAAAACTTATTCTTCTACTTGAAATATTCATAATTTTATCTGTAATGGATTTTTCCACATTATTTCTTATGAGCAAATCATAGTACTTCTTATAAATCCCGTTTTCTTCTTGACTATTAATATTTTTTGTATCAACTTTATTCATAAGATCAGATAAAATATTTTCAATATTAGCCATTTGGTCTTTAAATTGGCTAATTTCACCTACATTTTTCAAAGGAGATATCTTTTTTTCAATATGATCTTTTTTATCATTCACTTTGGGTTCTACATTCTTCTCTTCAATTGCTGCAACCATTTCAATTAGTGGTTTTTTTAAAAACCCTAGAAACCCAGGTCTTTTGATTTTTCTTGAATGTAATATAACAGCATCTGTTCCTAATTCAGATTTAACTTTCATCATGGCTTCTTGAGAATTGTTTGCAATATATCTTTTCACCTTCATATTATACATTCACCACCCCAATTGATTGAATTTCGATTTTTGGATCTATTTCATTATAAGATAAAACAACTAATTCAGATACGACTTGTTCTGTTAACTTCTTAAAATAGAATCTAACGATTGGAGAAGTTAATATAATAGGTTGTTCTCCTACGGACATAATCTTTTCTATCTGTATTGCTACATTATTTAAAATATTTTGTGTAAGCATTGGATCTAAATTTAAATAAGAGCCATGTTCTGATTGCTGTATAGATTTTATTATTTTTTGTTCAAGCTCTTGTTCGATTGTTATAACCTTTATACTATTTCCTTCAATGAATTGCTTAGTAATAACTCTATATAATGATTGTCTTACATATTCTGTAAGCATATCAGTATCAATGGTAATAGGTGCATAATCTGCTAAAGTTTCTAAAATTGTAACCATATCTCTTATTGGAATTCCTTCTCTTAACAAATTAGATAATACTTTTTGAACTCCACCTAATGTGATCAGCTTAGGCACAGTCTCATCAACTAATGCACTATTACTTTCTTTTATATTATCAATTAAAGTTTTCACTTCTTGTCTTCCTAATAATTCATGTGCATGTCTTTTAACAATTTCAGTAAGATGTGTTGATATTACAGAAGATGTATCTACTACTGTATAACCAAATATCTCTGCTTTTTCTCGTTCTTCTTCCTCTATCCATTTTGCTGGTAATCCAAAAGCTGGTTCTACCGTATCAATTCCATTAATTTCACCATCAGCCGTTCCAGGATTCATTGCCATATAATGATCAAACACAATATTTCCATTGGCAACCTCAATCCCTTTTATTTTTACTACATAGTGATTTGGTTCTAGCTGAATATTATCTCTTAGTCTAATCATAGGTACAATAATTCCTAATTCAAGTGCACATTGTCTTCGTATCATTACCAATCTATCAAACAAATCTCCACCTTGATTAGGGTCAGCTAATGGTATAATTCCGTATCCAAATTCTAATTCTATTGGGTCTACCTGAAGTAGTGATATCACATTTTCTGGTTTTCTAATTTCTTCAGTTTCTACCACTTCTTTGCTTTCTTGCTCAACTTCATTCTCTGCCACTGATTTTTTCAATACAAATCCTAGATATAAAAACACAGCACTTAATGTAGCATATGGAATCGTAGGAAGTGGTGTTAATCCTAAGAATAACAGCACGCCTGAAATAATAAACATAATTTTTGAATTCCTAAAAAGCTGAGTTATTACATCATTTCCCAAGTCAGAATCTGATGCTGCTCTAGTAACAACAATTCCTGTTGCTGTAGATATTAATAATGCTGGAATTTGACTCGATAATCCATCTCCTACTGTAAGCAACGTATACTTTTGAAGTGCTTGTACAAATGTTAGTTCTCCACCTAGCATTCCCAAAACAAATCCAGCAACTATATTAATAATTGTTATAATGATTCCTGCAATAGAATCTCCCTTTACAAACTTACTAGCTCCATCCATAGAACCATAGAAATCTGCTTCTCTTTGTATCGTTAGTCTTCTTTTACGCGCATCATCTTCACTAATTAATCCTGAGTTTAGATCTGCATCAATTGCCATTTGTTTTCCTGGCATTGCATCCAATGTAAATCTAGCTGCAACCTCTGAAACTCTTTCAGCACCCTTTGTAATAACCATGAAATTGATAATAACAATAATTAAAAATATAATAAATCCAACAACAGCATTTCCACCAATAACGAATTGTCCAAAGGCTTCAATTACATCTCCAGCATCACCATTTAATAAAATCCCTCTAGTTGTTGAAATATTTAAAGATAATCTTAGTAATGTGGTTAATAAAAGCATTGATGGGAAAACTGAAAATTCCAAAGGTTCTTTATTATATATTGAAATTAATAAAATGAGCAATGAAAGAGCAATATTTAAACTTAACATAATATCTACAAGTACTAATGGGATTGGTATAATGATAATCATAATTATACCAATTACCGCAAGTGATACAATTATATCACCAAATTTCATCGTTGTTCCTCCTAAGTTATATTCTTGATTTTATATACATATGCTAATACTTCTGCAACCGCTTGATAAAGATCTGGAGGAATATATTCTCCTATATCTACCTTGAAATAAATGGCTCGTGCTAGTGGCTTATTTTCAACAATAACGATATCATTTTCAGAAGCTATTTTTTTAATATTTTGTGCTATCAAATCTTTTCCTTTTGCTAACACAATTGGTGCATCCCCTTGTATACTGTCATATCTAACAGCAATCGCATAATGTGTAGGATTTGTTATAATAACATCTGCCTTAGGAACATCCTGCATCATTCTATTCATTGCAATGGCTCTTTGTTTTTCCTTTATTTTAGACTTTAACTGAGGATCTCCTTCCATTTGTTTATATTCTTCCTTTATCTCTTGCTTACTCATTTTTAAGTCTTTTGCATGTTGCCATTTTTGATATATATAATCTAGAATCGCTAATATTAAAAGCACAAAACCCGCTCTTAATCCTATATTTATACTGGTTTTTCCTAGGTATGAGCTTATTTGAAATATATCCATATCAAATATATTAATAAAATTCTTTGATTCTCTTAAAACGTATGAAAACGTAATATACCCTAGCACACCTATTTTAAGCATAGATTTTATAAATTCCATAAATTGTTTAATCGAAAAAATTCGCTTAAATCCATTAATAGGATTAATTTTATTTAGATCTAATTTTAAAGTTTTGGTAGTAAATAAAAAACCAACTTGCATATAACTACAAACCAACCCTACAATAAATGCTACGCCCATAATTGGAATAACTATTTTTGCCATAAAAATTACTATATCCATATACATTAGTCTAATATTTTGTATGGTATAAAGATTTTCAATATCAGGAATTTTCATGAATATTTTTTTAGTAAATTCAATAAAGCTTGTATATATATAGCCTCCCATCATTTTCATGACAAGAAAAGTTGATAATAGTATTAAAGCTGAATTAATTTCTTTACTTTGAACGACTTGTCCTTTTTCCCGTGCTTCTTTCTTTTTCTTTGAGGTAGCATTCTCTGTTTTTTCTCCAGAAAACAATTGTAAATCTATTTTAAACAATGACATAGTCTCATCCCTTTGTTAGCACATTCATAAAATAATAAAGTGAATCAAACATTTTACCAAATATATGCTCATATACTCCTACATATAAAGAGCCTGTCAAAATGAGAATCGCTAATCCAACTAAAACCTTAAGGGGCATCCCTACCATAAATATATTCATTTGTGGCATAGTACGAGCTAAAATCCCTAGTGCTACATTTGTAACAAAAATTGATACAATGATAGGGCCTGCCATTTTAATAGCTATAATAAATGTACTTGATAGTATATTTATTAAAAGTTCTATGATTGTTATATTTATACCCACACTTCCAATTGGAACGCTATTAAAACTATACTTTAATGCATATATTAAAGTATGATGTCCGTTTATACTTAAAAATACTAGTGTAGCAATAATGTAAAAGAAATTTCCCATCAACGGTATCTGCGCTTCATCTTGAGGATTTAAAACAGTCGCCATTGAAAATCCTATTTGCATATCAATAAGATATCCTGCTAAATAAATTGCTGTGTAGTATATATAACACATATAACCCATCATGATTCCAGTTAAACTTTCTTTAATTACATTCAGAAACAAGATGAAAAAGTCTCTATTATCTACCTTAGTTGAAACATCTATTACTGGAAAAATAATAACCGCAATGATAAATGCAAGTCCTATTTTTGTATAAGTAGGTATGCTTCGTTGTCTAAATATTGGTGCTGCAACAAACATACCTATAATTCTTATAAATATTAATATTAAAATGTCTATATTATTAACTAATTTAAATGTAATTTCCATAATAACATTTCCAATCTATTGTATATATTTATTTAAATTCATAAATAAGTCTTGCGTATAATCTACCATAGTATTTAAAATCCATGATCCAAATATTACTATTGCAAGTAACACAGATACTATTTTAGGTATAAAAGCAAGCGTTTGCTCTTGTATTTGTGTTGTGGCTTGAAATATACTAACAGCTAATCCCATAACTAATGAGAGTATGAGCATTGGTGCCGATAACATAATTACTTTCATCATAGCTTGCTGTAAAATTTCAATAATCAATCCTTGACTCATTTTTCACACCCCTATTTAAACCCCATAACAAGAGACTTAATAATAATATTCCATCCATCCACTAGAATAAATAATAATATTTTGAAAGGCATTGAAATCATAACAGGTGGTAACATCATCATACCCATAGACATCAATGTACTTGCAACAACCATATCTATAACAACAAATGGTATAAACAAGATAAACCCAATTTGAAATCCCGTTTTTAATTCGCTAATAATAAATGCCGGAATTAAAGCCTTTAATGGGATTTCCTCTATATTTTCTGGCTTTTTACTATCTGAAATATCTATAAACAAAGCTATGTCCTTTTCTCTCGTTTGCTTAAGCATAAAATTGCTAATAGGTTTCATTGCATTTTCCAGTGCAACTTCTTGTGATATTTCTTCTTTCAAATAGGGTTGTATTGCTTTTTCATTAATTTCTGTTCCTACAGGTGCCATTATAAATACTGTTAAAAACAAGGCCAATCCAACCAATACTTGATTGGGTGGCGTACTTTGAGTCGAAATAGCTTTTCTTATAAAAGAAAGTACTATAATAATTCTAGTAAAGCTAGTCATCATCATTAGAATAGATGGTGCAATAGCTAAAATAGTAAATAAAAACAAAATATTTATAGACTCAGCCACTTCACTTGGATTACTTGCTTTATCAATATTTAATCCAATTCTAGGAATCGCTATACTCGTTTCTGCATAAGAGACAGAATGTATAAACATTATAGTCATTATTATAATAATAATCCTAATTAAACCTTTTTTATTTATAGATTCTCTAATCATTTTTTTCGTCCTTATCAATATAATTTTCTTTATCTATTTTTTTATCAAAGTAAGAACTAAACTTTTCAGTTATATTGTTTTTCATATCTATAACAGGGTTTAGTTCTTCTTTTTCTATTGTATCTAACATTGTAATCTCATTTTTTCCAGTAGCAATAATATAATACTTACTACCTATATTCACAATATATAATAGCTTATTTACACCTAGAGATTGTTTTTCGATAATTTTTATATTCTTTCCTTTCATAAATACAGCACTTTTCTGTGAAATAATCTTTGCTGTAAAATAAGCTGCAATCAAAACTAAAGTAAATGCACCTATAATACTTATCAAATATTTTACATCTTCAATAATTATTCCTCCTTTTTGATTAACCTAAAACCTTTTTAACAGCTTCAATTACGCGATCTGCTTGAAATGGCTTTACAATAAAATCTCCTGCCCCTGCTTGAATAGCTTCTATAACCATAGCTTGCTGTCCCATTGCAGAACACATAACAACTTTTGCACTTGGATCTATTTTTTTGATTTCCTTAAGTGCTTGAATTCCATCTACTTCTGGCATGGTTATATCCATAATTACTAAATCAGGATTTAATTCCTTATATTTTTCTATTGCTTTTGCTCCATTTTCAGCTTCTCCTAAAACATTATATCCATATTTAGTTAAAACATCCTTAACCATCATTCTCATAAATGCTGCATCATCCACTACTAAAATTCCTTTTGACATAATTATATCTCCCCTTTATCTTATCTTATTTGTTGGATTTACAATATCGGTTACACGAACTCCATAATTTTCATCAATAACCACGACTTCTCCCTTTGCCATAAATTGACCATTTACAAGTATATCTAATGGTTCACCCACAATTTTATCTAACTCTATAACCGTTCCTGGCGCAAAGGAAAGTATTTCATTGATTTTCTTAGAAGTACTTCCAAGTTCTACTGTAATCGATAATGGTACATCTCTAATTAAACTAATATTTTCTCTTTCATGACTAGAAAATGAATCATCAAATGCTTCAAATTGTACGGGTTGCACCTGTACTTCTTGTTCTTTCCTACTTCTGCTCATGTTCTCTCTTGTTCTCTCTTCTTTCCTGTACTCTTGCGTATTATAGTTTTCATTTTCCAGTTGAGTTTTTTGTTGTATTTCTTTATTTTGTATATCTGTATGATCTTCTTCATAAGACATTGGCGTATTATTTAATAGAGATGTTACCATATCCTTAGCAAATTTAATAGGAATCACTTGCATAATTTCACTATCGATAATATCTCCTACTACCATTTTGAATGCAATTTTTACTATTCTATCATTATAATCAATATCACCTAGTTTATCTGAACTCTTTGAAAAATTTACTGACATTGCTTTTGGTGGACAAATGTCAATCTTGCTGTTAAACATCTCTGATAAAGAAGTTGAAGATGAACCTACCATTTGATTCATTGCCTCTCCTATAGCACTTAAATGCAATTCACTTAATTCTCCATCCGTATTTGTTCCATCTCCACCCATCATTAAATCAGTAATTACCTTAACATCATGCTCTCTTAAAACAAGTACATTAGTTCCTTTAATTCCCTCTTTATAGCTAACTTCTACTGCAACAAAAGGAATAGGATATTGCTCTGATAATTCCCCCATAGTTAAAATTGATATTTCAGGAGTTGTAATCGTCACTTTTTGTCCTAAAAGTGTAAATAAAGTAGTAGCAGAAGTACCCATGCTAATGTTTCCAATTTCACCCAATGCATCTTTTTCATCATCCGTTAGTTCTTCCTCATTATTGGGTGTATTATTTGAACCGCCATTAAGCAGAGCGTCTATTTCCTCTTGTGAAAGCATATCTGCCATCTTATTCGTCTCCTTCCTCAATAACTTGCTTAATCTTAATCGCCATCTTCTTTTTATTTGTACCTGCTACAGCAAAATACTTAAGCTGCTCACCTACAAATACTTTCACATCATCATTTATTTGTGAATCTAACGGAATTACATCTCCAATCTGAATACCCATAAATTCTTTAACTGTTATTCTAGATGTTCCTAAAACAGCCTTAATTGGAACTTTCGTGTTTTCAATCCTTCTAGAAATTGCTGCTTCATCTTCGGTGGTTCTTTCCTTATTATTACCAGAAAACCAAAATTTTGTATTTAGTTTTTCTACAATTGGCTCTATAACAATATGTGGAATACATATATTAATCATTCCTTCAGATTCTCCCACTTGAATACTGAGTGTAATTAATGCAATTGTTTCACTTGGAGAAACAATTTGTGCAAATTGAGAGTTCGTTTCAACTTTTTCAAGTCTTGGACTAAGTTCAATAACATTTTCCCAAGGTTCAATTAAACGTTTGATCATTTCTTTTATTACTTTTTTTATAAGAGAAAGCTCTATTTCAGTAAATGTTCTCTTTTCACTAAAAACTTCTCCACGTCCTCCTAAAATCCTATCGATGAAAACAAAAGCAATATCAGGTCCAATATCAACTATAATTTGTCCTTCAAGTGGCGAAAAATCTACAATTCCTAATACCGCAGGATTCGCTATAGAATTTGTAAATTCATAATTTGATAATTGTTCTATACTCAAAACATCAACTTTTACAAGACTTCTCAAATAACCCGATAAAAAAGTTTTTAATGACCTACAAAAATTTTCATGAATAATTTGCAAAGTTCTCAATTGTTCTTTTGCAAATTTATCTGGCCTTCTAAAATCATACTTTTTAACCTTTATTTCATTTATATCTTCTTTGATTTCTTGAGCATCTAACTCTCCAGTATTTATAGCCTCCAGTAATTGATCTATTTCACTTTGTGACAATACCTCAGACAATTCTATTCCCTCCTCTATTGGATAATAAATTCAACAAAATATACATCCATGATTCCATCGGAAGGGACGGTCTTCTTAATAGAACTTACAATTTCTTTACGTAATGCTTGTTGCCCTTCTGTACCATCTAATACAGCTATTTCCTTACTTCTTAATATTTCTAGTATGTTATTTATAATTTCTGATTTCTTTTTTTCTAATTTAGGTGTTACATCTTCATCAGAAATTTCAATATCAATATTAATCTTTAAAATCCTTCTATTATCTTTTATATTTGAATATAATTCACCTAGAGAGTACAAAGTTGTCTCTACCTCTTTTGGCTTATCATTTGAATTTTTACTTGTAGTAAAATAAAATATTCCGCCTAGTAAAATACCTGTCACCAAAAATCCTATGATGCTAAAGATTATTATTTTTTTTGTCGTCATTCTACTCCCCCCCTTTTCGCTAATAGCGTTTTTATTGAACAAATTGAGAACGAAGAATCACTATATCTACTCTTCTATTTTTAGATTTATTCTGATAGGTATCATTCGGTGCAACAGGATAATATTCGCTGTATCCAGAGGCAGATAACCTTTTCGGTTCTATTCCTGCTTCTTCAATCAAAAATCTCACTACATTTGATGCCCTTGATACAGAAAGTTCCCAATTTGTGGGGAATTTCTTAGAACTAATAATTGGATCTGCATCGGTATGTCCTTC
The DNA here is from genome assembly GCA_015686845.1 of Lutibacter sp. B2. Taxonomy (GTDB): domain Bacteria; phylum Bacillota; class Clostridia; order Peptostreptococcales; family Thermotaleaceae; genus JADPRS01. Next base: position 90,035 of record JADPRS010000010.1, read on the forward strand.
TACTCTTACATGTTTACCCAAAAATTCTTCTTGCTTTAATAAATCTGCCAAAAATTTCAATGTATCTTTTGCCTGCAATTTTAATATTGCATGTCCAGAATCAAAAATTACGTTTTCTTTAAATCTAAGCAATAATCCTTTTTCATCAATATCTACTAATATTTGTTCATTAATGTCATTAGCTTCTAAATAATCCTCCACTTGTTCCTTTAGCTTTTTAAAATTTTCAATTTCCTTAATCTCATTTGCAATATCATCATCCTTAAGTGCTTCATTAATATACTCGGTAGGTTCGATGGTTCTTCCTGCTTTCAATACACCTAGTGATCCTTGAAATGACTGCATTACAGCAGAAAATTTTTTTTGGTCTATGGTTGAAAATGCAAATAATAATACAAAAAAACATAGCAATAATGTCATCAAATCACTAAATGTGGTCATCCATTCTGGAGCACCTGCTTTGGATTCTTCCTGTTTCTTTTTTCTGCCCATTTATGCTCCAACTTCCTCTCCTTTATTTTCTGAAAGAGTCCCTCTTTTGTTTGGTGGAAGAAAGGATTCAAGCTTAATTTCTATGATTCTTGGATTTTCACCTGCCTGAATAGATAACAATCCCTCTACCATAACTTCCTTAATTAATATTTCTTCCTTACTTTTTATCTTTAACTTAGCTGCAATAGGAATAAATATTAAGTTTGCAAGTACAGCACCATAAAATGTAGTAATTAAAGCGACTGCCATTTTAGGTCCTACCGCCGATGGATCAGATAAAGCTTGTAGCATATTAATAAGTCCTATCAGCGTCCCTATCATCCCAAAAGCAGGAGCAAAAGATCCTAATGTATCAAATATAGTTCTTCCTTCCGCATGCCTTTCTTCTAAAAATGATAATTCCGTCTCTAATATATTTCTCACTAGCTCAGGATCTGTTCCATCAACGATGAGCATAACCCCTTTTTTTAAAAATGCATCATTCACACTCTCCGCTGATTCTTCCAGCGCTAAGAGACCTTCCCTTCTAGCTATATTTGCTATTTCTATAATCTTGGCTATTGTTTCATTAGGACTAAAAGACTTTGAAGTAAATGCTTTTTTAGCAATTGTCATAGCTTCCTTTACTTTATTCATCGGATAGGCTACCAAAGTCCCAGCAATCGTCCCCCCTATAACAATAAATATAGAAGATGTATCATAAAATGCCATAAGGCTTCCACCAGTAAAAATCCCCATTAAGATGAAACCAGTTCCTACTACTATACCTAAAATCGTTGCTACATCCAAATCTTACACCTCGTTTCTAGAAGAGTCATAAATCATAGTCATATTGGAAAAAATTTTTCTTTTGTATTGTACAATTTGTTCTATAATATCTTCAGTACTATTTAATACTATTATTTTTTTCCCTGTAGTCAATGTAATGGTTGTATCTGGCTTTGATTCTATAAATTCTATTAAATCACTATTTACAATATACTCTTTTCCATTTAATCTTTTAAGACAGATCATAGTATCAGTCCTTTATATTCCGGGCTAAAAGCCCGGAGTAAATTTACTATCTTTTTAAATTAACTAATTCTTGAAGCATTTCATCTGTTGTAGTAATTACTTTTGAATTTGCTTGAAAACCTCTTTGCGTTGTAATCATATTTGTAAATTCTTGTCCTAAATCAACATTTGACATTTCAAGAGACCCTGGATTTAAGGATGAAAACCCATTAGAAGCAGCCTTACCTATTACAGCCATTCCTGAGTTTCTAGTCTCATTATACATATTTGATTGAGTCTTTTGCAGTCCTGCTGGATTGGTGAAATTAGCAAGTGCTACTCTTCCTAATACTCTTCTCTCGCCATTTGAGAATACACCGATTATCTCTCCACTAGAAGCAACTGCATATTCAGTAAGAGAACCTTGTTTATATCCTTTAATTTTAGTAGCTGCCGCATTAGAAGTATCTGAGAATTGGGTTAATTTGTTTAAATTCATTTCAAAATCCAATTGATCTGCTCCATCTGTTAAATCCTTACCTATTGTAAATTTCATCTTTGAATTTCCTACAACTTTTCCATCTTTATCAAATGTAATTGTAAATGTGCCAGGAGTAGTACCGTCTTCTTGTAAATATTTAAATCCATCTGTACCAGCTCCTGTAGCAGCTCCTGTCACGGGATCATATTTATTCGTTGTACCATTTTTAATCATAGCCCCATCATCATCTACATAAAAAGCGTCTACTTTCCATGTACTTGTTCCAGCACTTGCTCCAGTACCTACTGATTGTTTTGCAAATATCATTTTAATATTATGCACATTCCCAAAATCATCAAATACCGATACTGTTGTTTCTTTACCAATGGCTTTGTTATATTCGTCATTTTCATTCATATAAACTGGATGTCCTGCATTTTCTGTTTTTATTGTATCAAGTTGATATATTCCATCTATTATTTTATCAATAGCAGTCGTAGGAGGAACAGTAGGTGGTACAGTAGTATCTACATTAGCCATTTGAACTGTACCAGAATCTAAATTTCCAGTGAATTTTACAATATCTTCTCCTTCAATTGGTGGAGTTGAAATTTTTGTTGCTTGTGGAGGATATACTGCTGATTTATCTACTTTTAATCCTTCTAAACCACTTTTTAATCTCCCAGTTTCATCTGCCATATATCCCAGTACCTTATAGCCCTCTTGCGTAACCAAATTTCCATCATTATCTAATACAAAATTACCTGCTCTAGTATAACTTTTATTCATAGCATTCGGATCATTAGATACCATGAAGAATCCTTCTCCATTGATCATCAAATCTGTTGGATTATCTGTTCTTTCAGGAACGCCTATGGTGTGATTTACATCTACTGATCCAACATCTGCTCCAAGTCCTACCTGCATAGGATTGGTACCTCCACGGCCACCATCACCGCCGCCTGCACCTTTTAGTGTCTGGCTAAAAGTTTCCTTAAATGTTACTCTAGATCCTTTAAACCCAACTGTATTAACATTGGCAATATTATTACCTATAACATCCATTTTAAATTGGTGAGCCTTAAGCCCCGATACAGCAGAAAACATTGAACGCATCATTTCACATGACCTCCTCATATTTGCTGTAATATATCTTATCTATCATTCAAAGATATGTAGCCTCCTTTTAAAGGTCCAGCTATATGATTACAGCACCATCAATATTAGTAAAAACACTTTCATTTAACTGTTCATCTAGTGCAGCTGTTATAATTGTTTTGTTTTTAACACTTGCTACAAAAGCTTTATTATCCATTAAAATAAGCGTCTCTTTAATCCCCTTTTTTTCTGCTTTGTTTAATGCATTTTTTATTTTTTGAATCTCATTTTTATGTAGCTTAATTTGTCTAGATTCTAATTTTTCCATTGCATGTTTTGAAAATTTTAGACTTTGACTATCTACAATCGTATCTAATACTTGTCCAAAGCTTTTATTGGTATTGTTAAGATTTATGTTAGGCTTAGAATATGTACTTATCCTGTTGTTAGATAGATTTATTTTATTCATGGCCTATGCCTCCACTTTATTAGGTGTAGGTACTTCTGTATTTGAAGAATCTTTGTCCTTTGCTAAAGCTTTACTTATATTTTCTAACTGTTCTATTATTTGGTCATAATTCGTTTTTTGTGCTTGGATGATGCTCGCACCAGTATTTAAAATAACCATTTGTGTATCTTCCATTGATTTATTAAGATTTTGCATTTGTTCTAGACTACTAAACTGAGCCATTTGTCCAATAAATTCCTTATCATCCATTGGATTCATTGGATCTTGGTACTTGAGTTGCGTAACTAAAAGATTTAAAAATGCATCTTTTCCTAAAGTATCATTTTTTTTGATTGTTGCATCCGTTTTCGTTACTTCGCCTGTTTTAGTTTCATTTTCAAGTAAAAATCCTTTTAATTTCTTATCACTTGTTTTAGTTGTGTTTGTTTCATTTTGAAGTAAAACCCCTTGCGGTTTAGTAATTTCCATGTTCTCACCCCTATCCTAATTGATTTATTTTACTTTCATTAATAGAATGTGTATCATTGATGGACTCTAATTTTTGTTCATTCATTCCATCTTCTATAAATTTTCCTTTACTTTTCTTATTATTTTTCTTATTAAAATTCATAAATCTATTATGATTTTCTTGACTATTATCTTGCCCAACGCTAACATCTAATTGTTGAATATTGAATCCTTTTTCTTCTAATGAATCTTTTAACATTTTAAAATTTGATTCTATTACTTCTTTAACTATTTGACTTTCTGCAACAATTTTTGCCATTACAATTCCTTTTTCAACTGCGATCTTCATTGAAAGCTTTCCCAAGTTTTCAGGCTCTAACTGCAAAGACATTTCAGATCTTTTCTCTCCGATCATCACTTCTATCTTATCGGATACTTGTTTAACAATTTGTGGAAACTTAGGTTGTCCCAAATTTGGTTCTTCTATTTTCTCTACATTCAAAGGCGCTTGATTATCTTTTAAGACATACTGCATAGAATTTTGTTCTATCGTACCTTCAGACATAGGCATCCTTTGTATTTGAGGTACATCTGTTCCTTCTATTTTTTTAGTTTGTTCCATGTTTAATGTGTTTGCTTTACTTTCAGGAAGATTTGCATTTTTTGCTTCTCCCTGTGTAACAAGATCTTTTATATTTTCAAATTCTTTTTGTAATTCTTCTTTGAATCCTTTTAATGAATTATTCATTTCTTCAGGACTTAAAGTCTGCTGACTAAGAATTTTTTCACATTGTTCCAATAATACTTCTCCTGTATTTTTAAATCCTATATTGTTATTTTTATCTTGCGCTATAAGCTCGCTAATTTGAGTTTGTATATTTTTAATATCTTGAAAAATCTTTTCTTGTTGATTCTTACTTAGGGTACTCATATCGCTTTCAAAAGAACTTTCAGTACTTTGTAATAATGTATTTAACTTTTCTTCAAAAGTAGCACCTTCATTTTCCAATAATACACTTATATTGTTTTCAGTGTTTTTTGATAAATCATTAATATCATTCATACATTGCATTATATCACAAATCATTTGTTCTATTTTTTCTTTTGTCTGAATTTCTTCTTTTTCTGGCTTTATTTCTTCTTTTTCTGTTGTTTTTTCCTCTATTTCCTTATCATCCGATTCCTTTTTTATAGGTTCGGTTTTTTTATGTCCTTCAGGCTTTTCTACTTTATTTTTCTTTATTTTGTTGTCTTCTATTTTTTTAGACAACATGTCTTCAAAATCAGAATCTTTTGATACACTTTTTTTACTATTTTGTTTTATTTTAGGTGCATTTTCTATTTTAGAAATACTTAAGTTTTGCATAATATCCACGATTTTTTCACCCCCTTTCTATTGTAGCTATTCATTAGGTAAACTTAATTTTTTAGAAATCTGTGAAGATAAATTGCTATCAAGCTTTGCTAAAACTTCTGCTACAGTTTTTTGTTTTAACTTCTTTAAAAGTGAAATGGCTATATCTTTATCAGAAATCGACAGTATTTCCCCATTATCAAAAACATATTTTTTCTCTGAATTTCTACTTTTAAATAAATTTTCTATAATGCTTGCAATTTGTTCAACTTCCATTTTCGAATAAATTTTTTCTAATTCACTGATTTTTTCATCATATTCCCTAAATACATTTACTGCTTGCATTATGCTTTTGGTAATTTTATCATCACCATTTTTTAAAATCTCATCTGTCTTTATTTGATTCAACATACGATACACAAAATCCTCATCTTTTATAGACGTTAATACTTGGGCTACTTTCATCATATTCATATTTCTATATAAAATAGATAATTCATCGATCTTATAGGTATCTTCATTTCCCATACTCGCAACAAGTTTTTCAGGACTTTCAGAATTATATATTTTAGCAAAATTAATCAATTCAGTTTCCCGATCCTGTATCTTTGCTAACATTTCTCTCATCTTTTGTTTTTTTTCTTTAGAATCATAAAATGATAAAATTCTTGATGCCATTTCTTTATCTAAATTTCTCAGTATATTTATAGCACTTTTCTCTTTCATATATCCAATAATATCTGCCATATCATTATATGTGATAAATTCACTGTTTAAATCTTCGCTAACTTCCTCTACTGCATTTACTATAGAAACTGTTTCAAGGTATTTCGCCTTATCTTGAAATGATTTTTTTTGATTTTCATTCATTTGATCTATTGTAGAAATCAGTACATCTTTCTTAACACTATTTTTTCGCATACTATCGAGAATCAATGTTGTTTGTTTAGCATCTATTTCTGTAAGCATTTTTACTAAATCTAAATATACTTTTTCATCTTCTTTTTTTATAATAGTAAGTTTATCTGAAGCCATCTGAACATCCATATCACTCAGATACTGTGCAACAATTCTTTTTTGTTCTTCCTTTTCCTCTGGCGTAGGAAACCCTTGAAAATATTTCCCCACTGGTCCTGGTAATACTTTTAAATATTTATTTGTATACACTCTGAAATTTTCATTCGTAAAATAAATTGAACTTACAATAATCATTGGTATCAATATAAATATCATCGTTACAATTACTATTATTTTCTTTAAAGAAAGAGTTTTAGTTTCTTCATTTTTAATTTTTGACATTAGTTCCCCCTATTTAGTTTGGAAATTCTTAAAAGTAACCAATCC
>JADPRS010000066.1 GCA_015686845.1 Lutibacter sp. B2
GAGCCTGTAAATATTTTTGTGTATCCTAAGATTTCTTCTTGAAAATAACATTTTGAGATTAGCTTATTAGCAATTAAAATATTGTGATAAATTGTAATTTATTGTTGATTAAAAATTTTAACCTCGCGTATATTATTTCCTTAATATGTTAATAATATACGTGGGAAAATATTTTATGAAGAACTTTAATATTGAGACGCCTGTCTTTTTATCAAAGTTCTTTTTATTTATACTTTTGCTCCTAGAACTTCACTAAATACTATTTTTAACTGGTTAATAACTAGATCCCAATCAGCATAGCTACGGGTCCATTTAGTTGCAACTTTTTGAGTCGCTAAGTATAACATCTTTGATAAGCTTTCATCATTTGGAAATATTAACTTTGTCTTAGTGACTTTCCTAAATTGACTATTAAGACTTTCGATAACATTTGTCGTATATATTATTTTTCTAATGTTACCTGGAAACTCAAAGAAGGTACTTAGGTTATCCCAATTATCTTCCCAACTCTTTACTGCATTAGGATATTTATCACTCCATTTTTCCTTCATACTCAATAGATTATCCATTGCTATTTCTTCAGTAACAGCCTTATATACACCCTTCAAATCTCCTACAAAAGCCTTTCTATCTTTATATGGTATGTACTTCATACTAGATCTGATCTGATGTATAATGCATCTTTGAATCTTAGCAAAAGGGAATGTAGCGCCTATAGCTTCTTTAAATCCATTTAGACCGTCAACGCAGAATATCAGTACGTTTTGAACACCTCTGTTTTTGAGGTCATTTAGTACTGAAAGCCAAAATTTACTGCTCTCATTTGCCCCTATCCATATTCCTAAAACTTCTTTTTCTCCATCTAAATTCACACCTATAACTACGTAAGCAGCTTTCACTACAATACGTTTATCTTCCCTTACTTTGTAATGTATAGCATCCATGAATACAAATGAATAAGTCTCTTCTAAAGGCCTGTTTTGCCATTCCGAAACGAGTGGTAGTATTCTATTGGTTATATTAGAAACTGTTTCTGCACTCATTTCTACGCCGTACAATTCCTTAACTTGTTCTGATATATCTCTCGTAGTCATTCCGGTTGCATATAGTGAGATTATTTTATCTTCTATTCCATTTATTGTTCTTTGATGTTTAGGTACTATTTTAGGCTCAAATTCACAATTTCTATCTCTTGGTACATTTAAATCTATTGGACCTAATTCGGTCTTTACAGTCTTTTTAGAATACCCATTTCTACTATTAATACCTGTTTTTTCACTTATATCATGCTTTCCGTAACCTAATGATACATCCATTTCTGCTTCTAGAGCTTCTTGTAGTACATCTCTAAACATTACTTTTAGTGATTCTAATACGTCGTTAGCACTCGTGAATTGCTGCTGCTCTATGTAATTTCTTAATAAATCTTTCGACACATTTGACATAAAAAGACTCCTCCTTGAATAATTTGGCTATCTCAATTATTGACAAGAAGAAGTCT
>JADPRS010000067.1 GCA_015686845.1 Lutibacter sp. B2
TAAAATGGTACCTATAGATAAGACACATAAAAAAGAGTGTTTATTCTATAGGTATTTTTTTGTATACTTTAAATAGATAGATCGGAGGAATTACAGTGAGCAAATTAACTTTTTCAGATAAAGATATTAAAATACTTAAAAACAATCCTAATGTTAAACGTATTAGTGAACTAGCCATTACTTATACAGATGACTTTAAAAAACGGTTTATGGAAGAATATTTGTCTGGAAAATTACCAAGACAAATATTTAAAGAAAATGGATTCAACGAAAATATAGTAGGAAAAAAAAGAATTGAACAATCTGCCTGGAGATGGAAAAATTCTTACGCCAAAAATGGCATTATTGGATTGATAGATACCCGTAAAACAGCCTCAGGAAGGCCTTTAAAACGTGAACTTTCATCCCAAGAAATCATTCAACGACAAGAAGCTAAGATTAAGTTACTAGAAGAACAGGTAAATCTATTAAAAAAATTAGACAAGACAGAAAGGAGGCTAGTCAATCAAAGCTACGAACTAACAGCAAATAAAATATTTCAGCTGATTTATGAGACAATCCAGCAAAACAACTTTAAAAACATGACCAGATATTTTTGTAAACTTTTATGTGTTTCTCGCTCCGGATATTACAGTTATCTAAAAGCATCTGATATTCGAAGCGTGAGGGAAAAATCTGATTTAAAGGTACGCAATATTATATTAAAAGTCTTTAATCGTAGAGGATATAAGAAAGGTGCACGTTCTATAAAAATGATTTTGGAAAATGAATTTAACCTACAATACAGTAGAAAACGTATTAGAAGAATTATGAGGAAATTTGATATTGTGTGCCCCCATAGAAAACCAAATCCTTATAAGAAAATAGCAAAAGCAACAAAAGAACATCATGTAGTTCCAAACAAATTAAACAGAGAATTTAAGCAAGGAATGCCTGGCAAAGTATTACTAACTGATATTACATATCTGCCATATGGGAAAAACAATATGGCTTATTTGTCGACCATAAAAGATGCTTCTTCTAATGAGATTCTAGCCTATCATGTTTCTAACAGAATTACTTTGGACATAGCAACAAATACTATTCACAAATTAATGAAGAACAAAAAAATCACACTACATAAAGAAGCATTTATCCATTCAGATCAAGGCAGTCACTATACTAGTCCTCGTTATCAGAAACTACTCAATGGATATGGATTAGGTCAATCTATGTCTAGGAGGGGAAATTGTTGGGATAACGCACCACAGGAATCATTCTTTGGTCATTTCAAAGATGAAGTCGATTACAAATCTAGTAGAACACTTGAAGAAGTGAAATCAAAAATCAATCATTACATGGTATATTATAACAATTACCGCTATCAATGGAATTTAAAGAAGATGACTCCTATTCAATATAGAAATCATCTTCTTGTTGCCTAACCCTCTTTTTTTAAAGTGTCCTTGACAAGGGTACCATTTTA
>JADPRS010000068.1 GCA_015686845.1 Lutibacter sp. B2
ACACCACTTTACAAGTAATTGATCATTGTTTTCCATAAAATAAAAACATCAAACACCTTAATCCTAGGAATACTAATTTTGAAAGAAATAAACCCCTAGGAGGCGTTTGATATGATTAGTATTTCCAATAATTCAACAAAACAAACTATATACATATATTTTTTACAATATAAAACTGTATTTCACAAAAGAAGTTTTGAAATTTTTATTTGGTTAGTATCAGGTATGCTTTGTCTTGAAGAAATTCGTTCCATTAAGTTTGTATATGATTATTTTATTTGCAAGTATTCTTGTTGTTCTTTGAACTCTTTCTATTACTTTTTATCATACTTGGATTTTTCACTGAACGACATAATGAATATCACTGTACGCATTTTACTGAATCTTGTACCCGAAAATTTAAAGTTAGATACGATTTTCTTATCTATTGATGACACTTTGCAACCCAAGTATGGTCATAAATTTGATTGTTGCGCCAAGCTATTTGATCACGCTGCAAAAGATAAGAAAAATCGTTATATTCACGGACATTGCTTTGTTTCTTTGGTACTGAATATTCCATTGAAATACAATGATACTATCAAGTATCTGAGCCTTCCAATTGGATACAGACTTTATGATAAGGAAGCTAATAAGCTCCATATGGCATCCAATCTAATAAAAACTGTTATGCCATTGCTAACTAATTATCAAGTAATTCTTTTATGCGATAGTTGGTATACAAAAGGCATTGTTTTAGAAACTATAAAAGAATATGACAATTTGGATCTTATTGGTGCAGTACGTTGGGATACAGCTATATACGACTTACCCCCTGAATCAACAGGAAAAAGGGGTAGACCTAGAAAAAAGGGTGCTAAACTAAATATCAAAGAATTTACATTTGTAGATGCTGGTGAATATGGTATTGCTACAAAAAAGGTAATGACTAATCTCTTCAAGAAACCAATTTACATGACAGCTACAACAAAAGATAAAGAAGATATTTCAAAAGTAAGAGCATTTATCTGTACAATTAATCTAAAGAATCTACAAATATTTAAACATAATACTGTACAGAATGTGAAATTTGATCAGACACAAGATGATCAACTACCACTATGTGCATACAGTTTGCGTTGGAATATTGAAGTGATTTTTTATCAACACAAATTTTTCTGGTCGTTCGGTAATTATATGTTACGTAACAAAGCTGCTATCGAACGGTATTCAAATCTAGTGGCAATAACATTTACATTTGTGTCTGTATTGCCGTTTATTAATGAAAGTTTTTCAAAATATCAATTTGAAAGTCCTCAGAAAATAAAGCGCACTATTTCCAATACATTGATGCAGGAATTAATTTTCGAGGGTTTCGCAAATTCACTCAAAAGCACTAAAATTTATTTTGGTGTTACTAAAGCTATTGAATCTTTTCTTTATGGTAAAGATGTAGCTTAATTTACTTGTAAACTAGTGT
>JADPRS010000011.1 GCA_015686845.1 Lutibacter sp. B2
TGTCACGCTGGAGGTCGAGAGTTCGAGTCTCTTCCAGGTCGCCAATAAAAAAATAATATAATATAATATAATATAATATAATATAATATAATAATGCGGGTGTGGCGGAATTGGCAGACGCACTAGACTTAGGATCTAGCGCTTCACGGCGTGGGGGTTCAAGTCCCTCCACCCGCACCATATAAATTATGCAGAAGTGGCTCAGTGGTAGAGCATCGCCTTGCCAAGGCGAGGGTCGCGAGTTCGAATCTCGTCTTCTGCTCCAATTAATAAAAAACATATCTTTTGAGATGTGTTTTTTTGTTTTTAAAAGAACAAAAAAGTCAAGATCTTAAATTTATGATCTTGACTTTTTAAATATATTTTATATTTCCTTTTCAAGAACTTTACTAAGAAGTAAAATTGCATTTTTAACATCTGACTGTGACACCATTTCTGATGGAGAATGTATATATCTACAAGGAATGGATATAGCACCTGATGGAACACCACTACGACTAGTGTGAATTGCACCTATATCAGTACCTCCATGAGTTAATACTTCAAGTTGATAAGGAATATTATATTCTTTAGCAGTATCAATTAAAAGATTTTTAACGAATGGATGACATATGATGGAATTATCTTTTATTTTTATAGCAGGACCTTTTCTTAATGATACAGCCATAGGTTTTGATTTTGGCGTATCACCAGTACCAGTTACATCTACTGCAATAGCTAAATCAGGATCAATGCCAAAGGCTGCTGTTTTTGCACCGCGTAATCCTAATTCTTCTTGAACCGTAAAAACAAAATACAATTCGTGTCGACTATTCTTTAACTGTTTTAATGTTTCTATTGCAATATAGCAAGCAATTCTATCATCTAAAGCCTTGGATACAATCACATCTTCATGTATAGAAGAAGAACGATCAAAGCATGCAACGTCTCCTATATTTATTTTTTTCTGGGCTTTTTCTTTTGAATCTACACCAATATCTATGTACATTTTTTCAAGCTTTAAATCTTTAATATGATCTAAAGATTCCATATAGATAACGCCAGTTGTGCCATTTTTAAATCTAACTCTTTGCCCTAAAGATACATTAGGAGATACCCCTCCTATATTAGAAAATCTGATAAAACCATGATCATCAATTCCTGTTGCAATGATTCCTATTTCATCCATATGACTTGCAATCATTATTTTCTTGCCATTTCCTTTTTTAATTCCTATAAGATTACCCATTTGATCTATTTTAATTTCATCTACACAATCTTTTATTTCTTCACGAATAACTTGACAAATAAGTTCTTCATTACCAGAAGGACCAAAAGTTTGTAGAAGCTTATGTAATAGTTTTTCATTAATACGCATAAACGAATTCCTCCTTTTTAATGTTTTTAAGAAAATTACTTAATAGCAAGTTGCAATTTGAATAATCTTTTTTACTAATAACAGATATAGGAGAATGTAGATACCTACAAGGTAGAGAAATTGCAGCGGTTTTAATTCCTTCTCTGGTCAGATGAATTTTTCCTGAATCATTTCCTCCCTTTGGAATCATTTTAAATTGATAAGGGATATTGTGTTTTTTTGCAGTATCTATAATTTTTTGAGTGATTTCCTTATTATAGTAAGTAACAGTATCTAGTATAGATAATGCTGGGCCTTTGGACATGCGAGTAACGAAATCGGGTTCTTCAATGCCAGCAAGGTCAAAGCATGACGTAGTTTCAATGACGATAGCCATATCTGGATTAAGGGCATATGCAGCCGGTGCTGCGCCTCTAAGACCAACCTCTTCTTGAACAGAAAATACTGCAAAAATAGTTGAATCGTAGGATTGTTTTAATAGATCCATTATGATTGCACATCCCGCTCGATCATCAAGAGCTTTGGCTTTAATTAAATCATTTCCAAATTCAATATAATCACTTGAAAAGCCTATATAATCTCCACGAGACACTAATTTTTCAGCTTCTTCCTTTGATTTAGCGCCAATATCTATATATAATTCTTTATGTTTGAGGGGTGTTTTTCTTTCATCAGGAGATTGTAGATGTATTGCTTTTGCACCAATGACTCCTTTTATCTTATTTTTACCGATGTCTACTACAGTAGATGCAAGGATTCTATCATCAATTCCGCCTACAGTAAGGAACTTAATAAATCCATTATCGTCTATTGAATTTACCATAAGTCCTACCTCGTCCATGTGGGCAGACAGCATAATTTTTGGATAACCTTCTTTTCCATGTTTTATTGCAATTAAGTTTCCTAATCGATCAACCTTTATTTCGTCTACATGGGATTTTATTTCATCTTTTATAAGTGCTCTTACTTCATGCTCATTTCCAGAGACTCCATTAGCTTCAGTTAATCTTTTTAAAAGCATAAAAATTCCTCCAAGTCTTCATGATCTAAGCTTGAGATAAAATAAGCCATTAACTTTCCAGTATTTTTAATATCGTCCATGTTTATGGTTTCTACAGATGTATGCATATATCTAAGAGGAATAGAGATTACTCCAGTAGCTACACCAGCTTGAGTGATTTGCATAGATTGAGCATCTGTTCCAGAATTACCAGGACTTAATTCTATTTGGTATGGAATATTATGCTCTTTTGAAATTTCTAATAATCGTTTATGAATTTTAGGATGAATATTTGCTCCAAGGGTAATTCCAGGTCCTTTACCAAGTGAAATTGTATCATCTTTAGACAATCCTGGTGTAGAACCGAAGCCCACATCTACAGCAATACCTATATCAGGAGAAATTTCGAAAGTACTTACCATGGCACCTTTCGTTCCGACTTCTTCTTGAACAGTACAAACGCCATATACATCAGATTTATGACTTAGATTATTTAATATTTCAAAGCAGTGAAGCATAGCTAAAATACCAGCTCTATCATCTAATGCTTTTGAAGAAAAGTAATTCGTTTGAAGTGGGATTAGGTTTCTTTTTATTGTTATAGAATCTCCAATGGAGATTCTATTCTCTACATCTTCCTTTGACATGCCTACATCTATACGCATGTCTTCTATTTTAGGCGTTTTCTTTCTATCTTCTGCATCTTGAAGATGTGGGGGCTTAGCACCTATGATTCCGTATACATCTTTTTTTCCATGTATGTAAACTTCTTGTGCAGGGAGGGTACGAGTATCCACTCCTCCAATATTGGTAAAGGATATAAAACCAAATTCATCTATATCTTTTACCATAAGGCCTATTTCATCCATATGAGCAGCGAACATTATTTTTATAGGCTGATCAGCATTACCTTTTTTTAGAAAAATAAGATTTCCCAAAGGATCAACTTGCGTTTCATCTGATAAATCTTTGAAAAATGATTTTATGGTATCTGATATGGATGATTCAAAGCCTGAAACACCAGATGCTTCTACCATTGCTTTTAATTTATCTTCTAACTTCATCTTATACCTCCTTATATAGATTGATGATGTTATTATACCAAAAAATAATGGTAATAGTGTAATATGTTTAATTATGCACCGAATTTATCCAATCTTTTTGCATTCGCCAATAGAAGCCCCATCAGGTATTTGCTTTCAAAGAATCCCAATCCACCTATATTACAAGCATTCTCATGGAATACTTGTACATCATCTTTTCCAGAAAAATTGCTATGGATCAAAAGTGGAACAGGGTGCCAACTATGGGAATGCATTGAACATGGAGAAGAATGATCTCCTGTAATAGCAAGGACATCGGGTTTATTTTTTAGTAGTATTGGAAGTGCTTTATCTACAGATTCAATACACTTTACTTTTGAATGAAAATCGCCATCTTCTCCAGCTTGGTCTGTTCCTTTAACATGAATAAAGAAAAAGTCATATTTTTGTCTAGCATCTGCATAGGTTTGAAACAATCCTTCTATAGAATCAGGAGCAGGGAGTAAAGTCATACCTAATAAAGAGGCAATTCCTCTATACATGGGATAGGTAGCAATAGCTGCAGATTCTAGCATATACCTTTCACGCATAGAAGGTAATTTAGGTTTTGATGCAATGCCTCTCATCAAAAATGCATTTGCAGGATGCTCGTTTTTAATTAGTTCATAGCCTTTTTCTATAAATTTGTTTATAACATTTGCAAGATGTGAAGACTCAGGATCATTTCCTTTTGCAGGAATAGGACTTTTTCCTTCTGTGAGTGGGTCTACATCGTTAATATTTGAGCCGATTTTTTTATCTTTGCTCCTAAAGATAGTTACAAAACGATGCCCCATTCCAGGCTTAATGATAATTTCTACACCATCAATTTCTTTAATACTCTTTAATTTTTCACATAATGTAATGGTAGTTTCAGTAGGGATTCTACCAGCTCTTCTATCTGTGATGATGTCAGTATCATTTCTTGTAGCAAAGTTGCATCTAGAAGCAACATCGCCATCTTGTAATTTAAAATCAATTCCTACAGCCTCTAAAACACCTCTTCCAATTTGTATATCTGTTGGATCATATCCAAATAGACCAAGATGCCCAGGACCACTGCCAGGAGTGATTCCTGGCAGAACAGAATACATACGTCCTAGACAAGAATTCTTTGCCAGTTTGTCTAAATTTGGGGTATGTGCATATTCTAAAGGCGTTTTGTCGTCCAGTTCTGTTGAACGAATATCCCCTATACCATCCATTACAATAAGTACAATTTTTGAGTTATTTTTTGTCACAGTATTTTTAATTATTTGGTCATAATGCATAAAATCACCTCTTATATTTGATTGTGTAAAATTACATATGTTATAGTGTACCTCAAAGTGAATATTTTAATGTTATTTATATATATGAATGATAAAAAAAGCTAGGGATTAAAATATCCCTAACTTTCGTATTCCTCTTTAAGTACAATATTTAAAATTAAAGCAGTAATTGTTCCAGCACTAATACCTGATGAGAAAAGGCTCTTTAATGCAGAAGGAAGGTGTTGTAAGAAATCAGGACGTACCGTAACGCCTAGACCTAAACCTAAAGATATAGCAAGTATAAGCATGTTCCTATTGTTAAAAGGAACATCTTTAACTGTTTTTATACCAGCAGCAGCTACAACACCAAACATGATTATACCTGCACCGCCAAGAACTGGATTCGGCATGATGGCAATGAGTGCACCAAATTTAGGAAATATTCCTAATAACATGAGGATAATACCTGAAATAACGACTACAAAACTACTAGCAACTTTCGTTAGTGGAATAAGACCTACATTTTGGCTAAAAGAAGTATTTGGGCCTGCACAAAAGAAACCAGCTAGAAAACTTCCAACACCATCAGCTAAAATACCAGCTGAAATTTCATCACTGCTAAGTTCCTTACCAGAAGCTTCTCCAACAGCCATTAAAACACCAACTGTTTCTATAGTCGTAACCAAGTATGCTGTAATAAAAGGAATGACTGCAGCGAAGCTAAATGTTATGCCATATTTAAATATGGTAGGAAAGGCAAACCAACTGGCATCGTATATAGGGGTGAAATCTAGCATACCTAAAGGATAACTTACTATATATCCAAAAATAAGACCAATAATTACTGACGCAGAACTTATAATTCCTTTACCGTATCTATTAAGAAACATAGTTACAACCATTACGGACATTGATAAAGACACATTTTTAAGACTACCATAATCAGCAGCTCCATAGCCACCAGCAGCCCAGTCGATAGATACAGGAAGTAAAGTTAGACCTATTAAGATCACGACTGTACCTGTTACAATGGGTGGAAAAAATCTTCTTAAAGGCTTTATAAATCGGCTTAAAATAATTTCGATGAAGGAGCCAAGGATGGTTGCACCAAATATTCCAGGAAGTCCCAGAGTAGAGCCTACCGCAATAGAAGGACCAACAAAAGTGAAATCTGTACCCATAACACAGGGAACTCGTGCACCGATTTTACCAATACCCTTTGCTTGAATGAATGTAGTAACTCCAGCCATAAATAAAGCTGCACTTACTAAAAATGCCAAATCATTAACAGGTAAACCTAAAACGCCACCTACTACTAGGGGAACTGCAACAATACCACCAAAAGCAGCTAAAATATGTTGAAAAGCAAGAAGAATACTTATACCTATAGGCGGTTTGTCATCTATTTTATAGATGATTGCAGAATTACTCTTTACTGTTTGATTACTTTCCATTGTATACCTCCTCATAGAAAATACTTTGATATTATCATAATATTATTAATATTCAGAAAAAACTCCGTAAGAAAGTAATAAGATTTGATGATGAAAAGAAGCAATAGAAGAAGGACAGACTACAGAAAGTGTACTGAATGTGAAGAAATCAATGTATGTACTCATTGTAAAAACCATACAAATAGAGGACGAAATTTTTAAATATAATGAATAGTACATACAATTTAAAAGGGAATTGGAATCATTTATAGAAATAAGTAATTATACATTGTATTTAGGGGTGGGGGAGATGTGCTAAGAGAAAGTGGAATTACAATTAAACAAGCTATAGAAATGGAATGCTTGAATAAAAGCAAAATTATTGCAGGACATAGAGGAATCCATAATATTGTAAGTAGAGTTAATATTATGGCAGATCCAGATATTCTTGACTGGGTAAGTGAAGGAGAATTATTACTTACGACTGCTTATTCTTTTAAAAAAGATGATGTTCATATTCAAAAAAAATTAATTATGGAGTCAAGTAAAAAAAAATTAGCAGGCATTGGAATTAAAATATATCCTTATATGAATAGCCTTTCTAAAGAAGTGATAGACCTTGCAGATTCATTAGGTTTTCCTATCATAGATATTGATTATTCTACCCCCTTTGTGGATATTATGACACCTGTTTTCAAAGAGATTTTTAATAAGCAGGCAGCTTTATTACAAAAGGTTGAAAGGGTTCATAATGATTTAATGGATGTTGTATTAAGAGGCGAAAGTGTAAAAGAAATTATTAAAACCCTTAAACAAACCATTCAAAATCCAATAATTGTAAGAGATCATTATTTTGAAGAATATATATATGAGAAAAATGAAAATGAAATTTATGATTATAATATGTTTATTGAGAAAAGTAAAGAATTTTTCAAAAATAATAGTGAACATAAAAATATAGATGTAAAGATAGAAAGAATAGAACAATACGAAGATAAACCTGTAAAAAAAATAATGATTCCAATTATAGTAAAAGGAGATGTATATGGACATATTCTAGTCTGGCAAATTGAAAGAGAAATATCAAATTATGATACAGTAATATTAGAATCGGCTTCTACAATTATAGCATTAGAATTTTTAAAAAAAAGCTCTGTACATGATGTAGAGCATCGATATAAAGCAGAATTTTTTGAAGCACTTATTTCAAATGATGAAAAAAGAAAAAAGAATGCTTTAAATAGATCCAATATTTATAAACTTGATTGTAATGCATATTATACAATAGTAAATATTTATATAAAAAAGATCCATAATGAAAGGAACCTTGAATTTAAAAATAAGATTATTTTAAATTTAGAAAAATTGTGTACTTATAATAAATGGAACAGCTTAATTATAGAAAAAGAAGAAACAATTTATATACTTAATATGTGGAAAACAGAAAAAGATGTAGAAAATAAAGGTAGAGGTTTTGTTGCTAAAATAAATGAATATATAAGAGAAAATGTCAAAAAAGAAGAGTATATGATTGGGATTGGGAGAGATTATAAAGGATTAGACCAAGTATATAAAAGTATGCAAGATGCAGATAAAGCAATTGAAATAGGAACGATGTTTAATAAGGATCATGTTATTTTCTTCGAAGATTTAGGAATATATAAGATATTTTGTAAAGAACATCTAAATAAAGAACTTAAAAAATTTTATAAAGAAACACTTTTAGTACTTGTAGAATATGATCAAAAGAAAAATACTGAGTTTGTAAAAACACTTCAGATCTATTTTGAAACAAACGGAAATTTAAAGAAAACTTCGGGATTGCTATTTACGCATTACAACACAGTGTTATATAGAATGCAGAGAATAAAGGAAATAACAGGTAAAGATGTTGAAAACTCAGAAGATCGATTTAATCTAGAAACCGCATTGAAAATTATGAATATATTAAAATGCTTATGAGATGAAAAAATGATTGTGAAATCCACAATCATTTTTGTATTTTTGCATATATAAATTTATTTAACTTTTTTTATGTCTATATGGGGCAAATCTTCAATGGGATCATAGTTAGCTATTTTATTATGTTCTAAGTGCAGGCTTTCTAAATTTTTTAAGTTATATAAAGCTTCAATATTAGATATATGGTTAGAGCCTAAATATAGGCGTTTTAGGTTGGTTAAATTTTTAAGAGGTGATATGTCTTCTATATCATTATCACCCAAAGACAAACGCTCAAGATTGGTTAGATTGCTTAACGCGTATATGCTCTTTATATTATTTTCCCATAAAGATAAATCTTTTAAATTTGTAAAGTTCTTTAATATTTCTATATTTGAGATATTATTATTATTCATGCTTATTGTTTCTAATGATTTTAAATCTTTGATAAAGGATAGATTTTCTATCTCTAAATTATCAGCATTTAATTCTTTTAAGTTTGTTAATTTATTTAATACTTCCATGTTTTGAGGTAGTTTAGGATCTTTAGAGCTTCCAATAGAACCTATGGTAAGAACTTTAAGATTTTTTAAGTTTTTAAGGATTTTTAAATCTTCTATAGGTGTATCACTTATATCTAGTTCTTCAAGGTTGATTAAATTGCTTATAAGTTCTAGGTTTTCTGTTATTTTAATGGAGCCAATATTTAATTTTTTTAGGTTTTTAAGTGTAAGTAATGGACTTAAATCAGGTATTCTATTTTCAGATAGATCAACGTCTTCTAATGACGGTACATTTTTTATAAATGATAGATTATTTATATAAGATTTTCTTAAATTTAGTGATTTTAAATTTTTAAATTTACTTAAGATATTTAAATCTATACCAATAACCGTACAACTTGATAAATCCAGGGACTCTAAGGTATTTAAATGAGTAGTTAAAAAATTCAAATCTTCATTTGTAATTGTATTTATACTTAATTTTTTTATATTTTTTAGATTTTCTATGCCTTTTAAACTATCTATTTGAGCACCATAAATCCGTAATTCTTCTAAATTTTTCAAACCCTTAATAAAATATAGATCCTTTGATTTTATATCTCCTAAATCCAATTCTTTTAGATTTGATAAAGAATTTATTAACTCTATATCTATAATATGATCGCTCCATATACTCAATGTTTTTAAGTTTTTTAAGTTTTCTATTCCATCTATTTTTTTTATTTTATAACCAGAAATATACAAATACTCTATGTTCTCTAAATCTTTTAATGTAAGCTCGTGTTTTTTAGGTAATGCTAAATCCTCTTTTATTCTTTTTTCTAGATAACTATCTTTAATTAGTTTATCCTTTGTATTATAAAAATTGATTGTCATAGAAAGGGGAAGAATCAATACAAAAGCAATTATTTGCAAAGCCTTATGATTAGAAGAATCTTTTACAGTTTGACCAATAGAAACAATAACTACTATTAAAAGCAATACAAATGAGTCATTTACATAGAATCCCATCTTATATAAAATAAAGGCCCCTGTTGCGATTAGAGCGGTTATAATATATTCTGCACTTTTTTTGAAATCTTTAGTTTGGTATATTTTTATGAGCGCGGATAAAGGAAAATATATGATTAAAAACGTGAAATTTCCTCTTAAATCATATAAATAGAATTCCATAACCATGACAACTAAAATTATATTCCATAGTTTTTCATTCTTCCAAAAAGCAACTTTTTTTGTATCATCCATAGAGTAACGTCTCCTTTTTTTGTGTGGATTGTTTGGGGATAGTCCAGAATTTTTTTTACTTTATACACAATAGTATACCAAAAAATCCCAAGATGTGAATAGTTATAGTATTTTAAATATTAGAGAATATGAATATATTAAATTTAATGGATATAATTATTTGGAAGAGATTTATTGAAAGAGTGAAATATGTATGATATTCTACTTTGAGGTGTATTGGGAATAGATTACACAGTATGAAACTAAAAGAATATAAAATAGAGTGGGTAATTATATTAAAGGAGAGACAGCTAATGCCAATAAAAGGGTTACATCATGTTTGTATTCAAACGGAAAAATATGAAGAATCACTAAAATTTTATACTGAAATTTTAGGATTTGAATTAATGAAAGAAACATCAAATTTTCATAAACGAGATTTTAATACATGGTTAAGATTAGGAACATTTATGATCGAACTTCAGACGGCTAAAAAGGGAGATCAATTAAATGATTGGAGTTCATTAAATGAAGGAATTGTACATATATGTTTTTTTGTGGATCATGTACAAGAAGAATTTAATAGAATAAAAAAATTAGGTTATACCAGCTTTAAGATAAAAAATGGAGAAGAAATATATAAGGTTGAAGATGGATATTTATTTAAAATTAAAGCACCAGAAGGGACTGAAATTGAAATAAGAGATAATGCTGAAATATAAGAAATGGAATTACAATTCAAACAAAAAATGGACAGGGATACCTGTCCATTTTCTATTCTTCTACAAGTGCGACTGCTCGAATAGGAGAGCCAGAGCCATCTCTAATCTTTAATGGTAAGCCAAAGAATAAGAATCTTTGATTAACCACCTTGTCTAAATTACACAAATTCTCCGTATTCGTAATATCATATTCACCACATACTAAGTGACCAGAAAAATCTAAATCATCGGGATGATCAATGGCTGGAGCATCTACGCCTATATTCACAACACCTTGCTCTGCAAGCCACTTTGCACCTTTATAGCTAAGACCAGAATAGGTTGTTTGCCATTTATCCGTATTAAAATATCTATCAAAGTGACCCGTATAGAGTAATACAATATCTCCAGGATAGATGGTCTGTCCTGATTTTTTTAGTGCATCTTCTAAATCATCAGGTTCTATGTATTTTGTAGGAGGAATATGAGATAAATCAATACAGATGGCAGTACCCCAAAAATAATTTAGAGGCATTTTATCAATGGTTTTGCCAGAAGGTTTATATTCCCAAACTCCATCACAATGGGTTCCTCCATGTTCACTGATGAGGAGGTTTCTTGCAGAGAAACCAAGTGTTTTACTACCTGTTGCTTTCATATTTTCTTCGTGGTTCATATTTGTCATGATAAATGTTTTTTGATGCATTGGAAATACAGACATACCTTGGAAAATTTCTTGTGAAAGATCAATTAATTTTAAACTCATAAAAAAACACTCCTTTCTACTTATAGATAAACAACTTAGATAAAGGGTGTAATGATATAAACGTCGTTCCGGCAAGTATGAAGATTGCAAGTCACTCCTTATCATATAATTACACCCTTTTAAAATTAAAGGATGAGGTTGTTTATCTATATTATAAAGTTATTAAATAAAATCCAATAAATACCTTCTTTAATTTAGGAATAGGTAGTTGAATAAAAAGGTAACTCTACAGGTCACAAAGTATTGAAATAAGAGGACTTTTATTAAAAAACATATAAAAAAGAGCGATATATCTCCTACGATTTGTATATTCATCACTAAGGACAGGGCGAATTTTAGGGTTGGATAGCTTGTTTTTTTATAAATAAGTTACAAAGGTAATTGAACATGAAACTTGAATATTTAGAATATAAAGAAATATAAGAAAAAAACAATACAAGAAAGAGAACGGAGGTCATATTGATGGATAATAAAAAGTACATATTAGCTGTTCCAAATTTTAGTGATGGAAGAAGAACAGAAGTGATTGAAAAAATTGTGGATGAGGTTAGAGGGGTAGAAAATGTTACGCTGGTAAGTTATGAGCCTGAACATGATTTTAATAGAACGGTTGTAACACTTATAGGAGAGCCTGAACCACTAAAAAAAGCATTAGTAAATATGGCAGCAAAAAGCTATGAACTTATAAATATGGAAGAACAAAAGGGTACTCATCCTAGAATTGGTGCTCAGGATACGATTCCTTTATTTCCATTTAAAAATATTACATTGGATGAATGTAAAGAATTAGCAGAGGAAATAGGTACTGAAATTTTTGAAAAAAATGATGTTCCTGTCTATTTTGCAGGTGTAAATGCAAGAAATGAAGATAGAAAAGCTTTATCATTTATTAGAAAAGGCCAGTATGAAGGATTAAAGCTTGTAGCGCATACAGAGGAAAGAAGACCTGATCTTGGACCAGCAGCACTTCATCCAACAGCAGGTGCAACGATTGTTAGTGCAGATATAGAAGGATTGACTGCATATAATGTTTTTTTAGATACAGAAAATCTAGAAATAGCAAAAAAAATAGCGCGGGGAGTTAGAGGCCCAAGTGGTGGATTTTCTACAATTAGATCCGTTGGAATAAAATTTCCAGAAAGAGAAGGCGTAGTTGTATCAATGAATATGTTTGATTGCCAAAAAACACCTATTTATAGAGCTTTTAATTTTGTAAAACAGGAAGCAGCTAGATATGGGATAGCTGTTACAGGTTCAGAACTTGTAGGACCCGTAAAATTAGAGTATTTACTGGATTCATTAGAATATTTCTTTGGACTTGAAAACTTTAATAAGGAACAAATTTTGGAAACACATTTAATGAAATAAATAAAATTAAGGGGGATTTAGTGTGAAAATAGATGTGATTATTAAAAATGCAAGAATACCTCAAGGTGATGATACGGTACTTACAAATATTTTAGTTTCAGATGAAAAAATTGTAGGTTTTATGAATGATATTGAAGGAATGGATTCAAAAGAAGTGATTGATGCAGACGGCAATTTGACTATACCTGGATGTTTTGATTCTCATACTCACTTTATGGACCCAGGATTTACCCATAGAGAAAATTTCCTTACAGGAACATCATCAGCTGCTGCTGGTGGAATTACAACGATTATGGATATGCCTTGTTGCTCAAAGCCTTCTGTTAGAAGCGTTGCAGAGTTAGAACAAAAATTAAATGCAATTAAAGATAAGGCTATTGTAGATTTTGCTTTTTGGGGAGGGGTAACTGGAGAAGATATACGTAACGGACAAACGCATCATGTTAAAGAGCAAGCTGATTATGGTGTATGTGGCTTTAAAGTATACATGACTCCTTCTGTACCAACTTATGAAAGAGTTACAGATCCTGAAATGTTAGAAGCATTTAAAGTAGTAGCTGAGACAGGATTACCAGTAGGTATTCATGCTGAGAACTATGCTATGTGTGACTATTATGTGAATAAGTTCCAAAAGGATGGAAGATTGGATGGTCCAGCTTGGGCAGAAGCAAGACTTACATTAGCTGAAAAGGTTGCTATTGAATTAGGGATTAGTTTTGCAGAAGAAACAGGAGCAAGATTACATATTGTTCATATGAGTACAGGTATAGGTGCAAAATTAGTAGGAGAGGCAAAGAAAAGAGGTTTACCTGTAACAGCAGAAGCAACACCTCATTATTTAACGCTAAATTATCAGGATGCTATGACAGAGCATAAACAGTATGCAAAAATAGCACCGCCTCTTAGAACGAAGAAAGATAATGAAGGACTTTGGGAAGGACTTAAAAATGGAAGTGTAGATTTTGTTGCTACTGACCATGCTCCGTATGAAATTGCAACAGAAAAAGAAGCAGAAGGTGTGAATATTTGGACTGCTTTCCCAGGAATCCCAGGGGTTGAGACCATGGTACCTATTTTAGTAAGTGAAGGATACAACAAAGGTAGAATTACATTAAGTAAATTAGTAGATGTTCTTAGTACAAATGCTGCAAAGCACTATGGATTATATCCTAAAAAGGGCGCTATGAACATTGGTTCTGATGCTGACTTTACCATTATAGATCTCGAAAAAGAGTGGACGATTGATCAAAAGAAAACTTATTCTATGGCAAAATATAATCCATTACATGGATTTAAATTAAAAGGAAAACCAGTAAAAACTGTTGTTCGAGGAAAGATTGTATACGATGATCAAGTAGGGGTTATTGGACAAGAAGGATATGGAGAATTTGTAAAACGTCAAAGTATACAAATGTTAGATAAAACAATCAAATATTAGTTAGGGGGATTTTATATGTCAAGACATGCCATTTTAGTGATAGATATGTTAAATGACTTTATAGGAGAGAAGGCACCACTTAGATGCCCAGGCGGAGAGGATATTATTCCTAATCTTCAAAAGTTATTCAATTGGGTTAGAAGTAGAGAAGACGATGAAGTTCGTTTGGTGCATATTCAAGAAGCACACAGAAAAAATGATGCGGATTTTAGAGTTAGACCTGTTCATGCAGTAAAGGGAACATGGGGTTCTGATTTTATTAAAGAACTTTATCCAGAAGGGGAAGAATATATTATTCCAAAGAGAAGACATAGTGGATTTGCTCATACAGATTTAGATTTATATTTAAGAGAAGAAAATATAGATACTGTTGTTTTGGTTGGTGTTTGGACGAATGTTTGTGTTAGAAGTACTGCATCTGATGCTCTTTATAATGCATATAAGGTAATCACTTTAAGTGATGGATGTGCTTCAAAAACAGAAGAAATGCATCAATATGGTTTAAATGATTTGGGTATATTTACGAAGGTTATGAGTATGGATGATTATATAAATGCTTGGGAAAATGGAGAAGATCCATGGTTAGGTGGAGGAGATACAGAAAATAAGGTTAAATAAGGCATATGAAAAAAATAAACAAGTCAAGACACTGAGGAATTTGGATTATTTTCGAGGCATCGTGAGCGAGCATGTTGAACATATGTAAGCGATTCGATAACGAAGAAAATAATTCAAATAACCAGTGAAAGGGCTGATTTATTTTTTGAATATGCCTAGGGGAGGTATAAAATGAGATTAGTTGTGGCAATAACAGGTGGTAGTTGTGCTATATATGGGATTGCCCTACTTAAGGCATTGGAACAACTAGGTGTTGAAACACACCTAGTTGTATCTAGAATGGGAGAATATGTAGCAAAACATGAATGTGATATGGATATTGAAGCATTAAAAGAGTTGGCTACTTATTATCATGAAAATGATGATTTAGCTGCACCTATTGCTAGTGGTTCCTTTAAAACAGATGGTATGATTATTGCACCTTGTTCAATGAATACCTTAGCAGCAATTGCAAATGGAATATCAACCAATTTGGTTACTAGGGCAGCAGATGTGACTATAAAAGAAGGACGAAAAATGATTATTTTACCTCGGGAAACCCCTCTTAGTGTCATACACCTAGAAAATATGTTGAAGCTTGTGAGAACAGGTGTAAAAGTTGTACCTGCTGCTCCAGGATTTTACCATCAACCTCAAACCATAGGAGATTTAGTAAATATTATGGTAGGAAAGGTACTAGACCAAATAGGGATAGAACATAATTTAGTTCGAAGATGGGGTGAGTAATAATATGGAAAGTCAAATGCTTAGGGCAAGCTTAGAAAAGCTTAAAAAGAATGGTGAATTGATGATTTGTGATGTAGCTGTAGATCCTAAGTTTGAATTGGGGGCTGTACTAAAATACTACAAGAATGAAAGACCAATTTTATTTAATCGAGTAAGGGGCAGTAATATTCCTGTTGTAGGGGCACTTTTTGGAAATCGTAAAATTTATTACGATATGTTAGGCATTCATCATGAAGAAAGAATTGCGAAGTTTGCAGATGCAATAGCAAACCCTAAACCTGCAAAATTAGTAAGAGATGGACCTGTAATGGAAAATATTATTACTAGAAATATTGATCTTGAAAGGATGCTTCCTACGCCTACATTTCATGAAAAGGATTCATCAAGTTTTATTACGGCAGGAATGTTAGTTATTAGAGATCCTGATACGGGTAGAAATTATATTTCTATCAGAAGATTTCAAATAAATGGTGGCAATGAAATGAGTATTTTGATTGCCTCGCCTTTACTAAGAAGACAATTTGAACGTTTGGAATCAAAAAATAAGCCTTTAGAAGTAGCAATCGTATTAGGATATGATTATTCATTATTATTAGCATCACAGATAAGTAGTGAAACTTATGGTGTTGATAAATATGAAATTGATAGTGCTCTAAGGGGAGAACCATTAGAGTTAGTAAAATGTCATACAGTTGATTTAGAAGTACCAGCATATGCTGAATATGTTTTTGAAGGAATGATCGTACCTAATAAAAGGGAAGATGAGGGACCTTTTGGAGAATTAATGGGATACTATGGTCCAAAGGGAAGTCATCCAATTGTAGAAATTAAAGCAGTGATGCATAGAAATAATCCGATTTTTCAAACTGCTTTTCCATGTAGAGAGGAACACCTTTCAAATGGATTGATAAGAGAGGTAGAACTATATAGTGATGTAAAAAGACTGGTTGATGTAAGGGATGTAAATGTAACCATTGGCGGAGGATGCAGATTCCACGGAGTTGTTTCAATTAATAAGAAATCTGAAGGTGATGGCAAAAGTGCAATCATCGGTGCGTTAAGTAGTAGTAAGGATTTAAAGCATGTTGTGATTGTAGATAGAGACATCAATATTTTTAAAAATGAGGATGTAGAATTAGCCATTGCCACTAGAGTTCAATCTTCAAAGGATATAGTAATTATTCCTGATGCACTAGGTTCAGGATTAGATCCTTCTCATAATATAAGAGGGGTAACGGATAAATTAGGGATAGATGCTACAAAGCCTTTAGGAGATGAGGGAATAAACTTTAGTAGAGCATGTATTCCTCATTTTGAAGAAATTAATATAAATAAATACTTTCCGAATATATAAAGTAAACAAAGGTGGTTGATACGAATGAATCAAGCCTTAGGAATATTTGAAATAAGAAGTAAGGTAGGAGCTATTGTAGCAGCCGATGCAATGGTGAAAGCAGCAGATGTAACAATTGCTGATTTTAATTTAGTGGGATCAGGGGTTATATCTGTCATGGTAGAAGGGGAAGTGGCAGCTGTAAATGCAGCGATTGAAAGTGCTAAGATGTCCGTTGGAAATATGGCAGAGATTATTTCAATTAATGTAATTGCAAGACCACATGATGAAGTATCAAAAATATTAAAGTAGTTTAATGGGGTGTTTATATGGCAAATCCATTAGCAAAAAATATAATGGCAAATATTGCGAATCAGATGAAGGTTCAAAGGGATACGAGTCATGAAAATCATAAAGAAATGGATAGCAAGTATGAAGGTTTATTAAAAGATGTAATACATAAAAAGGTTGAAAAGAAAGAAGAAAGAAGAAAAGCTTCTTTAAATACAATGAAGTTGGATGACTACTTAGATCATTTTAACAAGGTAGAGAAAAAGGAAGAAAAAATAATAGAAAAAAATGAAAAAAGAAAAATGACATTAGAAGACTTTGGAAATCTTTTAACTGGAGGTGTGAGATGAAAGCAGCTTTAGGTTTAATTGAAACAATCGGATTGGGCACAGCCATTACAGCCTTAGATGCTGCCGCTAAGACTGCAGATATAATATTTATTGGACATGAAAAAGTGATTGGAGCAGGAAAATCTGTGAGTGTCACAGTGCAAATCGCTGGAGAAGTAGCGGCAGTACAGGCTGCTGTTGAGTCAGGCGTATTGGCGGCTGAGAGGGTGGGAAGAGTAATCTCTCACAGGGTTATTCCGAGACCCCACGAAGAAGTAGATATGTTACTTGCTAAATTTAGTAATAATATAAGTAAAGAGATTAAAAAAGAGGAAGATCATGAGAAAATGAAGGAGGAATAGATGATGGGTCAGGCATTAGGTATGATTGAAACAAAAGGATTGGTTGGGGCCATTGAAGCTGCGGATGCAATGGTAAAGGCTGCAAATGTAACATTAGTAGGATATGAAAAGATTGGATTTGGGTTGGTTACAGTAATGGTAAGAGGGGATGTTGGGGCTGTAAAGGCTGCAACGGATGCAGGTGCAGCAGCAGCAAGAAATGTTGGGGAAGTACAGTCAGTACACGTAATACCAAGACCTCATGCTGAAGTTGAAAGAGTTGTATTAAAATCTGAATAATTTACGTCGTATCCCTGAGGGGTGTTTGAATGAATAATAGTTTTTTTGTTGAAGAGATTTTAACGGGAATTACAGAAGGTATTCGTAAATCCCCTATTGTAAAAGAAAGTAAAACAGAGAAAAGAAACGTTCACATTATAGTAGATGGAAATAAGAGAGAAATAGAAGAAATATTTAAGTTTATTGAAAGACTAGGTGTAAGATATATAGAAGAACGACTTGATGTAAAGACGATTGAGAAAACATATATGCCTAAAATTGTGAAAAGTAGTGTAGAAACATTGAGTCCTATAGAGGATCAAAAGAAAAGGGTTATAACAGAAAAAGACATTTTAGAATTGGTAGGGAAAAGGAATAAATTACATTTCTCTAAAGGAAGTATCATTACCCCTCTAGCCAAAGATTGTGCAAAGGAAAATAATATTACATTAATAAAGGATTAATGCTCACTGGAGAGGAGAAAGCTTATGCAAATTGGAAGAATCGTAGGAACGGTTGTAGCTACAAGAAAAGATGAAAGACTTACAGGACATAAATTAATGATTACACAAATGGTAGATGTAAGTGGAAATATACAAGGACATCCAATTATTGCTGTGGATACAGTAGGTGCGGGGATTGGAGAACTTGTTTTATTTACAAAAGGAACATCTGCACGATTTGCTGCTAATAAGCCAGAATCTCCAATTGATGCAGCGATTATAGGAATTATAGATAATATTGATGTATATGAGGAGTTTTTGGTAAACAAAGGAGATTGAAAGGAGGGAAATAAAGGTTGGGTGTTTCAGATATAAAGAAAGCCATAGAATATAGAGAACTAATTGACGTATTAATGGGAAATAAAGTATTTGTAGATATTGTTTTACGTGGAGGAAATGTAATAAATGTTTTGACTAGGGAAATTTATATAGCAGATGTAGCTATAAAGGGAAAATATATTTTGATGGTTGGAGAGGTGTCTAATTTAATAGATGAAAATACTATTATAATAGATGTTGAAGGAAAATATATTTCACCTGGATTTATGGATTCTCATATGCATTTTGAAAGTAGTATGCTTACAATCACTGAGTTTTCTAGATTGTCTATTCCATCAGGAACCACAACGTTAATAGCAGACCCCCATGAGATTGGGAACGCACTAGGCCCTGTTGGAATGAAAGCAATGGCAGATGAAGCAAGTGTGGTACCAAATCATGTAAGTTTAGTTGTACCAGCATTAACCCCAGATTGTCCAAGTCTAGAAACGGCAGGATATGATACAACGTCTAAGGATATGGAGGATTTATTAAATTATAAAAATATAATAGGAATTGGAGAGTTACAAGGTTTTAGTAATGCGAAACATGTATATAGAAATACACCAGAAATTGTTACAGATTTGGTAGCATCAACGATTTATGCAAGGAGCATTGGAAAAATAGTTGATGGAAATGCACCAGAATTATTTGGAAATGAATTAGCAGCCCATATCATTGCGACTGGAGGAAAATGCTCTTGTCATGAAACAACTACAAAGAAAGAATGTGTAGAAAAGTTAAGACAAGGGGTTTATGTATTTATGAGAGAAGGCTCTACTCAAAAAAATATGGCTGAGTGTATCAGAGCTGTTACTGAGGAAGGGTTAGATTCTAGACGATGTATATTAGCAACAGATGATATGGTTGCAGAAGATCTTGAAAATTTAGGTCATATGAATGAAATTGTAAAAAGGACCATTGCCCAAGGGGTAAATCCAATAGAGGCAATTCAAATGGTTACCATAAATCCAGCAACGTATTTTGGATTAGAGGATAGAGGTGTTTTAGCACCATCAAAACTTGCAGATATTGCAATCATTAGTGATTTGTCGGAGATGACAGTTGAAGGTGTATTTATTGAAGGAAAATTAATGGCGGTTAATAGAAAATTATTAATGGATATACCTAAATATACATATCCAGATTCTGTGAAAAATTCTGTTAAGAGAAAGCATATATCAGAGGAAGATTTAAGAATAGAAGCAGAAGGAAGAAATGCCATTGTAAGGTGTATCAAATTAATTCCAGATCAAAATTTATCAGAATGTTTGGAATACAATTTAGATGTAAGAAATGGACTTGTTCAAGCTGATACAAATCAGGATGTACTACAAATTGGCTGTGTAGAAAGATACGGAAGGAATGGGAATATAGGAAAAGCATTTGTGCATGGTTTTGGGTTAAGATCAGGTGCATTTGCAGAGAGTGTAGCACATGATACACATAATATAATTGTTGTAGGAACCAATACGCATGATATGTCTTTAGCCGTAAATCATGTTATTGATATGGGTGGAGGAATTGCAGTATCCAAAAACAGAAAGATTATTGATGATTTGAGACTTCCAGTAGGAGGACTTATTACAGATGAATTAACGGGTAGTGAGGTAAGTAAAAAAATTAAGCAATTAGAAGAGATCGTAAAGAAAGAGTTAGGATGTAAAGTACATGCACCGTTTATGCATTTGTCTTTTTTAGCATTGTCTACAAGTCCAAAATGGAAGATTACAGATAAAGGACTGATTGATGTTAACAATTTTAAAGTTTTACCACCAATTAAATAAACGAAGATAAAATGGACAAATTTTAAAACAGCATTGTTGGGAATTTTGTCCATTTTACATATATAGGAAGGAGGTTGAAACAGTTTCAAAGAATCTAAATTTAAGGAGGTTGGGTAAATGACTACAAAAACAGAAACTGGATTTTTGCAGAAAACCTTTAAGCTCAAGGAGAATAATACAGATGTAAAAACAGAAGTAATGGCAGGGATGACTACCTTTATGACTATGGCATACATTATAATTGTAAATCCACTTTTTTTAAGTGAAACAGGGATGGATAAAGGAGCATTGTTTACTGCTACATGTATATCAGCCGCTTTGGCTACATTGATTATGGCATTTTATGCAAATTACCCATTTGCATTGGCACCAGGGATGGGACTAAACGCATTTTTTGCCTTTACCGTAGTTTTAGGAATGGGATATTCTTGGCAGTTTGCTTTAACAGCCGTTTTTATAGAGGGAATTATCTTCATTCTACTAACCTTTTTTAACGTTCGAGAAGCGATTATTAATTGTATGCCTATGAATATAAAGAATGCAGTTAGTGTAGGAATTGGATTGTTCATTGCTTTTATAGGATTATCTAATGCAGGGATTATTGTAGCAAATCCTGCTACCAAAGTTTCATTAGGAAATATGGGTGATCCTAAAGTATTCCTTGCTGTGATGGGACTTGTAATTACAGGTGTACTTTTAGCTAAAAATGTAAAAGGTGCTTTATTGATAGGAATTGTAGCAACAACGGTTATTGGAATGCCTATGGGTGTTACACCAATGCCAACAGGTTTTATAAGTGCACCACCATCTATTGCACCTATATTCTTCAAATTTGATTTTTCACAAGTATTTACAATCAATATGTTAGTGGTTGTGTTTACATTTTTATTTGTAGATTTATTTGATACATTAGGAACCCTCGTTGGGGTAGCATCAAAAACGGATATGTTAGATAGTGAAGGGAAGCTGCCAAGAGCTAAACAAGCATTGTTTGCTGATGCAATCGGAACTACTTTCGGTGCAATCTTGGGAACAAGTACTGTAACAACTTATGTAGAAAGTGCAGCAGGTGTTGCAGAAGGAGGAAAAACAGGTCTTACTGCTTTCACTACAGGGGTATTCTTTATTCTTGCACTACTATTCTCACCAATATTTACCATAATACCAGGTCAAGCAACAGCGCCAGCATTGATATTGGTAGGTTTATTCATGATGTCACCTATTAAGAAAATAGATTTAGATGATTTTACGGAAGCAATACCTGCATTCTTGACCATCATAATGATGCCTTTGGCTTATAGTATTGCAGAAGGGATTGTATTTGGGATCTTGTCATATGTTTTATTAAAACTATTGACAGGAAGAACAAAAGAAGTATCTGTTCCTATGTATATATTGGCAGTATTATTTATATTTAAATTTACTATGTAAGGAAAAAATTCTTACTAAAATAGAATAAAGAACGCTCATACTTGATCACTTTTGAAAAAACTAAACTTCATTACACAAAAAAGCTAAACCTTCAAAACTCACTACCTTCAAACATTGAAGGTTCTTAACGCCTTTTTCATTCCATTTCAGTAAGTTTTTTTACAAAAGTGATCAAAGTATTTGCTTATCTTTTTACATTTTAGTAAGAATGTTTAGATATTAGAGGAGGGAAGGGTGAAAATGACAGAAAAAACTTTGCTAATTAAGGATGGTACCATTGTTACAATGAATGGAAAGAGAGAGATTAAAAAAGGAGATATATACATAGAAGGAAATCGTATAAAAAAAATAGGGGCTAATTTAAAAATGAATGCAGATAAAGTAATAAATGCAGATGGAATGGTTGTAATCCCTGGACTTATACAAACGCATATTCATTTGACACAGAGTTTATTTAAAGGGCAGGCAGATGATTTAGAATTATTGGACTGGTTGAGAAATAGAATATGGCCATTGGAGGCATCTCATACAAAAGAGTCCAATTATATTTCGGCAAAGCTTGGTATTGCAGAACTTATAAAGGGTGGAACAACCTCTATTATAGATATGGAAACGGTAAATAATACAGAATCTGCATTAGATGCTGTATTAGAAGGTGGTATTAGAGCACATATTGGAAAATGTATGATGGATTATGGGGAAGGGCTTCCAGATCCACTTATGGAAAATACAGAAAACTCCATTAGAGAAAGTGAAGAATTATTGAAAAAATGGCATAAAAGAGGAAATGGAAGAATTCAATATGCGTTTGCTCCTAGGTTTGTTGTTTCTTGTACAGAAAAGCTATTAACGAGGGTAAGAGATTTATCAAAATATTATGGTGTTATGGTACATACCCATGCATCTGAAAATAGAGGGGAAATTGAATTTGTTGAAAAGGATCGAGGGATGCGAAATATTACTTATCTACATAAATTAGGGTTAACAGGAGAAAATTTGATTTTGGCTCATTGTATTTGGTTAGAGGAAGAAGAAATGAAAATACTTGCAAATACAGGAACGAAAGTAGCTCATTGTCCGAATTCTAATTTGAAGTTAGCATCTGGTATTGCAAAAATACCTGAACTTTTGAAAATGGGCGTAAATGTTTCTATAGGTGCTGATGGAGCACCCTGTAATAATAATTTGGATATGTTTGCTGAGATGAGAAGTGCTGCACTCATACAAAAGGCAAGATTATTAGATCCTACAACTATGCCTGCCCCTACTGTATTTGAAATGGCGACAATAGGAGGAGCAAAGGCTATGGGATTAGAAAAAGAGATAGGCAGTATAGAAGAAGGAAAAAAAGCTGATTTAGCCATTGTTGATTTAAGAAGTATAAACAATGCACCCTATGAAAATGTAAATATACTATCTCAACTAGTATATTCTACTTCTGCTAGAGATGTAAAAACGACCATCGTGGATGGAAAAGTATTAATGGAAAATAGAATATTAAAAACAATAGATGAATTCTCTGTAATAAAGGATGCAAATAGTATATTACAAGAGCAAGTAAAAAAAGCACTTAGGGGGTGATTCCTTGATTAATAAGTGTATTAATCCAAAAACAGTAGAAGAAGCATTAGATATTTTGGAAAGCAACGGAAAAGACGTTAAGTTGATTGCAGGAGGCACTGATTTAGTAATAGATTTGAGAAATAATAAGATAGATAAAAATATACTTATGAATATTTCTAAGTTAAAAGAATTAAGGTTTATAACAATTGATGAGAATGAAATAACCATTGGATCGGGAACCAAATTTATAGAGATCATAGAAAACCAACATATAAAAGAAAAAATCGTAGGCTTATGGAAAGCATGTAAATCAGTAGGTTCACCACAGATTAGAAATATGGGCACCATAGGTGGAAATATTTGCAATGGATCTATGGCAGCAGATTCAGTTCCTCCACTGTTAGCATTAGATGCAACGGCTTTGATTATTGGAAAAAACAAAACAAGAAGTGTACCTTTAAGAGAATTGTATTTAGATAAGGGTAAGGTGGATATAGCTGATGATGAGATTCTTTATGCAATAAAGTTTCATAGACTAAGAGAAAAAGAATCCATTTCATTTGAAAAGCTCGGACTTAGAAAAGCATTAGCGATTGCAAGAATTTCTTGTTCAATATATATAAATTTAGAAAATAACTCTATAAAGGATATTAAAATTGCAACAGGAGCCTTAGGTAAATATCCTCAAAGAGAAAATCATATAGAGAAGCGTTTAGTAAATAAAAAGGTAGATGAAATCATTTTGAAGGACATAGCAGAAGAAATGAGTAAGCATGTATCAAAAAGACTAAAGGGAAGAAGTTCTAGGAGCTTCAAAAGCATTGCAATAAAGGGCATATTCGCAGAAGCTTATAAAAGTGCGATAAAGGGGGCAAATGATGAATCACATAAGTCTCACAATAAATAAAAAAATGTATTCCATTGATGTAGAGGAAGACGTAAGGTTAATTGATTTATTAAGGGATCAACTCTTTCTTACAGGTACGAAAGAAGGATGTGGAGAAGGAGAATGTGGTGCCTGTACAGTCATAATGGATGGAAGAGTTGTAAATTCATGCTTAGTTATGGCATTTCAAGCAGAGGGTAGCAACATTACTACAATAGAAGGAATGTCAGACAAAGATGAGTTACATCCAATTCAAAAAGCTTTTTTAGATAAAGGGGCTGTTCAATGTGGATTTTGTACCCCTGGAATGGTGCTATCTGCAAAATCACTATTAGATAAAAATGAAAATCCTACAAGAGAAGAAATACGAGAAGGAATATCAGGAAATCTATGTAGATGTACGGGATATAACAAAATTGTAGATGCCATAGAACTTGCTTCTAAAGAAATAAGAGAGGAGAAAAAAGAATGAAACCTCTAAATATAGTTGGCAGTAGAGTAATAAGGGTAGATGGGAAAGCAAAGGTAAAAGGTGAAGCCATTTATCCTCAAGACATATATTTAGATGGAATGTTATATGGAAAAACCATTCGGTCAACAAAGGTTCATGCAATGATTGAAGTAGACACTAAAAAAGCAGAAACGGTAGAGGGCGTAGTAAAAATTCTTACATATAAAGATGTAACGGGGGAAAATCATCATGGGGTTGTATTTAAGGACCATGAGGTTTTCTGTTCTAAAAAAGTAAGAAGGATAGGGGACCCCATTGCTTTTGTCATTGCCAATTCAGAAAGAGTAGCAAAGAAAGCAGCTGAAATGATAGAAATAAAATATAAAGAGCTTCCCGCAGTGTTTAACCCAATAGATGCTATGAAGGAAGATTCTATTAAAATACATGGAGATAGCAATATTATTTATCATTATAAGTGCAGAAAAGGAAATGTAAATGAAGGATTTGAGAAATCTCATGTGATTGTAGAAAGAGAATATAAAACTTCTATGGTAGAACATGCCTTTTTACAACCAGAGGCAGGGGTTTCTTATATAGATGAAGAAGGAAAAATTTGTGTCTGTGCTTCTACTCAATATCCTCATTTTGATCAAATCGAAGTGGCAGAGGCACTAGGATTAAAATTAGAAAATGTAAAAATTATGAATCCAGCAGTTGGGGGCGCATTTGGAGGTAGAGAAGATATTACCTTACAAATTCATTTGGCATTAGCAACAATGGTTACGAAAAAACCAGTTAAAGTAGTTTATACAAGAGAAGAATCATTTCATGCGCACTCAAAACGACATCCAATTATAATGAAATATAAGACAGGTGCAGATAAAAATGGAAAATTGTTGTCCATGGAAGTAAATCTTATAGGGGATACAGGATCTTATGCTTCTTGGGCAATCAATGTAATGAGAAAAGCAGGGATACATGCCACAGGTCCTTATGAAATCCCAAATGTAAAAATCGATAGTTATGCTGTATATACGAATAATCCATTTTGTGGAGCCATGAGAGGTTTTGGTGCTACACAAACGCCCATTGGTTCAGAACAGCAGATGGATATTATAGCAAATGAGTTGGGAATAGACCCCATTCAAATTAGATTAATAAATGGTTTTAAAGTAGGTAGTGAAACATCAAATGGGCAAGTGCTCAGTGAAAGTGTACCACTAAAAAGATGTATAGAAGAAGTAAAAAATAGAATGTTTAAAGAATAGAGGTGGAAATCCATGAAAAAAAGGGGGAAGGGAATAGCAGCGACATTCTACGGAACTGGGTATGGGAATGGCTTTCCTGATGTTTCTAAGGCAGTAGCAGAGGTAGACCATGATGGAAATGTAAACATTTATGTATGTGCCACAGAAGTAGGGCAAGGTGCAAAGACAATTATTATACAGATGGTTGCAGAAATTTTAGGACTAGGAATGAATGATATTCATCTCATTTCTGAAGATACATCCCAAACATTAGATACAGGTACAGCCGCAGCTAGTAGGCAAACATATAATACTGGAAATGCAGTAAAAAAAGCGGTGGAAGTGTTGAAAAGTAAATTATTAGAGAAAGCAAAAGAACATCTTAAATTACCTTCTTTATTGGGATTAGAAGTAAAGGATAAAGTCATCTATTTAAAGACATTCCCCAAAAAAAGAGTGTGCTTTAAAGACCTAATAGAAGAAAAAATAAGCGTAGAAGAAACTTTTACAGCACAAACAGTACAAATGGACGAGGAAACAGGGCAAGGGGCACCCTATTGGCCCTATACATTTAGTTGTTATGGTGTAGAGGTTGAAGTAGATACAGAAACAGGAATTATAGAAGTTATAAAAGGCGTTTGTGCCCAAGATGTAGGAAGAGCCATAAATCCAGAATTGATTGAAGGTCAAATAGATGGGGGATTTTCAATGGGATTGGGTTATGGTATAATGGAAAAATTAAACTGTAAAGATGGAGAGATTAAAAATAATAAATTTTCTAAGTATTTGATTCCCACTGCGCTAGATATGCCAGAACTAGAAAAAATCATTGTGGAAGATCCAGAATCAAGTGCTCCCTTTGGAGCAAAGGGCATAGGAGAACCGGTTATCCTACCTGCTGCACCAGCAATATTAAATGCAATATATGATGCAATCGGTGTACGATTTTATGAGATTCCTGTTACACCAGATAAGGTATTAAGTGAAATAAATAGAGAAATATAGAGGAAGTGAAAAAATGGATAAAATAAAAAGAAATATTCATATTGCCACAGGAAGAAAACAGGCATCCATTGTTCTAAAAAACTGCAAGATCATAAATGTATTTACAGAAGAAATCATAAATGCAGATATTGCCATTGAAGAAGATGTAATTGTAGGAATTGGGGAATATGAAGGAAAAGAAGAAATCAATATGAATGGAAAATACGTAGCACCAGGACTGATTGATGCACATGTCCATATAGAATCCTCTATGCTTACACCCGGAGAATTTTCAAGAACCATTGTACCAAGAGGAACGACAACCATTATTGCGGATCCTCATGAAATTGCAAATGTATGCGGATTAAAAGGAATAAAGTATATACTGGATGAAAGTGAAAAATTGCCACTATCTGTATATATAATGTTGCCTTTCTGTGTACCTGCTACATCATTTGAAAATTCGGGTGCAGTGTTAGAAGCAAAAGAGTTAGCAACTTTAATCAATCATCCTAGAGTATTGGGCTTAGGAGAACTGATGGATTATCCAGCAGTTATAAATGGGGATGAAAAAATAATTGATAAAATCAATCTTGCCAAAGATAAATTAATAGATGGGCATGGACCAGAGATTTCAGACAAGGAATTAAATGGCTACGTCGTAGCAGGGACAAAAACGGAACACGAATGTTCTACCGTAGAAGAGATGATTGAAAGATTGCGTTTAGGTATGTATGTTCAAATAAGAGAAGGTTCAGCAGCTAGAAATTTAGAAACATTGATAAAGGGCGTTACAAAAGAAAATAGTAGCAGATGTATATTTTGTACAGATGATCGACATCCAGAGGATATACTCGTAGATGGACATATTGACAATAACATAAGAGTGGCAATTAAAAATGGTATGAGTCCCATTTCTGCTGTGAAAATGGCTACATTAAATGCTGCACAATGTTATGGACTGAAAAAGACAGGGGCTATTGCACCTGGATATAAAGCAGATTTGATCGTGATTGATGATCTTAAAGAATTTAATATCACAAAAGTTTATAAGGAAGGTATATGTGTAGCCGAGAATGGAAAGGCTTTATTTGAGGTAGAAGTTCATCAAAATCTTTCCGTTTTGAATACGGTTCATATTGATCCAATCGATTTAGAAAAACTACAAATCAATGTTAAAAGTGATATTGCAAATATCATAAAAATATTGCCACACAGTTTGATTACAGAAAAAGTTGTCAGAAAAATAGAAACAGAAAATGGAAAATTTAAATTTCGAAATCAATTAGATATGTTGAAAATGGCCGTAATAGAAAGGCATAAGAAAACAGGAAATATAGGATTGGCATTAGTAGAAGATTTCAAGCTTAAAAATGCTGCCATTGCCTCAACGGTAGCCCATGACTCTCACAATATTATCGTCATTGGAGACAATGATGAAGATATGCTCATTGCAATAGATGAAATTGCAAAATCTGGTGGAGGCATTACCATTTGCTCAAATGGAAAAGTAGTAAAAACCCTGGCACTACCCATTGCAGGACTTATGTCAGATATGCCTATTGAAAAAGTAAATACCCTATTGAAAGAAATGATTGAGATTGCTTATGAACTAGGGGTAAACAAAGATATTGCTCCATTTATGACATTGGCATTTCTTGCTTTACCAGTAATACCAAAGATTAAATTAACAGATATGGGATTATTTGATGTAGAAAAATTCGACTTTATTGAATTGAGTATAAAAGAATAATAAAAATTATTGTAGAAGCGTATGTTGATCAAATTCCTTAGTGTTTTAGCTAGGGGATTTTTTTTGATAAAAATGGATATATCTATGCAAATATCGACATTTTTTTACGTTAGAGATGTGGTATACTACATAGCTGTGTTATTTTGGAAATTTAAATTTATACTTTAAATTATAAAAGATATCCTAGTTTTAAATTATTTAATAAAAAATTATTGAATGATTATTGTAAAAGAATTACTTTTCTTAAAATTAATTATGTTGGAGGAAATATCATGAAAAGACTAAAAATTAAAAGTATTAAAGTAAGGATGGTTTTATGTTTTGTACTATTATTAAGTGTTGTATGTTTGGGATTTGCTCTTAGTTCACAATATTTTGCGGAAAAGGCATTGGTTAACACTGTTAATATGACTTTACCAGAGATAGCTGAAGAAGCAAGTAATGCCGTAGAATTAGAAATTGAGTCTAGGATAGATGCATTAGAACAAATGGCATCAAATAGT
The DNA here is from genome assembly GCA_015686845.1 of Lutibacter sp. B2. Lineage (GTDB taxonomy): Bacteria > Bacillota > Clostridia > Peptostreptococcales > Thermotaleaceae > JADPRS01. Next base: position 29,410 of record JADPRS010000011.1, read on the forward strand.
ATTATTAGAGAAGAAAATGTTTTGATTGCTGAAAAACTAAAAATGCTTTCAGAAGAGATTAAAAGAAGTGGAAACTTAAACATGGGTATTGCTTATCAAAATGGGATGGCAATATTAGACGATGGTAGAAAAATCAATATAACAGATAGAGCGTACTTTAAAAAAGCTATTTCAGGAAAAAGTAATGTAAGTGATCCAATCGTTAGCAAAGATACTGGTAAACACATTGTAATTTATGCTGTACCGATTAAGAAAAATGGGGAAAATTTAGGTGTGCTATATTCAGTTAGAGACGGAAATGAGCTTAGTAATATTACCAATAAAATAAAATTTAGTGAAACAGGGCAAGCTTTTATGGTAAACAAAGAAGGTACAACTATTGCGCATAATAATATGAAAATGGTTTTAGATAGAGAGAATAATATTAAAAATGCAAAAACTGATTCTAGTTTTAAACCTATAGCAGATATTACAGAGAAAATGATAAAAGGTGAAAAAGGAACAGGGACGTATGATATAAAAGGGACAGAGAAATATGTTGGTTTCGCGCCTATAAAAAGTACAGGTTGGTCTATTAGCGTTATTGTGGAAAAGGAAGATGTTTTAAAAGAACTAGGTGATTTGAAAAAATCTAGTTTCATTACATCTCTAATATTTCAAGCCTTAGCAATGGTTGTTGTATGGTTGATTGCTAGTTCAATTTCAAAAGCAATTAATGTGAATGTGAAACATGTTAAGGGAATTGCAAATGGAGATTTAACGATAGAGATTCCAAAGAATCAGTTGAAAAGAGAAGATGAACTTGGAGAAATGGCAAAAGCGATAAATATTATGCAGGATTCTATGGCAAGTATGATTCAAACCATAAAGGATAGTTCAGACAATATTAATATGCAATCTAATAGCGTAGCAGCAGTATCAGAAGAGATGGCATCATCTACTGAAAATGTGTCTACAGCTATAGAAGATGTAGCTAAAGGGACAGGAGCTCAAGCAGAAGATTTAGCTGGCATTGCAGGAATATTAAATGATTTTGGTTTTAAATTAGAACAAATGATTAGCACAATAAAAAACATTGATTTAAGCACAGAAGAAATCAAAAATATGGCAGATGGAAGCAATACTGACATGGAGAATGTAATAAATTCTGTACAAAATGTGAGTGATGCATTTAACGATTTAATCTCTAAAATAAGAAATGTTGGACAGAAGGTAAATCGAATAAATGAAATAACAAATCTTATAAATAGTATTTCAGAACAGACAAATTTACTAGCATTAAATGCAGCGATAGAAGCAGCAAGAGCAGGTGAAGCAGGAAGAGGCTTCTCAGTAGTTGCAGAAGAAATTAGAAAGCTTGCAGAACAAAGTAAAGAATCCTCTGAAAATATAGGAGAATTGATAAGGGCGATATCAAATGAGACAGATTTAATGGTTAAAACTACAGATATCATGAAAAATGAGTTAGAAAATCAAAAACATGATATTGATATAGCTATAACATCATTTGGTGAAATAACAAATGCAGTAGATGAAATAAGACCTAAAATACAGGATGTTAACACTTCTGCTAAAGATATAGATACAAGTAAATTAATAATTTTAGAGAAGGTAGAAGGTACATCAGCAATTGCAGAAGAGGTTTCTGCATCATCAGAAGAGATTGCAGCATCATCACAAGAAATAAATGCATCTACTGAAGAATTAGCAATTTCAGCACAAGAACTGAGTAATATGACAAAAAATATGATGGAACAGGTTAATAAATTTAAAATTTAGGCAAAATACCCCAGTCATAGTACTATGACTGGGGTATTTTGTAAAGGAGAATATTATAGTTGAAAGTTTTTCACACCATCTGTATTTTGGATAATATTTTGTGCAATAGCTTTATAATCAGAATTGAAAGTATGCCCAAACATTGTTACATTACCATAATTGCAAAATAATTGAACAGATGAAATATCATAATCTAAAACTGCTTCCAACTGATTTTTGATTGAATCAATAATCAAATCATCTTCATCTGGAAGATTGTCATATTTTATTTTATGCATAAAGCATTGTCCTCTCTATAATGTGATTTGTATTATAATTTTATTTTTTCACATATATAATAAAAAAATGTAAAATATAAAAATCTATTTCCTTGAAGAATGTACATGGTATGTATTACAATGATAATATATACTTTTTGTAAAAAAGCATTTATTCATACTATTATTTTGAGAGGTGTTAAAGTTGAATGAAATTGTAGAAATTTTTTCTAATATCGGAATACGAGATATGGTAGATATGGCTATTGTAGCATTTGCATTTTATAAGCTATTAATGTTAATACGCCATACAAGTGCAGAACAATTAATAAAAGGAATATTAATACTACTTATTGCAACAAAAGTTAGTGAATGGTTGGGTCTGTATGTGACGAACTTTATACTTAAAAATACAATGACCTTAGGAATGATTGCTCTATTAATCGTATTTCAACCAGAACTAAGAAGAGCGTTAGAACATATTGGAAGAAGTAAATTGATCACGAAATCCATAATGGAAATGTCTGATGAGGACTTATTGGCTCAAATTAGAGAAATAGTAGATGCAGTTGAATATTTAGCTAGAAAAAAAATAGGGGCTCTAATTGTTATTGAAAGAGAAACAGGCATTGAAGATTTTACAGAAACAGGAACTTTAATTAATGGAGAAATTTCAACAGGAATTCTTGTGAATATTTTTATGGCTAATACGCCTTTACATGATGGGGCCGTAGTCATTAGAAAGGATAAAATAATGGCTGCTGCATGTGTGCTACCGCTTACACAAAATCCAAATCTGAGTAAGGAATTAGGAACAAGGCACAGGGCAGGAATTGGCGTAACAGAAAGATCCGATGCACTATCTATCATGGTTTCTGAAGAAACAGGCGCCATCTCCATAGCTACTGATGGGAGAATTTCTAGATATTTAGATGGAAAGACCCTAACAACATTACTTAAAAATGCATACAAACCAGATAATCAAAAGCCTTTATTTAAATGGAAATGGGGACAGAAAAAATGAAGATTTCGATTTTTGAAAATATAGGAAAAAGTAGGTTCTTTTCTAAAAATACCACTGCAAAAATTGTTTCGATTATTTTTGCACTTACCATGTGGCTTTATGTAATGGGAGAGGTTAATCCTCAAAGTATAATAGAATTTAAAGACATACCTGTAAAGCTATTAAATACAGAAAATTTAAAACAAACAGGACTTATTGTTATGGGACAAGAGGATTTTACTATAGATGTAAAGCTACAGGGAAGAAGAAATGATTTATATAAAGTAAGGGCTGAGGATATAGCAGCTACAGCAGACATTAGAGGATATCAAAAAGGCGTTAGTAGTATACCTGTTGAGATCAGTTCACCTGTGGATACAGATATAAAAGAAATATCTCCAAAACAGATTAAAATCACACTAGATGAGGTAGTAATGAGGGAAAAACCAATCATTACTAAAATCGTTGGAAAGTTTCCAACTGGGTTTGAAGCCGGATATTCAGAAGTATCTATTAGTCAAACCATTGTAGAGGGACCAGAATCATTGGTTAATAATGTACACATGTTGGCAGCTTATGTAAATGTAGATAAAATTACGAGTTCCATTGAACAAAAACTACCATTAAAAGCAGTAGATATAAAAGGAAAGGAAGTAAAAGGAATTTCTATAAAAACAAAATATGTAAATGTGAAGCTTCCCGTTTATAAAGTGAAAGACGTACCCATTTCACCTGTATATAATGGGAACCTAAAAGAAGGACTAAAAATAACTGGTACTGTATTTAATAAAGATACTTTGAAAATTAGAGGAACAAAAGATGTAATAGATAAAATATCAGTACTTAATACGAAGTCTATAAATTTAAATGATATAGAAAAAACAACACAAAAGGCAATAGAATTAATTATTCCGCAAGGAGTAGAATTAGTAAAGTTAGAACAAAAATTTACGATAGATATTTTAATAGAAAATATTAAGACAAAAGTATTTACCTATTCTAAAAACGAATTAACAGTTGAAAATCTAAAAGAAGGAGAAATAATAGATAAAAGTATTTTTCCAGATACAATCAATGTAGAGGTAAAGGTTGTAGAAAGTATATTTGAAGATATTTTAAAAGAAGATGTTAAAATATTTATTGATTTAAGGGATAGAAAAGAAGGCGTATATTTCAAAGATATCCTTTATTCAACAAATAAAAAAATCGAAGAAGTAACGATTACACCTAAAAATGTAGGAATTAAAATAAATGAAAAAACAGGAGATGCGCCTATTAATAATGAATATAAAGAATAGAATGAATAAAAGTAGGGGTACCAAATTGAACGACATTGAATAATATGATAAAATGATATAGATTAATAGTATTTTTCAATCAAATTGAAAAATATATGCAAAGGATAGGCCATTAGGGGAGGAGTTAGTTAAATGGGAAAGTTATTTGGAACTGATGGTGTAAGAGGGATTGCAAATACGGAATTAACAGCAGATTTAGCATATAAGTTAGGACGAATAGGAAGTTATATATTAACAGGGGGAAAGAAAAAAGCAAAAATAGTTATTGGAAAAGACACAAGAATATCAGGAGACATGTTGGAATCAGCATTAGTTGCGGGAATACTTTCTACAGGATCAGATGTTGTATGTGTAGGAATCGTTCCAACACCTGCAGTAGCACATTTGACAAGACATTATAAAGCAGATGCAGGAATCGTAATCTCTGCTTCTCACAATCCATTTGAATACAATGGGATTAAGTTCTTTAATGAAGACGGATATAAATTATCAGATGAAATAGAAGAAAAAATAGAGGGCATAATCAATAATGGAGAAGATATTGACGTACATCCATGTGGAAGTGAAATAGGAAGAAAGATTGAAATAGACGATGCAATTAAACAATACACAAACCTATTAATGAGCACAATGGACGTAGATTTAAGGGGTATGAAGATTGCTGTAGATTGTGCAAATGGAGCATCTTATGTAGCTGCACCTTCCGTATTATCAGCATTAGGAGCAGAAATAAAAATGATTCATCACAAGCCAGATGGTCTAAATATCAATGTGAATTGTGGATCTACTCATCCAGAAGAAGTACAAAAGTTAGTACAAGACTGGGGAGCAGATGTGGGACTTGCATTTGATGGAGATGCAGACAGACTGATTGCAGTAGATGAAAAAGGACAAATAATAGATGGCGATAAAATACTTATGGTTTGTGGAAAGTATCTAAAAGAACAAGGGAAATTACCTAATGATGCTATTGTAGCAACCGTTATGAGTAATATTGGTCTAGATATAGCCCTTAAAAAAGCAGGTTGCCATGCAGTAAAAACAAAGGTTGGAGATAGATACGTACTAGAAGAGATGAGAAAAGGTGGATATGTATTAGGAGGAGAACAATCCGGACATATTATTTTCCTAGAGCATAACACTACAGGAGACGGACTATTATCAGCTATACAATTTTTAAAAGTAGTAAAAGAGAAGAATCAAAAAGTATCTAAGCTTGCATCTGAGATGACTACATATCCCCAGGTGCTTGTAAATGCAAAAGTAAGAAATGACAAAAAAATGAAGTATATGGAAGATGAAGTGATTGCAAATGAGATTAAAAGGCTAGAAGATTTAATGCATGGAGAAGGAAGAGTACTTATTCGTCCATCTGGAACAGAGCCTTTAGTAAGAGTCATGCTTGAAGGTAAGGACCAAGAGCAATTAAAAGCATTAAGTGAAGGTCTTGCAAAATTAATAGAAAAAAGATTAGCATAATTAGTTACCTTTTGGTAGAATATGAATATATTAATTATAAGCCCGGATGTTTTCGGGTTTGTAATTAATCATATTATTAAAGCGCCAGAACTTAAATTTTGACCGGAAAATAAATTTAAGTTGACGAGGATAGGGTTTATCGAGTATTCGGCGGATGCCCTGCGGTGTAATCACCACCGATAAAGATTTTACAAATCCTTTAAGTGATTAAAGGGACAAATAAAATTGGGTGATGCATATTTTTATAAAATATTGGAGTAAAAAGCGTAGAACAGGGTAGTGATTCTTTTGAGAATACTAGCTACGGTATTTTATTGTCAAAAATGGGAAAATATAATAAAGATGTGAGAGGAGAAATAAATATGTGTGGAATCGTTGGATATATAGGAAATAAAAAAGCAACAGATGTATTAGTAGATGGATTATCGAAGCTTGAGTATAGAGGATATGACTCAGCAGGGGTAGCTGTATTTGATGAAGAAGAAATCAAGGTAAGAAAATATAAAGGCAGAATGGCTGTATTAGAAGAACATTTAAAGGAAGAAGATCTTAAAGGAACAATAGGAATCGGTCATACTAGATGGGCTACACACGGAGAGCCATCAGATAGAAACTCTCATCCACATACAAATGTATCTGGAAGTATTGCACTTATTCACAATGGAATCATAGAAAACTACATGAAATTAAAAGAGTGGTTAATCGAGACAAACGGAGATCATTTCAAATCTGAAACAGATTCAGAAGTAATTGCACATTTAATAGATTACTATTATAAGGGAGATTTATTAGATGCAGTATATAAGGCAATAGAAAAAATGGAAGGTGCTTATGCAATCGGCGTGATCTGCAAGGATGAGCCAGACAAGATTGTAGCAGTAAGAAAGGATTCTCCACTGATCGTAGGACTTGGAGAGAATGAAAACTTCATAGCATCTGATATTCCAGCACTATTAAAGTATACAAGAGATATGTATCTAATAGAAAATGATGAAGTCGTACTTCTAACAAAAGAAGGCGTAATAATATTTAATGAATTAAGACAAGAAGTAAAAAGAGACGTATTCAAAGTAACTTGGAATGCAGAAGCAGCAGAAAAAGAAGGTTATGAGCACTTCATGATGAAAGAAATCAATGAACAACCAAAAGGAATACACGATACACTTCATAGAAGATTAGATAAAGACGATCATATCGTACTTGATGGAATACAACTTACAAAAGAAGATTTAGATAAAATCAATAAGGTATATATAGTAGCTTGCGGAACAGCTTATAATGCAGGACTAGTAGGAAAATATGCAATAGAAAAATTTGCAAAGATTCCAGTAGATGTAGAAGTAGCATCAGAATTTAGATATAAAGAACCATTTATCGATGATAAAACATTATTCATTGCAGTAAGTCAATCAGGAGAAACATTAGATACACTAGCAGCACTTAGAGAAGCGAAGAGAAAAGGCGCTAGAGTATTATCCGTAGTAAATGTTGTAGGGTCTTCCGTATCCAGAGAATCAGATGATGTATTCTATACTTGGGCGGGACCTGAGATTGCAGTAGCATCAACGAAAGCATATACGACTCAATTAGTATCTATGTATTTAATCGCACTTCATATGGCAACTACTAAAGGATCATTAGAAGAGGCAGAGTATAAAAAAATCATTACTGAATTAAAATCTATGCCAGATAAGGTTCAAAAAATATTAGATGATACTAAAAATATTCAGCAAATAGCAGATGAAAACTTCAATCATGAAAATGCATTCTACATTGGTAGAGGAATCGATGTAAATGTAGCTTATGAAGGATCATTAAAATTAAAAGAGATTTCATACATTCACTCAGAAGCTATTGCAGCAGGAGAATTAAAGCATGGAACGATTGCACTTATTGAAGAGGGAAGAATGGTTGTAGCATTAGCTACTCAAGATAGATTGTATCAAAAGATGTTATCTAATATTCAAGAGGTACGTGCAAGAGGTGCTTATGTTATAGCGGTTGCTAAGGAAGGAAACAAGGAGATTGAAAAGGTAGCTGACAAAGTTATTTATATTCCAGACACTATGGATGAACTTACGCCTATTTTAAGTGTAGTGCCACTACAGATTTTTTCATATTATATTGCTGTTGCTAGGGGTTGCGACGTTGATAAGCCGAAGAATTTGGCGAAGAGTGTAACTGTAGAATAGGAACATATTGGTAATTGATTTTGTATATGTAAAAATTAACTATACAATTTAAAGGATGAATAATTTATTATTCATCCTTTTATATATGGGGTGATTTTTTGAACATAGATAAAGAAAGCATAAATAAAATAAAAAGCTTTTTAATAGAAAAAATAGATCCTATTTTTTTATATATCTTTGGTTCAGCAGTAGAAGGCTATTTTAGAGAAGATAGTGATATTGATATAGGATTTTTTAGTGATAAAAAGATCAATGGATATGATATTTTTATGATAAAGGAAGAATTAGCAGATATTTTAAAAAGGGATATAGATTTAGTAGACTTAAAAGAATCTAGTACTGTTTTTAAGGCTCAGGTAGTAGGAACAGGTGAGGTTATATATTCTAGAGATGAAAATATTTTATCAGAGTTTAGGATAAGAAGTTTTAAAGAATATTCTTTTTTAAATGATGAAAGAGAAGAAATTTTAGAAAGAGTAAAGAAAGAAGGAAAAATTTATGAGTGTAGATGTTATTGATGGGATTATAAATAAGCATTTAGATGATATGATTAAGTTTAAAGATACTATTATTTATGAGTTTTGTTAGATGAGGGATGTTGTTTTTGTAATTGTCATATAATCACTATACTGCTATAAATATATGACTTTTTTCTTTTTAAATTGAAGGGGTAAGGGGGAAGGAATATGGAAAGAGGGAATATACATATTACAGGGGAACATATTAAAGAATTATTACCAATATTAATTAAAAAAGGCGAGTGTACATCCAACTATAAAGCGGATAACGTAATTGTATTAATGAGTGAAGTTTATTACACAAGGATAAAATCTAATCTTTTATCTATGTATATTGTAAACATAATTAATGACAGTGAAGTTCAAATTGAGTTAGTTACAGGTGGGGGAAAAGATGGGTTAGATGTTAGTTGGGGGGCTGAGAAAGCTGAAAATATAAAGAAGGTAAATATGATTACGGATATATGTAATGAAAATTCATGGAAGATAGTAAAAATATCACCAGAAGAGTTTGAAATTGATATTGAAAAATACAATGCAAAAACTTTTTTGAATTCAATAAAGAATATGTTTAGATGATATAATTATAACTTTAGGAGAATCATTTATGAATTTAGAAAATATCGGTCAATATATTAGAAGTGTGGAATTACAACGTGATAAGATCCCTTCTTTTACTAGATATCCTTTCTGCTTATCTGCTATTCGTAATTTATATAATTTAAAGTTTCATCCCAAAGTGACCTTTATTGTAGGTGAGAATGGAACAGGGAAATCAACAATTTTGGAAGCCATTGCAACCGCATATGGTTTTAATCCAGAAGGTGGAACAAAGAACTTTAATTTTTCATCGATGGATACACATTCCGAGTTACATGATTATCTTAAAATGGTTAAAGGTGTTAGCAAACCCAAAGATGGATTTTTTCTTCGAGCAGAAAGTTTCTACAATGTTGCTACGAATATTGATGAATTAGATAAGGGTGGAGGCGGACGAAGAATTATAGATTCTTATGGGGGAAAATCATTGCATGAGCAATCTCATGGAGAATCATTCCTTGCTTTACTTATAAATAAGTTTAGAGGAAAAGGAATATATATATTAGACGAGCCTGAGGCAGCACTATCTCCTACAAGGCAGATGACGATCGTTTCTAGAATACATGAGTTGGTGGAGCAGGGAAGTCAATTTATAATCGCAACTCATTCTCCCATAATTATGGCCTATCCGAATGCGGTTATTTATGAGATTAAAGAAGGTTTTAAAATGGTTGAATATGAGGAGACTGAGCACTATCAGGTTATGAGAGATTTTTTGAATAATACACAGAAAATGTTAGATATATTAATGGAATAAATAACGATAATGAGGCTTATCTTCTTGTGATAAGTCTTTTTTGTTTTTTGAAACTAAAAAAATGAACAGTACATTTTTTAACAATAATAAGTTACTGCAAGATTAAACTACTCAATGCATTTTGTTGACGAATTGAGTGAAAAAATGTAAAATTATCCAGTGGACACCTGTAAAAATTAATTTAGTAATAGTGATTTAAAGGATGAAATGAGGAAGGAAACATTGTGAACTATGGAATTGCAGAAATATTATGTAATATTATAGATAAACAATTTAGATATTAAATATATAGCAAGGGTGTAATTATATAAACGTCGTTCCAGCAAGTATGAAGATTGCAAGTCACTTGTTATCATATAATTACACCCTTTTAAAATTAAAGGATGAAGTTGTTTATCTATATTAAATATTAATGTATTTTGCTATTGCACATATATGCAAAGAAAATGAAAAGGTAGATTGTAAATTATCTAATTTAGTATAAATCATAGGGAATTTAAGTTTGATTTACAAATGTGTTAAATACTTATATTTTTAGATTACAAGAAGTAGGTACAAGTATCATAAATAATATTAAATTTAAAAGTAATGGAAGAACGGATAAAATGTAAAAATAGTATTAATAAATTCCACAGTAACAAAAAAGGTATAGTATATTAAATATATTTTTAAAGTTGTTCATTGTAATGTCATAGAAATAGTGTAAAGGTTATGAATTAAATTTATTATAATAAAAATTGGTTCATATGCAGAATGTGTTCTTGACAATATAATCATTGCCCAAAATACATGATTTAAGATGCATTTTTAATACCTAAAGACAGATATTTTATTTTTAAAGAAAATATTTTGGTGTTGAATAAAAAATAATAAAGATGAATTTTATCTAAATGGAAAAAAATCAATTGTAATTGAGATAATTAAAAGGGGGAGATTTATTGAATGAAATTGATTTTTATATGAGTTTAATTGATGAAAAAGAGGCAAACAGAATCTTGAAATTTTGTAATAAAAATGTTAAGTCGGGCAGTTTGGAATTAAAAAAAACTAAGATTAAAACTATTTTTCGGGGAAATGAACAAGTAAAAAAAGGTAAAAAAACTCTTTATAATACATACTGGAGTTCTATTTCTAAACATCAATTAGATTTACCATTGGATTTAACTGAAAAAGAATTTATCATCGGAATGAATGAGATAACAAGAGAAATTCCTGACTATGTAAAATTTGCAAACTTGAAATTAAGGTTTCCTGATAAAATTCAGCAATATTTAGAGAAAATAAAAAAGAATATTGAAAATAATAAATCAATGTTTGATTTAGGATTAGAATTTGAGAATGAAGGTGAGGTTGTTGAGTATTTAAATAAGATTTCATACTTTAATAATAATGAACAGTTAAATTTATTAATTAATAAATTTTATGCAATGGCAGTAAAAGAAAACTTAATTAAAGATAATACGAAGAAAATAGAAAATATAAAGAAGTGGTCATTGATAGATTTATATTCAGAAGTAAATAATATTGAGGCTTCTAATAACGTTGTTATAAAGTATGCTTACATAAAAACACATACGGATATGAGTAAAGATATATCGAATACATTGGCTTTGGACATACTTATAGAATTATTACTTAAGTTTTCACAAAACAAACTAAAAATTGATGATACTGAGTTAAATAAGCATGTTGAAGTAATAAATTCATTTAAAGAAAACACAAAAAAAATAGAGTTAGAAAGAAAGGAAAAGGATAAAGAATATAAAAAAATTATTAGAGATGTTCAAAAAGATATATCAAATAGAGAAGTAGAATTAAATAGCCTTAAAAATAAAATTAATTCTTTAGAAGTTGAATTAAAAGAAGTTGTTACTCAAAGAGACAAAATGAACAATCTGAAAAATAAAAATAATGAATTAGAAAAAATATTAATTGATGAAAAATTAAAATGTAAACAATTTGAAAAAAATATTAAATTAAAAAATGAATACTATGAATATGCATTTGGAATAGATGAAGAAAATGATCAAAAGGTATTTGGAATAATACTTTCAAATGATATGGATATTAAAATAACAAAAACCATTTTTAATGAAGTGGAGTTTATTTCTTTAAATAAATGGAAAGAAAAAATTAATAGTATTAACATAGTATATATCCAGAGACAAGGCATAAGCAGTAGAAAACTTAATGAAATTAAAAAGTATTGTTCGGAACACGATATAACCAATAAGGTTATTTCTATTGATAATGAAAAGACATTAATAGAAAGTATATCAAGAATTAAACATAATGAAAGGGGAATTTAAATGGGTTTTTCACAAGAAAATAAGATTAAATTAATGGAATCAAATAATTGCTATATGATAGGTATGTTGGCTGAGGATGAAAATTATTATCCTCCTACAGGAGATGATCAAGAGGTAATTACTACTCTTAAAAATTCAAATAATTTGATATTTTATATAAGGCCGTTAAGTGTAGATCCTCAACCTGTTACGGAATTAATAGATCCCAACTTATCTAATCCTTTATATATTGGGATAGATAATGATCAGGATAATGTGGTTAAGCCTATGACATATAAGTTTACTCAAGATATAAATGAAAAGAAAAGAGTATTATATGATAAGTTAAAAGGGAAATTGATATTATTTAAGCCCAAAATAACCTTTTCAAAGGAAGATAAAGTATATAAAAATCTAATAATCATTAATATTGAAACAGATATAAAAACAGATAAAAATATGGAGTTTATACCAATTCCTGTAGTAGAATTAAAAACTTTTGATTTCCAACAAAAATTATTAGATGCAAGAAGTATTGTATTAGAAGATTATAATCATGCAATGTATCCACCCGAATATATAATCTGTAACAATTACTTATACTTTAATTTTCCAGAATGGACAAAACATTCTAGCAACTCAAAAGCATGGATTTGCGAGAAATATGCAGATAAGATTAATCGTATAAAGATTAATACAAATAGTAATGAAATTCGTGGTGGAGATAATATTATTTTTATAGATAAACAGTTACTTTATAAAATGGAGTCTGAAGGGAAGAAAGAAAAGATTACTGATCCATTAGTAGAAGAAAATAATACTAAAGTTAAATCAGATATAAATTTAGATAGTGATGATAGTAAAAAAATAAATGAAAGAGAATTTGAGTTTATACAAGGGTTTAAAGAAGTTACCCTTAGTAACAATTTATGCTATTCTATGGAAGATTTGATTAATTTGCATATATGTGTTAAAACAAATCCATTAACAATATTGGCAGGAATGTCTGGAACTGGAAAATCTGAGTTAGCAAATTTCTATGCTAAAATGTTAAAAACCTCGGAAGAAGACGGAACACAATTATTTTTACCAATAAGTCCATCATATACAGAACCGGGAGATTTATTAGGGTTTTTAAATAATACAACAGGTCTATATGTATCATCAGAAACAAGACTAGTTGATTTTCTTATTCATGCTCAGAACAAAGCTGAACTTATGCATATCGTAATATTTGATGAAATGAATTTGTCTCAAGTTGAGCATTGGTTTGCACCATTTATTTCTCTTTTGGAGAAAAAACCTGAAGAAAGAAGGCTATATATTTATAGCCCGGAAGCACATTGTATCAATAGAAAAACATATCCGGATTATATAATTATTAAGGATAATATAAAATTTATTGGTACTGTAAATATTGATGAAACAACTAAAGATTTTTCAGATAGGCTACTTGATAGAGCAAATATGATTAGTTTGAAAAAAGAAAAATTAGCAAAATTACAGAATGAAATGAATGAATTAAGTCTTAAAAGTCAATCGAACAAAGATTTACAATGTGATTCTTTTAATGAGTATCAGTCTTGGATTTCAAATAAAAACTGGATAAAAGCATACTCCCCTGAAGAAATAGAGTTTTTGGATGAACTTCATGATTTATTAAACAAGTTTGATGTTCAGAAAGGTGTTTCTTTTAGAATAACAAAGAAAATTGGCGAATATCTTTTAAATATTCCAGTTGATGTAAATGGTAATAAACTTTTGTCTAAAGAAGTTGCTTTTGATATACAAATAAAACAGAGGCTTATTACAAAAATAAAAGGCACTGAAAAGCAATATGGAAAGTTAATTGGTATTATTAAAGAAAGTAATGATAATGAATTAATAAACAGTGAATTATATAACTTCTTTAATTCTGAAAAAGCATTAAAAATTAGCATATTTACTCTCACAAAAAATGAAATTGTTAAAAAGGCGAAAGAGTTAGGGGTATATGGTTATGCAAACTAAGGTGACTTTTTTTGTATATAATCAAAATAATGTTGCTATAAGAAGTCCTTTAACTTTTATAATTAATGAAATGACTAAAGAAAATTTGGGAGATAATATAGCAATATTTAAGGAGTATAGTAAAATCGTAGTTTTATTTGAAAGCACTGATCCAAATGCTTTACTTAGAATAGATAGTAGTACGTCTGAATTACCATTGCAAATAAAAGCAGGAGATAAATCAGTGATTTTATCAGAAGCAGGTGATCATGATATTATGTTTACACCTGGATACTATGGAGTAGAGGTTAGTACCTCTACAAAAATATATAATGGATTATATTTAATTCGCCCAACATCAGTATCATGGGATGGGCTTATAAATCTTAGAAATTATTTAGAAAAAATAATGATAGGACTTTCTCAAAATCTTTACATACAAAGGATGACTGGACAAAAAAACATAAATGATGATAATGATTATTCTCTAAATAAATTGTATTCATATATTAGTAATAACATAGATACAGTTATTACTAATATAGAAAATATAATAAAAAATCCACTTACTGATGTAGGAAAGAAGTATCGAGAGCAACATTATTCTGTGAGGCAAGATATAAAAAGTCAAAAGTGGTTGAGTTCAAAAGGGTCAAAAAAAAATAAAAACCCATATGCACCAGATCTGTTCTTTGAAAAGCATACTTTTTTAAATATAGATATTTTAGAAAATCAATGGGTAAAAAAAATAATAAGTAAAAGTATAGAAATATTATGTGATATAGAAAGTAAATATATAGTTATTTTAAATGAGTTTTCAAATAAATTTAGTGTAAAAGAAAAATTATGTACTGATAAGATTAGAAGACATGATACTCTTATTCATGACAGAACTATAAGTAAAGAATATATATACAGCATTTCTAGAGAAATTGGATTTAAGCAAGTTGAATTAAGTAAATTAAAATCTAACCTAGTTTTTATTTCAGAAATACTTACAAATTTAAAGAAAATGAAATCGCTACTCCTTCATTATGCAAATGGAACTTGGTTTAATGAAATATCAGATAGTATGAAGATAACTAGAGTTTCACATAAAATGTTTAAAGATAATAGGTATTTTCAACTATATGACTTTTATACAAATATAATATCAATTGAAAATAATGATATGACAAGTAGAAAATTACATTTCCCGAGTAAAAAAACTTCTGAAATTTTCGAATATTACGCAGTTGTATTGGCAGTTAAGATATTAATGGATAATGGATTTGATTGGATCAGTGGTTGGATGGGAGATATGAAAAGTGAAGAGATATTCAACGGAGAGATTCCTAGAAATGAACCTATGATATTTGAAAAAGGGAATTTGAGATGTGAGTTATTTTATGAAAAGGAAGTAAGTCAAAATATAAGCGTGATGTCGAATGATACAAGTGATTTTGTACGAATGAATGCCAGACATTATAAACCAGATATAATGATTGGCTTGTTTGACAAGGAAACACAGGAACTACTAAAAGCAGCAGTAATTGAAGTGAAGTGTGCTATTAGTAGAAACCTGTACAGTAATAATGGTCCAACTAGGGCAATAGAGCAGGTTAAGGATTATTATAATTTTGGTTACTATGACAAAAACAAGAGTGGGAAAAATAAAACTATTAGGGGTATTATAGAAGAAATAATAATAATTTATCCTAAACAGGAACAAAAAATAAGTTATCAGTATGATGACATCAACTTATCTTTCATTCAAGTAGAGGCACAAGAAAGTGAGGATGTAAGAGATCATTATGGGTATAGTGAATTGAAAAATGAAATAGAGAATTGTTTAGAGTTGGTTTGAAAATGATTTTAATATTAAACATGTCATTAGTAAGAATATGTTTTTTTACTCTAAACTTGAACTTTTGAAATCAGGAAACAAAGTATATTCAAGAATAGATATCCTTAAAAACATTAGATACTATATAGTATCTAATGTTTTTTCCTAATAAAAAAATACTTAGAATTAGTAAATAAATGTGATAGTGAAGATGATCTATATAGATTGCAATAAAATTACTACAAGGAAAATATAACTATGATATAAACCAACCATTTTTGTAGCATGCTATCAATAATAGAATTCGAACAGAATGGTGGTTATATATATGAATAAAACATCTGACTTACTTGAAATTGAAAACAATAATTCTGAAATTCAAACAATAAAACAGGCTATGAGAGACACTAAAAATAAAAGAATGTATCAACGTTATATAGTAATACTTTATCATCTTAATGGCTATACAAATAAAAATATATCCTAGATAATTGATTTATGTGAATATACGGCCGGAGTTTATATTAAAAAATATAAATGCCAAGGAGTCACAGGCTTAAATATAGGTCATAGCCCTGGTGCACCACGCCTGCTCAATAATGAACAAGAAGAAAAGTTAGTAGAAATAATTACTAGAAAAACTCCTGACGAAGTTGGTTTTATACCTAGAAAAAATTGGACTATTTCAATTATTAGACAGTGGATTATAGATAATTTTGATGTTAAATATAGTCCTCGAGGTATGGCTGAAGTATTATACCGATTAAATTTAAGTTATACAAGGGCAACTTATGCAATGGTAAAAGCAGAGCCTGTGAAACAAGAAGCCTTTAAAGAAAATTTTGAGGTTTTAAAAAAGCTTATCTACGGAAAAATTGACCATATTTTATTTGAAGATGAATCAATGATATGTGATTATCAAGCTATTCAGAAAACATGGTTCTTAAAAGGAAAACAGCGAATTATTCCTACATACGAAAAACATCAAGGAGTTAAATTTTTAGGTGTTCTTAACTATGAAACAGGGCATATTTGCTGTGTTGAAGAAGAAAAATATGATGATAAAATTTTCTTGAACTTCATCAAAAAAGTTATGATATTATATCCTATGGGCAAGATCTTAATGATCCTAGATAATGCTAGAATTCATCATGCAAAAATACTTGAACCATTTTTATTAAAATATAAGAATAGATTAGAACTTATTTTTTTATCACCATATAGCTCCAACTCAATCTAATTGAGGGGTTATGGCGATGGTTAAAATCTGAAACAATAAATAATGTGTTTTATACAGATGCTCGAAAAATTAAAGTAGCAGTTAGAAAATTTATCGCATCAATAAATTTGGTTCCTGGTCAAATTATTAATAGACTCTGTCTACGAATGTAAAGTATTTAATGAAATCTATATATTAGATATAAAATTTGAAATAAAAGAATATGAATACAGAAGAGAGAAAAAAATAATAGTCAGAGAACCTTAAGCACACAAGATTATAAGTTGTGTAGCAAAATTTTTGAGGATTGACAGAAAATGTACTCGATTAAGAGCCTTACGTTTTTGTTTTTATAATATGATAGTCAAAGAAATCTGGAAGGTGTTGGGTGAAATTTGACCTAATATACTTAAATTGTAACATCTGGTAATAATAAATATATTATAATAAATTTAGGATTGTGATGTTACAAATGTGTTAAAAACATTATGATACAAAATTTAAAGAAAGAAAAGTAATACTAATAATCTTGTATCTAATGATATAAGGTTATTTTAATTTGTCTTGCCATAAATATCGAAAAGGTTTAAACAAAAAAAAATCACTTTAGACACGTTATGACATTTTTAGCATAAATTCTATTTTATCATAGTAATAAGAACGATGATAAAAATACATCAAGTATGATTAATGAAAGAGGAGTAGACCAATGGGCATAGAACATATACTAGATTATTATAGAAATTATGAAAATGTAACGAGATTTATGCAAAATTCACTGACTAAATCTAATGGAGAGGACTACAGTGTTGACACAATATATGATAGTAGGAAAATAAACGCTATAATAGAAAATAAAAAGATAGAGGCAATCTATGAAAAGATTAATTTAGAATATAAAAGTGGTCATATGAAAGAAGAGGAAATTCCAATGTGGACAAAATTTAAGATTAAAGGAATCTTAGATGGAGGAGATATAGATCGTTTTATGACCTTATTTGATTTTAAGGATAAGTACAGGAATAATAAAAGATTAATGACCATTTATATTAAGGAACTGGTTGAAGAAAAAAATATTATCATATGTTATCCAATGATCCAAAGATGGAAAGTAAAACAGCCAATCATTACTTTCAAATGTAGAGTAGAAGATACAAAACTGATTGTAGAAGAATATTTTATCAATAGTAAAAGTCTGAATATCATACTAGCATATATTGAAAATTGTTCAACTGAGGAGATTGAAGATATAGCTGAGAAAAAGATAAAAGACATTATGGATATAATTTCTAATATTCAAGACCAATCGAACCTAGATGAAATAATTAAGATCATAAATGATGAGATATTCAAAAGATTTAAGAATGATAAGATCAATTCAATATTAGATTTTGAAGAATATGAAGGATGGATGAAGGTAGAAAAAATATTTATAACAACTGATGAGCTGAATGAAATCTATGAACCTATATTTAGAGAAGAAATTAAAATAATCAAAGAAAAAATTGTAAGAGATAAAGAAAATCCAAGCTTATTGAATAAATATATTGAAGGAGCACCCAATGCGAATGCCTATGAAGCCGTAGAAGATCGTTTTAAGTTTCATTTTGGAAGCTATACAGGAGATTATCCTATAAATAAGAAACAATGGGATGTTGTAGGGAGTTCAAATAATATACAACTATTATCTGTGAATGGACCTCCAGGAACAGGAAAAACAACATTATTAAAAGAAATAATTGCAGACAACATTGTAGAAAAAGCAAGAAAATTAATTGAAAAATGGGATGATGATTGGGAAATAATCAATAAGGATAAAAAACAACAAGTCTATAGATCACCTTTTGGAGGAAAAAATAATCATTCTATTGTGATCACAAGTGCTAATAATAAAGCAGTAGATAATATAGGTGAGGAATTATTAAATGAAATTTCCTATTTTGATGAGTTTATGAATCACGATAATAATCAGGAAATTAATTATAAGGGGATGCTATGTGCTAGACTTGGGAAAAAAGACAATATAAATATTTTTAAATGGAATATACTGAATCCACTCTTAAAGGGATTAAAAGGAATCCATAACTATAAAGAAGATCATACTGTATTAGAAAATTTTAAATCTAAATATAGAGAGATGCAAACAATAGAAAGTAAATTGAAAGAATATGATAATAGTAGAAAAAAATTAAAGGAAACTTTTAATTTGGAAGATTGTTCTAATATGAAAATAGAAGAAACTAAAGTTCCATTGAATGAAAAATTGGTTATTACAAAAGGTGATTTAAAGGATATAGAAAGCAATTTAAAAGAGTGTAGTAATAAACTAGAAAAAATGAAAACTCAATTAAATGAGAACAAAATTACTATGAATCAGTGTAGAAATATAAAGGATGAAAATGAAGGTTATTTGAAAAATTTGTATATCGATTTAGAAAAATTTGATAAGCTAAAACGATTTAAATTTATGAGTTTTTTATTGAAAAATATGAAAGATTATTTTAATAAATACCCTACAAAATTATATATAGAAAAACAAATTGATAAAACAGAAGAAAAAATAAATGAATCTGAAAAAAATATAAGAGAAACTATTTTAGAAGAAGAAAAGCTAAATAGAGATATAAAAGAATTGATTGAATGTATGGATACTCTTAAAGAAGATAAGAAAAAGGTAGAGGATGTTTTGTTCGAGTTAAATTCAAAATTAAAAGAAATAGATGAGTATAATACTATTTTATTAGAAATAGGAAAATTACTAGAAATAGATCATGATGATCATACAGATTTACATAGTTTGATTAGTTGTGATAAAGTTGTGAAGATAAGAAAAGAATTATTTGATTTTTCATTGAAGATACAAGAAGAATATATCAAGAAGCATAGAGATGTTATCGTGAGTAATTTAGAAAAGATGATAGAGAATGGGCGATGGTTCTCTTCATTTTATAATCCAGAACAAAGATTTAAAGATCATTTTAAAGAAGGGATTTTATCTCTTTGGGAAACTTTGTTTTTATGTTTTCCTGTGGTGACAACAACACTACATTCTTTTGGGAAAAATATATTTCAAATGATTCCGGAATTAATGGATTTATTATTGGTAGATGAAGCTGGACAGATTTTACCTCACTATCTAGTAGGACCACTATATAGAGCAAAAAGAGCTATTGTTGTTGGAGATGTATATCAATTAGAACCGATACGACTTTATGATAAAGATTTGATAGCAGATTATAGCCAAGTGGGTGAATCATTACATGATAAAATATGTGTAGAAAAGAATAGTGCTCAACATTACGTTGATAATAATTCAGATATATACGAAATAATGGATAGTAATCGAAGAGGGATTGTTTTAGATGAACATAGAAGATGTGAAGAAAGTATAGTGAAATTCTCTAATGAACATGTTTATGGAAAAAAATTAAAAATAGTTAATCAGGATAAACATGACAAATTATTTGGAAAAAATAATATAGCATTTGATATTAGAGGGATTAAGAGTAGAAGACATATTAATGAAGCAGAAGTGATAGCATGTAAGAAAATTGTAGAAGCGTATGTGAACAAATATGGAAATGATGTAAAAAAAGATATAGCTATTATTACGCCTTTTAAAAATCAAGAGGCTAGACTTAAGCAATGTATTAAAAATGTAGATATTGGAACAGTGCATACATTTCAAGGACAAGAGAAGAAATATATTATTATATCTACAGTGATAGATAGCAATAATAACAGTGGAATTTGTAATTTTGTTGGAGGGAAACCAAATTTATTGAATGTAGGCTTTACTAGGGCTAAGGAACAGGTCATAGTAGTTGGTAATATTGAAGTTACTATGAACAGTGGAAATTATCTGGAAAAAGCGATTAAAACAATAAGAGAAGAAGGGATTATATATAGTATTTATGATGAAGAGTTAAATCAGAATACGGATAGTGTTGATTGGGATAGAGCGTATAGAATTTTTATAGAGGACAATAAGTATTTGGATATAAATACTAGATTAGGTTCATATTTAAGCACTCAATGTAGTGAGAATATTATTGTTGGATCTGCTAAACATTATGAAGTTATGAAAGAATCCATAGCAAGGGCTCAAAGTTCTATATATATATTTTCGCCATGGATTACAAATTATGTAGTTAATGAAGCGTTTATGGAATTAATAAGAAATGCAAAAGATAGGAATGTAGATTTGAAAATTTCCTTTGGATATCATAAGACAAAGCATTCAATCAATGATTTAGAAAAGATTATTGTTAGAGATTATCCAGGAGATAAGGTGAATAAGCACGATATTCTTACTGTTATAAACGGATTAAAGAAGGTATTGGGGGATAATATTGTTTATAAACCACCATTGCATACGAAGCTTATACTAATAGACGAAAAATTTTTGTTTATAGGGTCTCATAATTGGTTATCAAATAGTGGGAAAAAATTTGATGATAAAGATGAGGTAAGTTGTATTTTAACAGATACTTCTTCTATAGAATATATTAAGAGAAGATATATCAATAAATTTTTTGACTAATAATTGATTTATGTCTATTCTAGCCATGCAGGAATAAACAGCTTACTTATTGCTCAATTTCAAAAGCACCCATTGGGCAGTAAGTAATACATTTTTTACATTGGATACATTTATCATAATCTATGATTGGGGCTTTGTATCCTTCTTGGATGATAGCATCCACAGGACAAACTCTTACAGAAGGACAAGGATGATTTTGCGGGCATTTATCTTTATTAACGATTATTTTCATAGGAATACCTCCGTTTTTTTTTTAGGAATATGTGATTAGCTTATGCATGTCCATAATAAATATTCAATAGGTACAATTATATAATATATTATTATATAATAATAGGGATAATAATAAAATAGGGAGGGGTCGGTTATGATATATAAACGATTTAGTGTCGTACTTGTACTAATGATAAGTATTTTGATTCTTATAGCTTGCCAAAGTAAACAGGATAAGAAAATTGAAACAGAAAGAACCTATCAAAAAATAACGCCTGAACAGGCAAAAGAAAGACTTGAAAAAGAGGAAGGAATTATACTATTAGATGTAAGAACGGAAGAGGAATATAAGGAAAAACATATTCCTAATAGTATATTAATACCTCTTCAGGATTTAGATAAAATGGTTGAAGAAAAAATATCTGATAAAGATACGACTATTTTTGTTTATTGTAGAAGTGGAAGAAGGAGTCAAAGTGCAGCTGAAAAGTTGATAGAGATGGGCTATGAAAATGTATTTGATCTTGGCGGAATTATAGATTGGCCATACGAGACAGAATGAGGATAAAGGGGTAGGAAAATGATTATATCGTATATTGCATTAGGGTTACGAATTATCCTAATGTCAGTAGAAAGAATTGTAGTGAGGCTATTAGGAAATGATGAGGGAGATATTTATAGGAATACAGCGGCTAGTTTTTTGTTTTTTATAATAGGCGCTTTGTTTTTGCTCCCCTTTAATTTATTTGTAGAGATAGATAATTTTAAATTTCTCATACCGTGTTATATAAGTAGCGTGGTATATGCAGTGGCATTTGTTGCTTATGTGAATGCGCTATCTATAGGAGAAGTTTCTCTTGTAACGCCTATACATAGTCTGAATTCACTTTTTTTGATGATTTTATCCTATCTGTTTTTAGGAGAGGCTATAACCATTACAAAAGTGTTTGGGGTTATTGTCATGATTATTGGATTATTAATCTTGAAAAGAACAGGATCTTTTCTTAAATCTACGACATATCTTTTTAATAATATAGCATGTAGATGGATGTTTTTGTTTGTCCTATTACAATCCTTAGGACGAGTTATAGATAAATATTTTTATGTATCAGCTTCACCTATACTATATTCTACTGTTTTATATTTTTTTATTGCTTTAAACGTTTGGATTTTTTTGTTTGTGAAAAAGAAACAAAGCTACATATGTGAGATATTTATGGAAAAGAAAGCGATATCTATTATTAGTGGTGCTATTAACGGATTTGCATATCTATTTTTATTAATCGCATTAAATCATATAGAGCTTAGCATAGCAGAGCCTGTTACACAAATTTCTATGATTATCACCATGATCCTTTCTTATATTTTTTTCAAGGAGAATATCAAAGAAAAGATTCCTGGTTCTATACTCATACTTATGGGCGGATGGTTATTACTATATAATCATTAATACTATATAATATTTATGCACAAAGATAGAAATAACTTCTAGGTACAATAAATCTAGGAGTTATTTTTGTATGGATGATGCGAATGTGAAAAATCCGGAATATTTAAACAATTAAAGGATTTAATGCATTGTGAAACACGGTTGCAATGGTTACAATAATTTGTATTAAAAATAAGTGCCTATTTACAATGAATAAGCTATAAAAATAATCTTTTATATTGCAGGTTGAGCAAAATATAGATTAGTTTTTTCAGAAAAAAGAAACTTATAAAAATCAAGATTGCTTTTATGAGGAAAACTAGAAATAGCAACGTTTTTAGAGATATTTTTGTGTTGAAATTATTATTTACCTATTGTATTATGTAGTGGCAAGAGAAAATAAAAAAAGGAAAGAAATTTCATTTTATGACTAAATAGAAGAAAACAAAAGAGAGGTAGGTATATATGAAAAACTCACAAGCAATTATTTTAGATTACTATTTAAAAATATTTACAATATTTATAGGATTGGTTACGATCATTGGCTTATCAGGCCTTGCATTTAGCATTAGTTGGGTTATCATTAACAATATATCAGAAGTAGCTTCAAATATAATTATAGCATCACTAATAAGTATAATGGGTGTAAGAATGACATTTATTTATTTAGGAACGCACAAAGCTACATTTAAAATGGGTGAGAAATCTTGGAAAAGACGATCTTTGGCTTTTGTTTATAGTATGATCCCAGGTGTAGCTAGTATAGGAGCATTAAAGCCTGTTTATGCAAGTAAAAGAAATAGAGCTTGGTAGTTTCCTTCGTTAGTAAAAAAATGCAAAAGAGCTAGGATTGAATAATGTATTTATTCGATTTTAGCTTTTTTTTGTATCTTTTTTGTAGGGGCCGGTTAAGTAATAGATATAAGGGGTATAATTACTTTGTCCATTGTAGAAGTATATATAATTAAATTTTATACCTAGGAGATAAGTTATGAATTATAAAGATATAAAAAAAGGCGTTTTTTTGTCTAGACCAAATAGATTTATTGCACATGTATTAGTAGATGGGCAGGAAGAAATTGTTCATGTGAAAAATACAGGAAGATGTAAGGAAATTTTAAAAGAAGGGGTTACTGTAATTTTAGAAAAGGCTACAAATACCAATCGAAAAACAAAATATTCCTTAGTTGGTGCATATAAAGATCATAAAGTTTTGATAAATATTGATTCACAGATTACAAATTATGTAGTTTATGAAGCAATCGTCAATAATCAAGTTGAAGAATTGAAAAATCTAGATTATTTAAAAAAAGAAGTGAAATGTGGAAATTCAAGATTTGATTTTTATTATGAAAAAGGAAATAAAAAGGGATATATTGAAGTGAAAAGTGCGACGCTCGAAGAAAATGGAGAATGCATGTTTCCTGATGCACCTACTGAAAGAGGACGAAAGCATGTACATGAATTAATAGAATTACAAGAAGAAGGCTACGAAAATTATATTTTATTTTTGATTCAAATAGAGAATATGAAGTCTTTTAAGGCAAATGGTATAACCGATCCAAAGTTTGAAGAAGCCTTGAAGACTGCAAAAGAAAAGAACATTGAGATAGTAGCGTATGATTGTTGCGTAAAAGAGGATGAATTAATTCTGAAAAATAAAGTTCCGGTAGTGATATAATGAGCATAAAGAAAAAAATATAACTAGGGGGTAATTATGAAATTATTAATTAGAGATCTCTTTCCAACTTTACAAGTTGAAACAACAAAAGGGAAGATCAATTTACCAAAAGATTATGAAGGAAAATGGTTTGTATTATTTAGTCATCCAGGAGATTTTACACCAGTTTGTACGACTGAATTTGTTTCTTTTCAAAAAAAAGCACATGCTTTTGAAGAATTTGGGACAGAATTAATAGGACTTAGTGTTGATAGTTTAGAGTCACATGAACAATGGACTAAATGGATTAAAGAAAATTTACATGTACAAATTGAATTTCCAATAATAGGAGATGAAGATAAGAAAATTTCTGAAACACTTGGATTAATTCATCCTAATGCAGGAGATACAGATACAGTAAGAGCCGTGATTATTGTGGATCATAAAAGTAGAGTAAGAGCTACATTAGAATATCCTAAAGAAATAGGCAGAAATATAGATGAAATATTAAGAATGGTAAAAACGTTACAAATGGCTTCTAAGAAAAAAGTGTTTGCTCCTGCTAATTGGCCTCATAATGAAATTATTGGAGATAAAGTATTGTTTAAACGTTCAGAGCCTGCTGATCCTATAAAGGATAAAGAACAGGGCGTATGTTCTTTATCAGAATGGTTTGTGTATAAAAATATAGAATAAAGATAATAATATAAAAATAACTTCTAGATTTACAATAAATCTAGAAGTTATTTTTATATTATTATGTAAAATAAACACAAAAAATCATTAGATTATGTTGATTTATATTGTTTTAAAATATACAAATTGAAAGGGTGATATTTATGTCATTTAAAATTAATGATACAGTTACTTGGGTTGGCAAAATAGATTGGGAATTAAGGACTTTTCACGGTGAAGAGTATTCTACACATAAGGGTTCTTCTTATAATTCATATTTAATTAGAGATGAAAAAACTGTACTTATAGATACGGTGTGGAAGCCATTTAGTAAAGAATTTATTACGAATTTAAAAAAGGAAATAGATTTAAATAAAATTGATTATATTATTGCAAATCATTCAGAAGTTGATCATAGTGGAGCATTGCCAGAACTTATGAAAGAAATACCGAATACACCTATATACTGTACTAAGAATGGAGCAAAATTACTAAAAGCTCATTATCATCAAGAGTGGAATTTTGTTGAAGTAAAAACAGGAGATACATTAGAAATAGGAAAAAATAAGTTAATATTTGTGGAAGCAAAAATGCTTCATTGGCCAGATAGTATGTTTACTTATTTAACAGGAGAAAACATATTATTCAGTAATGATGCCTTTGGACAACATTATGCGTCAGAGCTAATGTATAATGATAAGGTTGATCATGCGGAATTATTTCAAGAAGCCATAAAGTATTATGCAAATATTTTAACACCTTTTAGTCCATTGGTAGTGAAGAAAATTGAGGAAGTATTAAGTTTTAATCTACCAGTAGACATGATTTGCCCTAGTCACGGTATTATTTGGAGAGAAAACCCACTTCAAATTGTAAATAAATATATGGAATGGGCAAAAAATTATAAAGAAAATCAAGTCACAATAATTTATGATACTATGTGGAATGCTACAAGAACAATGGCAGAAACAATAGCACAAGGGTTAAATGAAGTAAATCAAGATATTGTCATAAAAATATTCAATTCATCAAAGAGCGATAAAAATGATATTTTGGCAGAAGTATTTAAATCTAAAGCTGTATTAGTGGGTTCTTCAACCATAAATAAAGGTATTCTTTCTTCCACAGCAGCAATATTAGAAATGATCAAGGGGCTTGGATTTAAGGATAAAAAAGCAGCAGCATTTGGAAGTTATGGATGGAGCGGTGAGTCTGTTAAAATAATTACAGAAGAATTAAATAAAGCAGGATTTGAAATAATAAATGAAGGTATAAGAGAAATATGGAATCCTGATGAAATGGCATTAGAGAGGTGCAGGAATTTAGGAAAGAGCATAGGCGAAAATATTAAGTAAATGCGTATTTTGTTGTGATCAAAGACAGAAAAACTTCTAGTTAATAGTTAAAACTAGGAGTTTTTTTAATTTTCATTTCTTGTAACAAATAAAAAAAAATCTAAAATCTGATTAATTGTGGTATTATTTAACTGAAAAATAAAAAAATGTTGCAATAGGAATAGCATTTTAGGATAATAAAAAGAAAAAATGCTTCTATTTTAAATAATAGTGATGTCTTAGTATTAAATATTTCTAAAGAATCATGCGTTTGACTATTGATTTAAATGTAAACTACATAAGGAGTAATGACATGAATGTAAATGAAATAAAATCTATTATAAAAAAAATACCTAGATTGTTTTTTGGTTTTTCACTTTGTGCGCTTGGATCTTTAATGATGATTTATACTGATCTTGGAATGAATTCTTGGGGTATTTTACACAAAGGGATTTCCATACAAACTGGTTTGACCTTTGGGAATAGTTACAAAGATACACAAATAATCGTGAAGGAAAAAATACTACTTCTAATCCAATAAAGAGAGGAAGTAGTATTTTTATGCCAAGAACAGCTATAATTTAAATTATAGATTCAATATACAATGAGTATTTTCATAAGAATATCTCCATAAAAGAAAAAAATACTATTTGTTTTAATATTCGACATTTTTTCTGTGTTGTAATATGATGGTTTATATATATTATTTTAAAAGGAGGATATTAGAATGACTCAAATAACATCTAGTGATATTGAACTAGAAGTAGATAAGCAAAAAGGTTTGATTGATTTTTTCACAAAGATTTCAAACTTTTTATCATTACAACAAAATACAAACGAGCTTTTGAAGATCATTGTAGATGCCAGTGTAAAAAATACAAATAGTGATGGTGTAAGCTTATATATTAAGGAAACAAGGAATGAAAAAGATTATTTACGGTTTAAGATTGCACATAATCATTCAAGAGATGTTCATTTTAAAGAGTTCACTATACCCATCGATCAAAATAGTATCGCAGGTTATTCAGCACTAACGGGAAATATCTATAATTTCAAAAGTGTAGATGAAATACCTAAAATATTAGGCATAAAATACAATGATTCCTTTGATAAAAAAATTGATTATAAAACTGTTAATATGGTCGTAATTCCTATGAAAAATCTAAAAGGGGAAGTAATTGGTGTGCTGCAACTTCTAAATAAAAAGAAAAAAGAAAATATCCTTTTAACGAATGTAGAATCCTTTTTTGAAAATATTATTTCCTATTCAGAGGAAGAAATTCATATTATTTCTTTAATTGCCTCTTCTGCAGCCATTATATTAGAGCGTAGAAAGCTATATAATGAAATACATGAATTACTAAAAACTTTTACAGAAAGTATGGTAACTACTATTGATCAAAGGGATCCAACTACAGCGGGTCACTCTATTCGAGTAGCAAAATATGCAATACGTTTTGCAAAAGCTATTCATGATACAAATCATGGAAAGTATAAAGATCAATATTTTGAAGAGAAACAATTAGATGAAATTTACTACGCAGGTCTTTTACATGATATTGGTAAAATCGGAGTGGAAGAATCTATTTTATTAAAGAATAAAAATATATCTGAGCATGAATTGGAAGTTGTTAAATATAAATTTTATTACTTGAAAAAAGATTTACAAATCAAAAAAATGAACAATATTATTACAAAATCAGAACTAGAATTATTCAACGAAATAGATAATTATTATAATTTTATTGTTTCTATCAATACAAAGAATTTTATAACAGAAGAAGAATTAACACAGCTTCACGAAATAAGTAAAATTGAATTTGTAGATATTGATCATGAAAAGAAAAAAATACTAACCAAAGATCAATTAACGCATTTGATGGTTAGAAGAGGTAATCTCACAGAGGTAGAAAGAACATACATAGAAAAGCACCCCTTATATACTTATAAGATACTAAAAAAGATTTCTTGGGGTACAGATTTTAAGAATGTACCATATATAGCAGCTTATCATCATGAAAAATTAAATGGTAAGGGATATCCTTTTCATTTAAAAGAAAAGGATATCCCGATTCAATCGAAAATTTTGGCAATCGTAGATATTTTCGATGCTTTGACGGCTAGAGACAGACCGTATAAACCCGCTTTACCTATAGATAAAACCCTGAAAATTCTTTCAGAAGAAGCACAAAAGAATCACATTGACGGAAATTTACTTGAAATTTTTATAAATGAAAAAATATATACACTTGAACTATAAAGGAGGAAATTTCGTGGAAATGGATGATTTTTCTATTTTGTTTTGGGGTGTACGTGGCTCTACGCCGTCCATGAATAAAGAGACAATGAAATTCGGAGGAAATACCCCTTGTGTCCAAATAAAAGCAGGAGAAAAACGATTGATTTTAGATGCAGGTACAGGTATTTGTCAGCTTGGAAAAATGTTAATGTCACAAAAGGAAAAAATTAAAGCACATATTTTTATTTCTCATATGCACTGGGATCATATTCAAGGTATTCCTTTTTTTCTTCCCTTTTATCAGACGGAAAATAAATTTAAATTTTATGGAGAAAAGAAAAATGGCACACCTTTTGAACAAATGATTAAAGATCTTATGAAGACGCCTTATTTTCCCATCACATGGGATGAAATAAAAGCGGACTGCAAATTTAATGAAATAGATAAAGATCAATATATTCACATAGATGATGATTTAACGGTTAAAACTTTACGATTGAATCATCCGAATGATTCTTTAGGATTTCGTATAGCGTTTAAAGATAAAAGCTGTTGCTACATTACAGATATTGAACATAGCCAATCCATGGAGGAAGCACTCATACCTTTCATAGAAAATACAGATGTACTGATCTATGATGCAAATTTTACAGAACAAGAGTATATTCATAAAAAAGGTTGGGGACATTCTACATGGCAAAAAGCTGTAGAATTAGCGAAGAAGGCTTGTGTGAAAAAATTGATTTTATTTCATCATGATACATACCGATGTGATGAAGAGCTAGAAGCCATTGAAGTCAAAGCGAAAGAAATATATCCAGATACCTTTGCTGCTAAAGAGGGGATGAAAATACTACTATAGGAGGATTTATGGGAAAAAAAATTATTTTGTTCTTAGTATGGATAGTAATTGTAAATACATCTATTGTTTTTGCGAATGAAGATATAGATGTTCTTTTAGAAAGATTAAATACTGTTTCAGATATGGAAAAAGTTCAAACATTGAATGAACTTGCAGAAGCTTATCTAGATCAAGCACCTAAGCGGAGTATTGAATATGGGAATCAAGCATTGGCTTTATCTGACGAATTAAAGTTAAAAAAAGAAAAAGCAGATGCTCTAAATTGTATAGGTATGGGCTATTATAGTACATCTGATATAGATAATGCATCTGATTTTTTTACACAAGGTTTAGCAGTGAGTAAAGATACTCAATATGAAAAAGGCATAGCAATTAGTAAAAATGGATTGGGACTTATTAACCACACACAGGGAAATTTTATGAATGCTTCAAAATACTTTTCTCAAGCATTTGACAGTTATAAAAAAATTCAAGACCAAAAGGGAATGGCCCATACTTTAAATAATATGGGTGCTATAAAAGATGCCCAAGGAAAAGCAGAAGAAGCACTAGATTATTATTTACAAGCTTTAGAGATTAACACAAAAATAGAAAATAAAGAAGAAATAGGAATATGTCTTAATAATATTGGTTCCATCAATCAGCAACAAGGATACTATAATAAAGCCTTTAATTACTATTTACAGGGATTAAAAATGTTCGAAGAAATCAATAATCAAAAGGGAACAGCCGGAACTTTAAATAATATTGGACAAATATATATTTTGAAAAAAGACCATGAAAATGCACTAACATATTTTTCTAAAGCACTAGAAATCTATACGGATATTGATAACAAAGAAGAAGTTTCAAATACATTAAATAGTATTGGATATATTTATGATGTAACAGAAAACTATCCTTTTGCACTTCGATTTTATGAAAAAGCGTTGAATATTCGTAAAGAAATCAATGATCAAAAAGGAATCATAAACTCCTATAATAATCTAGGTACGATCTATTATTACTTAGAAAAACCAGAAAAAGCCTTGGAGTATCATAAAAAAGCTTATGAAAAATCTATGGAAATAAAGTATAGTGAAGGGGTACTATTTTCACTAGAAAATATTGCATTTGATTATAAAATAGTAGGAGATTATAAAAGTGCTTTTTTATACTATGAAAAATATATAGAAATACAAGATGAACTAAAAGATCAATCCATTCGTAAAAACATTATAGAAATGGAAACAAAGTATGAAACTGAGAAAAAACAAATGAAAATTGAGTTATTAGCAAAAGAAAATAAAATCAATACTTTTAAATATAGGTTACAATTGATTCTTAGTATTGTATCTGTATTGATTTTGCTTATCGTTATCGTTTTAGGATATATCATTTGGAAAGAAAAGAAGAAATCTGAGAAGTTACTTTTAAACATTTTACCTTCTAAAGTGGCAGATGATTTGAAAAAAACAGGTAAGACAGAGCCAGAAAACTTTGAAGATGTAACTGTATATTTTTCTGATATTGTTGGATTTACAAAAATATCTTCTAGCCTTGAACCGAAAGTTTTAATTGAGGAATTAAGCGATATATTCACTAATTTTGACAATATTATGGAAAAATATAGTTGTGAACGTATTAAAACTATTGGCGATGCGTATCTTGCTATAAGTGGTATGCATGAAAAAAATGATCATGATGCTCAAAATATGGTTCAAGCATCTTTAGAAATTTTGAATTATCTACAAAAAAGAAATGAAACTGCACAAATAAAATGGGAGATTCGAATAGGTATTCATTCTGGAAATATTGTAGGTGGTGTTGTGGGGATCAAAAAATATATATATGATGTTTTTGGAGATACTATCAATACAGCTTCTCGAATGGAAAGTAATAGCGATGTTATGAAAATAAATGTATCAGAAACAACCTATTCCATAACAAAGAATGATTTCTCATTTATCAAAAGAGAACCTATGGAAGTAAAGGGAAAAGGCTTAGTAAATATGTATTTTGTTGATACGAATACAGAGCAAGCATAAAAAACACCTTCCTAAGTGGATATATTCTCACTAGGAAGGTATTTTTACTATAGATGATCTTGTAGGTTGTAAACCATTAAAGCTGCATCTGTACGTGTCATAGATTTGGTTGGATTATATTGATTTTGATTTTTATCATATAATCTTTTCTGAGAAACAACGGCTATAGCGTCTTTTGACCATAAAGCAATTTCAGATTGATCATCATATTGAGCAAGATATGGGCCCTTATCTTTTGGTCCATTGATCTTCTCATATTTTTTAAGTGCATTTGCAATTGTTACTGCGGCTTCTTGTTTTGTAATATTTGCAGTTGGAGCAAAGATGTCATTCTTTTTTCCTTTAATTAAGCCTTGATCAAAGGCTGATGCAATTTCTTTATACTGAGGATTCGAACGGTCTAAATCCTTAAAAGGAAGGTCTATTTCTTCTGTTTCTAAACCAAAATTTTTAGAAATCCAGCCGACGAATTCTTCTCTAGAAACTTCTTTATTGGGCATAAATTCATTTTCATCTGCTAGAATTCCTTTTTTCAAAAGAAGATTGATCTCTTTTTTAGAATCATGTTTTTTGATATCACTAAAGGTTTTATTCGATTTCATGACTGTATAAGTACTTAGATGAATACGATATACGTTGATGCGATTGGTCGTAGCGTCATATTTTCCTCCTACAGCTTTCCAATTTTGCTCTTTTTCATCATATAAATAAGCTGTTAAGCTTTCTAAATCTTCTTTTGAGTACTTGGATAAATCTATATTAGATAAATTAAAATATACTTCTATTGGTTTTTTAAAAGATTTGATTTTTTCATTTTGAACTTTTGCATGAATATCTAGTATAGGAATTCCATCAATTTTTTCAATATCCGTTGGTAGAGATTGAGTATTTGTATTATTAATGGATTCTTCTAATGTAATATATTCTTGTTCTTTTATATTTTTAAAGGTATCTGGTTCTACTGTCAAGCCTACATAATTCAGATTAAATACAATTCTGTCTATATTCTTTTTTTCAATTTGTGTTAGGATTTCTTTTTGAAAATCAATAGATACTTTTTGCATATTTTTTATGCTTTCAGGCATGTTTATGCTTAACGATACCTTTGCTTCTTCCGCTTCTTCGCCGACTGCTTTTCTTAGTGAATCTTTTATGTTGTTAAGATTTTTCTCTGTAGATTCAATTTGTTTTTGTATCCATTGAGAAGAGACAGAAGCTTTTGCTGTATTTCCTTTTAATTGTATATCACTTGAAGGAATATTCAGTTGTCCTACCTTATCCATAGCCTTTTCGGCTAAATGGATTATTGCAGTTTTTAATTCTTCTCTTTTTTGCAATTCTGTATTTGGATCTGAAAGGATTGCTTCCGTATTTTTTATCATTGAGGTCACAGCTTCTACAATTTTTTGTGGTTGATGAACAGTTTGTATAATCGATGGAACTTCATTTATCATTTTTATAGTAGTATCTATCATTGTTTCTTTGTTTGTTTGTTTATTTTTTAAAGTTTCTACCGTTTTTTGTAATAACTCTTTTGGTCTTTCTAAGGGGTTGATTTCATTTTTGTTTTCTTTTCTATTGTTAGAACTTTTGTTGTTATTCTTATTTGTATTATCATTGGAATTTTCATTGTTTGAAGAACCACCATTTTTGTTTGATTCCTGATCTTTAATAACAAATTTTATCTTGTAAGTTCTTGTCGTTTTTTCATCTTTTGATAATACCGTGATTTCTGTTGTGTCTGGTAGACGAGTTGCATTATTGACTTGTATAGTTACATTAGGATCTTGGGATAGTGGCGTTACAATTGGAATTTTAGTACTTCCATAGGGAAGTTCTATTTCATAGCTATAATGATTATATACAAAACCACTTACCGTTTCATCATCTACCCTTAAATC
Organism: Lutibacter sp. B2; assembly: GCA_015686845.1. GTDB lineage: Bacteria > Bacillota > Clostridia > Peptostreptococcales > Thermotaleaceae > JADPRS01. Next base: position 63,497 of record JADPRS010000011.1, read on the forward strand.
ATTTAGATATGCATTATTGCTTTTTTCTAAAGTAAAATAAATTGTATAGGTGTTTAAAAGTATTCCTTTTTCATCTAGTACATGAATCGTTGCTAAACTATCTGATTGTGTAATATTTACTGTTGTATCTGAGTCTTGTGCTGTAGCTGTTACAACAGGAATTTTAGTACTTCCATAGGGAAGTTCTATTTCATAGTTATAACGATTATATACGAATTCTGAGACTGTTTCATCGTTGATTTTTAAATTTTTTAAATATCTAGTATCTTTTTCAGCAACAGAAAATTTTATAGTGTAGGCATTAGAAATATTTGAATCTTGAGATGTAACAGAAATGTTTGCTGTGCCCTGTACATTTTTAGCTTGCGTAATGCTTACTGTTGCATTCGGATCTTGTGAAGTTGATGTTACAATTGGCACTGTACTACTTCCATAGGGAAGTTCTATTTCATAGGTATACTGATTATATACAAAATCACTTACCGTTGCATCATTGATCCTTAAGTCGCTCAAGTATGCATTGATATTCTTTTCTAAGGTAAATTGGATTGAATAAGTATTTAAGATTGTTCCATCCTTATTCACTTCAACTTTTGCTATTCCTGGTAAGCTAGTTGCTTGAATAATATTTATAGTTGTATCCATATCTAATTCTTTTGCCGTAATTATAGGCACTGTTTCCGTTCCATAAGGTAGAGTCACCTCATAGTCAAATTTATCTTCTACGAAATTTTTAAAATCTTGATTATCTATTTTTAGTTCATTTAAATAAGGTCTATCTCCAGGATAAAATTTAGCAACTTTATAAATGCCCTCTATCTTTGATGAAAAAAAATATCCGTCGTCTAACGATGACTGAATAAAAGCCAGTGCTTCCACCCCATAATTCCATTTCCAAATAATTTCACCACTTTCATCAATTTGAATAATCCAACCAACATTATCTGACCCTTGATCAAAATCTCCATCATGTGAGTATGATTTCCCAGTAATCATATACCCCTCATTATGAGCCTTTATAAATCTTATAGGTTCATCTTTTTCGCTTCCACCATAGGTTTTTTGATATACAAGCTTTCCCGTTTGATTTATTTTTACAAACCAGTAATCTTGATCTCCGTGATTTTCTGTAATGTCTCCATTATTTAAGTCAGTACTGCCTAAAAAAACATATCCTCCATCATCCGTTAATTGCAAATCGACAGGTTTGATCGTAGACTCATAAATGGAAGTCTCCTCTTTCGTGCCTCCATAAGTCTCATCCCATACTATATTTCCATTTTCATCAATCTTAAATACCCTGAAATTATAGGTTGTAGTGTTCCCATCATTGGATATAGTCGTTCCAAAAACAACATATCCACCATCTTGTGCTGCTTTAATACTAAAACCTTTATCTCTACTAGTTCCTCCATAGTTTTTAAGCCAAACTTTTTTCATTTGATCGTCAAGCTTTAAAATCCAACAATCATAGTCTCCATTGTTCGCTGAAAAATCCCCATCATTAGATATTCCATATCCTACGACAATAGATCCCCCATCCTGTGTTTGTACAAGTTTTTGTGCAAAATCTCGATCACTACCACCTAATTGAATTTCTTTTCCTGGTACCTTTGTACCATTTTCATCTAATTCAAATATATGCCAGTCAACATCAGCCAATCCTTCGCCCATAAACCCCAAATTTTGTTCTACAACAGTATATCCTCCATTGGTTTTTTCTTGAATATCTGTAATTGGATCCCTAGATGAACCATATTCTTTCTGCCACTCTATATTTCCAGAACTGTTCATCTTGAATAGAATCTGATTACCTACGAATGAGTCATAACCTATACCAATAGCTCCACCATCTTTTGTAGAAGATAAAAAAGTAACTGAAAGTTCTTCAGTCAGGTCCATATCATTGAAATGATAAGTAAAGGTCTTTTTCCACTGGAATGTTGCCTTATTATTTTCATAAACTTGGCCGTATACATTTTCGATTGGAATTCCTATTACGAAAATAGTAATAATCATTAATCTTGCTAACCATTTATTCATCTTATTTTTGTGCCCCCTTTTCATCGTGTATCCACCTCCTTTTATATAAATACCTAAAACAGAAATTTGTATCTTTGAAATAATTCTGCATATTAGGTCATTTTCCTTTATATTTCGACAAAAGTTTGTTGAAATTTTATTCGGTTTTACTCTTTATTTGAAATAGAAGAGAAAAATTATAACATTTCCTAACAGTTAACCCTTAGCTTTAAAATATAAAATGTGATATTCTTTTTAGAGGGAAGATATTTGAGTATGTTTTGACAATGGATATAGATACATAAAAAAATGGAGGAATTGTGGAATGTTTAACAAAGACAAAGTAAAAGGCTTTCTTTCAGGTATTATTATAACAACATTAATATTGACTATTTCTTATGGGGAACCCATGAAAAAAAATATAAATGTCATATTTAATAAAATGAAGGTACATGTAGATGGAAAATTAGCTCAGTCAATAAATGAAGAGGAGAAATACAGTGAAACGATCATTTATAACAATCAAGTGTATATACCGATTACAGATATAGAAAAGAATTTTGGAAAAAAAGTTGATTGGGATATAAACACAAACAGTATTTATATAGATGAGCTTTATAATGAAAAGCCAGATGTGTATTTAAAAGATTTGGAGCCTTTCTATTTTAAAACATCTGCAGGAAGTAAAAGCTTATCGTGGAAGAGTGGGAAGGATAAAGATGTTACAGAAAAAAGTTATACCAACGTACTAGGATTTGGATTGCAGGCCAATGTAAAAGAAAAGAATCCATGGATAAATAATGGATACTTATTAAATCAACAATATAAAAGATTAAAGGGAACTTTTTGCATGCATTATTTTTCTAGGAATATTAGTAAAATGACGTCGTATTTAAAGGTGTATGGAGATGAAAAACTATTGTATACTTCATCTGGGATGAAGAGTGGCGTATTGCCTATTGATTTTGATATTGATATAAATGGTGTAACGAAACTAAAAATTGTAATAGAATCTAAAACTAATTTTGATACGACTAATTTAGTACCTGGAACGAAGGAAAAAGTCGTATATGGCTTAGCCGACATAGGACTATATAAGTAAAAGATATAGAAATAACCAATCTCAATTTTGAGGGATTGGTTATTTTTTTATGATTGTTTAAGAAATTGTATTAAAAAGTATGAAATACGTTATTATAAGGCAAAATAAGAGAGTATAAATATGCTGACAAAAGAAAAGGAGAAATTTTTATGGTAAAAGAAAATTGTGTAAAAGTTATTCCATTAGGAGGGCTTGAAGAAATTGGTAAGAACATAACTGCTATTGAATATGAAGATGAAATAATCGTTATAGATGCAGGGATCGCATTTCCTGATGAAGAAATGTATGGTGTAGATATAATAATTCCTGATATAACTTATCTTGTAAATAATGCATCTAAAGTAAAAGGGATTTTTCTAACCCATGGGCACGAAGATCATATAGGTGCCTTGCCATATATACTAAAACAATTGAATGTACCCCTTTATGGTACGAAATTAACCTTGGGTATCGTTGCAAATAAGTTAAAGGAGCATAACATAATTGCAGATTGTGAACTACATAATGTAGAGGCAGGAGATATAATAGATTTAAATAGCTTAAAGATTGAGTTTATAAGAAGTACTCATAGTATTGCAGATTCTTGTTGTATAGCTGTACATACACCATTTGGAGCAATATTGCACACAGGAGATTTTAAAATAGACTATACACCCATTGATGGATCTGTTATGGATTTAGAGCGTATTGGAAACTTAGGTAAACAGGGTGTATTATTGCTTTTGGCTGATAGTACCAATGTAGAACGCTTAGGACATACAATTTCAGAAAAATCCATAGGTAAAACCTTTAATAGAATATTTTCTACTGCACAAGGAAGAGTCATTGTGGCCACTTTTGCATCAAATATACATAGAATGCAGCAGATCGTAGATGCTTCTATGATGTATGGCAGAAAAGTAGCTTTTAGTGGTAGAAGTATGGAAAATATATCAAAGATCGGAATAGAATTAGGATATCTTCATATACCAGAAGATACGATTATAAGTGTAGATGAAATACAAGACTATGATAATAATAAAATTACCATAATAACCACTGGTAGTCAGGGAGAACCTATGGCTGCATTAGCGAGAATTGCTTTTTCTAATCATAGGCGAATCAAGATTGAGCCAGAGGACTTATACATTATTTCAGCATCGCCTATTCCAGGAAATGACAAATTGATATCTAAGGTTATTAATCAATTATTTAAAAAAGGTGCAAATGTAATTTATGAGGATTTAGAAGATGTGCATGTATCAGGTCATGCATATCAAGAAGAGTTAAAATTAATTCATACATTGGCGAAGCCTAAGTATTTTATGCCCGCTCATGGGGAGTATAGACATTTAAAACATCATGGAGATTTAGCATATAAGCTAGGCATGGAAAAATCTAATATTTTTATTTTAGAAACAGGACAAGTGCTAAAATTATCTGATCAAGAGGCTAAAATAGATGGAAAAGTTCATACAGGAAATGTTTTTGTAGATGGTCTTGGGGTAGGAGATGTAGGGAATATAGTGCTTAGAGATAGAAGACAATTGGCACAAGATGGTATGCTCACAATAGTGGTTGCAATAGAAAGAGAGTCTTATAGTATAATATCAGGCCCAGATATAATAACTAGAGGATTTGTATATGTAAAGGAATCTGATGAGTTACTAAAAGAAATAAAAGAAATAGCAAGAACCGAGATAGAAAAATGCTTGGAGAACAAAATTATTGAGTGGTCTGTATTAAAAATGAGTGTGAAAAGAGCTATAGAACGGTTCTTGTATCAAAAGATCAAAAGAAGACCAACTATATTACCGATTATTATGGAAATTTAAAGATGAAAATATAGAAAGAACTTCTAGCTACAATAAAGCTAGGAGTTCTTTTTATATGCACTATACAAAATAATTTTCCTGATTTTTTTTCTGTTAAAAACCTATTTTAAATGATAGAACTGTATAATCAACATCTTCTTTGATGACTTCAAATTCCCCATTTATTATTTTACAAAATAGATTGAATAAAGGAATGAATGTAATAAAATCATTTTCTTGAGAGGTATTTTGTAAAAGCTCAATAATAAAAAATAACTTAGTAGCATCCTTAGATGATTTGTCAGAAATAGTGAATTTTAACGTGTGACAATGTTTGATTGCATATTCAATAAATAGTTTTAGAAAGGTTATGAGTAGATTATAATTTCCATTAAATTGAAGGGTACTTTCATCTTTTTGAAGAATTTCAATAGGATGATCAGGATGATTTTGTGAAATATGGGTATTTAGTTTTTTTATTATTTTTTCTAAATCGAAGTAGGTTGTTACAGTGGGTAAAGTATCCATGTAATTTTTGTGTAGATCTTCAATAAAAGCTAAATGATTATGAAAGAGCTTAGCATTTTCTTGAATGGATGGATTTTTTACGTACTTGAAAATATTTTGATCAAGGACTTTAATATTTTCATAGTCTGTATGCATAGTTGAAAATTTTTCGTTACTAGATTTTAATATTTGGGTATATAATGTATTTTTTCTTTCGATTTCTTCTTTCATTTTTTCTCTTTCTACTGTTAGATTATAATATTCGATAGATTGTCTGATAATAGGGATGAGTTCTTCCTCTAAATTCCAAGGCTTTGTAACAAATTTAAATATATTTACTTGATTGATGGTTGCAAGTATTTGTGGTAGTTGTGTGTATCCACTTAAAACTACTTTTACTACATCAGGATATTTTTCACTGATAATTTTTAGTAGCGTTAATCCATTCATTTTAGGCATTCTCATATCTGTAACAATGAGACTGATTTTGGTGGTTTCCATTATTTTAAGAGCTTCCTCACCACTGTAAGCAAATTCTTTTTTATATTCTTCATCTATTAAACCTCTACGCAAGGAATTTATAATATTCATATCATCATCTACAAACAAAACTGTATTATTTTTCATAGTATTCTCCACATACTGATATGCAGATTTCCCTCCTTATCTAATGAAATTTTATAGCTCCAATTCAAGGAGTGCTTTTTCAAAATTTTCTTTTTTGATATTGAGTATGTTAAAGGCTTCGTCATTTTGACAATTGCTAAATTGGGTATAATCCAATAGTTTCCATGAGTAAATGCCAGCAATATGCACAATTGAAACCAATTCTTTATGAATGATTCTTGGATCTGAAGGATTGTGATGAAATAAAGCAGATTCTACAATGGGGTGAGGAATTTCCCACCAATCTAGTAGGTATGCACCAATTTCTTCATGATTAACCCCTAGAAATTCTTTTTCAAGGTCTACTATTTTTTGCTCGGGTTCGATCATGATACGGTTAAATATTTTTGCGTATTCTTCATGGAAATTATTGAGTAATATGATCTTACCAATATCATGCAATAGCCCAGCAGATTCATAAGTCTTAGGTATTTTTTTTCCAAGCAATTGTTTATAGATAAAAAGAACAATTCGATTCGTTAAAGTTACATGATTCCATAATAGGTCTATAAAAAAAGGGTTTAGCTTTTTAGAAAGAAAAACACTATTAGATAGAACAATATGTTTTAGATTAGATAAACCTAAATACATGATCGCATCTTTAACAGATCCTGTTTTTGCTGTATAGAAAGCTGAATTGACAACCCTCAAAATTCTTGAAGAAATTGCTTGATCCTCTTCTATTTTTTTTGAAATTTCATTCATATCAGCATCTTTCTCAATTAAATTGCATATCTCCTGATAAAGAAGTGGCAATGTTGGGAGATCATCTAGGGTGTTGATTAAATTAAGTAGATTTTTACTTTTTAAAATATCTTTAAATTCAAATATATTATTGATCATTGATAGTAAGTTTTCGTTATTCCAAGGTTTAGAAATATATAATTTTGCTAAATTATTTTCTAAGGCTTCTATGATTTTATTGTTATCTGTATAACCACTGAAAGCAACTCTTAAGATTTTTGGATATTTAGCCTTTACTCTGTTTAACAATTCATAGCCATTCATAGAAGGCATTTTCATATCAGATATAATAAGGTCAATATTTTCCGTATCTAGAATTTTAAGAGCATCTTCTCCATTATTGGCTAAAAAAACCCTATAATTTTTATCTAAAAACAAACGATTTAAAGATCGTAAGATCTGTGCTTCATCATCTACAAATAGAATACCTTTCTCCATGGAATAACCCCCCAACTTTAAAATAGGATATTTATGAAATTGTCTTTATAGGAAGTTTTATAGTAAAAGTAGTCCTTTTGTTCATTTCACTATTTACTAAAAGTGCTCCTGAATGTTTGTTGACGATAAGATCATAAGAGATACTCAAACCTAGTCCAGTTCCTGAGCCAACCTCTTTTGTAGTGAAAAATGGATTGAATATTTTATCGATAACAGCTTTATCTATTCCAGGACCATCATCTATTATTTCACATACTACATAATTTTCAGAAACAAATGTGATAAGTTTAATAAGACCTTGTTCTTTTCTATTTTGACTTTTGATTGCTTGTACAGCATTCATCATGATATTTAATAAAACTTGACCGATTTGTGTCCTGTTACAAGATATGAGTGGTAATTCATCTAGTTTTTTTTCAATATCAATAATATATTTGGCTTCATTTTTGATTAATACTAGGGTTTCTTCTATAAGATCGTTGAAATCATAATAATTAAAATCAGTTTCTAAATCCTGTCTAGCGAAATTTCTCAAGCTTTGAACAATTTTTGTTACTTTTTCAATTCCTTCAAAAGAGTCATCGATGAGACTATCTATATCGCTAAGAATAAAATCTAAATGTAATTTACTTTGTAAATCGTAAAGATCTTTTATTCTATTTTTAACTTCTTCAGATTGAATATCTGTGTCATTGAGGCAGTGAAGAAGTTCACTATATTGATCAATGGCAGCTTTTATTTTACGAATATATTTACTAAGGGTTTCTGTATTGCTAGATACATATCCGATAGGATTATTGATTTCATGTGCTACACCAGCTGCAAGTTGACCGATTGCCGCTAATTTTTCTTTCTGAACGAGATGATATTGTGTTTCTTGTAGTTGTTTGTTTAAATCTAATAATTCTTGATTTTGATTTTTGATGGTACTTAAAGTTTCTTTTAGATATATTTCATATTTTCTAATTCTTATAGCAGCTTTTATCCTTGAAATGAATTCAATAGGTTCTATAGGTTTATTAATAAAATCTGTTGCACCACAGTCAAAACTCTCTTGAAGAGCTTGTTTATCAGTAAGGGAGGTAAACATAATAACTGGAATAGCATGGGTTTTTTTATTTTTTCGAATTTTAGTCAGAACTTCTATGCCATTCATTTCAGGCATAACAATGTCTAGTATAACAATATCAATTTCTGTAGAAGTAATAGTTTCTAAAGCTTCTTTTCCAGAATTAGCTAAAAGTATATGGCAATCAATGTTGTTTTCAATTAATATATTTTTTGCATATTCTAAATTAAACCGACTATCATCTACGATGAGTATTTTCATAGCAACACCTCCACAAAAGAAAAATTATGATTTGATTTAATATTCGACAAATTCGGTAATAATCCTTTTTTATGCTACCGCAACTTTTGTATCTACATCATTATTGACCATATTTCTTATCCATTTAAAAGACCTAAATCTTCTGATCATAAAAAACACCTTTATAATCTCTTCGATTGCAGTAAATGCAACGACTAAATATACGGGTAAATGGAGCATAAATGCAGCGATAAAAGCTAGTGGTATACCTATAAACCAAAGTGTAATACCTTGAAGTATAGAACCATAGGTAGCATCTCCACCACCCCTAAGTATTCCAACGATCATAACTCCATTATAAACTTTAACAACCATAACAATTGAATATACATAAAGTATATAAGATGAAGCTAATTTAACTTCATTTGATACATTAAAGAAAGAAACGATAGGTTTTGCTAATATGAAAAGTACAACACCTAAAAATAAAGAGATTAAAATAGATAATTTAGAAATCCGCTTAGATGCTTCTATGGCGAGATCCTCTCTATTAGCACCAATTTCATTTCCGATTATAACGATTGAAGCAAAAGCAAGACCAAAAGCAAATATCATAAATAAGTTCATTATGGTTGAACATATTTGAATGGATGCAGCGGCACGAGTACTTATTCTTGCATATATTGCAATGTATGTTATATTACCAAATCCCCAACAAGCTTCATTTAAAACGATTGGAATCGTGACAGCTATTAATGTCTTAGTGAGATTTTTAGATAATCCTATTAAATCACTTAATTTAATATTTAATCGCTTGTCCTTAAAATAGACAATAAATAATATCATGCTACACTCACATGTTCGTGCAATCAGCGTTGCTATTGCAGCACCTTGGGTTTTAAGTTCAGGCATTCCAAAATTTCCAAATATAAGTGCATAATTTAATACGCCATTTATAATGAGACCCACTAAACTTGAAAACATAGGTAATTTCGTATTCCCAATACTTCTAAGGGCAGAAGCAAAAGTAAAAGTAATACCTGTAAATACATAACTTATAACGGTTATTCTCAAATATTGACTACCGATAGATATAACTGCTACATCTTTATTAAAGATAGCCATGATCCTTTCGGGCATTATAAGACCAATAAATAAAAAGACCAAAGATACGAGTAAACTTGCAACTGTGGATTTACTTAAAACCTTTTTTATATTACGTTGATCCTTTTTGCCCCAAAGTTGTGCAATTAGTACCCCACAACCGCTACCTATCCCTAGTGCAAATAAAGAGAATAAGAAGTAGCATTGATTTGCAATGCCCACAGATGCTAGCTCGGTTTCTCCAACTTTACCGATCATCATAGTGTCTAGCATATTAAGAGATGATGCTATTAAGTTTTGTAAAACGATTGGTACCGTGATTGTGAATAAATTCCTATAAAATTTTTTGTTATTCTTATAGTCTTTGATTAAATTAAATGACATATAAAAACTCCTTTCTTAAATGTGATATATGGATTTGAAATCTAATTGATTGCAAAAAAATAACACCCACTTCGAGTTTTTTTGAAGTGGATGTTCAACACTTTGATATTTTTTAAATATCTATATATTTAAATGTAAAATTGTACTCAATGTTTGTTCGCGAAACTCTATTGAGTATAAACGAAGCTTTATATTTTGTCAACATTTGTTACATATTATTACTAAATTGGGAATTGAATAATATGGTAATTTGATATATACTGTATTTAGAAAATTTCAAATATTCTACTACTCATTAATATATCCCCTATATTTCTAGCGATAGGGCTTAATAAATGAATTTTGATGGATTTTTTCAAATTTTATGAGGGGGATTAAAAATGAAAATTGTAGATATAAAAGTTGGTCGCATATCAATACCACTAAAAAAACCATTTAAGACAGCTGTAAGCACAGTGTATGATGTAAACAACGTGCTTGTTAAAATTATTACAGATACAGGCAATATAGGATATGGTGAAGCACCGCCAACAGGAATAATTACAGGAGATACTGCTGGGGGGATTATAGGGGCAATAGAAGATCATATTAAAAAGAATTTAATAGGAATGGATATAGAAAACTTTGAAGAGATTATGCAAAGACTAAATAAATCAGTGATTAAAAATAATAGTGCAAAAGCAGCTATAGACATTGCACTTTATGATTTGCATGGTCAATTCTATAAAGCACCTGTATATAAGCTATTAGGTGGATATAGAAAAGAGATTACTACAGATTTAACCATTAGCGTAAACGATCCAGAAGAAATGGCAAAGGATAGTATAGAAGCAGTAAAACTGGGATATAAAACATTGAAGATAAAAGTTGGTAAAGATGTGGCTATGGATGTCAAAAGGATGAGAGCCATTCGACTTGCGGTTGGATATGATGTAGCACTTCGAATTGATGCAGATCAAGGATGGACGCCAAAAGAAGCAGTGGTAAATTTAAGAAAAATAGAAAATGCAGGAATTGGTATTGAATTTGTGGAACAACCTGTACCAGGGTATGATTTGGATGGGTTAAAATTTGTAACAGACAATGTGTCAATGCCGGTTTTAGCGGATGAAAGTACATTTTCACCTATGGATGCTATGAAAATTATGCAAATGAGAGCAGCTGATTTAATAAATATTAAACTTATGAAAACAGGTGGAATACATAATGCACTTAAGATTTGTACCATTGCCGAGACTTATGGCGTTGAGTGCATGATTGGATGCTTACTTGAATCAAAGATCAGTGTTACAGCAGCAGTACACCTTGCAGCGGCAAGGGGTATAATAACGAAAATAGATTTAGATGGTCCGATGTTGTGTAAAGAGGACCCAATAGACGGAGGCGCTATTTTTAAAGATTCTAAGATTACAGTGACGGATGATCATGGATTTGGGATTAAGGGTATTAATGGCGTTGTTTGGAAGGAGTAAAAGGGATTAAGTAACACAGGATGTGCCAGTACACTCAATACTTTAACGGTATTGGGTGTTTTATTATGGTTGTGATATAATTAAATAATAAAAATTTCGAAATATTGAGGAGAGGAATATGAGAAAAAATGTCACTTACAGTTCATGATGCATTAAAGCTAGATGCATTAAAAAGATTTAGACTCGTTGCAGGGATGAATGGATTAGATAGAAAAATAACTAGAGCGGGAATACTTGACCATGAAATTGGAGAACAAGTTCGTGATGCAGTTCAAAAAGGTGAATTTATTTTTAGTAATCTACTTGCCATTAAAAATAAACCAGAGATGATTGTTGATTTTGTAAAACACTTGATAGATGCAAAAGCAGCGTGTTTTGCAATTAAAATGATTTATTTCAAGGAGATTCCTAAAGAAGCCATAGAACTAGCTCATAATCATAAATTTCCATTGTTCTTATTTGATGAAACCTATGTGGAGACCATCATTTTAGAGATTGATAAAGCGATTAATATTCAAAATCATGAACAACATATCCAATTAATCGTTGATCAAATATCAGAAAGCAACTTGAATGAATTTCGCATAAGGGATCTGGCGTACCAAATCAATCGAAATTTCAAAAAAAATTATATTGTTTACTTTGCAAGGGAAATAGAAGTGTATGAAGGAAATAATACATGGTTATTTAATCCAAATAGATTGAATCAACTCCTAGGAGAGAGTTGTTTGGTTATTTCCTATAGAAATGGATACCTAATTATTGCAACATATGAAAATGAGAAACATGAATATATAAAAAAAGCTTCTGAATCAGCACTGAGTGTATCTGGATTATTAGACGGTAGATATCGATTGGGCATTAGCGAGTGTAAGAATGATTTGGGGGCTTTAGGCAGAGCCATTGATGAGAGTAAATATGCGTATGATTTTGCATCTCTTTATGAGATGAAAGAGGCTGCGTTTTTAAATATAGGTATTTATCAATTGTTGATTCCAATTATTAATAATCCTTGGGCGTATTCATTTTATAAGAGAATAATTAATAAGCTTATTTCTTATGATCAAGAGAAAGGAACAGATCTTTTAAATACGGCTATTGAATATATTAGAAGTGAAGGGAATATACAAGCCACGTCTGAAAAATTATTTCAGCATAGGAATACAGTACGATATCGTGTTAAAAAAATCAACGAAATAATAGATACTACTCAGCTTAAAGGAACGAGTTATGAAACCTTAGCTATAGCTATTCGTTTGTATCTAATTAATTTGAAATTGCTATAATGGTGTTAACTACAATAAAAAACATCTGCTGAGAAGTAGATGTTTTTTATTGTAGCTATTTGTTATTTTGAATTAGAGTATGAGTCAAATCTAGCAAAGCCTGCAAAGCTGGTGACATCCATTTATTGTTATGATAAAGAACTTGAGCAGGGATGCTGAAATCTTTATCTTCTAATGAAATTTCATGCAAATCACCATTTAAAAGTTCTTTTTCTACAGTAGAACGTGGTATAAATGAAACGCCAAGACCATTGAGAACAAAATGCTTTATGGCTTCGATACTTTCAAATTCTAATAGAGAACTAGGGGAAACATTAATGTCCATTAAATAATTTTCAAATAAGGCACGATACTCACTTCCCTTTTGAGTAAGTATTAAGTGTTCATTTTTTAAAATATATGGGCTAATTATTTTTTTAGTGGCTAGATGATGGTGTTTACTTGTAATTAAAACAAGCGGTTCATTGAATAAAATTTCAGACACTATATCTGAATTGTTTGTTTTGTTATCTAATACAAATGCAACATCTATAATATTTTTCCTAATCCAAGAAGGAAAATCATAGCAATTCCCCATTTTTATTTTAATATCTACATTTGGATAGAGGGTATGATAATCTCTAAAAAGTCTAGGTAAACTATAAAAACAAAGGGTTTCTGTAATAGCAATTCTCAATTCTCCCTTTATAATTTGAGGGGACGATGATGATAAGTTTGACATTGCTTCATCACATAAATCTAATATTTTTTCAGCATAAGACAGAAATGTTTTTCCATCTTTGGTTAGTCGTATATGATTACCCAAACGTTCAAATAAGATAGTGCCTAATTGACTTTCAAGCTTTTTTATTTGTTCAGATATACTTGATTGTGCATAATTTAGTATTTCAGCTGCTTTTGAAAAACTTTCACTATGAGCTACGGTTACAAATGATTTTAATAATTTGAATTCCATGGGATCTCCATTCTAATCATTATCGGTAAAATAGATAGATAGTATCTAACATATCTATTTTACTCTATTTTAGAGCTATGATAACATGTAATTATGAATTATACAACGTTGTATGAAAAAATATTAATATGAATATATAGGAGATGTAAACGATGAGCAAAAAGGTTTTGTATTTTTTATTAACGTTAACAGTAATATTTTGGGGAACATCCTTTGCCGCAGTAAAAATTGGTATAGGAAATTTGGCTCCAGTGCAGTTTCTTTTTTTGAGAACCATGTTTGCAACGATTATTTTTTTGATGATATTGTGTAAAACGCCAAAAGAGAAAAGAAAAATTGATAAAAAAGATATTCAATATATTATTTATCTTGGATTTATGGGTATCGGTGGTTATTTTATTGTACAATATACAGCTTTACAATATACGACAACTGTAAATGCATCTTTATTAGTAGGCGTAGCACCTATACTAGTAGCAATATATTCATGTGTGTTCCTAAAAGAAAAATTAGAACTTAGAAGAGTAAATGGTATTTTTATGTGTTTTATTGGAATTATTCTTATTATAACGAAGGGAAATATTTCTGCTCTATCATTTCAAAAAACAATGGTTGGAGACATACTGATGTTACTAAATGCTGTAATGTTAGCTACATTTTCCATAGGAGCAAAGAAAATATTAAACAAATATGATCCGTTCATTGTTGTGGCGTATATGAATATATTTGCGTTGATTATGATAGCTCCTTTTGCTCTTACTTCTAATTTTTTATCACCAGTGCCTCTGATGAGTAAAATACATGATATTGATATGAAAGTTATTTTATCATCTTTATATTTAGGGGTTACATGTACGGTTATAGGATACTATGGCTGGTATAGTGCAATAAAAGAGTTTGGAGCTTCAAGAACATCCGTATTTAATTATATTAATCCACTTGTGGCATCGATTGTTTCCTTTACGTTATTTGATGAAGGCATAACTGTTTTTACGATTTTAGGTGGAATAAGCATAATTGGAGGGGTTACTTTAAATAATATGAAAAGTAGAGTACCTAAAAAAGCCATAGCAAATCAAAATTAAAAATAAATTGTTGGTAGAAATATGTTGCTTAAAGGTATTTGATTTGTAAATTATACAAATTAAGTGCCTTTTTTTTGTATGAATTGAAATGCCACCATTTACCGTAATCCTGTATAATTATTGTAGTGAAGGAAATTGATTTTGAATAATAAACAAGTATAAAGAGGAGGGGCGCTTATGAAAAGATGGAAAGCAGAATTTATTATGATCTTAATTATGGCATTTTGGGGTTTATCATTTAGTTTAACCAAACCAATATTGAAGGATATTGAAATTTTTAATTTTATGGCCCTTCGATTCTTAATCGGTGGGGGTATAGTAGCTATAATATTATTTTTACTAGGACATCTAAAGATTACACGTGAACAATTGTTTGGAGGAATCATTACAGGAACGGTTTTATTCTGTGCGTTTACCTTTCATACAATTGGACTAAAATATACAAGTGTTGCTAAAAATGCATTTATTGTTGGTAGCAGTGTTATTTTTGTACCATTTATTGCAACGTATATACGAAAAGAAAAGCAGTCCAAACTTACTTGGGTGGGAACTTATATGGCTATGTTGGGGCTTGCGTTAGTGACCTTAGAAGGGCAGCAAGGTGGTATTAATTTTGGTGATCTTATGACATTAGTAGGTTCAATAATTTTAGCGTATTATATTCTCCTAGTTGAAGAATATGTTAAAAAGTATGATGCAAAAGTGATTGCAACCATTCAAATTAGTGTTGTTGGAATTTTAAGTTTGATTGTGTCATTGATGATAGAAACGCCTACTATAAGTATGTCTTCAGAGGCTTGGAAAGGTATGTTATTTTTAGGGGTTGTATGTACAGCTTTGGCATATTTAGTAAGCAATATAACACAGAAGTACATTCCTGCTACTAATATGGCACTTATATGTACGTTGGAGCCGATTTTTGCAGCTTTATTTGGATGGATGTTTTTATCTGAAATTATAGGATTACAAGCAGTAATTGGTGGGAGTATTATTATGATTAGCGTTGTGATGCCTCATATGGGCATCGTAATTAAGAAAGTAGGTAGGCTTGTTCAAGCTGAATAAGAGTATGGTTATTTTAGTCGCACCGTTTAAAGTAGATGCTTTGTAGAGTCTATTTTAAACGGTGTTTTGTTATTGCCCAAAATAAATAAATGTTATAACTGAAATATTAGAAAATTTAAGCATTGGCGTACTATTTATGGTATCATTATTAATAAAAATTTAATTTGGAGGATTTCAATGAATATTGTAGATTTAATTTTAAAAATTGATAAAGACAATATATTGAAAGATGTTTCTTGTGTAGGGGATGTTGGGGAATGGTATTATACTATGGATTGGTCCCAGTTCATTGGAAAAAAAGTTGGTATTTTACTAGGGTCACCCATATGCAAAAATGGAGGAATCGTTGAAATTCATAACAAAATATTTAAATATCAATATATACAAGATACCAATGGAAGTATTCTATATTTAAGTCATAGTAGTTTTATGATGAATATATTTCAAGAAGTTATAAACTATGTCTCAGAAGGGATTCAAATTTTTGATAAAAATGGTTACTTTATTTATGCTAATAAAGCAAGTGAATTTTTAGAAGAATATGATAAGAGCGATTTTATAGATAAACACCTTATAGACCTTTATGAACTTGATGAAGACTACAGTACGATCCTTAATGTATTAAGGAATAAAACTCCAGTTACCAATCGTTGTGATCGATTTAAAACTAGATTAGGAAAAAATTTAATCACAATTAATTCGGGTTATCCTATAAAAATAAATAACAATCTTATTGGAGCTGTTGTATTTGAAAGTGATTTATCTGTTCTTAATAAAATAAAAAATAGAACTTTCAATCTTCAGTCCTATATTGACAATGATAGATCAATTATGAATAGTGATATGTACACATTTGATGATATAAAGCATAGATCTGAAAGCATGAAGGAAATCATCAAGTTTGCGAAAAAAGTATCTTTGAAAGATTCTAGTATATTGATATCAGGAGAAACGGGAACTGGAAAAGAACTGATTGCCCAAAGTATTCACTCTTTTAGCCCAAGAAGGAACAAACAATTTGTGGATGTTAATTGCAGTGCGGTACCAAGTAATTTAGTTGAAAGCATGTTTTTTGGAACGGAAAGAGGTGCTTTTACCGGAAGTGCAAGCAAAAAAGGATTTTTTGAAATGGCCAATGGAGGAACGATTTTTTTAGATGAGGTAAATTCAATGAGTATGGAAATGCAGGCTAAGTTATTGAGAGTCCTTCAAGAAAAACGTTTTAGAAGAGTTGGTGGAAGTAAATATATTGAATGTGATGTACGAGTCATTGCTGCTTCTAATGAAAATCTTTTTGAACTTACAAAAAAAAATATAATTCGTAAGGATTTTTATTATAGAATTTCAACAATAACAATAAATTTACCTTCGTTAAAAGAAAGAAAAGAAGATATTCCCCTTCTTGCACAATATTTTTTAGATGAACTTTGCATTCAGTATGGATTAAAGAATATGAACCTTTCGGAAGAAGTATATAGTGTTTTCATTCAGTACGATTGGCCAGGAAACATTAGAGAACTTCATCATGTAATAAATTATGCAATCAATAGAGCTACAGAAGAAGCGACTGTAATTCAGTTAGCAGATATTCCAAAGTATATGCAAACGTTACAAATAGTAATGCATAGACAATTAGAATATCAGGAAGAAAAAGCTTCCATGGGTGATTGTTTGAAATCTTTAAGCTTAGAAGAGCAAATGAATAGATGTGAAAAGGATATTATCATTAAAACACTTGCTAAAAATCAAGAAAATATTACAAAAAGTGCTAAAATGCTTGGGATGAGCAGGCAAAGTCTTCAATATAGAATGAGAAAATTTAGAATTATAAATAAATAACGCAAAATATAATTGCATGAGTGCCAAATGAATTGGCACTTTTTTTAGTTGATATATAGTAAAATTGTGTATTTTAATAGATAAAACGCAAAGAAATTTTGCGGTTATAATTTTTGGAAATTATATTATATTTTTAATTATAAGAATATTTGAGGTTTATAAAATTTTATAATCGTGTATTTCCAACTAGTTAGAACATTTTTAAAACTGTGAAACAAAGTTGGCACAGTATTTGCAATTAATATTTACATAACATTAATAAAACACAGTTAAGGAGGAGTTTTAATTGTCAAAAGAAAAATCAATAGAAATGAATACAAAAAAAATACGTAAAGGCGTATTTTGGCCAGCATTTTTAGTTATTGGTAGTGCCGCTATTCTTGGGATTGTGAATAATCAGTTATTGACTGAAGTGGCGAGGAATACGTTTACATGGTCACTTCGAAGCTTTGGTTGGTTATACCAAATTATATCAATCGTTGCTTTAATTTTAGTAGGGGTGATCACCTTTTCAAAACTTGGTAAAATTCGTTTTGGTGGGGAAGATGCAAAACCGAAGTTCTCATTTATGACTTGGTTTGCTATGGCGCTAACGGGTGGTATTGCTACTGGACTTGTTACATATGCTGCAAATGAACCCATTATTTATTTTGGTAATATATATGGAGAAATGGCTAAAACTGGTATTCAAGCAAATACACAAACAGCAGCTATTTTTGCAATGGCTCGTTGTTTTTATAACTGGTCTTTCATTCCGTATGCTATGTATTCATTAAGTGGTCTTGTTGTGGCTTATATGTATTTCAATCGTAAACAATCTCTTTCAGTTACTGCAACATTAACGCCTTTATTTGGAGAAAAAATAACGAAAGGTATTTGGGCAAATATTATAGATACATTGTCATTACTTGCCATTGCGTTAGGACTAGCCTCTTCTTTAGGTGCAGGATTTGCTCTTGTAGGTTCCGGGCTTGAAATTACTTATGGAATAAAGCAAGGTCCTATTGTATGGTTTGCTTTAGCAGTGATCATTACTGCAACTTTTACGATCGCTTCTTATGTTGGAATTGATAAAGGGATTAAAAAACTTGCAGATTTTAACACAAAGATATTTTATGGGCTTTTGATTTTTCTATTCATAGTAGGACCAACTATTTACATTTGTAGAATGTCTATGGCTGGTATGGCTTACTGGCTTCAGAATTTCTGGGTATGGAGCTTAGACCCAATAGATATAGGTGGAGAAGCGCTAGTTATGTGGTGGACTCTTTATGATTGGGCAATATGGATTGCTTTTGCTCCATTGATGGGGATATTCTTAGCAATCATTTCATACGGAAGGACAGTTCGCCAATTTATGATTATTAACTGGATACTTCCATCTATATTTGGATTGGTTTGGTTCGGCGTTTGGGGTTCAACTGCACTTTATTGGCAACAAGAGGGAACTGCAGATCTTATAGGAGCAATTACACAAAATGGAGCTGTTTCTGGATTATGGACATTCTTAAGTCAAATACCTTTAGCTGCGATCATCATACCAATCGTAATGTTAACACTAATTGTTTCATTTGCAACATCTGCAGATGCAATGACTACAACAATAGCAACCTTGTGTACAAAAAATTTAAAACATGATGAGGAACCACCTGCTTTCCAAAAAATTCTTTGGGGCGTTTCCATTGGAGCAATTGCATTTGTTATGGTAGCTTATGCAGGTGGATCACAAGGGGTTGACGGAGTTAAATATCTTGCAGCTGCTGGTGGGTTTATGGTACTTTTCATATTTGTATTGCAAGTTGTTTCAGCGATCAAGATGTTTTTTATAGATGAAATTAAATACTAATGAATCATTAAAATAAAAGAGGGGAAGATTCCCACTCTTTTATTTGGAGGAGGGAAATTATGAACGATACTATACAAGCAAAAGACATTAAAAAAGTTGTACTGGGAGATCAGATTGGAATTGAAGAGTTAGTTGCAGTTGCCCGATATGATGCAATAGTAGAGTTTTCACAATCCTATATAGAAAGAGTTAAGAAATCTCGTAAATTAGTTGAAAAATGGATTAAAGAAGAACGTGTTATGTATGGTATAACAACTGGATTCGGCGCACTTTGTACAGAAGTGATTTCCAAAGAAAAAACGGCTCAATTACAAAAGAATATTATTTTATCTCATGCTACCTCCGTTGGAGAACCTCTTTCAATAGAATCAGTTAGAGGTACAATTTTCATGATATTACAAAATGTAGGGCAAGGCTATAGTGGGGCACGATTTGAAACTTTAGAAATGTATCGACAATTTCTAAATAAAGGGATTATCCCATTTGCTCCAAAAGAAGGATCTGTTGGTTATCTATCTCCTGAAGCACATATGGCCTTAGTATTAATAGGTGAAGGAAAAGCCTATTATGAAGGAGCATTAATTCCTGCTATGGAAGCACTAAAAAAAGCAAGTCTTGAGCCAATTGAGTTATCATCAAAAGAAGGTCTTATTCTAGTATCTGGAACAACCAGTGTTACAGCATTAGGAGCACTTTCTCTTTATGATATGATGAACGCTGCTAAGACAGCTGATATAATTGGTGCTATGTCACTTGAAGTACTTAAAGGGACTATTCGTGCATTTGATGATCGCTTAATGCGTGTAAGGCCTCATGAAAAACAACGTAGTACTGCCAATAATGTAAGACGTATTTTAGCTGATTCTGAGATCTCAAAAAACTTTATAGATTATCGTTTGCAGGATGCATTATCTTTACGATGTATACCACAACTACACGGTGCTGCAAAGAAAACTTTATTTGATGCACTTAATACCATTGAAATTGAAATAAATTCTTGCTGTGATAATCCAATCATTTGGCCTGAAGGAGATGATGGAGAAACAATTTCTGGCTGTAATCCTGATTCTTCATTTGTAGGTATTGAAATGGATTCAGCTTGTATTGCTGCAACTACGTTAGCAAAAATGTCTGAACGAAGAAATAATAGATTAGTAGATGGAAGTTTATCGGGATATCCTTGGTTCCTTATTAAAAATCCAGGACTAAATTCTGGTTTAATGATTCCCCAATATACACAGGCGGGTTTATTAAATGATATGAAAATTCTATCTCATCCTGCAACAATAGATGGTATTCCAACATGTGGGGGTCAAGAAGATTATGTAGCAATGGGATACAATGCTTCTAAAAAAGCAAGACAGATTGCTGGAAAACTAGAATATATTTTAGCCATTGAGTTATTATCAGTGTTTCAAGCACATCAATTTATGGATGAGAATCTTTCACCTGGAAGTGCTTCTCAGGCAGTATTAGATGAAATTTCAAAAACGGTTCCATTGATGGAAGAAGATCTATATCTTTATCCACATATAAATACCTTGAGAGACTTAATCCACTCTGGAAGTATTATTGATCTGGTAGAATCAATAATTGGAAAGTTGGAATAAGTATGAAAGTAAAAATTGATTTAAGCAAAATATTTTTAACGCCGCCACGAACACTTTTTGAGCGAATAACTTTATTTTTAATGATGGTAGTAACATTTATGTTATTTTTCAGTCCACTCAAATTTTCTAATATGAGTCCAATTGAAGCAATAATAGCTACTTTGCCTACGCTATCAATTTCATGGGGGTGGATTGTATTACTTCGATCCATATTTAGAAAATCAGAATTTGTAAAAAAAGCAGGCAAAATTTAACCATATATTGACATTGTTATAATTAAGTATATACTGGAATACAAGTTAAATAAATTCCAGGGGGGAAGTAGCATGAAAATAGCAGTAGTTTATCATAGTGAAACTAAAAATACACAGAAAGTAGCAGATATTATTGTTGAAGGAGCAGAAAAAGTAGAAGGTGTAGAGGCAAAAAGTATGTCTATTGATCAGGTGGATGAAGCATTTGTTAATGAAGCGAAAGTAGTATTTTTTGGAACACCTACATATGCAGGAACCTATTCATGGCAAATGAAAAAATGGATAGATACAAGTAAAATTAAATTAGCTGGAAAAGTGGGTTGTGTATTTGCTACAGAGAATTTTTTAGGTGGTGGAGCCGATCTTGCAGAATTATCATTGATCGGTATGTTATTGGTTAAAGGAATGTTTGCTTATTCTGTAGGCATTGGTGAAGGACTGCCATATACTCATTTTGGTGCTGTATGCATAAAAGATGGAACGGAAGAACAACAAGAAAGAGTAAGATTATTTGCAGAACGAGTTGCAAATAATGTGAAAAAATCTTTTAAAGAATAATCAAAAGCATAAACAATCCTGTAGCTATAATGGCTACAGGATTGTTTAATTACTGTACTTATTAATTTTCTATGAAACTTACCATAAGTAAATAAAAAATGAAAATTTTATAGGATAAAGTAATGACTTATTTTGTTGCTCACTCATAAAGGTTGAATCTAAAGTTCATCTGTTTGTTGATCATGACATTGACAACCTGCATTTATTTCTATATGTTCAATTCTTGTAATTTTAACAACTATTTTAACAACCGATTTTTCTAGAAGTTTACGATATACTGGTGGTGGACAAGGTGGTTTAGGATCACATGACTCTCCATGTTCTGCAGGTGAAACTGGACATAGCAATTCAGTTTTTTCTCCTTCAACAAAAGCTTCTAATATTTCGCAGTTGTCACCTTCTGTAATTTCTTCTCCTTTATTTGGGATTACATCTATAAATGTAGAAAATGGTATTTGTGCAGTATAGTGGTATAATGGACCATTTACAGCACCATCATGGAAATGCTCTAAGGTTTTGTAGTTTATATTTTTATCAATAAATCCGTTAATAATTACCTTGCCGGGGATTACTTTTTTATTTGTGATTACAACCTTCTCGTCAATGTCTTTTACACGGAAAACAGGGGGACTAGGTGGGGAAATTTGTAATTCTGTAACTACCAAAGTCTGCTTACTACCCTTACCAATTATTACTGGAACTTGAATCAACTTTTTATGCATACAGATTCCTCCTTTTTTGCATAATATATGATATGCATAAGTTTTTTTTTTGATACTATTTTATTTACTTTTAGTAGGATTTTAAAAAAAGAGGGTGTCCTATCTATAGGTACCATTATAATCTGTTGTTCTGACTTATTTTTGATTATATAATAGTTTTTTTGAAATTATGGTATAATTCAGATTAAGAAAGGGGACATGAAAAATGAAAAAACAAACGAAAGAAATAATAGCATTCTTATTAATTGGTTTCGTATTACTTGTAGGGGTAATCCAATTTAGGCATATGAGAGATAATAAAGATATTGATCTTAAAGGAAAATATATAGGAGAGGCTATGGGTCGAAATGGAAAAGTTAGTGCGGCTTTATCTATAGAAAATAAAAGAATAGTAGATATTGAGATTTTGAAAAATGATGAATCACAAATGGCCCAAAGAGCATTTGATTATATGGCTGAAAATATAGTGAAAAATAATAGTTTGAATGTAGATGACGTAGCTGGAGCTACGAAAAGTAGTAAAGATCTAAAGGTTGCAATTGCTGATGCAATGAATAAATCAGGCATAATATTAGCTTCTTCTGTTAAAGTACAACCAGATAAGAAGGATGATGTAAATACAGATATAGTCGTTGTTGGAGGAGGAGGAGCGGGCCTTACTGCAGCAATTGAAGGGAAAGAAAAAGGGGCAGATGTAATTCTTGTAGAAAAGCTACCTATATTAGGTGGAAATACTAAATTTGCTACGGGCGGATTAAATGCAGCACAAACGAAATTTCAAAAAGAAAAAGGCATAGAAGATAGTACAGAAAAGTTTATAGAAGATACGCTTAAAGGCGGAAAAAATATAAATAATAAGGAATTAGTAAAGGTATTAGCTGAAAAATCTTCTGAAATGGTAGAATGGCTAAGCGACAGAGGTATGGACTTGTCCGATGTAGGTAGATTGGGAGGAGCTAGTATTGATAGAGCCCATAGACCAAAAGGTGGACTTGCAGTAGGAGGAAAATTATTTGATTCTTTAGAAAAAGCTGCTAGAAATGATGGGGTTGATATAAGAGTAGCTACTGAAGCTGTAAAAGTATTATATGATGGAACGAAGGTTAATGGAATAAAAGTAAAAACAATGGATGGAAATAGCTACAATATATATGCAAAAGCAGTAATAATAGCTACTGGTGGTTTTGGCGCAAATCAAGATATGATCGTCGAGTATAAAAAAGAATTAAAAGGGTTTGGAACTACTAATAGTCCAGGTGCTACAGGAGATGCCATTCATATGCTTAAAGATTTAAATATAGCCTTAGTAGATATGGATCAAATTCAAATTCATCCTACTGTAGTTTGGGATGACAATCATCTTATAACAGAAGCTGTAAGAGGTAATGGTGCAATATTGGTGAACAAGTCAGGAAAAAGATTTGTAAATGAACTATCTACTAGAGATGTAGTTTCCCAGGCAGAACTAGCTCAAGAAAATCATGAAGTATATTTAATATTTGATGAAAAGGTAAGGAAAAGCTTGAAAGCAGTAGAGCAATATTATAAAGAAGGGCTGATTACAGAAGGCAAGTCTTTAAAAGAATTAGCGGATGCTATGGAAATAAATAATAAGGAATTACAAAAAACGGTTAAAGAATATAATGAATATGTTGAATTAGGAAATGATCCTGATTTTGATAGAAAATCAATGAAATTTAAGCTAGAAAAATCTAATTTTTATGGCGTTAAGGTAGCTCCTGCTGTTCACTACACCATGGGTGGACTAAAAATAAATACAAAAGCTGAGGTTATTGATCATTTTGGTAAAGTTGTAAAAGGTTTATATGCAGCAGGTGAAGTTACAGGAGGCATTCATGGAGGAAATAGATTAGGGGGTAACTCTTTAACAGATATAAGTGTATTTGGAAAAATTGCAGGAGAGAGTGCTTATGGAGTCTGTAAATAACTTTGTGATTTAGAAGATATGGGTTATATGACAATTGGTTCATAATCATGTCCCAATTGTCATATATAATTAAAATTTCTTTCAATCCATCCGTATTAACGGCTAAAACAGTATATGCCGCCTTTGAAATAAATGGATTATCTCACCCGTCCTTTGGCAATATACCCAGGATACCAATTAGAAAACCACCCAGTGAACTTTAATGCTATAAAAGTTAGGATATAGAGAAACGGCGTGAATTTCACAAGATGAAGCTGTCTCAAAAGAATGAATAAACAGCCTTGAAGGATGAACATGGTACTCCAGAACAAAGTTAATATCTCATTGGTCTTGGTGAACATAATATTGTCCTGCATATTTACATCAAAACGATGCTTTGAATAGTCTGCTGTTAATGGCTTACGATCAAGTAAGGAGATTCCCCATATTAAAGCCATGGAAAAATAATTAAGTAATGTTCCTTCAGTGCTAATAAAAGAAATTCCTAGTAATTGAAGTACACCTAGTACACTAAAATAAAGCACACTCATTTTCTCAAAATAAGTCACTTCTCCATTTTTTCTCTTGATAGCAGCTATGCCCCCACTTAAAAGTAGTGGACTCCACACACCTAAAATGCTATTAAAACCAATACAGATCCATGATAAAATCCAAGGAATAAATGAAATACTCATCCACTTTTCACCTTTAATTCCTAGAATTTTTGAGTTTTGACTACATTCATCCATTTTTTTATCTTTATCAGATTCTCCTGACCCGAAAATCTTACTCATGACCATCATGAAATTAAAATCTCCCTCAATCCGATAAAGTCCATCCATCATGGCTTGCGAGCCACTTACTTCACCATTCGAAATTTTCATCCATGTATCATAGGTTGTGATAATTTTTGTGGTAAAAGAAGTGTTCCTTCCATCAATAAGTTCACATTTCTGATTTTTGATGATGAAATGATGTGTCTCATTGAGGTCTGTAAATTCTATCTCCAGTATGGCATCTAAACCTTTGGCATTTTTACTTATAAAACTTTGGCGCATGAGTTTTAAATAAGAAAATCCTTTTTTATGTTGTATACCACCCGGAGCTTCTTCACCCATAGCTTCATTAAAATTAGGTGGTATTTCACCTTCTGCTTCCCAACTTAAGTTGGCCATTTCAATAAAATCTTCTAAGGGCACTAAAGGTTGACCGAGTGTATTCCTCGTATCTGAATCAAAATGTCTATTTTGGGCATATTCCTTCCCCGCCGTTTCTAGTGCTTCCATATACCACTGGATACGACCTGCAAGTGGTTTTTTTGACAGAAGTTCTCCCATGATGCACAAGATGCTTTCATCAATATGGTTGTTGGTAATTCTTTTGAAAGACTGCATCATTATGTCGAAATTATGGTGTTCAGGAAAACCACAGTTGGAAATGAGAATATTTCTTTTTCCAGAGGTTTCGTAGCGCTCTGGATGTGCGAATTTACCCTCTTTTTTGATGATGTAGGGTTCACTGATGGGAAGCGTTCTCTCCACAAAAGTCTTTAGAATGGAGGTCATGCCGTGATGATATAGGGGCGTCGCCCAAATCACCACATTCGCATCAATATACTGCTGTAGTAAAGTTTCCATATCATCTCCATGTATGCATTTGCCTGGAGTCTTTGTCCAACAGTTGAAACATCCTATACAGTTTTTTACATTTTTTTTGCGCAGTTCTACGTAGTCTATATGACTATTAGGCTTTACCGTTTGATAGCCTTTCATGAACTGATCAATCAACTTAGCAGTGTTCCCCTTTTTGCCTCTAGGGCTTCCGTTCAAAATCAGAACCTTTTCCATATTATTACTCCCCTTTCATGTTCTCCAACAATTCGAGGCATTCATCAACCCATTCGATGTTGGATTTGGCTGTTTTATAGCCTCTCTTAATGCCCATAAGCCAGTATATCTTTTCACCGGATTTGCCAACGAATTGTTCACGGTGATCTAGCTCGTTTTCCGTATGTTTCAAACTGTTGAGAAAATGCTCATTGATACATCGGTATTCCATGAGTTCACGTTTTAATGCATCATTGTCTCCTTCTGAGCCAAAGAATACGCGCATAGTCATGCCGTCACGGATTTTCATCATGTCTTTTGCAGCGTGTCCATTAAGCCAATGTACAAGTTCAGCTTTTCCTTCATCTGATATGGTGAGCACTTTCTTATTTGGTTTATCTTCCTGAAGTATGTGTTCTGAATTCACCCAACCTTTTTTTTCTAGAATGTCCAATTCGCGATAAATCTGACTGGTCTGTGCATTCCAAAAGAATGTCAGGGATTCATTGAAAATCTTCATGAGTTCATATCCTGTCATTGATCCGTATGTTAATAGTCCAAGTATTCCATGTTTTAGTGACATATATTTTCCTCCTTTATTGGGTAATTAAAATTTATATTCCACTTGTTTCATATTATACATGTATAATATGAAATTTCAAGCTTTTTTATTTTTTCATTATAAAAAATCTCCTCATGGTTTGAATTGTATTATTAATTCTTTCCAAAAGGAGATTTTATTTTCACTTAAGCATAGCGTTTTTTATGAAATAGGTTGTTATTGAGTTTTGAATTGTTCTCTAAGTTTTTCTAATCTTTCAGAACTAGAATCAAGGTTACTGAAAGGAATTTTTTTAGGTCTTACTTGTAAAAGTAATATTTTTCTCATCAAGGTAGGAGAAGATGTGCCTCCTACCATATTAATTCTTTTTAAAGAAGATAATCCGTTTGATGTGCTGTTTATCCCTGTTTTTCCAAGTAAACTACCTTTAAATCCCATATCTTTTAAAATCTTTTGTGATTCATCTGTATATATGCCATATGGATAAGTATACATAGTTAAATTAGTTCCTAGATGTGTATGTACTTGATCTAACAATGTTTGAGTATCTTTTCTAAATCGAGCTTCGTATTCCTTATTATTTTCATTCGCTATTTTACTTGCCCCTCTAGGGGTATTAATCTTATCTCCCCAAGTATGAAGATTATAAGAATGAGATTGAACCTCTATAACATTGCTATCCACCATTTCTTTTAATTGATCCCAGGTGAGCATAAAATCATAATCCGTGTTACTAGATACATCTATTAAATTTCCTATTATAGAGATTACGGCCTTCATTTTTAATTTTTTTAAAATGGGATAAGCATAAGTATAATTACTCCTATAACCATCATCAAAAGTCACGATTATAGGATTTTCAGGTAAAGAATTTTTACCTTCTCTATGTAATATTAAATCTTTAAAGTTTATTGTATTATACCCTAAAGCTTTTAGATAAAGCATGTCTTCTTCAAATTTTTCTGGGGCTATAGTTATAGGGGACCGTTCATCTTTATTTTCCGAAATATGATGATAAGTAAGTACTGGTATTCTTTCTGAATCTAAGGATAGTTTTACAATAAATAATCCTAATAATAGGAGTATAGTAAATGTAAATAGTAATAATTTTTTCTTCATAGTTTGCTCCTTTTCTTTCTCAAAATAGAGTGTTAATTTAAAACACTATTATATAGTAACAATATTTTACAATAAATGAAAGAATTTTTTAGGAACAATGACAGAACGTGTTATTTTATATGATATCATGTATATTGAATTTTAATGTGAAAGAGGGGTATTATTTATGACATTGTCTACTTTGTGTTATGTTCAAAAAGATAATAAGACATTATTGCTTCATAGAAATAAAAAGCAAAATGATGTTCATGAAGGAAAATGGATTGGATTAGGAGGAAAGATAGAGCAAGGAGAAACGCCAGAAGAATGTGTTATCAGAGAAATTAAGGAAGAAAGTGGACTACAATTAGTAGAACCTAAATTAAGAGGAATTATGACGTTTCCTAATTTTAAAGATCATGAAGATTGGTATGTATTTTTATTTACGGCTGATCAATTTGAAGGAAATATAATAGATTGCAATGAGGGAGAACTAAAGTGGATAGATAATGATAAAGTGCTAGATATGCCCACCTGGGAAGGCGATTTGATTTTTCTAAAATGGATTTTAGAGAATAAAAGTATGTTTTCAGCAAAATTTGTATATAAAGATAAAAAATTAATGGATCATGATGTGAGATTTTATTAAGCAAAATAGAGGCATTTATATTTTTTTAAATATAGACTTAGTAACTTTTTGGAAGTACTCACATAATATATAAATATGGGATTAAAATCATTGTAAGTAGGAGGTAAAATTAGATATGAGTAATGTTATATTATGTAAAAAAGAATTTTCGCATAATATTGAAATTCCGGGGCTATCTAATGCTACTATACTAGATTGCCAAGTAAGAACTTTAAGTTTATTTACGAAGGGATTGTCTAAAAAAAAGGTTGCTGTTTTTGGTGACTATGATCTATTCATTTTTTATAGTTATATGACGAAAGAAGATCAACTTGATTATAAAATAAAAACGATAAAGAAAGAACTTTGTGAAATTATTACATATGATGAGAAGTCTAATGATGAAGATGTAGAAATGATCACTGCGTTTTCATCTAAACCTACTTGTGAATTTAGTGTAATGAATTCAAATACCTATAAAACATTCGTAAAAATCAAAGTTTCTGGAGAAATAAAAGTTACTTGTAACTTTAATAGAGAAAAAAGTATGGATAAGAAGCTGAATAGTAAAGAAGAACAATTATTGATTGAGGAAGAGAAATTTGAAAAAGAAGAGAAATTTGAAAAAGAACAGATATTTGATACTAAAATCAATAAAGAAAAAAACAAATCAGAGGTTTGGCAATTTGAAGAAGATGAAAATTTTTCAATACAAGAATTATTGCAATTAGATTTTGAATCATTAAAAAGAATAAGTGAACAGTAAAATAGGGTTCCCTAAGGGAACTCTATTTTACTAAAAAAGAGGTATTATGGAACAAGATGTCGAATAATTGGAATATAAATTAGAAAGAGGTGTAATCTATGAAAGAGAGACTAAAATTAGGTAATATATCGGTGAAATTTAAAATTACAGGAGTCGCATTATTGATTTTGTTAATATCAATCTCTTCCATAACGGCTGTATCTATACATACAGTTAAAAAAGAGATGGAAAATCAATTAACAGAAGATGGGGTTGCTTTGGTTAAGGAGATTGCTTCAGAAATTGAATATAGTCAATTATTTGAAAATACCACAAATGATTTTTTAGAGGATCAAATAAAGATTGTTGCATATTTAGTTGGACAAAAAGAAAATATTTCAAATGATATGTTAAAAAAAATTGCAGAGAAAACAAATACTGCAGAAATTAATGTTGCAGATTCAAGTAGAAAGATTTTATATTCAAATAAGGATGAAAATATTGGATATGAATATCCTACGGAACATGCATTGGATTCTTTGTTTAAAACAAAAAAAGGTCAAATAATAGAAAAAATTAGAAAGAGTACGGTTGATGATGCTCAGTATAAATTTGGAGCAATGGCTTTAGAAAACGGTAGAATTATACAAATTGGTATTTCAGCAGACAAAATTAAAAATACACAGAATTTATTAGGAAAACAAAAAGTAGTTGAAAAATTGGTGAAAGAAAATAATATTGTATATGCCCTTGTGATAGGAAAAGATTTAAAAGTAATAGCGCATAGCAATACAGAAAGAATAGGTATAAAATTAGATGATGAAGGTAGTAAAACAGCAGCTTTACATGGAAAAAAATATGCAAGTAAGTATGCGTATGGAGATGAAAAAATTCCAGTTTATGATGTATTGATTCCCCTACAGTATGAAGGAAATCATATTGGAGCGGTTAATGTAGGTCTTTCTTTAGAGAATCTTGAAACTGCAATTCATTCTATCCTAATAAAATCTATAGGAATAGCTATTATATCATTTATATTAGGTGCTATTTTATTAGTATTTATAATTAGAAAAATAATAGCTGTATTAAATGACTTATCTAAACTTGCGGAGAAGACTTCAAAAGGAAATTTGAATGAAAAGGTGAATGTAAAATCTAACGATGAAATAGGTTTATTAGGTCATAGCTTTAATTATATGATAGATAATTTACGAGATATGGTAGAAAAAATAAATACTATTTCTACATCTGTTTTTTTAGATACAAAAGAACTTTTAGCTTCATCTCAACAGGTATCGGAGGTTTCAAACCAAATATCCCAAGCAATTCAAGATGTAGCACAGGGCGCTGAAAAACAAGTTGCGTCAACAAGTGAAGCTACTGAGAATGTAAAAGAAGTAGTACTACATATGGAAGATGTAAGTTCAGAAATAGTTAAGGTTGTAGAAAACGCAGATAAAACCAATAAAATAGTATTAAATGGTGAAGAAAAAATAGATGCAATGGCAATACAAATAGGAAAAATTAGGGATCGTGTTAATGAATCTTCCTATGTAATGTTTGAATTAGAGTCAACATCAAGTGAAATAGGAAATATTGTTGAGATTATAAATGGAATAGCAACACAGACGAATTTACTGGCATTAAATGCGTCTATAGAAGCAGCAAGAGCAGGGGAACATGGAAGAGGATTTGCAGTAGTAGCAGATGAAATAAGAAAGTTAGCAGAAGAGTCAATAAAATCAGCTGATAACATTAAAAATCTAATAGATAAAACGCAAGATAATACAAAAAAAGCCTTACTTTCAATAGAGGAAGGTAATAAGGAAACAGAAAAAGGCAAAGACGTATTAAAAGAAGTATTAAATTCATTTGAGCATATCATCAAAGGATCTAATATTACGAAAGATAGTCTTTATGATGTTAAGGCGAAAATAGCTATAGTTGATGAAAAAGTAGAAGTAATAAGTAGGAATATAGAAACAATTGAATATGTATCACAGCAATCTTCTGCCAATGCAGAGGAAGTTGCAGCATCAACCGAAGAACAAACAGCTTCTATCGAAAGTATTGTAGAAACGATAGAAAATTTAGAGAGCATGATGAAAGAACTAGAAGTATATATAAATAGATTTGAATATAAGAAGAGCCTGTAAATATTTTTGTGTATCCTAAGATTTCTTCTTGAAAATAACATTT